>NZ_CP056087.1:3807477-4442057 GCF_001839655.2 Pseudomonas argentinensis
ACCCTGATCGGCACCGTCGTCGGCCTGCTGCCGGGCCTGGGCCCGATCAATGGCGTGGCGCTGCTGATTCCAATCGCCTTCGCCCTCGGCCTGCCACCGGAAACCGCGCTGATCCTGCTCGCGGCGGTCTACCTGGGCTGCGAATACGGCGGTCGTATTTCCTCGATCCTGCTGAACATCCCAGGCGAGGCCTCGGCGGTGATGACTACCCTGGACGGCTATCCGCTGGCCCGCCAGGGCAAGGCTGGCGTGGCGCTGTCGATCTCCGCCTGGAGCTCGTTCGTCGGTGGCCTGATGGCGACCTGTGGCGTGGTGATCTTCGCCCCGCTGCTCGCCAAGTGGGCAGTGGCCTTCGGCCCGGCCGAATACTTCGTGCTGATGGTCTTCGCCATCGTCTGCCTGGCGGGCATGGCCGGCAACAAACCCATGAAGACCGCCATCGCGGCCTGTATCGGCTTGTTCCTGTCGTGCGTCGGTATCGACTCCAACAGCGGCGTGTACCGCTTCACCTTCGGCAGCCTGGGCCTGGCCGACGGCATTCAGTTCGTGGTGCTGGTGCTGGGTCTGTTTTCGGTCAGCGAGATCCTCGTGCTGCTCGAGCGCACCCACCATGGTCAGAAGGCCATCGACGCCAGTGGCCGCATGCTGTTCAACGTCAAGGAAGGCATGTCGGTACTCGCCACCAACCTGCGCAGCGGTGCCACCGGCTTCTTTATGGGTGTTCTGCCAGGCGCCGGCGCAACCCTGGCCAGCGCCGTGTCGTACATGGCCGAGAAACGCCTGGCGGTGAAGGACAACAAGTTCGGTGACGGCGACCTGCGCGGCCTGGCGGCGCCGGAAACGGCGAACAGCGCCGCGGCCTGCGGCTCGATGGTACCGATGCTGACCCTCGGCGTTCCCGGCTCGGGCACCACCGCGGTGATGCTCGGCGCCCTGACGCTGTACAACATTACCCCGGGCCCGCTGCTGTTCCGCGACCAACCGGATATCGTCTGGGGTCTGATCGCCTCGCTGTTCGTGGCCAACATCATGTTGATCATCATCAACGTGCCGATGATCAAGGTGTTCACCAAGATCCTGGCCGTGCCGTATTGGGCCCTGGTGCCGGCCATTGCCATCATCACCTCGATAGGCGTCTATGCGGTGCATGCCACCGCGTTCGACCTGTACCTGATGATCGGCATCGGCGTCGCAGGCTACATCCTGCGCAAGATGGACTTTCCGCTGTCGGCGGTGCTGCTGGGATTCATTCTCGGCGGCATGATGGAGCAGAACCTGCGCCGCGCCCTGTCCATCTCCAACGGCGACCTGAGTATCCTGTGGAGCAGCTCGATCAGCCTGGCCGTATGGGCGCTGGTGGCTATGATGATAGCCTTGCCCATCTGGCGTATCTGGCGCGCTCGCCATAAGGCAGCGGCACCAAGCGCCAGCTGATACTTCACCCAATCAGGCTCCCCAGGGAGCCTGACGCGTTTTCGGAGCCGCCATGCATATCGTCGTTCCCGATGACTACCAAGACGTCATTCGCAGCCTCGCCTGCTTCGCCACCCTGGCCGGTCATCAGGTCAGCCTCCATCACGACGCCGTGGACGATGTCGAGGTGCTCGCCGAGCGCTTTGCCGACGCGGACGCTCTGGTGTTGACCCGCGAACGCACCCGTATAGATGAAGCGCTGCTGGCCCGCCTGCCGAACCTCAAGCTGATCAGCCAGACCGGCAAGGTGTCCAGCCACCTGGATGTCGAGGCCTGTACTCGTCATGGCGTGGCGGTGATGGAGGGCCGTGGCTCGCCGATTGCGCCAGCCGAACTGACCTGGGCGCTGATTCTCAATGCCCGCCGTCAGCTGTTCCCGGCCATGCAGGCGATGTACGCCGGGCAGTGGCAGGTCAACCTCGGTCAGCGCCTGGCCGGACAGACACTGGGCATCTGGGGCTACGGCAAGATCGGCCAGCGCCTGGCCCGTTACGCCCAGGCCTTCGAGATGCCGGTGCTGGTATGGGGCAGCGAGGCGTCGCGTCAGGCAGCCATGGCCGACGGCCACCAGGCCGCCGAATCACGAGAAGCGTTCTTTTCCCAGGCCGACGTGGTCAGTCTGCATCTGCGTCTCGCCGAAAGCACCCGCCACTTGGTGACCGTCAAAGATCTGACACAGATGAAACCCTCGGCCCTGCTGGTCAATACCAGCCGCGCCGAGTTGATTGCCCCGGGCGCCTTGCTCGACGCCCTCAACAAGGGCAGGCCGGGCTTCGCAGCGCTTGATGTATTCGAACAAGAGCCGCTGGTCGACCCCCATCACGCCCTCTTGCAGCACCCAGCCGTGCTCTGTACGCCCCACCTTGGCTATGTGGAGCGGGAGGGGTACGAGCTGTATTTCGGTGATGCCTTCGCCAACGTGCGGTCCTTTTTCAACGGTGACCCCTGCGTACTGGCCAATCCCGAGGTGCGTCCAACGCTCCCATAGCGCTTAAATGTAAATTCTGTGAAGGCCCGCACAAAGCCCCTCCGCAGCCTCTGAACCCTTGAAGCCCAGCCTTTTCAAGGGCTCCAGGGCTTCTATCCAGCCCATGGCGCCGCTGACGGATATAGACGAAAATCCAATAAAATCAAAAGAATACGTAAATACTATAATAATCAACAGGTTAAGATCACTAAACCATTCATCAGATAAATTAAGCATTTTTCTGTCGCGGTAATACTATCTGGCCATCTATTGAACGCCGGCCCACTCCTGGACGGCGCGAGGATGGCATATGAAGATTCTCGTTCTGGGCAACATGGGCTATGTCGGCCCTGCAGTAATTCGCGAGCTAACCGCTCGCCACCCCTCTGCGAACGTGCACGGCTTTGACAACGCCTACTTCGCACATTGCCTCACCAACGCCCATACCCTGCCGGAACAGCGGCTGACGCAGCAGTTCTTTGGTGACGTGCGCGACCTCACGGAGCAGGCATTGGACGGCTACGACGCCGTGGTGCAACTGGCAGCGGTGTCCAATGATCCCATGGGCGACCGCTTCGCCGGGGTGACCGCGGCAATCAACCAGGACGCCACCATCCGCATTGCCCGGGCTGCCGCGCGCGCCGGTGTGCGCAATTTCGTCTTCGCTTCCAGCTGCAGTGTTTATGGTGTTGCCGAAGGCGGGCCGCGCACGGAAAACGATCCGGTGGCGCCGATGACTGCCTACGCGCGCTCGAAGATCGGCAGCGAGGATGCCCTCGCGGACATCGACGGCGACATGGTGATTACCAGCCTGCGCTTCGCCACGGCCTGCGGGATGTCCGACCGCCTGCGCCTGGATCTGGTGCTCAACGACTTTGTTGCTGGCGCGCTCAGCGAAGGCCGCATCACGGTGCTCAGCGACGGTTCGCCCTGGCGGCCGCTAATCGATGTCGCGGACATGGCCCGCGCCATCGACTGGGCCATCCAGCGCAGCGCCGACAATGGAGGGCGCATCCTGCGCGTGAACACCGGCAGCAACGAGCGCAACCATCAGGTCCGCGACCTGGCCGCTGCGGTGGCCGCCGCCCTGCCTGGCACCGAGGTGAGCATCAACACGGCCGCACCGGTGGACAGCCGCTCCTACCAGGTCGACTTCAGTCTGTTCGCCCGTCTCGCCCCAGAGCACCAACCGCAAATGACCCTGACCAAGTCGATCAGTCAACTGATCGCTGGACTCAAGGGCATGAATTTCGCCGATAGCCAGTTTCGCGCCTCGCCCCTGATGCGGCTTCGTGTGCTGCAAAGCCATATCGACAGCGGCCGCCTATCCGAGGATCTGCGCTGGTATTCCCATTAGGGAGCACACCGTATTGGGGGTCCTTCGGACCCATCGCGATTTCAGCGCCAATCATCGAGAGAGCAATGACATCATGAAAGTAGCGATCTTTGCAGGTGGCTTCGGCACCCGGCTGAGCGAGGAAACAACGGTGCGCCCCAAGCCGATGGTTGAGATTGGTGGACGGCCGATCATCTGGCACATCATGAAGATGTACGCTCACCACGGCTTCAACGATTTCGTGGTACTGGGCGGCTACAAGGTCGACTACATCCGCGACTACTTCCTCAACTACCGCGCCCAACGAACCGACTACACCATCGATCTGAAGACCGGCAGCATCGACTGGCTGGAGAGCGTCAGCGAGGACTGGCGCGTCACCGTGCTCGACACCGGTGCCGACTCGATGACCGGCGGGCGTCTCAAGCGCGCGATGCGCCTGCTCAGTGATGGCCCCTTTTGCCTGACCTACGGCGACGGTGTCAGCGACGTCAACATCCGCCAACTGGTCGAGGTGCACCAGGCCTCGAAACGTTGGTGCACCCTGACCGCCGTCACTCAGCCGGGGCGCTACGGCGCGTTGCGGCTCAACGAAGACCTCAGTCGGGTAGAGGCCTTTCGCGAGAAAGGCGCGGCCGATGGCGGCCTGATCAATGGCGGCTTCTTCGTGTGCCAGCCGGAGGTTTTCGAGCTGATCGACGGCGACCAGACCACCTGGGAAAACGAACCCATGGATCGCCTGGTCGAACTCGACATGCTCGGCAGCTATCACCATGACGGCTATTGGCAGAGCATGGATTCGCTGCGCGACAAGATCACCCTGGAAAGCGCCTGGGCCAGCGGCGCACCATGGAAACAGTGGAAAGACTGAAGGAGCCGCACCGATGATCATCGTTGACAGCGCCCTGGCCAAACGCGAGGCCGAGGGCCGCCCCATTCGTGTGGGTATGATTGGCGCAGGCTTCCAGGGTAGCGGCATTGCCCTGCAGATACTCACCGCCACCCCCGGCATGCGCCTGTGCGCCGTGGCCAATCGCAACATCGGTAGCGCCGTGGGGGTGTATGACCAGGCCGGCATCGAGCCGCTGCGCTGCGACACCCAGGCCGAACTGGAACATGCCATCGCCAGGGGCACGCCGGCAGTCACCGAAAATGCCCAGGCTCTGGCGCGCGCCGAGGGCCTGGATGCGATCATCGAAGTGACCGGCTCCATCGAGTACGCCGCCCATGCCGTGTTGGCCGCCCTGCAAGCCGGCAAGCACGTGGTGCAGATGAATGCCGAGCTCGATGGCACCATCGGCCCGATCCTCAAGCACAAGGCCGATCAAGCCGGGGTCATCTACACCTTCTCGGATGGCGATCAGCCGGGCGTGCAGATGAACCTCTACCGGTTTGTCGCGGGGCTGGGCGTAAAACCCGTGCTGTGCGGCAACATCAAGGGTTTGCATGACCCCTATCGCAACCCGACCACACAGCAGGAGTTCGCCCGCCGCTGGGGCCAGAAGCCGGCAATGGTCGCCTCGTTCGCCGATGGCACCAAGATTTCCTTCGAGCAGGCCATCGTCGCCAACGCCACCGGCATGCGTGTCGCTCGCCGCGGCATGCTCGGCCCGGACTTTTCCGGCGGCAACCCGGGAGCGCCGCTGGTACCCATCGAGGACACCCTGGCAGCATTCGAGCCGCACCTCGATGCCCATGAGCCGGGCTTGGTCGACTACGTGGTAGGCGCCCGCCCCGGTCCCGGGGTGTTCGTCATCGGCACGTTGCAGAACCCGAGACAGCGCCATTATCTGGAGCTTTACAAGCTCGGCAAGGGGCCCTATTACAGCTTCTACACGCCCTATCACCTGTGCCACTTCGAAGTGCCCAACTCGGTGGCGCGTGCCGTGCTGTTCGGCGACCCCGTGCTGACACCCAGTGGGGCCCCGAGCGTAGGCGTGATCGCAGTGGCCAAGAAAGACCTGGCCCCGGGCGATAGCATCGCGGATTTTGGCGGTTACGAAGCCTATGGTGTTGCCGAGAACATGACGGCCATCCGTGCCGAGAACCTGCTGCCCATCGGACTGGCGCTCGGCTGCAGGCTCAAACGTGCGGTGGCCAAGGACACGGCGCTGACTTTCGATGATGTGCAGTTCCCAGCAGGGCGCCTTGTCGATCAACTCTACGCGGAGCAGGAAAGCCTGTTCGCTGGCGATTCCGCCAGTACGCCGCGCGTTCCCACGACCATCGACCAGGAGCACCCATGATTTTCCACCCTACCACGCTCAACGACGCCTGGCTGATCGAGCTCGAACTGCGCGGTGACGAACGCGGTTACTTCGCGCGCACCTTCTGCGCCGAAGAATTTGAACGCCATGGCCTGATCAACCGGTTCGTGCAGCAGAACACCTCCCGCTCGCAGCGCCGCGGCACGCTGCGCGGTCTGCACTACCAGATGCAACCTTATGGTGAAGCCAAGCTGGTGCGCTGCACCCGTGGCGCCATCCTCGACGTGATCGTGGATTTGCGCGAAGACTCCTCCACCTACCTGCAGCACCAGGCGTTCGAGTTGACGGCCGATAATCATCGCCAACTGTATGTGCCGCCGGGTTTTGCGCACTCCTTCCAGACCCTGAGCGACGATGTGGAGGTCAGCTATCTGGTGTCCACGCCCTATACACCGAGCGCAGAGCGCGGCCTGCGCTACAACGACGCACGTCTGGGGATCGACTGGCCGCTCGCCGTGACGACATTGTCGGAAAAGGATGCGGCCTGGCCTCTGATAACCGACCGCACCGGGAAGCTATATTGAGCGGACCATCATTTCCGGCTGCAACAAGCTGGAAACCGGCTGCAAATCCTCGGCGGGTGCAGGTGCGGTCAGCTCGAAGCCAGGTTGCACCGCCTGCCGTACCTGCACGCGAAGCGTTTCCAGTGGCGCATCTGCCGGTTCAACCCGTGGCGCGAACGCCAGTGCTTCCAACAACCCGGCAAGAATCACGCGGGCTTTGTAGAACTCGCCTGCAAACAGCAGCTTGCCTATGCCCCACAGGCGATATGCGAGGATTTTCAGTAACCGACGGCGGCTCGCGTATCGGCGGGTGATGAACAACTCGTTGCGGACGAAGTGCCGGTGATAGCGGATCCTGGCCGGGCTCTTTTCGGTACGGATATTGATTGCCCCCCCGCCCTCCTGGCGCAAGTGCAGCACCTTGCTGGCGCCTACCAGGTAGCCAGGGGCATCACGAGTTACCCGCAGCGTAAACTCGGTGTCCTCGCCCCAGATGAACATCGAGCTAATCGGCACGCCATGCTCGGTCAATGTCACCCTCGGCACCAGGATGGACACGAAGGTCGCGCGTGATACCGGCATCACCCCGAGTTCCACAGTGGCTGGCCAGCACTCATAGTCGATGCGGTTGCGCCGCTGGTCCAGGGCGGGTGAGTTGTTGACCAATCCATCCTGGGTATAGGCGCCGGACAGCAGGAAGCTGCGTTTGATGTCGCGTGCCGCAAGCAGTTCGTCGGCCTCGACCAATCGTTGCAGCGCATCCGGACTGGGAATCACGTCGTCGTCCATCATCCAGATGAAATCGGCGCCGCGTTGATAGGCAATGCGAAACCCCGCGTTGAACCCGCCTGAAGCTCCGACGTTCTGCGAAAGCACATAGAGCTCGAGATGGGGCAAGGCCAGATCCAGCACCATCTGTTCGCTGCCGTCGGAACTGGCGTTATCAATAACGATGATGCCGTCGCAGGGTCTGGTTTGGGTAGACACCGCCTCCAGGCATCGCTTGAGCAGATCCTTGCGGTTATAGGTCAGAACCACTGCATATATATGCGACATGACAGGTCATCCTAATCACAATTGATATCTCTTAGCCACCACGGCCCTTCTTTTTTAGCGCTAGATTGCCTAAAGAAGATATGCCATCGCCTAATCGGTTCAAACGAACCGATTACATGCCCGACAAACCGCCGCCTCTACAAAAAACAGGCGCCATAAAAATGCTTACAATTCAGCGGGGAACTTTCCGAGCTCACTCAACGGGGTTTACTATGCATGTTCCCGGTAGATAAAAAACAACTGCCCGCACAAGTCTATCAACCGTCTATCGGATTCAACCTCTGTCTGCCGGCAGGGCTGCACAACTCGCTGAGGCGCGGCGATCAAGGCGCACTATTGTGCAGCGCGAGCAAGGTGCCGCGTACCTGATCGGTGCAAAACATGACAGGATGCGCATAAACCAGAGCCGCCACCAGTAAGGGCTCGAGCTGCCCTCGACGGCGAAATTCCGGCTCCAGGGCACCGGGGATATATAGTTAGAAATCAGTTATTTCGGTGCACTTCACAATATTAAAAAACTCGCCCGAAATGAAGCGGGGACCCAACATATAAATGGCGCCATTTTTTCGCTACTTTACAAGCCAGGCCACCCCTTCACTAGCCAGAACCATGGCGGGCCTATTTATAGTCTGGCACCAGAGCAAACCCTAATATAGCTGCCGGGGCAACTACTGTGCGCTGTGCATGAGCGACAAACATTGGTAGCTCCTGAAGACCTCTTTCTTGCGGCGCACCCTCCTACAGGCACAGATATTGCCTTTCGTTAACAATCCTGTAACCCGTCTTCGCCACCATGCAAACTCGCACTTAATATGACGGCGTCCTGAATTTCATCTTTTTATAAGCTGGCACCGTCACCATGAGGGTTGAGGGCAGGCGCGAGCCGAGAAGCCTTAATGGTGCACATCGCCGCCACGGTCGATCCCATGGCATTTAAGTTCCATATTTTTTTATCGCTTCGGCTGTGACCAGTTTCTCTGCCACCAGGGAACTTCTATCAAGAGGCGACAACCAATGACTCATGAAAAATGGCCGCAAGTCAATGCGATAGGTAACTGACATCCCCATGCCAGCCCCTCTCGTCGCAATGCCGAGCGGCTCTCCACACCAAGCGATAGACCCCGGGAAGGGATTTGGCACCATGAAACTCACCAAGATACTGACGGCTTCATTAGCAGGTACGCTGTCTACAGCCAGCTGGGCAACCGACCCACAACACATCGACCTGGCTGGGTTCGAGTTCACGCCAACCCTGGACGTCGGCGAAAGCTACGACGACAACTACCGCGGCCTGCGCGACGGGGCCCGCTCCTCGTGGATCACCAGCATCAACCCCAAATTCCTGCTCAGCGCCGAAACCCGCAACACCGGTTACCAGCTCGAGTACGAGTTCGACGACCAGAACTACCACTCAGATGATCGCGCCAGCCATACTGATCATCACCTGCGCTTTCGCAGCGTCATGGAGTTCAACTCGCGCAACCGCCTGCGCTGGAACCTGGGCTACCACCGCGTCGAGGAAACCACCGACCTGGCCGACCCCGACGACAACGAGAACGACAAGTACGACCGCGCCGTGGCCGGCGCCGTCTACACCTACGGCACCCAGACCGGGCTCAACCAGCTGGACTTCGGTACCAACTATGAGTCCATCCGCTATCGCAACGGCGGCGGCCTGAACGCCGACGAGGAACGCGACAGCACCACTTTCAATACCGTCTGGTACCACCGTCTTGGCGGCAGCACCCGCTCGCTGGTCGAGCTGCGCCATACCAACCACGACTATGTGCGCCGCGACAGCGACCGTGACAGCACCAACGATGCGCTGTTGTTCGGTGCCACCTGGGACGCCACCGCCAGGACTTCCGGCACCCTGCGCCTGGGTGCCGAGCGCAAGAACTTCGACAGCAGCAGCCGCGAGGACTACACCAGCCCGATGTGGGAAGTGGGTGTAGCCTGGGAACCGCGTACTTACTCCGTCGTCAAACTCAACACCCGCCGCGCCTTCGACGAAGGCGACGACGGGGCGAGCACGGTACAGGACACCACCACGCGCCTGAGCTGGGAGCATGAATGGTCGGCCTTCATCAGTTCGGAGCTGTTCTACCGCTACTCCGAGCGCGATTACAAGGCGATCGAGCGCCAGGATGACCGCACCGGCTATGGCCTGGAGCTGACCTACTCGCCGCTGCGCTGGGCTGATGTATCACTGGGTTACCGCCACACCGAAAACGATTCGAGCGTGCGGGAGAAATCCTATGACCGGAACATCTATCAGCTGTCGTTGAGCTTGAGCCTCTAACACCCGGGCTCCTCAACAGGGTGACGCAGGCGTCACCACCCTTATCAACCCTTTTCCGTTTGCCCTTGCAGGCGAGCGGCGGGCGCCCTTTTCCCGGCGCCTGATGATCAAGCAACTACAAGGAGTATGCGGATGTCAGTCCACCATCTGTTCAAAGCCTTCTCGCTGCTGCTGATGCTCGCATTCGCAGCCGGCGCACAGGCCAACCCGCAGTATCGACTGAGCTCTGGCGACGTGATCAAGATCAGTGTCTTCGGCGAGCCCGATCTGTCCTTCGAGGAGATCCGCCTCAACGATGCCGGCACCTTCTCCTACCCGTTCCTGGGGGCGATCGAGGCCAGCGACAAGACCGCAGCCGACATCGAACGCATCCTTACCGAACGCCTGAAGGCCGACGGCTACCTGGTCGACCCGCGGGTCTCGGTCGCCGTCACCACCTACCGCGAGTTCTATATCAGCGGTGAGGTGAAAGCCCCCGGTGGCTACCCCTATCAGCCCGGCCTGACCCTGGACCGAGCCATTGCACTGGCTGGCGGCCTGACCGAACGCGCTTCGACCAAACGCATCACCATCGCACGCGGCACGGGCGAATCCCGCGCCTCGGAAAAAGCCACGCTCGACACCCTCGTCAAGCCGGGTGACACCATCACCATCGATCAAGGGTTCTTCTGAATATGAACAGTCCTGCACGAACGATCCGACAGTGGCAGCCCTCGCCCTCGGAAGCAGATAGCGATTACATCGACCTGCGGCGCATCTGGAATGCCGTATGGATGCGCAAGTGGGCCATCGCCCTGTTCGTCGTGGTGGTCACCCTGATCACCGCGGTTGCCGTCTCCCGCATGACGCCGATCTACCGCGCCGTCGCCACGGTGATGATCGAGACCAAGGGCACCCAGCTGGTGTCCTTCCAGCAGGTCACCGACACCACCGGTGCGGTCAACGAATACCTGCAGACCCAGCTCGGCCTGATCAAGAGCCGCGTGGTGGCCGAGAAGGTGGTGCGTGAGCTCAACCTTACCGAGCACCCGGACTTCGACCCCCGTCAGCAGCCCCAGCCGCTAATCAATTTCGGCGGCATCGCCCGCGGCCTGCAGAGCGCCCTGTCGATCACCGGCCTGGTGGACGAGCCCGAGCCGGCCAAGCCGATGACCGAAGCCGAGCTGCTCGACATCGTCACCAAGATCCTCATGGATCGCACCAACATCTGGGTCGAAGGCAAGAGCCAGCTGGTCAATATCTCCGTCGACCTGCCGGACCGACTGACCGCCGCGGCCATCGCCAACTCCCTGGCCAGCAACTACATCGACAGCCAGCTCGAAGCACAGATGGAAATGTCACTGTCGGCCACCACCTGGATGAACACCCGCCTGACCGAGCTGCGCAGCTCGCTGCAGGAAGCCGAGAACCGCCTGCAGGCCTACCGCGAGGCCGAAGGCCTGGTGGACGTCAACGGCGTGGCCACCATCAGCAACAACGAACTGTCGCTGACCGGCGATCGCATGATCGACGCCCGTCGCCAGCGCGCCGAGGCCGAAAGCCAGTACCGTCAGGTGCAGTCCATGGGCAGTGGCGACTGGCGCCGCCTGGCCAGCGTGCCGGCCGTGCTCGGCAACCCGCTGATCCAGCAGTTCAAGTCCGAGGAAGCCCGTGCCCGTGCCAAGGTCGAGGAGCTGTCGCGTCGCTACGGTGATCGTCACCCGGCGATGCTCGCGGCGAAGTCCGACCTCAGTGCTGCCTCGGCCAGCCTGCGTGCCCAGGTCGAGCAGGTGGTCGCCAGCATCGAGCGCAACTACCAGCTGGCCGTGGCCAACGAGAACTCGCTGAACGCCTCGTTCGACAAGAACAAGGAGCAGATCCAGGACATCTCGCGCAAGGAATTCAAGGTGCGTGAGCTGACCCGCGACGTGGAAAGCAACCGCTCGCTGTACGAGACCTTCATGACCCGCCTGCGCGAAACCGCAGCCACCCAGGACGTCAACTCCAGCAACGCACGCATCATCGACCAGGCCATCGCCCCGCTGCAGCCGGCCGCGCCGAACCAGAAGCTGCTGATCGTCCTGGCCGCCGGTCTCGCCCTGGTATTCGCCATGGCCCTGGCCATCGTCCGCGATTTCCTCAACAACACCTTCAAGAGCGCCGACGACGTGGAGACCAAGCTGAACCTGCCGGTACTGGGCATCGTTCCGCTGATCGCCAACAACGCCAAATACACCGCCGCGCACCTGTTCGAGCATGGCGAGGATCCGCGCTTCTGCGAGTCGATCCGTACCATTCGCACCAGCCTGATGCTGGCCGATACCAACCGCTCGCAGAAGGTTCTGGTGGTCACCTCCTCGTCACCGGGCGAAGGCAAGAGCACCCTGGTGGCCAACATGGCATTCGCCCTCAGCCAGCTGCAACGGGTGCTGCTGATCGACGCCGACCTGCGCCGCCCGACCCTGGCCAAGAGCTTCGACTTCCCGGTCGGCACCCCGGGCCTGGCCAACCTGATCACCGGCAGCGCCAAGGTCGAGGAGTGCATTCACAACATGGGCACCAACCTGGACATGCTGCCGGCCGGCGCGGTACCGCCGAACCCACTGGAACTGCTGGCCTCGCCGCGCTTCGCCAAGTTCCTGGACATGATCAAGGAGCGTTACGACCACATCATCATCGATTCGCCACCCAGCCAGGCCGTGAGCGATGCCGTGCTGCTGTCCACCTTCGCCGATGCGGTGATCTACGTGGTCAAAGCCGACGGCACTTCCATTCCCCTGGCCCAGCGTGGCGTCGGCCACCTGTTGCAGAGCGGTGCTTCGGTGATGGGTGTGGTGCTCAACCAGGTAGACGTGCAAAAGGCGGCGCGCTCCGGCGACTACTCCGGCTACTACGACCATTACGGCTACAGCGACCGCAAGGCCTGATAACCGCCATGACCCACCAGTGCATGACAGCAGGAGGTGTTTGATGATCGATCTGCATAACCACCTGCTGCCGGGCATCGACGACGGCCCGGCAGACCTGCCGACCGCGCTGGACATGGCCCGCCTGGCAGTGGACAACGGCATCAGCCATGTGGTCTGCACGCCGCACATCCATATCGGCCGCTATGACAACGACAGCCGTACCATCGCCGAGGCCTGCAGCCGCTTCAACACCGCGCTGCAGGAGGCGGGCATCGACCTGAAGGTCGCTGCCGCCGCCGAGGTGCGCTTCTCCGGCGAGCTGATGACACGTGTGCTGGACGGCAGCATTCCGTTTCTCGGCCAATGGGAAGGCAAGAAGGTACTGCTGCTGGAGTTTCCCCACGGGGAAATGCCCTTTGGCGCCGAACGTCTGACCCAATGGCTGCTGGACAGGGGCGTGGTGCCGATCATCGCGCATCCGGAGCGCAACAAGGCGCTGATGAACAACCCGAGCAAGCTCAAACCGTTCATCGAACAGGGCTGCCTGCTGCAGGTAACGGCCGGCTCTGCCGCTGGTCGTTTTGGCGAACGGGCAATGCACCTGGCTCACGAACTGCTGAGCAATCGCGTGGTCAGCATTATGGCGACTGATGCCCACAACCTGGATCACCGCCCTCCCCTATTACAAGAAGGTCTCCTGCAAGCCGCCCGGATCCTGGGCGAGAGAGAGGCCGAACGTCTGGTCATCGACACGCCCTGGCGCATCGCACACCAGCATTTCGCTTAGTTGACTGCCTGATAACGCGTGCCTGTCGGTTCAGGCCGCAGGATTCGTATTTGTTGGAGGTTGGAAAACCATGCGTCGAGAGTTCAGTTTCAGGGCGCAACCCTTTCAGCAGGCGCTGATGCGCTGCACGACCCTGGGCACGCCCGCCACCGCTTCAACCAAGGACATGTCGCCTCTCGTGCGTTCTCCGGAGGCCACTCACTTCATCGAAGATTTGCACGAGGATCGCCGCAAATGATTTCCAAACGGATCAATCCTGCCGAGAACCGCAGGGGACTCACGTTCTGGGGTCAATGGACCTGCGCCATTACTCTGGTCAGCATGCTGCTCTGCTACCTGGTCGTTCAGCGCTACGGTGACGTGCCCACCGAGTACCGCCTGCTGATCGTCCTCACGGTGCTGGGCTCGGTACCAGCCTATGGCATGCTGCGCGTCTATCACAAGCGCTTCGGCTACCTGACCGGCCTGGCTCACCTGTTGGCCGGCTGGCTGACGCTACTGGCCGGCCTGCTGTTCATCGCCTACTTCAGCCAGAGCCTGGATCGCTTCTCCTTCGAGATCATGCGCGAGTGGGCGCTGCTGGGCTTCCTGGCCCAGGCCATCGCCTTCATCCCGCTGCGCTACTTCGCCCGCCTGCACTCGGAGAAGCTTCGCAACGAGCGTGTCTCGCTGATCATCGGCTCGGGCGAGAAGGCCCATGAACTGGCCGAGCGCCTGACCACCAACAACCGCGTGCCCCTGGTCGGCCTGATCGCCTCCAGCGACGACGCCCAGACCCAGGACGGCCGTTTCCCGATCCTCGGCAAGCTGCAGGAACTGCGTGACGTCACCGAGCAGCATGGCGTGCGCCGCGTGTACATCGCCCTGACCCTGGACGAGATCTCGCACATCGAGAAGCTGTACATCGACCTGCTGGACATGAGCGTCGACGTGGTCTGGGTGCCCGACTTCGGCAGCATGCCGCTGCTCAACCAGTCGATCTCGCAGATCGAGCAGCTGCCGGCCATCTACCTCAACGAAAGCCCGATCAGCTCGCATCCGGCTGCGGTGTTCAGCAAGGAACTGATGGACCGCACCCTGGCCTTCCTGGCGCTGGTGGCCCTGAGCCCGGTGTTCCTCGTCGCGGCCATGGCCGTGAAGCTCTCCTCGCCCGGCCCGGTGTTCTTCCTGCAGCCGCGTCATGGCTGGAACGGCGGGGTGATCCTGGTGTGGAAATTCCGCTCGATGCGCATGCATGACGACAAGGTCGTCAAGCAGGCGACCCGTGAAGACCCGCGCATCACTCCAGTCGGCCGCTTCCTGCGCCGCACCTCGATCGACGAGTTGCCGCAGCTGATCAACGTGCTGCGCGGCGAGATGTCCCTGGTTGGTCCGCGCCCGCACGCCGTGGCCCACAACAACTACTACAGCGACAAGATCCTCGCCTACATGGCCCGTCACCGCCTCAAGCCCGGCATCACCGGCCTCGCCCAGGTGACCGGTCACCGTGGTGAAACCGAAACCCTGGAAAAAATGCAGCAGCGCGTGGAGAAGGACCTGGCCTACATCAACAACTGGTCCCTCTGGCTGGACATCAAGATCCTGGTGAAGACGCCCTTCACCCTGTTCTCGCGCGATATTTACTGAACGCGCCCCTTTGGCGCACGTAACGATTAACGCTCACTCAAGGAAAGTTTATCCATGAATATCACTGTCGTTGGAACCGGCTACGTCGGCCTCGTCACCGGCGCCTGCATCGCCGAGATGGGCAACACGGTTGTCTGCGTGGATGTCGATCCGAAAAAGATCGAGAAACTCAAGAAAGGCATCCTGCCGATTTACGAGCCGGGTCTGGAAACCGTGGTGGAAGAGAACTTCGAGGCCGGTCGCCTGCTGTTCACCACCGCACTGCCGGAAGCGATGGAGCAATCGGACATCATCTTCATCGCCGTCGGCACGCCGCCCGGTGAAGACGGCTCGGCCGACCTGCGCTACGTGCTGGAAGTGGCGCGCCAGATCGGCAGCCTGATGACCCGCCACACCACCGTGATCAACAAGTCCACCGTGCCGGTGGGCACCGCCGACCTGGTACGCGCCGAGATCCTCGAACAGCTCGAGCTGCGCGGCAAGAACATCAGCTTCGATGTGGTCTCCAACCCTGAATTCCTCAAGGAAGGCGCCGCGGTCGACGACTTCATGCACCCGGACCGCATCATCA
Source organism: Pseudomonas argentinensis (assembly GCF_001839655.2). NCBI lineage: Bacteria > Pseudomonadati > Pseudomonadota > Gammaproteobacteria > Pseudomonadales > Pseudomonadaceae > Phytopseudomonas > Phytopseudomonas argentinensis. The sequence goes on from NZ_CP056087.1 coordinate 3,823,254, forward strand.
TCGGTACCGACAGCGAGCGCGCCCGCCAGGTGATGAGCGAGCTGTACGCCCCCTTCATCCGCAACAATCCGCGCATCAAGTTCATGGGCGTGCGCGATGCGGAAATGACCAAGTACGCGGCCAACGCCATGCTGGCCACCAAGATCTCCTTCATGAACGAGATCGCCAGCCTCTGCGACCGCCTCGACGTGGACATCGAGAACGTGCGCCTGGGCATCGGCTCCGACCAGCGCATCGGCTACCACTTCATTTATGCCGGCTGCGGCTACGGCGGCTCGTGCTTCCCGAAGGACGTCAAGGCGCTGATCAGCATCGCTCACCAGAACGACTTCGAGCCCAAGCTGCTGCAGGCTGTCGAGGCCCGCAACGACCAGCAGAAGCAGTCGCTGTTCAACAAGCTGGCCGCCCACTTCGACGGCGACCTCAAGGGCCGCACCTTCGCGGTCTGGGGCCTGGCGTTCAAGCCCGGCACCGACGACATGCGTGAAGCACCCAGCGTGGTGCTGATCAACAGCCTGATCAACGCCGGTGCCAAGGTCAAAGCCTTCGACCCGATCGCCCGCGAAACCGCCGCGCGCGAGTTCCCGGAGCACTGGTTCAGCGAAGGTCGCCTGCAGATCGTCGACGGCCAGTACGAGGCCGCCATCGACGCCGACGCCCTGGTGCTGGTCACCGAGTGGAAGCCGTTCCGTCGCCCTGACTTCAAGGCGCTGAAGAAGCTGCTCAAACAGCCGGTGATCATCGACGGGCGCAACCAGTACGACCTCGGCCAGGTGAACCGCGAAGGCTTCGATTATTACGGCATCGGCCGTAAGCAAGTGAACGGCTGAGATCCCTACGACAGTGGACGTCATGGAACCTGAAGTCACCGCCCCCGCCGCCCTTCGGACGCGCTTCTGCGCAGCCGCCAGGGCGATGTTGCGCAGCCCCGTGTTGCGCAACATCGCGACCGTGGCGTCCGGAACCGCTGGGGCACAGGTGATCACCCTGCTACTGATACCGGTGATCACCCGTCTCTACGGACCACAGGCGTATGGCATGCTGGGAGTGTTCATGAGCCTGGCGTTCATGGTCATTCCGATTGCCGCCCTCACCTATCCCATTGCCATCGTGCTGCCCAAGCGCGATGCCGATGCCCGTGGTCTGATTCATCTGTCTCTGTTGGTGGCCGTCGGCTTCGCCGTAGTCGCGGCCGGCTTGATTGCCCTGTTTGGCGAAGCGCTTGCCATACAGGCAGAAGTGACTCAGATCACCCCTTTTCTGATGCTGCTGCCGCTGGTACTGGTGGCCAGTGCCGCACTCGAAGTGACTCAGCAATGGCTGATTCGCAAACAGTGCTACCGCCTCACTGCCGGCGTCGCGGTGCAGCATGCCGTTGCCTACAACGGGCTGCGCATCGGTGCCGGCCTGTTGCATGCCAGCCCTGCGGTGCTGTTGCTGAGCACTGCCTGCGGGCCGCTGCTGCATACCCTGATGCTCAACTGGAGGCTGCGTCGCAGCCCGCTCGCGCAGGCTACCGATGCGACCGTCGAGCCGCCGCACAGCCTGCGCGAGCTTGCAGCGCGCTATCACGACTTTCCGCAGTACCGCGCACCGCAGATGCTCATCAATGCGGTGTCGCAGAACTTGCCGACACTGGTGCTTGCAGTATTTTTCGGGCCCGTGGCCGCAGGCTTCTTTGCCCTGTGCAAGCAGGCGTTGAACGTGCCGACGCAACTGCTCGGCAAATCGGTGGCTGATGTCTATTACCCGCGCATCAGCGCGGCTGTGCATGAGCGCCAGCCGGTAGCCGCCATGCTGGCCAAGGCCACGGCAGCGCTGGCCCTGGTGGGCCTGTTGCCCTTTGCCCTGGTGTTCTGCTTCGGTCCCCAGCTATTTGCACTGGCGTTCGGCGAGCAATGGGCAGCGGCGGGCGAGTACGCGCGCTGGCTGGCCCTGGCCGAGTACATGATCTTCGTCAGCCGCCCCTGCGCGGTGGCCGTGCCCGCCCTCGCCCTGCAGGGCCAGTTTCTCGCCTTTGAACTGCTCAGCACCGTGCTGCGCATTGCCGCCTTGATGGCCGGCGCGCTGTTGCTGCAACAGGCTGGTCAGACGGTCATGGCATTCGCCGCGGCCAGCATCCTGATCTACCTGAGCCTGATCGCCAGCGTGCTGTTCGCCGCACGCCGTCGGTACGGCACGGCGCGGCGCATCGGCAGCCCACGAACCGCTCCTAACTCTTAATCACAGACTGGCTTCGATCCTATGACCGAACAACTACCCACCATCGTCGTCATCGGCTACAACCGCCCCAAGAGCCTCCGGCGCCTGTTGGGCTCCCTGATTCAGGCGCAGTACCCCGAAGGCAACGTGCGCCTGGTGATCAGCCTCGACAACTCCGGCAACCCGGAGCCGCGCCAGGTCGCCGAAGCGTTCGACTGGCCCCATGGGGAAAAGCGCATCATCGCCCACCCGCAGCGCCTCGGCCTGCGCCAGCACGTGCTGAGCTGTGGCGACCTGACCGAGCAGTACGGCGACGTGATCATCCTGGAAGACGACCTGTTCGTTTCACCATTCTTCTACGACTACACCCACAAGGCCCTGCAGGCCTATGCCGATGATGCCGGCGTGGCCGGTATCAGCCTGTACAGCGTGCAGTTCAGCCAGACCGTCGACCTGCCCTTCATGCCGGTCGACGACGGCGACGCCCACGTGCACTTCATTCAGATGGCCGCCTCCTGGGGCCAGGCCTGGTCGCGCCGGCACTGGCAGGGCTTTCGCCAGTGGCTGGAAAGCAACGGTACCGACATCAGCCATATCGACGGAATTCCGGCGGACATCCGCGGCTGGCCGGAGTCCTCGTGGCTCAAGCTGTACACCGCCTACATCATTTCCCGGGCTCTGTACTTCGTGTACCCGTTCCGCTCGCTGACCACCAACTTCGGTGATCCGGGCCAGCACTTCAACATCGCCTCGTCGCGGTTCCAGGTGCCCATCCAGCAGAAGGCGGTGGACTACAGGTTTCCTCGCCGCGAGGACAGCCTGTCGGTCTACGACGCCTATTGCGAGTTGCTGCCGGCATGCATCAAGCGCCGCAATCCGCTGCTCGCCGATTACGATTTCACCGTCAATCTGTACGGCAGCAAGACCTGCGAAGGCCTGCAATTGACCCGTACCCACGCCCGTGGACTGCACAATTTCGCCCTTTCCATGAAGCCCATGGAACTGAGCATCCTGCACAACATCGAAGGTGAGGGCCTAGCCCTGATCGACTCCGCCGACCTCAGCAGCGACAGCAAGATGCGGCAGAAGGCGGAGTACGACATCTACCGTTTCTTTTACAAGTTTCCGTCGGTACGGATCATTTTTCTCGGCGTCATGGAACGTCTGCAAATGCTGCTCAAGCGCGCCTGATCCTCCGACCGCGCGCAGCAATGTGGCTACAGCTCTCTAATCAATTGAACATGGCAGGTATTGCAATGGAACAGAAAAAAGCACTCATCACCGGTATCACAGGTCAGGACGGTTCCTACCTCGCCGAGTTCCTGCTGGAAAAGGGTTACCAGGTGCATGGCATCAAACGCCGCGCGTCGTCCTTCAACACCCAGCGTGTGGACCACATCTACCAGGATCCGCATGTCGACAACCAGAACTTCATCCTGCATTACGGCGACCTCAACGACTCGTCCAACCTGACCCGCATCATCCAGGAAGTGCAGCCTGACGAGGTCTACAACCTCGGCGCGCAGTCCCACGTGGCAGTCAGCTTCGAAGCGCCGGAATACACCGCCGACGTCGATGCCATGGGTACCCTGCGTATCCTCGAGGCCATCCGCCTGCTGGGCCTGGAAAAGAAAACCCGTTTCTACCAGGCCTCCACCTCCGAGCTGTACGGCCTGGTGCAGGAAATCCCGCAGAAGGAAACCACCCCCTTCTACCCGCGCTCGCCCTACGCGGTCGCCAAGCTGTACGCCTACTGGATCACCGTCAACTACCGCGAAGCCTATGGCATGTACGCATGCAACGGCATCCTCTTCAACCACGAGTCGCCGCGCCGTGGCGAGACCTTCGTGACCCGCAAGATCACCCGTGGCCTGGCCAACATCGCCCAGGGCCTGGAGCCTTGCCTGTACATGGGCAACATCGACTCGCTGCGTGACTGGGGCCATGCCAAGGACTACGTGCGCATGCAGTGGATGATGCTGCAGCAGGAGCAACCGGACGACTTCGTGATCGCCACCGGCGTGCAGTACTCGGTGCGTGAGTTCATCACCTGGTCGGCGGCCGAGCTGGGCGTGCACCTGCGCTTCGAAGGCAGCGGCGTGGACGAGCAAGGCATCGTCGAGCGTATCGACGGCGACAAGGCCCCGGCGCTGAAAGTCGGTGACGTGATCGTGCGCATCGACCCGCGCTACTTCCGCCCTGCGGAAGTGGAAACCCTGCTCGGCGACCCGACCAAGGCCAAGACCAAACTGGGCTGGACGCCGGAAATCACCGTGCAGCAGATGTGCGCCGAGATGGTTCGCGAAGACCTCAAGGTCGCCCAGCGCCATGCCCTGCTCAAGGAGCACGGCCACGAACTGCCAGTCTCCGTGGAGAACTGAGCATGAGCGCGCGTCTTGATCAGCGCGTCTTCGTCGCCGGCCATCGCGGGATGGTCGGTTCGGCGATCGTGCGCCACCTGCAGAACCTGGGCTACCAGAGCATCGTCACGGCACCACGCGAAAGCGTGGACCTGGTCGATGCGGCCAGCGTGAAACGCTTCTTCGCCGAGCAGCGCATCGACCAGGTCTACCTGGCCGCGGCCAAGGTCGGCGGCATCCACGCCAACAACCAGTACCCGGCCGACTTCATCTACCAGAACCTGATGATCGAGGCCAACGTCATCAACGCCGCCCACGAAGCCGGCGTGCAGAAGCTGCTGTCGCTGGGCAGCTCGTGCATCTACCCCAAGCATGCCGAGCAGCCGATGCGTGAAGAAGCGCTGCTGACCGGCGTGCTGGAGCCGACCAACGAGCCCTACGCGATCGCCAAGATCGCCGGGATCAAGCTGTGCGAGAGCTACAACCGCCAGCATGGTCGCGACTACCGCAGCGTGATGCCGACCAACCTGTACGGCCCGCACGACAACTACCACCCGGAAAACAGCCACGTCATCCCCGCCCTGCTGCGTCGCTTCCATGAAGCGACCCTGCGAGGCGACGATGAGGTGGTGATCTGGGGCAGCGGCACGCCGATGCGCGAGTTCCTGCACGTCGACGACATGGCCGCGGCCAGCGTCCACGTGATGAACCTGGATGAAGCCACGTACCAGGCGCACACCCAGCCGATGCTCTCGCACATCAACGTGGGCACCGGCCAGGACTGCACCATTCGCGAGTTGGCCGAAACCATCGCGCGGGTCACCGAGTTCCAGGGCCGCCTGAGCTTCGACAGCAGCAAGCCCGACGGCACGCCGCGCAAGCTGATGGACGTCTCGCGCCTGGCCAAGCTCGGCTGGACGGCGAGCATCGACCTGGAAACCGGCCTGCGTGATGCCTACCGCTGGTTCGTCGACAACATCGACGACGTACGGGGCTGACATGTTCCTGCCGGCCGATACCTTCAAGACCGTGGTCGCCAGCACGCCGCTGGTATCCATCGACCTGCTGGTACGCAACCTGCAGGGCGAACTGCTGCTGGGCGAGCGGCTCAACCGCCCTGCCCAGGGCAGCTGGTTCGCCCCGGGCGGGCGGATCCTGAAGAACGAAACCCTGGACGCAGCGTTCGCGCGCCTGACCCAGGAAGAACTGGGCCAGGCGTTCAGCCGTGACCAGGCCAGGCTGCTCGGCGTGTACGAGCACTTCTATGACGACAGCGTGTTCGGCGAGTCGCCGGATACCCACTACGTGGTCATCGCCTACGCCCTGGAACTGGGCGCGCAGCAGAACCTGCAGCCGCCCAGTGTGCAACACGGTCGCTACCGCTGGTGGCCGATCGAGCAGATGCGCGACGAAGCGCGCATCCACAGCAATACCCGCGACTATTTGCAGGCGCTGTACTAGATACCTCGCAAGCCACGCCTACGCGGCGGCGCCTGCGAGCCAAGACAATTACGATATGGGAAGGCGAGCTTGTTCAAGCAACTCCTGGCATACCGCAATCTGCTGCTGATCTTGTTTGTCCTGAACTCGGCCTGTTTCTTTCTGACCGACGACAAGAAGGCTGGCATCCCCTACCTGCGCGAGCTGTGGCTGCTCGGCATTCTCGGGTGCTCGGCGGCGCTGTTTCTGGTCTGGAAGCGCATCTACCAGTCCAAGACCAGCCTGTTGATCATCTTCATGGGCGTGGTGCTGCCCGTGGTCTCGGCGATCATGGCCGAGCTGAATTTCGATCAGCCATTCATCTACGGCCTGCTCGAAGAGCGCCGCAGCTTCGCCTACCTGGTGTTCTTCCCGGCGCTGTTCCTGATGATCAAGACCGCGCCTACCCAGAAGCACCTGGAGACCTTCTTTCTCTACTCGGGCCTGGCCTGCGCCTTCGTCGGCTACTGCTACTACTTCGGGATCATCCCGGAAAACACCAACGTGTCCTTTACCGTGGATGCCAAGGACGCCGGCGACGTGCTGCTGCGCCCCAATCGTTTCCGCATCGGCTCGAGCTACGTGACCATCTGCGCCTTCATGCTGATGTACAGCATGAAGGATCGTATCTCGCTGCCCAAGGTCTTCACCCTGCTGTTCTTCGCGTCCTACCTGTGGCTGGTACTGCAGACCCGCCAGACCATGATCATCTGGTGCCTGGCCGGCCTGTGGATCTTCCGCGACCGCATCGACTCGCTGCTCAAGCTGGGCCTGCTGGCCGCCACCATCCTGGTGACCTCGTTCTTCATCTTCCCGGACTTCTACTACGCCCAGTTCGACAAGTTCCAGGCGCTGCTCGACGAAGCCACCACCGGCCCGGGCGTACGCGATACCACCACGGCGATCATCCTCGGCGCGGTGGCCGACAACATGTACATCGGCATGGGCTCGCTGTCGCTGCAGTGGAAGGGCGGTTTCAGCACGCTCTACAACCCGCACTTCTACCTATCGGACGTGGGCATCTTCGGCGTGTACTACCGCTACGGTTTCCTCACCCCGCTGATCGCGCTGATCTTCTACGTCGGCTATCTGCGCATCATGAAGCGCTGCCCGAACAAGGGCCCGCTGCTCAGCGCCTTCCAGCTGGTGTTCTGGTTCCAGATGCTCAACATGTTCCTGTCCAACTCCCTGATGTACGGCGGCGATGTCCTGGGCATCGGCGCCGCCTGCTTCCTGTACTACTCCCGCGCCTATGCCGCGCAAGCATCCCCGACTCGTGAGATCAGAGGCACACGCCATGACCCAATTCAGTATCGTAACCATCAACTGGAATAACCTGGCGGGTCTCAAGCAGACCTACCAGAGTGTGGCTGCCCAGACCTACCGCAACTTCCGCTGGATCGTCGTCGACGGCGCCTCCACGGACGGCGGCGCCGAGTGGCTGGCGACCATTGACGAGCCCTACGCCGAAATCACCTCCGAGCGCGACAAGGGGCTCTACGACGCCATGAACAAGGGCCTGATCAAGGGCTCGGCGACCGAGGGCTACACCCTGTTCCTCAACAGCGGCGACTTCTTCTACGACGAGAACGTGCTGCAGAAGGTCGCCGATGCCATCGAACGGGCACCGGGCAAACCGCGCTACGTGTACGGCGACTATTACCTGCAGGACGCCGTTGGTCGCCTGACAGCAGCCAAGGCGAAGAAGATCGAGCACCTGGTGCTGGGCATGCCGTCCAGCCACCAGGCCATGTACTTCGAGAACGAGCGGCTGCGCAACGTGCGCTTTCGCGAGGATTTCAAGCTCTCGGCCGACTATTGCATGATCGTCGAATTCCTGCAGGGCCAGGATCACCAGCTCGATGTGCTGAAGATCGAGTCGCCGCTGTGCATTTTCGACACCACCGGAGTCTCCACCAGCCGTCGTTTCGACGCGCTGAAGGAAGACATGCGCATTCGTCGGGAGGTCATGAAACTATCGCCGTTGCACAGTATCTCTTTGTATGTCCTGCACTACGTGCATACCCACAGCAAACTGCTGAAAGCGGCCTTGGGCAAATGAATCGCGAGCAACAACAACCGTTGCCCGTCCGTGACACGCGCCAGTGGCGCAGAGAGGTGTTGATGAAGGCCTTTGACATCGAGTTCTACGCTGGCACCAAGCATCGCCTGATCGAGGACTTGGTTGAGCACAGCACCAGCAAGTACAGCTATATCGTGACGCCCAACGTCAATCACGTGGTGCAGCTGGAAACCGACCGCGACCTCAAGCGCGCCTACGCCGTGGCCCGTCACCGCATCTGCGACAGCCGCGTGCTATTGCCACTGCTGCGCATGCTCAAGGTGCCGGTCGAGGACGCCATCCCCGGCAGCACCCTGACCGCCGAGCTGATCGGCATCGCCGAGGAGCGCGCCTGGGACGTGACCATCATCGGCTGCGAGGACGATGACATCGCGCGGCTGCGTGAACGCTTTCCAAGCATCAACTTCCACCACCACAACCCGCCGATGGGTTTCATCGACAGTGAAGAAGCGATCCAGGCCTGCCTGTCCTTCGTCGTCGAGCACCCCTCCCACCTGGTGGTGCTGTCGGTGGGCTGCCCACGTCAGGAAATTCTCGCGCACAAGATCTTCGAGAGCGACCAGGCCGTCGGCATCGGCCTGTGCGTGGGCGCCTCGATCAACTTTCTGTCCGGCAAGCTGCGCCGCGCTCCGCTGTGGATGCAGCGCTGTTCGCTGGAATGGCTGCACCGCGCCTATACCGAACCACGCCGTCTGGTGGGCCGCTATGTTCGCGACGCGTTCCTGATCCTGCCGATCCTGCTCAGGGAATTCAAACTTCGGCAATCACTCTTCATGGGAGGAGCTCCACGATGATTCCTGTCATTCTTTCCGGCGGCAATGGCTCGCGCCTGTGGCCGCTTTCGCGCCAACTCAACCCCAAGCAGTTCCTGCCGATCGCCGATGACTCGCTGTCCATGCTGCAGGCGACCATTCGCCGCCTGGACGGCCTGAAGGTCAGCCAGCCGTGCCTGATCTGCAACGAGGAGCACCGTTTCCTCGCCGCCGAACAGCTGCGCACCTTGGGAATCGACAACGCCAGCATCCTGCTCGAGCCGGTAGGCCGTAACACCGCCCCCGCGGTTGCCCTGGCCGCGATCAAGGCGCTGGAAAAAGAACACGACCCGGTGCTGCTGGTTCTCGCCGCCGACCACCTGATCAAGGACGTGGACGCCTTCCACCGCGCCGTAGAAACTGCCCTGCCCTTCGCCCAAGCCGGCAAACTGGTGACCTTCGGCATCGTGCCGACCCATGCCGAAACCGGCTACGGCTACCTGCAGAAAGGCGCCGCTGCCGGCGAAGGCGGCTTCGCCGTGAAGCAGTTCGTCGAGAAGCCCGACAGCGAAACCGCCGAGCGCTACCTGGCCTCCGGCGAACACTTCTGGAACAGCGGCATGTTCATGTTCCGCGCCAGCCGCTACCTCGAAGAGCTGCAGCGCTGGCAGCCGGAGATTCTCGACGCCTGCCGCCGCGCCACCGCCCAGAGCGAAGAAGACATGCACTTCGTGCGTATCGGCAAGGAGGCCTTTGCCGCCTGCCCTGAAGACTCCATCGACTACGCAGTGATGGAAAAGACCGAGGACGCGGTGATGGTGCCCCTGGATGCCGGCTGGAGCGACATCGGCTCCTGGTCCGCGCTGTGGGACGTCAGCGACAAGGACGCACAGGGCAACGTGCACAAGGGCGACGTGCTCAGCCACGACAGCCAGAACAATTATGTGCATGCCGACTACCGTCTGGTGACCACCGTTGGCGTCGAGGACCTGATCATCGTCGAGACCAAGGACACCGTCATGGTCGCCCACAAGGACAAGGCCCAGGAGGTCAAGCGCATCGTCGAGCAGCTCAAGCGCGAGGAGCGTTGCGAGTACCTCAACAACCGCGAGGTGTACCGTCCGTGGGGCATGTACGACTCCATCGACAATGGTGCGCGTTACCAGGTCAAGCGCATCACCGTGAAGCCGGGCGCCAAGCTGTCGGTGCAGATGCACCACCACCGCGCCGAGCACTGGATCGTGGTCAGCGGCACCGCCCAGGTGACCAATGGCGACGAGACCTACATGGTCACCGAAAACCAGTCGACCTACATTCCGATCGGCCAGATCCATGCCCTGGAAAACCCGGGCATGATTCCGCTCGAGCTGATCGAAGTGCAATCCGGGACCTACCTGGGCGAGGACGATATCATCCGCTTCTCAGACAACTATGGCCGCGTCAAGGAACTCAAGGTTTCTGCGGCCTGAGCCCGGGGCAGTGCTGATTGCGCCGGCGCCCATCACCGGGGCCCTCCAGGGCCCCTTCGCCGGGTGGTTGGCTACCGTTCCCATGGCTCTGCCAGTTCACACCCGATGGGGCAAGGAATGCCTTCCATTTCGCTATCAAACGGACTTCCTACAAGAACAAGCAAAGCGCGAAGCCCCCGTGAACGCCCTCCGGATAACTCTCCTACTTTCCGACAACGAGGCTCGCCCGTGAAAACTTCCAAACTCCTGTACGACCCCGTTATTCACAAACTGAAGTTGCTGGAAGAACATGATGTGACGCCGTTGCTCGAAGACTTGAGCACTCCGAAGAAACCGACCATCGTTGGCTTTCTCAACCAGCATGGCTACAACCTGATCCAGCAGGACAAGCGCGCACGCCGCCACTTCCTGCAGATCAACCATCTGCTGCGCGACGGCATCGGCATCAAGCTGGCCTGCCAATTGAACGGCCTGGCGCCCGGGGCCAACCTCAACGGTACCGATTTCATTCCGGCGCTGATCGAGCACGCCCTGCAGGGCGAGCGCAGCGACCGGTACCAGTTGTTCGCCATGGGTACCTGCGAGCCATGGACCGAGGAAGGCGCCAACGCCCTGTTCCGCGGTCGTGACTATCACGCCATCGACGGCTTCCAGCCCGTGGAGCGCTACCTGGAATTCGTTCTGGAGCACCTGCAGCCGGGCAAGATTCCGTTGATCGTCATGGGCATGGGCATGCCGCGCCAGGAAGAGGTGGCCGTCACCCTGCAGCGCAACCTCAACCGCCCTGCCCTGATGATCTGCGGTGGCGCGATCCTGGATTTCGCCGCCCAGCGCTTCAACCGGGCGCCCGAACTGGTTCGCAAGGTCGGCATGGAATGGGCCTATCGCCTGCTGATGGAACCGCGCCGGCTGTTCGCCCGCTACGTGATCGGCATTCCGCGGTTCTTCTACTACATCGTGCGCAATGGCCGTGACAGCAATGTCCCAGTCAGCGAACAAAGCGCCTACGACCGCAAATCCTGAGTCGACTGCAGGTACTGAAACGCCCGGACGAGTGATCGTCCGGGCGTTTTTTGTTCATCGCGGTCTCTCAGAAAAATCAGTCTTGGCACCGGACTGGCAAGTTTGTGTGCGTATCACTTACTGACTTGGCACTATCCGTTACCGCGTCTGCTGAACCTTTGTCTTGCGCCCCTTACGGGCGCCACACCTTGATTCGCTGCGCTCACCCTTCGGGCCAGCCTGCGGCTGTTACTGCGCTTCGCTACGTCTCTTTGCTTGCCCAAGAAAGGTGTGCCAAAGAAGGGCACCCCGACATCCGGGTTTCGCTGCGCGAAACTTGATTCGCTTTGCTCACCCTGCGGGCCAGCCTTCGGCTGTTACTCCGCTTCGCTGCGTTTCCTCGCTCCGGTGCCGCTCCGGGGGCCGGCTTACATGGGCCATCCCTGGCCCATTAAGCCTCTCGCCGCATCCATGCGGCTCGCTCCCCTACGCAACACCTCCACTCGGCCTCCTGAAGGGGACTTGGGCGTCGTCTGTGAGATCGCGCTTCAAGAGCAAAAGCCAAACGCTACCGACTTTGATCTTGCGCAGATGTCGCAAGCTCGCGACATGGTCCCCTTCAGGAGGCCGAGTGGAATCGCCATGTAAGGGGTTGAGCGACATGGATGTCGCGAGAGCTGCGATGGGCCAGGGATGGCCCTTCGCAGCGTGCCCCTGGAGTGGTGATGGAGCGAGGGAACCCCGGCGCAGCCGGGGCCGGATGTAGGGGTGTGTTTCTTTGCTTACTTTCTTTGCACAAGCAAAGAAAGTGAGTCGCCCGTAAGGGGCGAAACCCACCCGGCCAGGCGGCGTGCTAATGGAGAGTGCCAAGCCATCGGCAACGCACACAAACTTGCCAGTCCGGCATCAACCAGGCGCTCCCCTAAAGAGCGAAGAACCTTGGTCTGGCACGCTGGAAAAGGCGATGCCGCCGATGCGGCATCGCCCTCGTCCGTTTAACGCCCAGTTGCCACGGCAACCGGCTTCTCGCTGCGTACGTTGTGGCCCTGCTCGATCAACGCGAACACCTCGTTCCACATGGCCTGGGTGCGGGTCTTGAGCTCCGCGGAATGGGCGTTCAGGCGCGCGGAAAGCGCCTGCATCTGCACCGGGTCCGTGAGGTTGTCGAGGGCGCGATCGAGTTCCTCGTCGCTCAGGTTGATGTCCAGCACGCCCTCGGAGAAGCCATAGTCGGCGAACAGCATCTGGTACTTGTGGCTCCAGCCGGTGGCCAGGGACGGCACGCCCTGGGACAGCGCGCTGACCAGGCCGTGGAAGCGGCTACCGAGGGTGCCACGGCAGGCGCCGAGGATGCCCTTGATGGCCAGCGGGTCGGTCTCGCGCAGGATCGGCAGGCCGCCGACCGCCTGGGACACCTGCTCGGCCAGGCGCGCATCGCCCTCGCCTTCGTGGATCAGCAGGAACGGCTTGGCGCCGCGCTCCACCAGTGCCTTGGCGGCACGCTCGAGGAACGGTGCATAGCCCTTGGCGATGCTGTCATTGGTCTTGTCGAGCATGCGGCAGTTGGGCACCAGGCAGACCTGGTGGATGGCAGGATCGAAGTAGTCCGGCACCGGCCCGCTGATCAGGTTGGTGAAGTCCGGGGCGATCTTGATGTTGTCGCGCTCGCCGACGATCTCGGTCAGATAGTCGTAGGAGATCTGCTCGCGGGCGAAGATCAGATCGCAGTTGTCGACGAACGCCTTCACCGCCTCGCGGCTGCGCGGGTCGCGGAACGGCCCGAAGGCCTGGGGCAGCAGGATCACCTTGGAGCCCTGCTTCTTCCAGCGCTTGCTGGAACGGGCCAGCTCCTCGGACAGATCCGGGCCCCACTGGTCGCTGTAGGCGAAGCCGGCGGCGTCCAGTACCACGTTGATGTCCTTGTCCAGCACGATGCCGTACTGCTCGCGGATACCGGCCGGCACCAGGGCGGCCAGGTCACCGAACGGGATGCCTTTGCGCCACAGCCAGGCCTTCTGGTAAAGCCCCAGGGACGCGCGATTGACATAAGGATAGGGGCTATTGGCCCGGCCGGGCTCCATCACCACCTTGGCAGCTGGCAAGTTCTTGCGCACCTGCTGCAGGGCGGCGTGCAGCATCAGTGCCGCCCCCTTGTTGACGAAACCGGCCTTGCGAATCTCGACGTACATATCACCTTCTCCTGAATTCACGAATCAACTGGGGCACGCTTATGAACACGTGCAGGCAAATACTCTTGGTCATCATGATGAACAGCGGCCGTGTCTTGCGTGACAGCAGCAAGCTCACGTAGCCGGCGATGGAATAGGAAATCAGCGTCGCCCAGGCCGAGCCGACCACGCCGTGGCTCTGGATGAGGTAGTAATTGAGCACGATGTTGCTCAGCGCGCCGAGGCCCTGGGTGACCAGGGAAAAGACGAAGGCTTCCTCGATGATGATCCACTTGCTGAACAGCGCGCGCATGAACACGAAGGTCGCGGCGAAGATATGGATCGCCAGCACCGGGCCGGCGTCGACGTACTGGGCGCCGTACAGCAGGTGCACGATCCAGTCGGAGAGCAAGAACACCACCACGGCCAGGGCGAAGGCCATGAAGAACAACACATCCAGCGCCACCTGCATGAAGCGGTTGTAGCCGGCGGTGTCGCTCTTGTGCAGGTCGATCATCTTCGGGAACACCGAAGCCATGAGAATGGTCGGGATCAGGTACCAGGCCTCGGACAACCGCGACGCCGCCGAATACACCCCCACGGCGTACTCGCCGAGCATGTACTGCAGCATGATCTGGTCGACCTTGAGGTAGATCACCGCCGACAGCGAACCCAGGAAGATGAGAAAGCTCTTCTTGAGCAGCGCCTTGCCCAGGGGCCAGGAAAAGTCGAAACGGAAATCGCGCTTGAGCATCACCGCGTAGCAGACCAGGATCGCCGAAGTGACCATCACCACCACCACGTGGGCCAGGGCGATATACACCAGGCCGGCACCGGCGATGGCCAGGATCATCTTCAGGCCGTTGCCGCCCAGCTGGCCGACGAAGCCGGCCACCGCCGCGTACTTGGCCTGCACCCGCGCCTGGAACCAGTCTATGAGCATCTCGAACGGGGTGAAGAACAGCGCCAGGGCGGTGAACAGCAGCACCAGGAAGTTCTGGTCGTTGCCGAACAGGTAGGTGCTCATCATGATCGCGAAGGCGATCACCGAGCAGCCCACCTTGATCACGAATACCGTGGAGAGAATCTGGTCTTCATTGTCGGGGTTGCTGCGCAGCTCCTTGACCACCAGGCCGGTGAGCCCCAGGTGCACGACGATGCTGAGCAAGCCCAGCAGCGCCAGCGCGTAGTTGAGGTAACCGAAATCCTCGGGCCCCAGGTAGCGCGCCAGCACCACCGTGGTGGCCAGGCCAATGGCCAGCATCAGAAACTTCTCGGCCAGCATCCAGCCGGAATTGCGGAGGTACTTCATACCCTCCTGGACACGCGAGGCACTCATCGAGCGGGCGTCTCCAGGCGCATATAGCTGCGGGCTTCCTCCAGCGAGAGCTTCTGCGAATACGGCACCAGGCCGGTGTCGGCGGCGTAGCCAAGGGAAATGAACATCACGATGCGCTCGTCCGGGTCGAGCTTGAGCAGCCTGGCCGCGGCCTCTTCACGCTCGGGAATGTCCGGCCAGTTGATCGAGCAGGACGATACGCCCTGGGTCTCCAGCGCGAACATGAAGGACATTGCCGCCAGGGCGCCGTCGATGTAGATCACGTGGCGGTCGCGCACGTGGGGGTAGGCGCGCAAGCGGCCGACCACGGCGACGATGGCCGGGAAATTGTGATCGAAGCCGGCCACCCCCATGGGCAGGCGCGACGCCTGGGCCACCGAGGCGGGGTCATCGAACACCACGAAGCGATAGGGCTGGCGGTTACAGGCACTCGGCGACTGCACGGCGACTTCCACGGCCTTGTCGATCACTTCCCGCGGCACCGGACGGCCCTGCTGGTACCAGCGCACCGAACGGCGCTTCATCGCCAGCTGACGCATGGCGGTGAAATCGACGCTCGGCGTGCTCAGGTCGACTGCGAACGGCACACGCTCGGCGTCCGGATGGCGCAGGGTTTCGGGCGAGCCGCTGGGGCGCTCGAAACGGGCGAACTTCTCGCGGGCGCGGTTGAGCACCGGATGGTCGCCGGTGACGGCAAAGTATTCGGCGAGCACATCGTGGGCCCAGCTGACCTCGTCGCGATCGACGTTGCCGTTGAGCGAGGCGATGTAGCTGTCGACCGTATCGTTGATGTAGTCGAGCGCGAACACCTGACGCCGCGGCTGCATGATCAGCCCCTTCTCGATGCGATGCACGGCGCGACGCAGGAAATAGTTCACCGGCTCGGCACCGGACAGGTTCTGCTCATGCTGCAGGTGGCCGACGACCACCGCATAGGCTTCGCGGTCAAAGGCCGAGGAGAAGAACGAATAATGGAAACGGCGCAACATGGCCGAGCGCGACAACGCCCGGATCCAGCCCATGGCGAGTCTCTTCTGCAAGGTCTTGAGGTTATCGATACTGTCCCGCGGCAAGACCTTCTTGAGGGATTCCTTCAACATTTTCATAGGCTGTGATTACCGTTCAATGGTTAATATCTCCCCCACAATCGCCGTAACGGTACGGCGACACTCGATTGATGGACGCTGGCAGTTCTAAGCCGAACCACAGGCATCTGCACGCCCGCCAATGCGTGTCGAGGCGGTGCAGGCTGCAGCATCCCTTCCCTTGGCAACCACCCGTCTGGCATCTGCCTACTCGGGTAGAGGGCAGCGCGAAAAACGGCGTCTGGTGCTGCAACGGTTCGACATCCAACCCGGTGTTTCGAGGGTGTTGGAGGCGGCGCGCTGGGGTGCCGCTATTCGTTGTCAGGGTTTAGGACTACGGAGCAACGCTTTGATTCCGCATCCGCATGCTTTGCGTGAAAAAAGTTGCCGAAAGGCCGTGGCAGGGGCTGCGAGCGGCCAGGATCGCCCTGGCAGAGGCTCGTCGAGGGCCTCGCCCAACTCGCTATGGAGAATGGTTTGGCGATGCTTTTCAGCGCAGGCGCCACAGCCAGCTGACCGCTATCCGACGCCGCGGCTCGAGGCCGGTGAGCAGCGGCAAGAGCTCATGGGATTCGTCGCTGCAGATCAGGATGCGCGAGGACAGTCCTTCGCGTGCGCGGCGCCCGGATAGTCCCGCCCGCTCGGTTGCGAACCCGACACCGCAACGGGCAACCTGGCGTCTACCGATGCCCGCCCCACCTTTTCACCCATGAATTCAGCACGACGGTTTCGGGCACATGGACACGCGCCTGGGCGTGCGCAGCGTTCGATCACCACAGCCATGAGGCGTTCCGCTTGTGAACCAGAGGGCGCAAGGGTTGCCGTGCCGTCACCAGCACGATGGTTGCGATCAACTCGGGCCGATCAGCTCCCTGACCTTGGCGATGACCTGATTGATATCGAACGGCTTGTCGAACACCGCGGCGAACAGTTCGGGGCTGGCGCGCCCGACGCTAGCCTGGGCGCCACTCATGAGAATGATCGGCAGATCCGCCGACCCTGGCCGGGCGCGAATGGCCCGGGCGAATTCGAGACCGTCCATGACCGGCATCATGAAATCCGTAATCACCAGTTCGGGGCGCTCACGGTCGAGCACCTCGAGGCCGCGACGGCCATTGCTGGCCTTGACCACCATGTAGCCTTCGTCTTCCATGGCATAGCCGAGAATATCCGCAATCAGGTATTCATCGTCGACTATCAAGATGGTTGTCATAGTTTATTGGCTCGGTCAGGCACACATGGCTCAGGCGTCCTGCGCAGGGACGGCATTGCCCGACAGCGCACCCGCGGCATGTCTAAAGGCCTTGCTGAGTTCAATACCATGATCACTGATGACCACTTCCAAAAGCGAGGGATCGTAACACCTGTCCCTCATCTTAAGGATGGACAGGAGCCGCTTTAGTTCAGCGTCTTTTTCCACGAAACGCATGAGGATCAGGTTGTCGACGATACTCGACAGCTCCGGAGCCGGGGCGTTGATCTCGGCGGTGAACAGGTCGCGCATCTCCCAGGTGGCGAATACCGTGACGCCCATGGCCCGCAGCTGGTTCATCAGCGCGCTGAAGAACTCGATCAGACGTGCGTTGCCTGTCGCCAGGCGGGCCAGGCCGCCGAGGCTGTCGATATGCAGACGCTTGATACCCCTCGCGCGTACCGCCTCGATGACCTTGGCACCCAGGCCATCGAGCAGCCCCTCGGTAGTCGGCTGCCACAGGATATGCAGCGCGCCGCTGGCCTCCAGGGCACCGAAGTCGATGCCCAGCGCCTCGGCCTTCAGGCGCAGGCGTTGCGGCGTTTCATAGAAACCAAAGTGCAGGCCCGGCGCCTCGACGGTGGATTGCGCCAGGAAGTTGAGCCCCAGGGTGGTCTTGCCGACGCCCGATGGCCCCATGATCAAGGTGACCGAGGACGCCGCCAGCCCACCGCCGATCAGCTCATCAAGACTCGATATACCACTGGAAATCTGCCCCAGGGTTTCGCTGTCTGGTTGGCTTGGCTGGCTGTACAGGCTTTCCAGACGCGGGTGAATCACCAATCCGTCGTCGGTGATTTCGCACTCGTGCAGGCCGGACAAGGCGCCGCTGCCGCGGGTCTTGCGCAGGTGGATGCGGCGCACCGAGCGGGCACCGAACAGTTCTTCGCCCAGTTCGACTACACCATCGACCATGGTGTGCTCGGGGCTGCCGTCGTCCAGCCGCGAGCTGGTCAGGAACAGCACCGTGCACCCGGCGAAGGCCGCATGGCCCTGCAGCTCGGAGATGAATTTCTTGGTGTCGATCTGGTTCTCCGCCTTGGAGCGGGCATTGAGCAGACCGTCGACGATCAGCAGCGTGGCCTTCTGGCGGCTGATCTCGCGGCGCAGCAGCTTGACGACTTCGTCGAGCCCCTCGTTTTCCAGGGTGTCGAAGGCGCTGACGAATTGAATCTCCGCACCGACCTTGCTGGGGTCGAAGAAACTCATCGTGGAAAGGAATTGAAAGAGCCTTTCATGGGACTCAGCCAACAGGGTGGCCACCAGAACACGGCCACCGTCGCGCACATGGTTGAACGCGACCTGGTTGGCGAGAATCGTCTTGCCAGAGCCGGGGCGCCCCTGAACGATATAGGATGCACCGGCCACCAGACCGCCCTTCAACAGAGCGTCAAGTCCCTCGATCCCACTTTGAAGGCGTTGTAGCTTTTCCAAGATCTGGCTTGCCTCAGTCGAAATTACGCAAATATGGCCTGGGTTGACACATGGGTCACCCAAACCCCGCCGCGCTGGCTGAAAAAGTGATTGGCGATACTATCATGTTCAGGCCTGCGCATCTGCCGACTGACCGGAGGATGCCGGCAGGTACAGACTCATGGTCGTTCCGTGGCCGGTGACGCTCTCGACCTGCACGGTACCGCCAGCCTGACGGGCAAAACCATAGACTTGGCAAAGACCCAGTCCGGTTCCCTTGCCGGTGTCCTTGGTGGTGAAGAAGGGCTCGAACAGGCGCGGACGAATCGCCGGGTCGATGCCGCAGCCCTGGTCGGCAACGGCGATCACCACGAACGCGCCGTGCAGGCCGTCCACCTCCCCCGCCAACTGCCGATTGCCCGCCTGCAATTGCACCGTGCCGAGACCACCCATGGCATCGCGGGCGTTGAGAATCAGGTTGAGCAGGGCCATTTCCAGTTCGCTGGGGTCCAGTTGCACGGTATGCAATCCATCTCCAACCTGCATCTGCAGGGTCATGGTCCTGGGCAGCGCCTGGCTGATGAAGGTGGAGGCCGCATCCAGCAACTGGTTGAGGTCGACCAGGCGACTGGGCTTGGGCTCGCAGCGGGCGAAGGTCAGCAGATTACGGGTCATCTGCGCGCCGCGCTCGCCAGCGGTCTGAATGTTGTCCAGCAGGCTGGCCAGACGCGCGGGATCATCGGTACGGCTGGCCAGCTTGGCGGCGCTGAGGATGATGGTCAGCAGGTTGTTGAAGTCGTGGGCCATGCCGCCGCTCAGTTGCCCGAGGGCTTCCAGCTTCTGGGCCTGGAACAGCTGGGCGCGCAAGGCGTCGTAGCGGCCTTCGGCTTCGTGGCGGTCGGTGATGTCGCGGGTGATCTTGGCCAGGCCGATGATATCGCCCTGCTCGTTGCGAATCGCATCGATGACCACCAGGGCCCAGAAACGCGTACCGTCCTTGCGCACCCGCCAGCCTTCGTCCTGGGCGCGGCCTTCACGCAACGCCCGGTCGAGCAGGTAGCCGGGCTTGCCGGCGCGGCGGTCTTCAGCGGTATAGAAAATGGACAGATGCTGACCGATCGCCTCGACGGCGTCGTAGCCCTTGATGCGCGCCGCCCCGGCGTTCCAGGAGACCACGACCCCCGCCGGGTCGAGCATGAAGATGGCGTAGTCGACCACCGCCTGGACCAGCATCTCGTAGTGTCGCTCGGTCAGGTTGCCTGGTGAGAGAGGCGCAAACTGGCTGTGCATGGTGGCCCGTTCCAGGCGGCAATGGAAGTGCAGTGTAATCCGCGACCGATGCCGAGTGACAGTATGTTGTAGCATCCGCCCATCCCATGGCCATTGCCAGATGACGGGCGGCCTGATATCTGTATAAAAAAACAGTACCCTGCCTGCCCCATGTCTTCAAGCATTGATCCGCGTTTCTATTACCTGCACAACTTTCGCAAGGCCCTGGCCTGGATCGGTGATCGCCATGCCGACCTGCTCGATGCCCGCGAACAGGCCTTCCTGCAGGCCTTCGATGCGCTCGACTGGGCGGCCCAGGCCCTGCTGGTACGCATGATCATGCGCAAGGGCGTGCACTTTCGGGCCAGCAAGCTGAACTACGAGGAAATCGGTTGCTGCCGGCAGGCCGCCGCAGCGCTGATCGCCAATGGCTGGGTGCTTGACGATGCACCGCTGCCACTCGATGTGCTGCTGGCCCTGCTGCGCAAGGACGAGATCGTCGCCAGCTTTGCCGCCCGGCTCAGCGACCGGCGCGCCCGCAAGGATGACCTGGCCCAGCAGCTTGCCGCCCAGTTCGCGGCCAGCCAGTCGTTCGCCGCCTGGTGCCCGGCTCTCGACGACGTGCTCTACAGCCTGACCATCGACGACCTGAGCGAGCGCCTGCGCCTGATGTTCTTTGGCAACCTGCGCCAGGAATGGTCGGAATTCGTGCTCGCCGACCTGGGTATCTTTCGTTACGAGCGGGTCGACTTTCCGGCGGACTCGCGGGCCCTGCGCTGTCGCGAGGACGTCGACGACTACCTGCACCTGCAGCGCTGCCGCGAAGCCTTCGAAGCCGGCGAGGTCAGCGACGAGCTGCTCGCCCGCATCGACGCCCGTCGCTACGACAATCCCTATATCGCCGAGCGCCGCGCCAAGCTGCTGTTTCGCATCGGCCAGCACCTGGAGCGCGGCGCCGACTTCGACCTGGCGCTGCAGGTGTACGCCAGCAGTGGCTATGGCGCGGCGCGGCAGCGCTGCATCCGGGTGCTGGAACGCACCCTGCAGCACCGCGAAGCCTTCGAGCTGGCCAGCCAGGCCGTGGCCGAACCGCTCAGCGATGGCGAATTGCAGCTGGCCGAACGGGCACTGGTGCGCCTGGCTCGTCATCTGGGCTTGCCAGGGCAGAAACGCAGCAAGGTGCAAGCACCCGCGCGCCTGGATCTGCACCTGCCGAAAACGTCCATGCTGGCAGTCGAGCGGCTGGTGCAACAGCACCTGCATTGCAGCGATGCGCCGGTGCATTACGTCGAGAACACGCTGATCTGCAGCCTGTTCGGCCTGCTCTGCTGGCCAGCGATCTTCGCCGCGATTCCGGGCGCGTTCTTTCATCCGTTCCAGCATGGCCCGGCGGATCTGCTGAGCGCGGAATTCTACCCGCGCCGGCGCACGCTGTTCGCCGAATACCTGGCGCAGCTGGACGATCATCGCTACCGCGACAGCATTCGCCAGACCTACCATGACAAGTTCGGCATCCAGTCGCCGTTCGTGCACTGGGGGGTGCTCAGCGAAACCCTGCTCGAACAGGCCCTTGACTGCCTGCCGGCGGCCCACCTGCAGGCCTGGTTTCGCCGCCTGTTGGGGGATGTCCAGGCGAACCGCTCGGGCATGCCGGATCTGATCCAGTTCTGGCCCGAGGAAAAGCGCTACCGGATGATCGAGGTCAAAGGCCCCGGCGATCGCCTGCAGGACAACCAGCGCCGCTGGCTGGCGTTCTGCGCCGAGCACGGCATGCCGGTAGACGTCTGCTACGTGCAGTGGGCCGACGCATGAGTTACCGCGTGGCGGTGCGCGCCCTGTGCGAGTTCACTGCCAAGTGTGGCGATCTCGACCTGCGCTTCACACCCTCGCCCACCGCCCAGGAGGGCATGGCCGGGCATGCCACGGTGGTCGCCCGGCGCGGCGACGGTTATGAATCCGAGGTACCGCTGGCCGGGGAATTCGCCTCGCTGCAGGTACGCGGCCGGGCCGACGGCTTCGACCCGCAGCGCAACCTGCTCGAGGAAATCAAGACCCACCGCGGCGACATCAACCGCATACCGGAAAACCACCGCCAGCTGCACTGGGCCCAGGCGCGGGTGTACGGCTGGCTGCTCTGCCAGAGCCGCGGCCTGGCGCAGATCGACCTCGCCGTGGTGTACTTCAACGTGCTCACCCAGAAGGAAAGCCTGTTTCGCGAAAGCCGCACGGCCGCCGAGCTGCAGGGTTTCTTCGAGACACTATGCCAGCGCTTCATCGCCTGGGCCGAACAAGAACAGGCGCATCGCCTCAGCCGTGATGCCGCGCTGGCCGAGCTGCGCTTTCCCCACGCCGGCTTTCGCCTTGGCCAGCGGCAACTGGCCGAGGCCGTTTACCGTGCGGCGCGCGATGGCCATTGCCTGATGGCCCAGGCCACCACCGGCATCGGCAAGACCCTGGGCACGCTGTTTCCGCAGCTCAAGGCGTTCCCGGAGAACAACCTGGATCGGCTGTTCTTCCTGACCGCCAAGACCCCGGGCCGCCAGCTGGCGCTACATGCCCTGCAGATTCTGCGCGGTGAGACCCTGCCCCTGCGGGTGCTCGAACACGTGGCGCGGGACAAGGCCTGCGAGCACCCGGACAAGGCCTGCCATGGCGAGTCCTGCCCGCTGGCCCGCGGTTTCTACGATCGCCTGCCGGCCGCGCGCCAGGCGGCGGTCGAGCGCGTCTGGCTGGATCAGTCCGCGGTGCGCGAGATCGCCCTGCAGCACGAAGTCTGCCCCTACTACCTGAGCCAGGAACTGACCCGCTGGGCCGACGTGGTGGTGTGCGATTACAACTATTACTTCGACCTCGGCGCCCTGCTCTACAGCCTGACCCTGATCAACGAATGGCGGGTAACGCTGCTGGTCGACGAGGCCCACAACCTGATCGAACGCGCCCGGCGCATGTACAGCGCCGAACTCGACCAGGCGCGTTTCGAGGCCATGCGCGGCAACGCGCCCAAGGGCCTGAATGCGGTGCTGTCGCGCATCAGCCGGCACTGGAAGCAGCTGCACAAGGAGCAGAGCAAGGACTACCAGACCTACCCGCAGCCGCCAGATCTGCTGCTCCTGTCCCTGCAGAAAGCGGTCAGTGCCCTAACCGATCACCTGACCGACCAGCCCACCGGCAACGATGGCGAGTTGCTGCAGTTCTACCTCGACGCCATGGCCTTCTGCCGCCTGGCTGAGGCCTTCGGCCCCCACTCGCTGTTCGATATCAGCCGCCAGGCGGATGGCCGTGGCCGTAGCCACTCGGTGCTGTGCCTGCGCAACGTGGTGCCGGCGCCCTTTCTGGCGCCGCGCTTCGAGGACAGTCACAGCACCACGCTGTTTTCCGCCACCCTGAGCCCGGCCCGCTATTACGCCGACCTGCTCGGTTTGCCCGAGGCAACGCCCTGGGTGGATGTCGAATCGCCCTTTCAGGCGCAGCAACTGCAAGTTCAGGCGGTCAGCAACCTGTCGACCCGCTACCAGCACCGCGAGCGCTCGCTGGCGCCCATCGTCGCGCTGATGGCCAGGCAGTTCGCCGAGCGCCCGGGCAACTACCTGGCGTTCTTCAGCAGTTACGCCTACCTGCAGCAGGTACTGGAGCTGTTCGACCGCGAGCATCCGCAGCTCACCCGCTGGGTGCAGGCCCGGCAGATGGACGAGGCCGAGCGTCAGCAATTTCTCGAGCGCTTCAGACCCGGCGGCCAGGGAATCGGCTTCGCGGTACTCGGCGGGGTGTTCGGCGAAGGCATCGACCTGCCGGGGGACCGGCTGATCGGCGCGTTCATCGCCACCCTGGGGCTGCCGCAGATCAACCCGATCAACGAGCAGATCAAGCTGCGCATGGCCGAGATGTTCGGCAGCGGCTACGACTACACCTATCTGTATCCCGGCCTGCAAAAGGTCGTGCAGGCCGCCGGGCGGGTGATCCGCACGCCGCAGGACAACGGTGTGGTGCACCTGATGGACGACCGCTTCACCCTGCCCGAAGTACGTGCCCTGCTGCCTGGCTGGTGGCAGGTGCAGCGCAGTCGCGTGCCGCAAACGCCAGTGCTGCCGCCCATGGCTCGGCGGCCGGCACAACCTGTACAGCAGCCGACCTCGAGCGAACACCTGCCCGCCCTTGCCCAACGTGGTCTTTTCGAGCCACCTGGCTGAAAACCAATCGGCAGCGGCTTGCCGCCAGTGGCATACGGCTGCCTGCCGGGCGTCGTCGCGAAAAAAATACCTAATCATATCAGTCAGTTATCACCAAACAACAGGGTGGCGCGGGCCTTGCACAGTCAGAAGCTCACGACAAGGAGGCCCGCCATGAGCATCATCGGTTCGCTCAATCCCTACGCAATGTCCACGGCCCTGCAGCGCACCCGCGCCGAGGAGCTGGATTACAGGAAAAGCAGCGATGCCGCGCTGCTCGTCGAGCCCGGCAAGCCCCGGGAGAACGAGCGGATCGCCCCAGCGTTCGAAAGCGACGAGGCGAACGTCCACCAGCAGGCCTATGACGAAGCCTTCGCGCGAATGCTCGTCACCCTCAACAGCACGACCCATCAGGTGAGCGAAGACGGCCTGCAGGACACCGGCACTCTGTCCGCCAGCGACAAGCAGGAGGCCCCGACCAAGCCGAGCGCCAGGGATGAGTTCATGGCCTATATGGCCATGACACCTGCGGAGAAGATGCGCGACAAGATCCTCAAGGAAGTCGGCATCACCGAGGAAGGCCTGGAGAACATGCTGCCTGAACAGCGCGCCGCCGCCGAGCGGGAAATTGCCGAGAAGATGAAGATTCTTCAGGAGTTGCAGGCCACCCAGGATGAACCTGGCAGCCTGCACGAGCATGCCTGATCAGCGCAGGCGGTCGACCATCTGGCCGATCACGCCAAGCATGTCAGCGGCCAGCTTCATTGATCGCTCACCATTCCAGCCGGTCCTTGGGTTCGGCATATCGTCATGGTCCTTGAAGGGCATTTCCAGGGTGAACGACAGGCAGTCGAATTCCTGCCCCACCGAATTGCAGGCCAGCGCCAGATTGGCTTTGCCAGGGGCGCTGCGCGGGTAACCGAAGCGGGTCTGAAACTCGGCGCCGCTGTCCACCAGGCGCTGGCGAAACTCGCTTTCCAGCGCCTCAAGGCGCGGCGTGAAGCCAGGGTTGCCCTCGCATCCGGCGGTGAACACGTGGGGAATTTCCTCGTCGCCGTGGATATCCAGAAACAGGTCCACGCCGATCTCGCGCATCGCCTGCTGGACGAACAGCACCTCCGGGCTGCGCTCGGCGCTTGCCGATTGCCAGGCGCGGTTGAGGTCCTGCCCCGCCGCGTTGGTACGCAGGTGGCCACGGAAGGCGCCATCGGGGTTCATGTTCGGGACCAGATACAGATCGGCCTGCTGCAGCAGTGCATCCAGCTCGCTGTCACCAGCGTCGCCCAGGCGCCTGACGATGCCTTCCATAAACCATTCGGCCATGTGCTCGCCAGGATGCTGCTGGGCGATGATCCATACCTTGCGGATCGCGCTCCCATGGCGGTGCACGCGCAGCAACTCGATATCGCGGCCCTCGAGGCTGCGCCCGCTGGCCTGCAACTCGACACCTGGCAATGCCAGCGCCTGTTTGATCAGCGCGGCGTGGCGCTCACGGCTGTAGGGCTCGAAGTAGGCGAACCAGATCTGCTCGCGCTCGGGCTCCAGGCCAAAGCTCAGCGCGCCATTCTCGAAGCGGCTGGGCACGCGGAACCAGGTCTGCTGATCGTAGGAGGCGGCCGCGTTGTAACCCGTCCAGGCGTGGCTGTAGGCGGACTGACCGGCGTTGGTGATGCTGAAGTCGTGGCGCGCGCCGGGCGTCAGACCATCGACATGGAAATGAAACCACTGGAAGTGATCGCTGTTGAGATCCTTGCGCATGGCCAGCAGCACCTTGTGCGGGTCGCTGGCGTCCTGCACGAGGATGTTGCCGCTGTCGAAATCCGAGCTGATCTTCATGGCTTGTTCTCGTTGCTGTGTTCACGGTGGCCGCAGCATCGCAGTTTCCGGCCGCCGAGGAAATGCGCAGGAACGATTGCAGCTCGCAGTGCCGCAGCTCACACTGACGCCTCACTTTTGCTGATAGCCGGAGCCGCCGTGTCCCTAGTCGATGATCAACAACGCCAGCGCGTACTGGACGCCGCCGAGTCACTGGACTGCACGGTGTACCGCCCCGATGAAGACGATCTGGATGCCGAAGAACAGGACATGGGCGATGCCAAGGTGCTGTTCACCGGCCTGTTCGAGGCCCCGCAAGACTGGGACGCCGCCGAGTGCGATGACTATTTCGACGGCATCGACCCGGCACTGTTCTTCACGGCGCTGATCGCCTGCGAAGCCAAACCCGGCTCCAAGGCCTTCTTCACCCCCCAGGCCGGCGACCTGCTGGCCGCCATGAATGCCGGTAAGGTGGAGATGTACTTCGTCTGCGAGCGCCTGGATGACGAACACGGCAGCAGCTTCGTGCTGATTCGTGACGAAAACACCGACTGAGCCGCGCGTATGGCAGGAAAAGGTTCTTCGTAGAATCTCGGGGGCGTCAGTCTCGGCACCGGACTGGCAAATCAGTGTGTCGTCTCCTTAGGTGTTGGGACGCCGCAGCGGTGTGTGCAGAAATTCCTTGTTTCGCCCCCTCGGGCGACTCACTTTTCTTTGAAGTGCGCAAAGAAAAGTAAGCAAAAGAAAGCGCACCCCATCATCCGGCCCCGGCGTAGCCGGGGTTCGTTCGCTCCATCGTCGCTCCGAGGGTCGGCTTACAAGGGCCATCCCTGGCCCTTTAAGCCTCTCGCGGCATCCATGCCGCTCGCCCCTCTACGCAACGATTCCACTCACCCTCCTCAAGGGGACATTCGCGCGCCTGCACGAACGGGCATGCTTTTTGGGATGCGGGATAGCATCTAGGTCAGCCCAGGGCTGACCCCATGTTCAAGCACCCAAAGCTCCGTGAATTGCCTCCGGTTTAGGGGGGCGTGCAGAGCCCGTCCAGGAGGGCGAATGGAATCGTCGTGGAAGAGGTTGAGCGGCATGGATGCCGCGAGAGCCGCGATGGGCCATGGATGGCCCTTCGCGGCGGGCCTCTGGAACGGCGATGGAATGAGCGAACCCCGGCGTAGCCGGGGCCGGATGATCGGGCGGAGGGTTTTGGTTACTTTTGCCCGCAAAAGTGACTCGCCCGGAGGGCGAAACCGGAGATGTCAGTAAGACGTAGATAAGCAGCTTGAGCGCGGAAAACACCCGCGCACTCACACAAACTTGCCAGCCCGGTATCAAGACTGCTTTCCCTAGATTCCGCGAAAAAAAAACGGGCCCCGAAGGGCCCGTTTTCATGTGCAGCAGTGGATCAGCTACGGATCAGGTGATCGAACGCGCTCAGCGAAGCCTTGGCGCCCTCGCCCACGGCGATGACGATCTGCTTGTACGGCACGGTAGTCACGTCGCCGGCGGCGAAGATGCCGGGCAGCGAGGTTTCACCACGGGCGTCGACGATGATCTCGCCGCGGTCCGACAGCTCCACCGAGCCCTTGAGCCACTCGGAGTTGGGCAGCAGGCCGATCTGCACGAAGATGCCTTCCAGCTCTACGGGGATGAACGCATCGGAGTTGCGATCCTTGTAGACCAGGCCGGTGACCTTTTGGCCGTCGCCTTTCACTTCACTGGTCAGGGCGCTGGTGATCACCTTGACGTTGGGCAGGCTGTAGAGCTTCTTCTGCAGCACGGCGTCGGCGCGCAGCTTGCTGTCGTACTCGAGCAGAGTCACTTCGGCGACGATACCGGCCAGGTCGATGGCCGCTTCCACGCCGGAGTTGCCACCGCCGACCACCGCCACGCGCTTGCCCTTGAACAGCGGGCCGTCGCAGTGCGGGCAATAGGCCACGCCCTTGTTGCGGTATTCCTTCTCGCCCGGCACGTTCATCTCTCTCCAGCGTGCGCCGGTGGACAGAATCACGGTCTTGGCTTTCAGGCTCGCGCCGCTCTCGAACTTCACTTCGTGCAGGCCACCTTCGCTGGAGGCCGGGATCAGCGCGCTGGCGCGCTGCAGGTTCATGACGTCGACTTCGTACTGTTTGACGTGCTCTTCCAGGGCGCGGGCCAGTTTCGGGCCTTCGGTTTCCTGCACCGAGATGAAGTTCTCGATGGCCATGGTGTCGAGCACCTGGCCGCCGAAACGCTCGGCGGCAACGCCGGTGCGGATGCCTTTACGGGCGGCGTAGATGGCCGCTGCAGCACCGGCCGGGCCGCCACCGATGACCAGCACGTCGAAGGCTTGCTTGGCGTTGAGCTTCTCGGCATCGCGGGCCGAAGCGCCGGTGTCGATCTTGGCGAGGATCTGCTCGGCGTCCATACGGCCCTGGCCGAACAGTTCGCCGTTCAGGTAGATGCTCGGTACCGACATGATCTGGCGGGACTCGACTTCATCCTGGAACAGCGCGCCGTCGATGGCCACGTGGCGGATATTCGGGTTGAGCACGGCCATCAGGTTCAGCGCCTGGACCACGTCCGGGCAGTTCTGGCAGGACAGCGAGAAGTAGGTCTCGAAGTTGAATTCGCCTTCCAGGTTCTGGATCTGCTCGATCACTTCGGCGGCGAGCTTCGACGGGTGGCCACCGACTTGCAGTAGGGCCAGCACCAGCGACGTGAATTCGTGGCCCATCGGCAGACCGGCGAAACGCAGGCTGATGTTGCCATTCGGGCGATTCAGGGCGAACGACGGCACGCGGGCGTCGGTGCCGTCGGTCTTCAGGGTGATCTTGTCGGTCAGGCTGACGATATCGTCGAGCAGGCCTTTGAGCTCCTGAGATTTGTCGCTGTCATCGAGGGACGCGACGATCTCGAACGGCTGGCTGACCTTCTCCAGGTACGCCTTCAACTGGGATTTAAGGGTTGCGTCCAACATATACGAGTCCTCAATGACGAAATTCGGGCAATAAAACGCCCGGACGGGTTACGCCCGGGCGTTCGGGCACCTTTAAAGCCTGTTGGCTTGTAGGTGGAAAATGGGATGTAGCGCGTCGCGAGCGACGGCAGTGCGAGCCTGATTTCAACGAAGCAATGCCTAGCGCAGTAGCGCTACGCCCATTTTTAGATCTTGCCGACCAGGTCCAGGGAAGGAGCCAGGGTCTGAGCGCCTTCTTTCCACTTGGCTGGGCACACTTCGCCCGGGTGGGCAGCGGTGTACTGAGCGGCCTGCAGCTTGCGCAGGGTCTCGGCCACGTCACGAGCGATCTCGTTGGAGTGGATTTCGACGGTCTTGATCTGGCCTTCCGGGTTGATCACGAAGGTGCCGCGCAGTGCCAGGCCTTCTTCAGCGATGTGCACGCCGAATGCATTGGTCAGCTGGTGAGTCGGGTCGCCGATCAACGGGAAACGAGCCTTGCCAACGGCTGGCGAAGTTTCGTGCCATACCTTGTGGGAGAAGTGGGTGTCGGTGGTAACGATGTACACTTCAGCACCGGCCTTCTGGAAGGCTTCGTAGTTGTTGGCGGCGTCTTCGATCTCGGTCGGGCAGTTGAAAGTGAAGGCTGCCGGCATGAAGATCAGTACCGACCACTTGCCTTTCAGGCTTTGTTCGGTGACTTCGATGAATTTGCCATTGTGGAAGGCATTGACCTTGAACGGCTGAACTTGAGTGTTAATCAAAGACATCTGTGAACTCCTTTGAGGGTTGAAAAATTTACAGGAGGGATAGTAGCCCCATATGGACCAAAGAGCCCATTGATTGAAAGCATCAAACCAATAAGCCGAGTCAATCGAACCACATAAAAAGCCTTTTAAAACAGTAATCTGAAAATTTCGTGCTCTGCAATGGGCGAACGTTCAGCATACGCGAGCGACCGATGACCAGATTTCAGACCACCTTTCCGTGCGACATCACCTTTTCCCGCCTGGTTCGCTGCAATCTGGCGTTTTGGCTGACGATGACGCTTGCCCTGATGAGCGGTACCGCCCTGGCCGAAAAAGACCCGTTGCGTTTTTCCATCATCGAAAGCGGTGTCATGCCGATGGTGCAGATCCGCGAGGGCCAGGCAGTCGACGGCATACTTCGTGATCTCTCCCTGAGCCTGGCCGACAAGGTCGGTCGCCAGGCCGAGTTGTTGGTGCTGCCGCGCATGCGCGTGCACCGCGCGTTACTGAACCGGGAGATCGACGTGCGCTGCTACGTCAATCCGGACTGGTTGACCGATACCTATTCCGGTTACCTGTGGAGCGCTCCGTTCATGGTGCAGCGCGACCTGCTGGTCAGCCGCTCCGCGCAACCGGTCAACCCGGAGAGCCTTGACGGCCAGTCCGTCGGCACCGTCCTGGGCTTCAACTACCCGACCCTCAACACCCTGTTCGACAATGGCCAGTTGCGGCGCAACGATGCGCGAACCCAGGGCCTGGTTCTACGCAAGCTGGCAGCCGGACGTTACGATTATGCGATCAGCAACGAACTGGCACTGTTGTGGTTCAACCGAGGCCGCAGCGACGCCGACAAGCTTCACGAAGTCCACGAGCTGACGCGCGACGAGGTGGCGTGCCTGGTGCGCGACGCGCCCGACCTACCGACCCAGGCGCTGCTCGAGGCGATGCGGCGAATGCAGGAAAACGGCGAGTTCACTGCCATCCTGCAGCGCTACCGCTGAATGTCGGGCAGGCCGACGAGGTTTTCTCGGCCTGCCAATGTGTGAATAATGCCCCGCCTGATCCGCCGCCCCCGATGAGGTAAACCATGAGTGGCTCCGCCCACGCCGCCCCGCGCCTGAGCGCAGGGGCGATTCTGCTGATCGAACTGGCCCTGGCACTGGGCGGCTTCGCCATTGGCACCAGCGAATTCTCCATCATGGGCCTGATGCCCAACGTGGCCCAGGATCTGGGCGTCAGCGAACCCCAGGTCGGCCATGTGATCAGCAGCTACGCCCTGGGTGTGGTGGTCGGCGCGCCGATCCTCGCACTGCTGGGCTCGCGCCTGCTGCGCAAGCACCTGCTGTTGCTGCTGATGAGCGTGTTCGCCGTGGGCAACCTGGCCAGCGCCCTGGCGCCCGATTACCTGTCGCTGCTGGTGTTTCGCTTCTTTGCCGGCCTGCCCCACGGCGCCTATTTCGGTATCGCCATGCTGGTCGCTGCCTCCATGGCGCCGCCCCACAAGCGCGCCAAGGCGGTCAGTCGGGTTCTGATGGGCCTGAGCGTGGCAATTCTGGTCGGCAACCCCCTGGCCACCTGGCTGGGCCAGAGCGCCAGCTGGCGCTTCGCCTTCGCCCTGGTCAGCGTAATCGCCCTGGCCACCGTGGCGATGATTGCCCTGCTCCTGCCGCTGGACCGCAGCGAGGTGCGCAGCAGCCCGATCAACGAACTGCGTGCCTTCAATCGCGCACCTATCTGGCTGGCACTGGGCATCGGCTCGATCGGCTTTGCCGGCATGTTCTGCGTGTTCAGCTACATGGCGCCAACCCTGCTGGAAGTCACCCGGGTCAGCCCGGGGATGATTCCGGTGGCCATGGCGATATTCGGTGTCGGCTGCATTCTCGGCAACATGGCCGGCGGCTGGCTGTTCGACCGCCTGCGCTTCAAGTCGGTGGCCTGGATCCTGCTGTGGAGCGCGCTGGTACTGCTGGTGCTGCCGACCGCCACCCACTCGCTGTGGACGGTGCTGCCGGCGATTCTCGCCCTGGGCACCATCGCGGCCCTGTCACCCGCCTTGCAGACCCACCTGATGGACGTGGCCACCGGCGCCCAGACGCTCGCCGCGGCGTCCAACCATGCTGCCTTCAACATCGCCAATGCCCTGGGCCCGTGGCTCGGCGGCCTGGCGATCAGCGCCGGTTTCGGCTGGACCTCGACAGGCTATATCGGCGCGGCGACGGCGGTCGCCGGCCTGCTGGTGTTCGCCTGGGCATGGAAGGTGCAGAAGGCCCAAACCTCGGCCTAGACCGAGCTCACTTCGAGCACCGGCTGCGCAGGAGAAGGCTTGCACCAGGCATGCAGCGGCGCCGCCCCCTTGCCCGACAACAGCCAGCCGGTACGCGCCCCGACCAGGGTGGTCACGGCATGCTGGCGGCCCAGGGGCAGATGCCGCGCTACGAACAGCGCGCTGTCGCGCAGCACCGCCAGCCAGGCGCTGTGGGACTGGAACAACGGCGTCAATAAACGGCTGGCCTGGCGGTAGTAACGCAGGTGAGCGCCCCGCACCGCGCCGTAGACGGCAAAACAGGCCGCAGGATCGGCAGCTTGGCCGGGGCCGCAAGCGCCCAGGGCGTCGGCCAGCGCCACGGCGTCGACCAGGGCCATGTTGGCGCCCTGCCCCAGCTGCGGGCTCATGGCATGGGCGCAGTCACCGATGGCCAGCACCCGGCGGTCATTCCATTGGTGCATGCGCACGTCGGCGTAGCTCGCCAGCATCAGCCGCTCCGGCGTATCGATGGCGTGCAGAAAGGCGTCGGCCGGCTCGCCTGCCAGCTTTCGCACCGAATCCTTCCAGGCCTCCAGGCCCGCCTGCTGCCAGGCAGCGTGGCTGGCCACCGGCAGGCTCCAGAACAGGCTGCTCAGCTTGGTTTGCCGCTGGCTGTGGGTCACGCCGGTCGGCATGATGCCGAACATCTGCAAGCAGCCGCGGTACCACTGACGCAGGTCCGTGGAATCGGCGCCATCCGGGGTCGGCACGATGCTCCACAACGCGCCCCAGGGGTAGGCCTTGACTGTCTGGCGCACCTGCATCTGGGCACGCAGCTGCGAGCGGGTGCCGTCGGCCAGGATCAGCGCTCCGTGTTCGCCCAGCACCGACTCGTTGCCCTGGCCATCGTCGGTGAGCAGACGCACATGGGTGGGCGCCTGCACGAAGCGTGAAATCGATACGCCGGTACGGATGGTCACCCCGGCTGCCCGTGCCGCGCCGAGCAAGGCGGTCATCAACACCCCGCGGTGAATGCCGAGGCCAAAGGAATCGGCCTGCCAGTGAGCGTAGCGGGTGTCGAGAATCACCCGCCGCGCGCAGGCCGAGGTGCCGAACAGGCGGCTGACCGGCGCGCCAAGCGCGGTGCATTCATCGAGCAGACCGAGGTGGCGCAAGGCCGCGAGCCCCGAGGGCTGCAGCAGAATGCCGGCACCTACCGGCTGCAGGTCGGCAACGCGTTCGTAGAGGGTGACCGACCAGCCCTGGCGGGCCAGCAGGATGGCGCTGGCCAATCCTGCGGTGCCGGCGCCGACGATCGCAATGGGTAAATCCTTCACGGGCACATCCTGTGCGGTATCGAGAAGGGCGATTCTACCTCGCCGGCTCGGGAAGAATGTCGAAGCCGCCACGGTTCTGGCTGACGATGCGCAGATTGGCCACGCCACCGGCCTCGATCTTCACCGCCACCTCGCGGTTGAGGCGCCCCTTGCCGCACAGGGTCTGGTCTTCGCTGTCGGCGGCGATGCCGACGATGCGATTGCCCGCCGGCACCTGGAAGCGGCCCCGTTCACCGACGGCGATACGCGCCGCCAGCTTGCGGTCGACCAACACGGCCACGTAGCAGCCGCCGCCCATGAGCCCCAGATCACGGGTGACCAGCACTTCGCCGCCGCCCTGTACCGGTTCCTGATAGGCACGCAGGCGCTCGCTCGGGATGTCGGTGATCTTTTCAGGATCGGCCTGGTAGGACGAGCAACCGGCCAGGAGCAGCAGGGGCAGTACGGCATAGATCAGACGCATGGGGTCTCTCCGGAGAATCGCGAGGGTGGCGAGCAACAGGCTCTGCTCACAGACAAGCACATTGCCATAAGCGTGCAATAAATCCATCGCCATGGACGCGCTGGCTTGCACGAGTCGGCAGCACCATAATGGCGCCTCACACCTCAACGAGCGACCCTCATGGACACGCGCAAGAACATCGATGGCCTGGCCGGCGGCCTGATGGTTGGCCTGTGCATGATCTGGGGCATGCAGCAGGTGGTACTCAAGGCCGCCGCCGACGACGTGGCACCGGTGCTGATGCTGGCTCTGCGCTCGGGCATCGCCGCGCTGCTGGTGGCCATGCTGATGCTATGGCGACGTGACGGGCTCGGGGTGAGCGCCGGCAACTGGCGGCCCGGGCTGGTGGTCGGTTTCCTGTTCGCCCTGGAGTTCATGCTGGTTGGCGAGGGGCTGCGCCACACCAGCGCTTCGCACATGGTGATCTTTCTCTACACGGCGCCGATCTTCGCGGCGCTGGGGCTGCACTGGCGGTTGCCTGCCGAACGCCTGCGGCCCCTGCAGTGGCTGGGTATCGGCATCGCTTTCATGGGCATCCTGGTGTCGTTCGCCGGGCGTTCCGGCGGTGTGGAAACGACGGATGCAGGCCGCCAGCTGTATGGCGACGTCCTCGGCCTGCTCGGTGCCATGGCCTGGGGCGCGACCACCGTGGTGGTGCGCGCTTCGCGGCTGTCCAACGCGCCGGTCACCCAGACGCTGTTCTACCAGTTGCTGGGCGGCTTCGTGCTGCTGATCCTGGCCTGCGCGGTGACCGACCAGCTGCGTTTCAATCCCACGCCTATAGCGGTGGGCGGGCTGATCTTCCAGGCGTTGCTGGTGTCGTTCGCCAGTTTCCTGGCCTGGTTCTGGCTGCTGCGCAACTACCTGGCGTCACGCCTGGGGGTGTTGTCGTTCATGACCCCGATGTTCGGCATCCTGTTCGGCGTGGTGCTGCTGGGCGAGCCGCTGGAGGTCAACTTCATCCTCGGTGCCCTGCTGGTGCTGTGCGGCATCCTGCTGGTCAGCGGCTATGAATGGCTGAGCCAATGGCTCAAGCGGCGCGCGTGATAGCGGGGAGTGAATACAGCCTTAGCTGCTGATCAGGAGCGATGGATGTCGTCGCTAAGCGCCTTGACCATCCGAAAAGCGCTCAGCCACCGGTCTGTGGTGAGCAGGTGGGAACGCCTATTTATGCCCAAGATTTTTCGCGCGCATGGCGCGCGCCCACATAACCTGGGGCCAGTAGGCATTTTGCGTCAGCAGGTTCAGCGTAGAGATGAATACGCGTGGGAGCGGGCCATGCCCGCCATTTTTCGCGCGCATGGTGCGCTCCCACTAATGTCGCTTCGATCAGGCGCTCTGAAAACGCTTGACCAGCCTGGCCTGCAGCTTTTCCAGCTCGGCGGGGTCGGCCTTGCCGCTGGCATGGGCGTGCAGCCCCTGCTCGCTGAAGCGCGGAATCACGTGCATATGGATATGGAACACCGTCTGCCCGGCAGGCGCACCGTTGAACTGGGCGATCTGCACGCCATCGGGCTGTAACTCGTCGGCCAGCAAGCGGGCGACCTTCTGCACCGCCAGGGTCAGCTTGGTCAGGTTGTCCGCGTCGATCTCCAGCAGGTTGCGGGCTTCGGCGCGCTTGGGGATCACCAGGGTATGGCCAAACGACTGCGGGAACAGATCCAGGAACACCAGCACGTCGTCGTCTTCGTACAGCTTGTAGCAAGGCATCTCGCCGCGAATGATCTTGGCGAAGATGTTCTGCGAATCGTAATCGCCGTAAAGGCTCATGGGCTTCTCCATCGCGTTGTGAACGTGCTCGCACCATACCGGCTCGGCCGGCTGGTGCGAAGCAGTCAGCTACTCAACGCTCCTTGCGCAGTAACGTCAGGCCGATGATCACGCCCACGCCGCACAGGGCGATCAGGTAGTACGCCGGGCCCAGCGGGCTCCACTTGACCAGCAGCGACACGGCCACCGGGGTCAGGCCGCCGAACACCGCATAGGACATGTTGTAGGAGAACGACAGGCCGCTGAAGCGCACCGGCGCCGGGAAGGCATGCACCATCACGAAGGGCACCGCGCCGATGGTGCCGACGAACAGGCCGACCAGCGCATACAGCGGGAACAGCCGTTGCGGATTGGCGTGCAGGCCGCTGTAGAACAGCCAGGCACAGACCGCCAGCGCCGTGCAGCCGACCACCAGCACCCGGCCGGCGCCGATACGGTCGCACAGGGCGCCGCTGATGATGCAGCCGATACTGAGCATGACGATGGCCAGGCTGTTGGCCTTCAGCGAGGTGACTGCATCGAAGCCGTATAGGGTCTGCAGGAAGGTCGGCGTCATCAGGATCGCCACCACGATGCCGGCCGACAGCAGCCAGGTCAGCAGTGCGGAAATCGCCACGCTGCCGCGATGGTCGCGCACCACGGTTTTCAGCGGCAGTTCCGCGGCCAGGGCCTTGCGTTGCTGCATTTCGGTGAACACCGGGGTTTCGTGCAGCCACTGGCGCAGGTACATGGCGAACAGGCCGAACACGCCGCCGATCAGGAACGGCACGCGCCAGGCCCAGTCCAGCACCTGCTCGGCGGTGAACACGCTGTTGATCAGCGTGGCCATCAGCGAGCCGAGCAGGATGCCGGTGGTCAGACCGCAGGTCAGCGTGCCGCAGGCGTAGCCGATATGCCGCGCCGGCACGTGCTCGGAGACGAACACCCAGGCGCCCGGCACTTCGCCGCCGATCGCCGCACCCTGGATGATGCGCATCAGCAGCAGCATCAACGGCGCGAGGATGCCGATCTGCGCGTAGGTCGGCAGCAGGCCCATGATCAGCGTGGGCACCGCCATCATCAGGATGCTCAGGGTGAACATGCGCTTGCGGCCGATCAGGTCGCCGAAGTGCGCCATGATGATGCCGCCCAGGGGGCGTGCCAGGTAGCCGGCGGCGAAGATGCCGAAGGTCTGCAGCATGCGCAGCCAGTCGGGCATGTCCGGCGGGAAGAACAGCTTGCCGACGATGGTGGCGAAGAACACGTAAATGATGAAATCGTAGAATTCCAGGGCGCCGCCGAGTGCGGACAGGGACAAGGTCTTGTAATCGCTACGAGTCAGGGGCCGGCCGGGTGCCGACGAGGCTGCAGATTGCATGGAGGGAATTCTCGGAGGTCTACGGAGCCGCGGTGCGCTTGGCCCGCGGGGCGCTCACGATAGCAAATTCGTGGCCCGAGGGCAGCGCTGCGACGCAGCCGAATCGGGCTCGGCAAGTAAATTGTGTGCGTGCATGTCAGCTTACCGACAGGTTGCGAGGGAGAAAATGCGCCCTCGCCGGGTCATACCCGCAGTCCGCATCCGTTAGCTCCCTCATTAAGGAACCCCATGGACTGGCTACATCTGCTCGTTCTTTCGCTCATCCAGGGCGTTACCGAATTCATCCCCGTCTCCTCCTCCGCGCATTTGATCCTGCCCTCGCAATTGCTCGGCTGGCCGGACCAGGGCCAGGCCTTCGACG
Source organism: Pseudomonas argentinensis (assembly GCF_001839655.2). NCBI lineage: Bacteria > Pseudomonadati > Pseudomonadota > Gammaproteobacteria > Pseudomonadales > Pseudomonadaceae > Phytopseudomonas > Phytopseudomonas argentinensis. The sequence continues at coordinate 3,860,364 of NZ_CP056087.1, forward strand.
TCGCCGTGCATGTCGGCACCCTGACGGCCGTGGTGCTCGCCTTCCGCCAGCAGATCGCCGCCATCGTCAGCGGCTGGCTGGGCCATGTGTTGTACCGCCGCGCCAGCCCGGAAAGCCGCATGGGCTGGATGATCATCCTGGCCACCATTCCAGCTGCGGTGGCCGGGCTGGTATTCGAATCGCTGATCGAGCAGTACACCCGCTCCATGCTGGTGATCGGCACCACCACCATCGTCTTCGGTCTGGTGCTCTGGTGGGCCGACATGAACGGCAGCCGCGACGCCGACATGAGCCGTATGACCTGGCGCCACGCCCTGCTGATCGGCCTGGCGCAGATGATCGCGCTGATTCCCGGCACTTCGCGCTCGGGCATCACCATGACCGCGGCGCTGATGCTCGGCTTCGACCGCAAGAGCGCCGCGAGTTTTTCCTTCCTGATGTCGATCCCGCTGATTCTCGCCGCCGGCAGCCTCAAGGCCCTGCACCTGATCGAACAGGACGATGGCGCCCATTGGGGCGACATGGCGTGGGGCATCGGCCTGTCGTTCATCTCGGCGTTCCTGTGCATCAAGCTGTTCCTGGCCGCGCTCGATCGCATCGGCATGCTGCCCTACGTGATCTACCGCCTGATCCTCGGCACCTTCCTGCTGTTTGTGGCGCTATAGGATTCTGGTCGCGCAGGTCGAGCGCCGCGACACCCGGCAAGCGTGCCCTGGGTATCGCTGCGCTCGATACCAGGCTACCGGCGGGCCAGGCGTTACCTTCTCCTACACCCCGACGCTGCGCTGCCCAGCGAAGCACCAGAGCGGGCGACGCCGGCTACGGGCATGCTTATTGCCTGACTCTCGAACCCGTTACGAGAAGGCGTGCCCCCATGCAGCACTCCCACCTGACCACCCTCCATGCCGTCGTGCTGGCCCTGGATACGCTCTGCCAGGACGGCACCTGCATCGATGAACTGCTGGCCGGCAGCGGCATCGCCGCTGCCGACCTGCAGCGCCCCGAGATGCGCATCAGCATCGCCCAGGAACGCCAGGTATTTCGCAACGCCACGGACCGCTGCCAGGATCTCGGCCTGCTGCTGGGCCGGCGCATGCATGTGTCGTCCTACGGGCTGCTGGGTTTCAGCCTGCTGTCGGCGGCGAGCCTGGGTGAGGCGCTGGAGGTGGCGTTCAGCTTTCCCGCATTGCTGGGCACCCTGTTCACGCTGCAGCTACGCCGCGACGGTGCGCAGGCGTGGATCGAAGCCCGCGATTACCGCGACGCCGCGGAACTGTCCACCTTCAACACCGAGTTCTGCCTGGCCTCCCTGAAGCTGATCTGCGACGACCTGCTCGGCCGCCCACTGCCACTGACGAGCGCTCGCTTCACCCATAAGGCGCCCCGCTACCAGCGCCAGTACACGCGCGATTTCGCCTGCCCGGTGCAGTTCAATGGCGCCGACAACGCGATCGTCTTCGCCAGCCAGTGGCTAGACCGCCGCCTGCCCCTGGCCGACCCGGTGACGCACCGCGACACCCTGCAACGCTGCCACCAGTTGAACCGCGAATTTCTTTCCCACCAGGCGCTGATCAACCGCGTGCGCCAGCTGCTCGCCAGTCAATTGCCCGAGTCGCCGGGGCTCGATGGCCTGGCGCGCCAGCTGCGCTGTTCCTCACGCACCCTGCGCCGTCAGTTGCAGGAAGTGGGCACCAGCTACCAAAGCCTGCTCGACGAGCTGCGCTTCGAGCAGGCCCGCCGCCTGCTCGGGGAGCAACGCCTATCCATCGCGCGCGTCGCCGAAGCCCTGGGCTACAGCGAGACGGCCAGCTTTCGCCACGCCTTCCAGCGCTGGAGCGGCACCTCGCCGAGCCGCTATCGGCGCCCTGCCCTGGCTTGACTGCGGCTCTCGAAGTCGCCGTCAGCGTGCCGACCAGGCGCACCGATGCGGTTCAGCGATGCACGATCGGGTGGCCACATCTATCCCTTTTTGGCCGCTCCGCTCATTTCCCTGCCGCCCGAGAGCGACCAAGAATGCAGCTACCACAAGCGGAGGGCCAAGCATGCGCACGATCTATAGCGATGACCATCACCTGCACCACGGTCGCTGCGAAATCATCGACGGGGAGCTCAAACCCTGTTTCGAGATGCCGTCGCGGGCCGACCATGTGCTGGCGCGCGTGCGCCAACAAGGCCTCGGCGAGGTGCTCGCGCCGCACGACTTCGGCCGCGCGCCGATCGAACGCATCCATGATGCCGACTACCTGCGCTTCTTCGAGGGGGCCTGGGGGCGCTGGACGGACATGGGCCGTGACGGCGACATCCTGCCCTTCACCTGGCCGGCGCGCACCTTGCGCAGCGTGCTGCCGGATACCCTGCTCGGCCAACTGGGTTACTACAGCTTCGACGGCGGCGCGCCGATCACCGCCGGCACCTGGCAGGCGGCCTGGAGCTCTGCCCAGGTCGCCCTCACCGGCCAGGCGCTGATCAGCGGCGGTGCCACCAGCGCCTTCGCCCTGTGCCGCCCGCCAGGTCATCACGCCGCCGGCGACCTGATGGGCGGCTACTGCTACCTGAACAACGCGGCCATTGCCACCCAGGCGTTTCTCGACGGCGGCTGCAAGCGGGTGGCGATTCTCGACGTGGACTACCACCACGGCAACGGCACCCAGTCGATCTTCTACGGGCGCAACGATGTGCTGGTGGCCTCGATCCATGGCGACCCGTCCTTCGAGTTTCCGTTCTTCCTCGGTTACCACGACGAGGTCGGCGAAGGCGCCGGCCATGGCTTCAACCTCAACCTGCCGCTGGCCGCCGGCAGTGGCTGGGAGCGCTGGAGCGCGGCCCTGGAAGAGGCCTGCGCGCGCATCGCCGAGTACGCACCCGAGGTGATCGTGGTGTCGTTGGGCGTGGACACCTTCAAGGAAGACCCGATTTCCCAGTTCAAGCTCGACAGCCCCGACTACCTGCGCATGGGCGAACGCATCGCCCGCCTCGGCAAACCCACCCTGTTCGTGATGGAAGGTGGTTATGCGGTGGAGGAGATCGGCGTCAACGCGGTGAACGTACTGGAAGGTTTCGAAGGCGCCTGAGCCTGCTGCCACTAACAGGCCGTTGAAAGACGTAGGCGAGGCAGCCGACGCGAAGCAAAAATAGCCGAAAAAGCGGAGTGTACGAGTTGTACATGAGCATTTTGAGGCTGTTTTCAACGACGCGGCGGCAACGTAGGTAGTTTTTCAACAGCCTGCTAACTGACGTTTCAAGGGAGTACACGACGATGAAAACCTTCCAAACCCTGGTCGGCAGCGCCCTGTGTGGTGCCGCCCTGCTGGCCGGCAGCGCCATGGCCGAGGCACGCGAATTGCGGGTCTACAACTGGGCCGACTACATCCTGCCGCAAACCCTCAAGGACTTTCAGCAGCAGAGCGGCATCAAGCTGACCTGGGACACCTTCGAGACCAACGAGGCGCTGGAAGCCAAGCTGCTCACCGGCAACTCGGGCTACGACCTGGTGGTGCCGTCCAACATGTTCCTCGACACCCAGATCAAGGCCGGCGTGTTCCAGCAGCTCGACAAGAGCAAGCTGCCCAACTGGCGGCACCTCGACCCGGCGCTGCTCAAGCTGCTGGAGACCAACGACCCCGGCAACCAGTACGGCATGCCCTACATGTACGGCACCGTGCTGATCGGCTACAACCCGGACAAGGTCAAGGCCGCGCTCGGCGAGAACGCGCCCGTGAACAGCTGGGACCTGGTGTTCAAACCGGAGCACATGGAAAAGCTCAAGCAGTGCGGCGTGACCATGCTCGATGCGCCCAACGAGATTCTGCCCATCGCCCTGCATTACCTGGGCCTGCCGCCGAACAGCACCAACCCGGAGGACTACGAGAAGGCCACCGAGCTGTTGATGAAGGTGCGCCCCTACGTGACCTACTTCCATTCGGCCAAGTACATGACCGACATCGCCAACGGCGACATCTGCGTGGCCATCGGCTATTCGGGCAGCTTCTACCAGTTCGCCAACCGCGCCAAGGAAGCCGGCAACGGGGTCAAGGTCGAATGGCGCCTGCCCAAGGAAGGCGCGCCGATCTGGTTCGATACCTTCGCCATCCCCAAGAGCGCCAGGAACGTCGACGAAGCCCACGAATTCCTCAACAACCTGCTCGACCCGAAAGTCATCGCACCGATCAGCGATTTCCTCGGCTACCCCAACCCGAACAAGGATTCCACGTCACTGGTGGACAAGGCGATCAGCGAGAACCCCGACCTGACGCCGACACCCGAAGCGCAAGAGACGCTGTACAGCGTCGAGCCGCTGCCACAGAAGATCGAGCGGATACGCACCCGCGCCTGGACCAGGATCAAGAGCGGCAGCTGAGCCTCCGTCCCTACCCGACGACCCCGCGCCTGACGCGGGGTCTGCATTCATGGCCACCGCTGCGACCCGTTTGTCTGAACCTGCCAGGCGCGTGGCTGCTCACATGCACTGATTCACCCCGCTACGCTGAAGAGCGCCACTGACTCAGCCGGCACCTGTGGGCAACACAAATAAATCTCTAATGACAATAGTTTTCATTAGCGTCGTTTTGTCGCTAGAGTGGCAACCCTGCCCGGGCCGCCGTCCCGGTGATATGACTGGTCAAGCCATACGAGGATAGAGATGTTCGATCGGATCCGCTTGCGCACCCTGCTCGTCGCCCTTCTGGTAATCCTGCTGCCGCAACTGGCCGCCGCCGAAGGCAAATTCAAGGTGGTGACCACCTTCACCGTACTCGCCGACATGGCCCGCCAGGTGGCGGGTGACGCCGCCGAGGTGGAATCGATTACCAAGCCCGGCGCCGAGATCCACAACTACCAGCCCACCCCGGGCGACATCCTCAAGGCTCGCGACGCGCAGCTGATCCTGCGTAACGGCATGAACCTGGAGCTGTGGTTCGAGCGCTTTCTACAGCGCCTGCAGGGCGTACCCGCGGTGACCCTCAGTGACGGTGTCGAGCCGATCGGCATCGCCGAGGGCCCCTATAGCGGCAAACCCAACCCCCATGCCTGGATGTCGCCGGATGCGGCGATGATCTACATCGATAATATCCGCGATGCGCTGGTCAAGCACGACGCCGCCAATGCCGCGACCTACAAGGCCAACGCCGAGGCCTACAAGGCGTTGATCAAGTCCACCGTCGGGCCGATCCGCGAGCGCCTGCAGAAGGTGCCCGAAGAACGCCGCTGGCTGGTGTCCAGTGAAGGCGCTTTCAGCTACCTGGCCCGCGACTTTGCTTTGAAGGAGCTGTACCTGTGGCCGATCAACGCCGATCAGCAGGGCACGCCCCAGCAGGTGCGCAAGGTGATCGACGCGGTGCGCGCCAACCGGATTCCCGCGGTGTTCAGCGAAAGCACCATCTCCGCCTCGCCGGCCCGGCAGGTGGCCCGGGAAACCGGTGCCAAGTATGGCGGTGTGCTGTATGTCGATTCGCTCAGCGAGCCGGATGGCCCGGTGCCGACCTATCTCGACCTGCTGCGCGTCACCTCGCAGACCATCGCTGACGGGCTGGCCGACTGATGCCAAATGCCCTGCACGAAGAGGACAGCCTGAACGGCATCCGTGTCGACGGCATCAGCGTCACCTACCGCAACGGCCATACGGCCCTGCGCGACGCCAGTTTCGGCAGTCCAGGCGGCAGCATCACCGCCCTGGTGGGCGTCAACGGCAGCGGCAAGTCGACCCTGTTCAAGGCCATCATGGGCTTCGTCAAGCTGGCCCAGGGCGAGATCAGCGTGCTGGGCATGCCGGTACGCGAGGCGCTGAAACGCAACCTGATCGCCTACGTGCCGCAGAGCGAGGACGTCGACTGGAACTTCCCGGTGCTGGTCGAGGACGTGGTGATGATGGGCCGTTACGGCCACATGGGCCTGCTGCGCCGGCCCAAGGCTGCCGACCGCGAGGCGGTCGATGCCGCCCTGGCCAGGGTCGGCATGGGCGAGCTGCGCACACGGCAGATCGGCGAATTGTCCGGCGGCCAGAAGAAGCGTGTGTTCCTGGCCCGCGCCCTGGCCCAGGATTCGCGGGTGATCCTGCTCGACGAGCCGTTCACTGGCGTCGACGTGAAGACCGAAGACGCCATCGTGCGGCTGCTTGGCGAGCTGCGCGACGAAGGCCGGGTGATGCTGGTGTCCACCCACAACCTGGGCAGCGTACCGGAATTCTGCGACCGTACCGTGCTGCTGGCGCGCACCGTGCTCGCCTACGGGCCGACCCAGTTGGTGTTCACCCGCGAAAACCTGGAGCGCACCTTCGGCGGTGTACTTCGCCACTTCGAGCTGCCCGGCGAAGGCCAGCGCAGCTCGCCGCTGATCGGCATCATCACCGACGACGAACGCCCGCTGGTGCTCTACGACGGCAAGTCGACCATCCGCGGCCGCGTCGACGACAAGGATTCATAGTGTCCAGCCTGCTCGAACCCTTTTCCTACGGCTACATGGTCAACGCCATGTGGGTCTCGACCCTGGTCGGCGTGGTCTGCGCGCTACTCTCGGTGTACCTGATGCTCAAGGGCTGGTCGCTGATCGGCGACGCCCTGGCCCACTCCATCGTACCCGGCGTCGCCGGCGCCTACATGCTCGGCCTGCCGTTCGCCCTCGGCGCATTCGGCGCCGGCACCCTGGCCGCCGGCGCCATGCTGTTTCTCAACCAGCGCAGCAAGCTCAAGGAAGACGTGATCATCGGCCTGATCTTCTCGTCGTTCTTCGGCCTCGGGCTGTTCATGGTCTCGCTGTCGCCCACCTCGGTGAACATCCAGACCATAGTGCTCGGCAACATCCTGGCCATCACCCCGGGCGATACCCTGCAACTGTTGCTGATCGCCGGCATCACCCTGGCCGTGCTGGCGCTGCGCTGGAAGGACCTGATGGTGGTGTTCTTCGATGAGCACCACGCGCGCTCCATCGGCCTGAGCCCGACGCGCCTGAAGGCGATCTTCTTCATCCTGCTGTCGGCCTGCACCGTGGCGGCCATGCAGACGGTCGGCGCCTTCCTGGTCATTGCCATGGTGGTCACCCCCGGTGCCACCGCCTACCTGCTCAGCGACCGCTTCGAACGCCTGCTGCTGATCGCCGCCTGCATCGGCGGCCTTTCCAGCTTTTTCGGCGCCTACGCCAGCTACTTTGTCGATGGCGCCACCGGGGCGATCATCATCGTGCTGCAGACCGGTGTGTTCCTGCTGGCCTTCTGCTTCGCGCCCAGACACGGCCTGCTGGCGGCCCGCCGCCGCGCCGCCCAAGCCCGCCTGGAGACATGAGCATGGAGATGCTGCTGCAGCCGCTGCAAATCGACTTCATGCAATACGCCCTGCTGATCGCCGTGCTGGTGGCGATTCCCGCCGCCCTGCTGTCGTGCTTTCTGGTGCTCAAGGGCTGGGCGCTGATGGGCGACGCCACCGCCCACGCCGTGTTTCCCGGTGTGGTGATCGCCTACATGGTCGGCCTGCCCTACTCCCTCGGCGCCTTCGTGGCCGGCATGCTGTGCGCCATCGCCGCGGGGTATCTCAAGGAAAATAGCCGGATCAAGCAGGACACCCTCATGGGCGTGGTGTTCTCCGGCATGTTCGGCCTGGGCCTGCTGCTCTACACGCAGATCCACAGTGACGTGCACCTGGACCATATCCTGTTCGGCGACATGCTTGGCATCGCCTGGGCCGATCTGCTGGAGAGCGGCCTGATCGCCCTGGCGGTCAGCGCCTTCATCGGCCTGAAATGGCGCGACCTGCTCCTGCACGCCTTCGACCCGGTGCAGGCGCGCACCGTCGGCCTGCCGGTGGGCCTGCTGCACTACGGCCTGCTGGCGGTGATGTCACTGACCATCGTCGGTGCCCTCAAGGCCATCGGCATCGTGCTCACCGTGGCCCTGCTGATCGCCCCCGGCGCCATCGCCTTCCTGCTCACCCGCACCATGGGTGCCATGCTTCTCACCGCGGTGGCCATCGCCGTCGGCGCGGCGCTGAGCGGCGTGTACCTGAGCTTCTTTATCGACAGCGCACCAGGGCCAACCATCGTGGTGCTGCTCAGCGTCCTGTTCGTGGCGGTGTTCGTCTACGCCAACGGACGTGAGCGCAGGAGCGCCGCGCAGCTGTAGGAGCTGCCGCGTCGCCAATCCTGGACGCAGAGCCTCTAGCCGAGGATCGGAGTCAATCTCGCTTGGCCTCCGTATCCCCGCCACCAACGCCCGCCGTCACGTGAAAAACGTGATGGGCGGGTGCTCAAGTTTGTTTCCGCCACGCCGATTCAGTGTTCACAACCACTACAAATTAGCCGACGACCCTTTCTGCCTGCTTCTAAGCTGTAAAAACCCAACAAAAACGCTTTACGACCCTGCAGGAACCACCGTGAACATCAAACAGAAACTCACCTGGGCCTTCGCGGCCATTGCCTGTGTGCCCGTCGTACTGGTCGCCGTCGTGGTGGTGGTCAACCTGCGCGACCAGGCGCGGGACGACTTCCTGGACAGTAGCAGCCGCGAGATCAGGCAGATCGAAAACGCCATGAACCAGTTCTTCGACGCCATCGCCCAGAACGTCGAATACCTGGCCAAGCACCCGGCCGTGCGTAACGCTGGCGAGCTGAAGAACTACTCGGGTGCCGATGCGGCGACCATCCCGTTGACCGAGCAAGGCAAGGCGTTTCTGGAGATGTTCGGCCAGTTCGCCGCCAGCCACCCGAGCACCGCCTACCTGTCGCTCGGCAAGGCCGACGGCGGCTACGCCTCCTGGCCGGATGATGCCAAGCTGAGCGGCTATGACCCGCGTGTACGGCCCTGGTACAAGGCCGCCATGGCCGCACCCGGCAAGACCGTGCGCACCGCCGCCTATTACTGGGCGCAGGATGACGTGGTGCTGATGGGCACCGTGCGCACCGTCGATGATCAGCAGGGCCAACCGACCGCTGTGGTGGGCCTGGACGTGTCGCTCAAGCAGCTCACCGAACTGGTCAAGCAGATCAAGCTCGGCGAAAGCGGCTACCTCATGCTGCTGGAAAGCAACGGCAACGTGCTGGTCGACCCGCGCATCCCGGAACATAACTTCAAACTGATCAGCGAACTGGGCGATGGCTACGCTGAGCTGGCTGGGGTCGACAACGGCCTGGTCGAGGTCGAGCTTGACGGCGTGCCCTACATGGCCAACGTCTGGTCGTCGAAAAGCCTCGGCTGGCGCTTTATCGGCCTGATCGAGCGCAGTGAGGTGATGGCCAAGGCCACCAGCCTGACCTGGCAGATAGCGGTGATCGCCGCGGTGCTCGCCGTGCTGTTCGCCGTCGTCGGCGCCAGCTTCGCCGGCCTGATCGTCAAGCCGATCCGCAGCGTGGCCGGCGGCCTGGAAGGCATCGCCCAGGGCGAAGGCGACCTGACCCGCAGCCTCGACGTGCGCGGCAACGACGAAACCGCCCTGCTGGCGCGCTGGTTCAACCAGTTCCTGGGGGCCATCCGTACCCTGGTGCAACGCATCGGCAGCGCCTCGGCGGACCTGCAGACCGCCTCGGACGCCAGCACCCGTGTGGCCCGCGACATGAACGATGCCGCCGGCCGTCAGCGTGAAGCGGTGGAACTGGTGTCCACCGCCTTCAACGAGATGGTCGCCACCGCCAACGAGGTGGCCCGCTCCTGCAGCAACGCCGCTTCGTCCGCGGACGCCGGTCAGCGCCAGGTCCATGATGGCCAGTTGCAGATCGACGACGCCACCGGCAGCGTCACCCAGCTCAGCGAGAACCTGCAGAAGTCCGCCCAGGCCATGCAGGTGCTCGAGCAGGACAGCAAGAACATCAACGCCATCCTCGACACCATCCGTTCGATCGCCGAGCAGACCAACCTGCTGGCCCTCAACGCCGCCATCGAGGCGGCGCGCGCTGGCGAACAGGGCCGCGGCTTCGCGGTGGTCGCCGACGAAGTCCGTGCGCTGGCCAAACGTACCGCCGACTCCACCGGTGAAATCGATGGCCTGCTCGGTGGCCTGGCTCGCCGTACCCAGGACGTGACCAAGCAGATGCAGAGCAGCCTGAGCATGTCGCTGCAAAGCGTGGAACGCATCCAGCAGGCCCGCGACAGCTTCGAGCAGATCCGCGCCTCGGTGGACGAGATTCGCGACCAGAACAACCAGATCGCCACCGCCGCCGAGGAGCAGCACCACGTGGCCGAAGACATCAACCGGCATATCGCGCAGATCCACACCGATGCCCAACTGGTCGAGGAGCTGGCCCACTCGGCGCGCAGCGACTCGCAGCGCCTGGAAAGCCTGTCCGGCGAACTCAACGGCCTGGTGGGCCGCTTCAGAACCTGACCCGCCCCCACGAGGCGCAAGCGTCCTGCTTGCGTCTCGCTCCAGCCACGCTCCGAGTGGTCAAAAGCCCTGCAACTGGCAGGGCTTTTTCTTTGCAGCAGTCGCCTTAGCGACTGAACTCGGCCTCGGCGGCCTTCAACTCTTCGAGGGCTTCGTCGAGCTTGGCCTGGCGTTTGGCAATCTTTTTGGGGTCACCCGCCAGTTCGGCTTCACGCAGGTCGGCCTCACGCTCGCGGATCTCTTTGCGGGCCTCGTTGACCTTGCCTTCCAGTTCGCGCATCAGCTTCTGGTCAGAGCAGTTGTCGCGCACGCCTTGCAGGGCGGCACTGAGCCCCTTGGCTTTTTCCGTATGGCCTTCGGCCCAGGCGGCCTGGAGCTGTTTCTCGATGTTCGCCGCCTTCGCTTCGCACCGTGGGTTGGCAGCCGAGTCAGCCAGTGCCGGCAGGGCGGCAGCTAGCAACAAGGTGGAAATCAGGGCTTTCATCGCAACACTCCATTAACCGCAGAACAGCAACGCCAGATGGCGTGCCGGCATACAGACAGCGGATTGTCCCGATGATTTCATGGGCCTGGCAAAGGTCGCGGGCGGGTAGACCGGCAGGCGCTTTGCGTGAACTTCATGTCGCCGCGCCTGCCGATTGAATACAGGCCGGACAATGCGGTTCGGCGTTGCAGAGGAGTTGATGAAATGCCTGATGCTCAACGCAAGGTTCGTTACGCGGTGGTCGGCGGCGGCTGGATTTCCCAGGGTGCGTTCATGCCCGGCGTGGGCCAGACCGACAATTCGGTGATCACCGCGCTGGTCACCGGCGACCCCATCAAGGCCGACAAGCTGGCAAAGCTCTACGACATCAAGAGCTACCGCTACGAGGAATTCCCCGCCCTGCTCGCCTCGGGCGAGATCGACGCCATCTACCTGGCCACCCCCAACTTCCGTCACCGTGAATTCGCCGAGCCGGCGCTGGATGCCGGTATTCACGTGCTGCTGGAAAAGCCCATGGCCACCAGCGAGGAAGACTGCAAGGCCATCACCGCTGCCGCCGAACGCTCCGGCGCCAAGCTGATGATCGCCTACCGCCTGCATTTCGAACCCGGCACCGTGGAGATGATCCACCGTATCCGCGCCGGCGATATCGGCGACCCGCGCCTGTTCACCGCCACCTTCACCCAGACCGTCGACCCGGCCAACCACCGCATGCAGAGCGGCTACTGGGCCGGCCCGGTGACCGACATGGGCCCCTACCCGATCAACGCCGTGCGCAACCTGTTCGATGACGAGCCCCTGGAAGTGCGCGCCGTGGCCGTGCAGACCCCCGGCCGCGAGATCAACACACCGGACACCGTGACCGTGACCATGCGCTTTGCCGAGGAGCGCATGGCGGTGTTCACCGTGAGCTACAGCCTGCCCAGCACCGAACGCCTGCAGGTAATCGGCAGCAAGGGAGAGTTCGAGGCCTCGCCCAGCTTCGGCTTTGGCGAAGGCACGGCGATCAGCTACCGCGCCACCATCGACGGTGAAACCACCGAGCACGAGCATCCGGTGGTCGACCAGTTCGCCGGCGAAACCCAGTATTTCTCCGACTGCATCATCCAGAACCGCGAGCCGGAGCCCGATGGCGACGAAGGCTGGCGCGACGTGCGCGTGCTCGAAGCCATCGAGCGCGCCCTGGAAAGCGGCCAGCCGCAGCGCCTCGACCCGCTGCCCAAGCGCCCTGGCGTAAGCGTCGAACAGGCGCGCCGCCTGCCGCTGGCCAAGGTGCCGGAGTACGTCAACACCAGCGAGCCGGTGAGCTGAGGCGTATCGCGCAGGCAACAAAAAGGGACGCCGAGGCGTCCCTGTTTACATGCCGTGGAAACGACCTGATTACAGCTGCACCACGTCGAACTGCACGTCGGTGGCCACGTCCGCGTCGTAGTCGACGTCGCTACGCTCGAAGCCGAACAGGTTGAGGAACTGCTTCTTGTAACCGGCATAATCGGTCAGGTCGAACAGGTTCTCGGTGGTCACCTGTGGCCACATGACCTTGCAGGCGTCCTGCACGTCGTCGCGCAGTTCCCAGTCGTCCAGGCGCAGGCGGGCTTTCTCGTCGACCTCGGCCGGGGCGCCGTCGGCGCGGTACAGGCGGTCACGGAACATGCGGTCGAGCTGGTCCTGGGTGCCCTCATGGACGCCCTTTTCCTGCATGATCTTGAAGACCATCGACAGGTACAGCGGCATCACCGGGATGGCCGAGCTGGCCTGGGTGACCACCGACTTGAGCACCGCCACGTTGGCGCCGCCTTTGACTTCAGCGGCCAGTTTCCGGTCCAGGCGCAGGGCGGTTTCGTCCAGATCCTGCTTGGCCTTGCCCAGGGCGCCGTGCCAGTAGATCGGCCAGGTGATTTCCGTGCCGATGTAGCTGAAGGCCACGGTACGCACGCCTTCGGCCAGCACGTCGGCGCCTGCCAGGGCATCGATCCACAGCTGCCAGTCCTGGCCGCCCATCACGGTCACGGTGTCGGTGATTTCCTGCTCGCTGGCCGGCTCGATGGACGCCTCGATGATCACGTCCTTGTTGGTGTCGATGGCGGTGGACCTGTACGGCTGGCCGATGGGCTTGAGCGCCGAACGGACCACTTCGCCGCTCTGCGGCAGCTTGCGCACCGGCGAGGCCAGGGAGTAGATGATCAGGTCGACCTTGCCGCCCATTTCGTTCTTGATCAGCTCGATGACCTTGGCACGGGCCTCGTCGGAGAAGGCGTCGCCGTTGATCGACTTGCTGTACAGGCCTTCGGCCTTGGCGAACTTGTCGAACGCTGCCGAGTTGTACCAGCCCGCGGTGCCGGCCTTGGTTTCGGTGCCCGGCTTCTCGAAGAACACGCCCAGGGTATCGGCACCAAAGCCGAAGGCGGCGGTGATGCGCGCCGCCAGGCCATAGCCGCTGGAGGCGCCGATCACCAGCACCTTCTTCGGACCGTCGTTACGCACGCCCAGTTTGCGCGTCGCCTCGATCTGCTCGGCCACGTTGCGCTCGCAACCCAGCGGGTGGGTGGTGGTACAGATGAAGCCACGAACTTTAGGGTGAATAATCAACGCGTTTACCTCGTCATCGTGTGTTGGGCAGGCGACAGTCTACTGCCGATTTTGCGCCTGAGAAAAAGGCTAATTAGACCTATTGGTCGCTCCAAAAGCCAGCCAGGCCACATTTACCGGCTGCGTTGCGTGGTCGCAGTGCCATTCGCTAGCGGGCCGGGCGCCGTGAAACCCCGCCATGCTGCAGCGGTCAGGTTGCCGACACTGGCCTTCGCGACGGCGATTCCTTACCATCGCAAGCCTTCCAATTCCAAGGCCGCACAGGCCGTACCCACGCCCCGCCCTCTGTCGGGCGTCCGTCTTGCTCGATTCAGGTAACCCATGAAAATCGCCCGTCTGCGCGCCGATATCCTGGCCGGTCTCACGTCCTCGTTCGCGCTGGTGCCCGAGTGCATCGCCTTCGCCCTGGTCGCCCAGGTCAACCCGCTGATGGGCCTGTACGGGGCCTTCTTCATCTGCCTGATCACCGCGCTGTTCGGCGGCCGCCCGGGGATGATCTCCGGCGCCGCCGGCTCCATGGCGGTGGTCATCGTCGCCCTGGTGGTGCAGCACGGCGTCGAGTATTTGCTGGCCACCGTGCTGCTCGGCGGCGTTATCATGACCGCCTTCGGCCTGTTGCGCCTGGGCAAGCTGGTGCGCATGGTGCCCTACCCGGTGATGCTCGGCTTCGTCAACGGCCTGGCCATCGTCATCGCCACCGCGCAGCTGGAACACTTCCAGCGCGGCGGCCAGTGGATCGCCGGCAACGAGCTGTACCTGATGCTCGGCCTGGTGGCACTGACCATGGCCATCGTCTATATCCTGCCGCGCCTGACCAAGGCCATTCCGCCGGCGTTGGCGGCGATTCTCACCGTAGGCCTGCTCACCTACTTCCTGCACCTGCCCACCCATACCCTGGGCGACATGGCGAAGATCGCCGGCAATATGCCGGTGCCGGCGCTGCCGCAGATTCCCTGGACCCTGGAAACCCTGAAGATCATTCTGCCCTACGCGGTATTGATGGCCATGGTCGGCCTGCTGGAAACCCTGCTGACCCTCAACCTCACCGACGAGATCACCGAAAGCCGTGGCCACCCGGACCGCGAATGCGTGGCCCTGGGTGCGGCCAATATTGCCTCGGGCATGTGTGGCGGCATGGGCGGCTGCGCGATGATCGGCCAGACCATGATCAACCTCAGCTCCGGTGGTCGCGGGCGGCTATCCGGTATCGTCGCCGGGGTGATGATCCTGCTCTACATCCTGTTCCTGTCGCCGCTGATCGAGCTGATCCCGCTGGCTGCCCTGGTCGGCGTGATGTTCGTGGTCGCCCAGCAGACCTTCGCCTGGGCGTCGCTGCGGGTGCTCGGCAAGGTGCCGCTCAACGACGTGCTGGTGATCGTCGCCGTGACCATCATCACCGTGCTTACCGACCTGGCGGTGGCGGTATCCTGCGGCATCGTCATCGCCGCCCTGAATTTCGCCTGGCAGCACGCCCGCGAACTGCACGCCGAGATCCGCCTGGAAGGCGACGGCAGCAAACTCTACCTGCCCCGCGGCACGCTGTTCTTCGCCTCTACCACGCAGTTTCTCAACCAGTTCGACACCGCCAACGACCCCGAGCAGGTCACCGTGGACTGCCGCCACCTGAGCTTCGTCGACTATTCGGCCATCGCCGCCCTGATGACCCTGCGCGAGCGCTACACCAAGGCCGGCAAGCACCTGCGCGTGGTACACCTGTCCGAGCGCTGCAAGCAGCTGCTCAAGCGGGCGGGCATGCAGCCGGTCTGAGCCCCAGGCATTCGATCTGGCGCAGGCTCAGGCCACCCGCACGGTCAGGCTGTTGGAGCTGGTGCCAAGGGTGCTGATGTCATCCTTGGGCACGACGTACCCTTCACCCTCGCCTACCGCTGCCCGGTAATAGTCGATCACCGGGTCGTCGAAGACTTCCGAGGTGGTGGTCTTCTTGATGCCGTAGACATTGCCATGCTCGTCCCGCGCCTTGATGGCATCCGGTGCGTCGCTGACGATATCCTCCAGCGTGCCGGAGGTCGCACCGCCCTCGCTCGGTTCGATGGTCATGCGGGCGTTGTTGCCCTCGATATAGCTGACGTCGTAGAACGTCTGGTTGCCGTCCGCGCCGCCATTGAACGCCACCTCGCCCAGTGTCACGTGGGCGCCGTCGCCGGCCGTGCTGCGGAAGTTGCCGGACCAGCCCGCGGGGAAGCCCTGCGCCAGGGTTTCGCCAGGCTGCAGGGTGATGGCGGGTATGCCGGCCTGCCCCGCATTGGCAGTGAATTCGATGGTCAACGGCGTATCGCCTTCGTGGACGAAGGTCAGGCTGTTGCCCTCGGGGATCACGGCGTCGTGCGCGATATTATCGGTGGCCGTGACGGGCGGCGAGTGCTGGTCGACCACGGGCGCATGGTCGACCAGCGCCTGCTGTTGCGGCGGCAATTCCGTCAGGTTGGCGGGCGTCGTCGGCGGCGGTACCTCGCCCGGCATGATCCCCGGCATCATCAACTGCAGCACATCCAGCTCGTTCTGGTAATGCTGCGCCAGGGCCTCGTCACCGGCGGCCTTTGCCTGGTCGCGGGCCTGTTCGCGGCGGGTCCACTCGCCCTGCCAGGCGCCGGCCAGCGCGGCATCGAATTCAGGGCCCGGATCACCCTGCCCCGGCACCGTGTTCAATTGCCCGACATTCTCGACGCTCATGCTGGCTCCTCCGCTCAAGCCCTGTTGTGGAAGAAACACTAGCGACAAGCCGAGCCGGTGCGCTGTGAAAAACTGTTAAACACGACGAGCTCCATTCACCCGCCGATTTCGCTTCTGGCCGCAGCCACGCTGGCTATCGCTGCAGCGCCTTCACACCCACGTATTTTGCCCCGCCGCGATTGCAATCAATCTGTCATCCGCGCCTCGCACAGTCCCGTTTGCCGCGGCGCAACCGCGGCCATCGTGCTTGTAGCGGCTCCATGCTGGAGTCGTGGTTGTCAGGCAACCCTCATACTCTGGTCGAATGGAGCCCACCATGAGCAGCATCCCGCGTCTGGCGAAAACGCCACCGTCCTCCTCCGAGAAAACCTTCGATGCCAACCTGGCCCTTGCCCAGACCAAGCCGCGCCAGGACTACCAGCCTGCTGCGCCAGATGCCAAGGCGCCGGCCCTCGGCGACTACAAGCACATCGGCCCGGCCAATGAGGTGGCCAACGACACCATCCGCTTCGAGACCCAAAGCGGCGACCGGATCATCGTGCTGCGTTCCACCTCCCCGGCGCTGTTCGAGCAGGTGAAAAAGGATTTCGAGACCCTCAAGGCGCTCAACCAGGCCACCGCCGATGGTGATCGCCGCGCCGGCAAGGACGACAAGGCGCCGGACAGCGTGCGCGACTACCAGGCCATCGAAAGCCTTTCCCCCGAGGTGATCCGCTACCGCAACAGGGACGGTGAAGGCGTGGTGCTCGCCAGGGCCGACAACCCGGACATGTTCGACAAGCTCAGCAGCCTCAAGGAGCCCCTCGACGGCATCAAGGCCAGCGAGGAGGACGGCTACCGCCGAGCCAGCGACAACGAGACCTGGCCGCCCTACAGCGGCCTGGGCATCGGCAAGGTCGACGAGATGGGCCCCGGGGTTATCCGCTATCACAACGGCGACGACAAGGTGGTGCTGCACAAGGACGACAACCCGGGCCTGTTCGACTACCTGAGCAAGATGGAAAAGCTCATCAGCAACGACGATTCCCGCGGTGCCATGGATCGTGCCCAGAACGACGGTTACAGTCTGCTCGAGCGCGATGGCGAGGCGCCGCCCTACCCTGACTACAAGGCCATTCGCTGGGAAGGCAACGTCGGCGACAACGGCCTCATCACCTACGAAACCTGGGACGGCGACAAGGTCGCGGTGTCGGCCGCCGTCAGCCCCGAGCTGTTTGCCCAGCTGAAGAAGAATGCCGAGATCATGCTCAAGGCCAACGAGCAGGAGAAGGAAGGCTACGCCATGCTGCACCCGGACGATTACCTGACCAGCGAGGAGATCGCCGGCGCCACCATCGGCCCCGAAGGCGAAGTCGGCGACGGTTACGTACGCGCTGAAATCTTCGACGGCGACAAGAGCCGCAAGGTCATCGTCTCCCGCGAACTCAGTCCCACCCTGTACGACCGCCTGGTCGCCGAAGACCAGGGCCGCCGCAACAACCTCGAGATGGTCGATGATGCCCGTGGCGACAGCGAGCTGCCGAGCACCGGCGAGCTGGATATCGGCAGCATGGCAACCAGCGAGAAAGATCCCAAGGACAGCAAACGCTCGCTCACCGTTAGCGAGCTGACCTGGCAAAAGGTCATCGACGGCTGGAAGAAAGGCATCGAAGACGGCTCCATCAAGGAGGACGACGACCGCGCCAAGATGTACCGCGCCTTGCGCGCCCAGGGGACGCTGGAGGGCGGCCTGGACATGGTCACCCTGGACATCAGCAAGGGCCAGAGCACCAGCGGTACCAAGGGCGAGGACTTCGAAACCATCATCGACGGCCGCAAGGTCGACGAGCAGCTCACCACGCTGTTCTCCAGCGAAGCCGTGCAGAAGGACTTCCTCGATGCGCAGAAAAGCGCCCTTGATGCTCTGCCCAACAAGGACGAGGTGACCAAGGAACTCGAAGACATGGCCTTCAGCGAGGACTACGTCAAGCACATCCGCGACCTGCAGGCCGACGGAAAAAACGACCTGGCCGCCGCCGACATCCGCGAAACCTACGCGCAACTGGCCATCGCCAACCCGGAAAAAGCCGCCGAGTTCGCCCAGAAGCTGCAGCTTGACGCCACCATCGTCGACCTCGACAAGCTCATGGCCAATCCCGAGCTGATCAACGACGACAACCTCGCCCTGGCCACCAAGGACGTCGTGACGACGGTGCTCACCGCCCTCAAGAAGGCGGGTGTCGATCTGCCGCGGCGTACCGCCGAGAGCCTCGACAAATTCGTCAACGAATTCCTCGGCGACAAGCAGACCGCCAAGGATTTCGGCAAGGCGCTGCAAGAGCTGGGCGACCGCTTCATCAAGAACGGCGAAGTCACCCAGAGCGACATCGACGACCTGATGAAGAAGGACGTCTACAAGGCGCTCAACGAAAAGACCGATGGCGGCATGCTGTCCGCCGTCAGCGTGCTGAACAGCAACGGCGCCCTGGGCTCGACCGGCGGCCTGATATCCCTGGCTTCGGGCATCTACCAGATGGCCGGCGGCAAGCTCGGCGGCACCCCCGAGGAGCGCCTGGCCATCGCCAAGGAAATGGTCGCCTTCTTTGGCGCCAGCCAGCACTTCGTCAACCTGGGCACCAACATCATCGACAAGGTCAATGGCAGCCACCTCAACGCCATGCTTGGCCTGGACAAATCCCTGCCGGAGATCTTCGGCAAGGGCCTGCCGGAGAACCGGCCGTTCACCTCGGAAATCGGCGCGCGCTTCCAGACCAACCTCGATGAGCTGCTGGCCAGCGCGCCACTGGCCGACGACGCCAAGATGGCTGACAAGCTCGACCTCTCGCAATCCGACTACAAGGAGGTCATCAAGGGCATGAAGGAGGGCTTCAGCGGCACGCCGGTACTGGCCGATTCCAATGCCTTCAGCCGCGGCGCCGGTGCTTTCCTGCGCGTGCTGGACGCGGGCGCCAATACCTTCGTCGGTGTGGCCGATGCGGTGCTTGGCGGCCTGATGATCAAGAAAGGCGCAGATACCGGCGACAAGGCGATGATCGCCCAGGGCGCCATCACGGTGGCGGCCGGTGCCTTCGGCGTGGGCGGCGGCGCCGCTTCGGCCGGCGCCCTGGCCAAGCTGAGCTTCGCCCGCGCCGCCGTCGGGCCGATGTTCTGGATATCCGCCGCGCTGACCATCGCCACCCTGCCCTTCAGCATCATCGAGGACATCAAGTACAACAACAAACTCGACGACTACCGCGACAGCCTCAAGGACCTGTTCACCGACCTGGAAGGCGACGACCTGCTCACCGACGACGGCCTGCAGCGCTTCGAATTCCTCGACGAATACATGCACAGCTACGGCCAGCGCGACGCGCCGGACGACAAGAGCATCTTCGAGTACCGCAGCGACGAGTGGGACTACTTCGTCGACAAGGGCCACACCTACTGGGATGGCCAGCACGAAGACTACGAGGGCGACGGCGATAACCTGGATACCGTCATGGATCGGGGGTCAACCGTCGGTTCCTGAGCCAAGCCCGGATTGCCATGAGCGAGGCGCTACACGCGTTCCCATGCCCCCGTGGGAGCGCTTGCGCAGCTGGCGCTACACACGCATTGGCTGTGGAGGGTGGACCGGGACGCGCAGTCAAGGCGAAGCTTGTCCACCACGTCTAGCTTGGCGAGATCAGGATGGACGTCTCCAGGTGGGAGCGCCTGCAAGGCCAGCCGGGCGCCCCCCTCAACGCCTGCGCGACGTCTGCCGTGGCTGCAGTGCATCGAGCGCCGGGGCATTGTCACGCGCCCAGCCGTAGATCATCTCGATGGGTTCGACCAGTCGCTGGCCGAGTTCGGTCAGCGAGTAGTCGACGGTGGGCGGCACGCTGTCATGCACCTGGCGGTCGATCAGGCCGCTGGCTTCCAGCTCGCGCAGGGTCTGCACCAGCATCTTCTTGGAGATACCGGGCAGGCTGCGCTGCAGCACGCCGGTGCGGGCGGTGCCGCCGTGACGGGCATGCAGCGTGTGCAGGAGCATGCTCGTCCACTTGGTGGCGAACAGTTCCAGTACACGTCGCGGCGCGCAGTCTTCGCGCCATTGTTCATCGGGAGTGCCGGGTTGCATCGGGGTGGTTACCTTTTGGTGCCGTCTTGGTTTGAGTCTGCAGCGTCGTTATGGTGCCAAGACTCGTTCTTGTGAGGAATAGATTCATGGCACATCACGCACTGGTCGTCGGCGCCAGCGGTATCGTCGGCAGCGCTACATCGCGGCTGTTGGCCGAACAGGGCTGGCAGGTCACCGGCCTGGCTCGTAACCCGAACACCGCCGAAAACGTCACCCCGCTGGCCGCGGACCTGCTCGACCCCGCCTCGCTGGCCACGGCCCTCGAAGGCCTCAAGCCCACCCACGTGTACCTGGCCACCTGGGCGCGCCAGGCCACCGAGGCAGAAAACATCCGCGTCAATTCGGCGATGATCCGCAACCTGCTGGATGCCTTGCGCCCGGCCGGCAGCGTCAAGCACGTCGCCCTGGTCACCGGCCTCAAGCACTACCTCGGCCCGTTCGAGGCCTACGGCAAGGGCACCCTGCCGCAGACGCCGTTTCGCGAAGAACAGGGCCGCCTGGACGTGGAGAACTTCTATTACGCCCAGGAAGACGAAGTGTTCGCCGCCGCCAAACGCGACGGCTTCACCTGGAGCGTGCACCGCCCACACACCGTTACCGGCATGGCGGTCGGCAATGCCATGAACATGGCGACCACCCTTGCCGTCTATGCCTCGATCTGCCGGGAAACCGGCCGCCCGTTCCGCTTCCCGGGCTCGGCCGTGCAGTGGAACAGCCTCACCGACATGACCGATGCCCGCCAGTTGGCCAAACAGCTGCGCTGGGCCTCGACCACCCCGGCGGCCGCCAACCAGGCGTTCAATATCGTCAATGGCGACGTGTTTCGCTGGAAGTGGATGTGGCAACGCATCGCCGAGTGGTTCGGCATCCAGGCCGCGCCCTTCGAAGGCGAGCCTGCACCGCTTGAGCAGCAGATGGCCAACGACGCGGAGATCTGGCACACCCTCGCCGCCAAGCACGGCCTGGCCGAAGCCGAGATCGAGCGCCTGGTCTCGCCCTGGCACACCGATGCCGACCTTGGCCGCCCCATCGAAGTGGTCACCGACATGTCGAAAAGCCGCAAGCTGGGCTTTCTCGACTACCAGGCCAGTGACGAAGCCTTTTTCGCGGTATTCGGGCAGTTGCGTACGGCCAAGCTGATTCCCTGAGCAACATTTGGCAGGATCTGGAGCCCGCAACGGGCTTCCAGTTGCAAGGCTGGGCCCAGACAGCTCATCACCTGCAGAGCCCGCTCCCCCCTTCGTCAACCTGAACCAACCCGCCCGTTCCCGCCCTAAGCAGAACCGCTGCTAGGACAGGAAATCGGGCTGACGTGGCCGGCTGGCAGCGTAATCGGGTTTGGGAATTCGGGCGTAGTGCCCTATCCTCGCGCCCCTTCGAATAAGACCACCAAAGGAAGACGCCCGTGTCTGCGTTGCTCGATGCCTTCTCCGGCCTGCTCTGGACCTACCTTGCCATCCCCATGCTGCTGCTCAGCGGCGCGTACCTGACGTGGGTCTGCCGCGGCGTACAGGTGCGCATGATCCCGGAAATGTTCCGGGTGATCACCGAGCGCAACCATGGCGATCAGAAGGCCATCTCGTCCTTCAAGGCGTTCACCATTTCCGCCGCGTCGCGGGTGGGTACCGGCAATATCGCCGGCGTGGCCACGGCCATCGCACTGGGTGGCCCGGGTGCGGTGTTCTGGATGTGGATGGTGGCCCTGCTGGGCGGCGCCACCGCCTTCGTGGAGTCGACCCTGGGCCAGCTGTACAAGTCCGACAAGCATTACCGCTACCACGGCGGGCCGGCCTATTACATTCAGCGCGCCCTGGGCTGGCGCTGGCTGGCGATCATCTTTGCGGTGATGATCAGCATCACCTATGGCCTGGTGTTCAACTCGGTACAGGCCAACTCGATCATCGACGTGATGCAGACCTCCTTCGGCGGCGAAGACGGCAACCCGCACCTGAACTGGATACTGGGCGGCGTGCTGACGGTGCTGACCGGCGCGATCATCTTTGGCGGCGTGCAGATCATCTCCAAGGTCTCGGTGACCGTGGTGCCGGTGATGGCGGTGATGTACCTGTCGCTCGGCACCCTGGTCATCGTGCTGAACATCGGCCAGGTACCGGCGATGATCGGCGAGATCTTCGCCCATGCCTTCGGCTTTCGCGAGATTGCCAGTGGCGGCGTCGGCGCGGCGATCATGATGGGCATGCGGCGTGGCCTGTTCTCCAACGAAGCCGGCATGGGCTCGGTGCCCAACGCCAGCGCCACGGCGTCGGTGTCGCACCCGGTCAAGCAGGGGCTGGTGCAGAGCCTGGGCGTGTATTTCGACACCATGGTGATCTGCACCATGACGGCGATCATCGTGCTGCTGGCCGATCCCAGCCATGCCTACGGCGACAGCACCATGGGCGCAGGCCTGACCCAGTGGGCCCTGGCCGAACAACTGGGCAACTGGGCGCTGCATTTCCTGACCCTGGCCATCCTGCTGTTCGCCTTCACCTCGGTGATCGGCAACTACTATTACGGCGAATCCAACATTCAGTACATGTTCGGCAGCAAGCTTTTGCTCAACCTGTTTCGGGTCGCGGTGATGGCCTTCGTGATGATCGGCTCGGTGGTGCAGATGTCCGTGGTCTGGTCCATGGCGGATGTGTTCATGCCGCTGCTGGCCCTCACCAACCTGATCGCCATCGTGCCGCTGGCCGGTATCGTCGCCAGGCTGCTCAAGCATTACCGCGAGCAGCGTCAGCGTGGTGTGGAGCCGGTGTTCCACCGCGATGACATGCCGGACCTGAAGAACATCGAATGCTGGGACGGCAGCGACCACACCACCTGCGCGCAGACTTACGGCGATTCGGCCGGCAGCACAGCGAAACGCTAGCCAGCCCTACGACGCCTCTGTATGAACGCCGCCCCCACGAGGGTCGGCGTTCTGCTATCCAGCATTCGCGAAATGCATTACACCGCTCGGACAGTGAGTAGGCGCAGGCCCGGCCCGATAAACAGCGCGCCGGTCAGGCGTTTGAGAGTCGCCACCCAGCCCATGGCCTCGAGCCGTTTGCCGAAGCGAAACGCCGTAAAGCAGTACAGCGAATGCACCACCTCCACGATGGCGGCGATGGTCAGGTACATGACCGTGAACTGCAGCGTCACGGAGCGCTCGGGCTGCAGAAACCGCGGCAGGAATGCGCACAGGAAGATCATCGTCTTGGGGTTGCTGGCCGACACAGAAACGCCGCGCCAGTGATACGCCAGTTCGCCACCCGACTGACGGCCGGTTCCGTCACGCTCGTACCGGCAGCTGACCGGCGACCCAGCAGCTGGCCAATCCCCAGGTAGATCAGGTAGCC
The DNA here is from genome assembly GCF_001839655.2 of Pseudomonas argentinensis. Lineage (NCBI taxonomy): Bacteria > Pseudomonadati > Pseudomonadota > Gammaproteobacteria > Pseudomonadales > Pseudomonadaceae > Phytopseudomonas > Phytopseudomonas argentinensis. The sequence goes on from NZ_CP056087.1 coordinate 3,883,866, forward strand.
AGCGCTAATGATCTTCAGTGCCACAAAGGCGGTTGGCATGGCGATCAGCAGTGCTCCGACGCCCAGCGCGACGCCCGTGGTGACCACCAGCTGCGCCGTGGGGTTGCCTAGCAGCGTGGCGCCGATGGCCGCCGGCCCGTGGCGCAAGGCATTGCGCACCACCAGCAGCACGTTCGGCCCAGGCGTCAGGGTGGTGGCCAGATAGGCCAGAAAGAAGGTGAACCACAGATGCAGGGCCATGGCGGCGGCTCGTGCAGGCTGAAGTGCAGGATCCTAGCAGTAACCGGGTATTTCAGGCAGCGCTGGGGACTTACGCCAGCTCCGAACTGCTTATGGCGGCGGCCGTGCGCTGGTCCAGCCAGGCCAGCAGGTCACCGGCTTCCAGCGGACGGGAAATGTAGAAGCCCTGGGCCTCCTGGCAGCCCCACTCGCGAATCACCTCGAGGGTGTGCTTGGTTTCGATGCCTTCGGCGACCACCCGCTGACCCAGTTCCCTGGCCAGGCTGATCAGTGCGCGGACGATGTTCCAGTCCTTGTTGCCCGGTTGCAGGTCATCCATGAACGAGCGGTCGAGCTTCACCGTATTGGCCGGAATGTCGCGCAAGTGGGACCAGTTGCTGTAGCCGCTGCCGAAGTCGTCGATGGCAATTTCCACGCCCATGGCCTGGAGCCGCTCGATCTGGGTGATCACCACCGAGAAGTCGCCGACCAGCGCGCTCTCGGTGAACTCCACTTCCAGGCACGAGCCATCGAGCTCGTGGCGCGCCAGCAGGCGGACGATCTCGTCGGTCAGGTGATCGTTGTTCAGGTCCTCGGCCGATACGTTGATGGCCACCTTGAGATCCGTGCCCTCACGGCGCCACGCATCGATCTGGCTGATTGCCCGGTTGATCACCCAGAAGCTGACCGCGTGGATCAGGGGCGTCTTCTCGGCCAGGGGAATGAATTCGGCAGGGCCGACCTCGCCCAGGGTCGGGTGCGTCCAGCGCAGCAGCGCCTCGACCGATAGACAGGCGCCGGTGTTCAGGTCGACGCGCGGCTGGAACACCAGGCGCAGCTGGTCATCGGCACGCACCGCGTCGGCCAAGTCGTTGAGCAGGCGGTTGGCGCGCTGCTGCACGGCGTCCATCTGTTCGTCGTAATAGGCCCAGCCCTGCCCCGAGGTGCGCGCTTCATCGGCGGCGCAGACGATCAGGCGCATCCAGCCCTCGGGCACCGCGCCGGGCTCCAGGCGCAGCACGCCGATACCGATCTGCGGCAGCACCGGCAGTTCCTGGCAATGAATGGGCTTGCCGAACGCTTCGAGCAGCGTGGCGAACACCGCCTGGGCCTGCTCCAGCTGATTGCCGGGCGCCACGCAGGCGAAGCGCAGGGCGCTGATCTTGTAAAGCTCCCAGCTGGCCGGCAGCAGGCGGCGCAGGAGGTTCTTCACGGACAGGGTGAAGTCGATCAGGAACTGGAAGCCGAGCGACTTGAGCATATCGTTGAGCTGCGCCGGGGACACCAGCTCGATGGCCACCGCCAATGGGCTTTCCCCCCGCTCGATCGCGTCGCCGATGTCCTCGTCCAGCTTGGCGTGGTTGTACAGCCCGGTGGCGCCATCGATAAAGGCCGCAGTGCGCATCTCGTCGAGGCGGGTGACGGCCAGGCGGCCGATCTGCTCCAGCATCGCCTTGTCGGCGGCAGACATCAGGGCGCGCGGCTGGGTATCGATCACGCACAGGTTGCCGAGCACCAACCCGCCTTCGAGCACCAGCGGCACACCGGCGTAATAGCGGATGCCCGGCTTACCCGTGACCAGCGGGTTGCAGCGAAAGCGCTCGTCCTGCTGGGCATCGCAGACCTCGACGCTGTCGCCGATGGCCACGCTGTAGGCGCAAAACGAGTCGGCGCGCGGGGTTTCCTGCAGCTCGGTACCCACCCGGGCGCGGAACCATTGCCGTTTACGGTCGAGGATGGTGATCAGGCAGATCGGCGTAGTGAAGTACAGCGCGGCAATCTTCACCACTTCGTCGAGGAAGGCGTCGCTGTCGGCGTCGACGAGGCACGGGTGCGCGTCGATCAGGCGCTGCCGCCTCAGCTCGTTCATCGGTAGGGGTGGGTACGGAGCCAGCATCGTTCTTCTCTCGGTTGACGCGCGCGAATCGGGTGCCGGAATCCCCGTCGCAGACCTTCGGATGGATGATAACCAAATGACATCATGGCCCATAGAGTGTTGCACAGATCTTTACAACCGTTCGGCCGATGAGAACCTTGTGCGGTGGCGCACCTGCAGATATCAGACACCTGTCAACGTATGGAGTGCGATCGGCTCGTACACTGCCGCCCTCTCGACATGGACGTTCACGAGGTTCGCATGACAGCTTGTCGCCTGCTGTACGGCTGTGCAGTGATGGCCGCCCTGTGGTGCAGCGCCGGCCTGGCGCAGAGTCTGACGGGCGGCGCCGCGCAGTGGCCGCCCTACAGTTATCAGGATGGCGAGGGCCGGGCGACCGGGATCGCCGTGGATGTCATCCGTCGGGTCATGGCGCAGAGCGGCAACCGGCTGGAGTTGGTGTTCCACCCGGCCAGGCGCCTCAACCTCCTGCTGGACGAAGGTCGCCTGGATCTCAATTATGCCGACTCGCCGGCCTGGAACGCCGACAACGCCACGCAACGCTTCGTCTACTCGCAGCCTTACCTGCAGGTGCGCGAGTATCTGTACTTCCTGAGCGACCACCCGTCCCGGCACCTGCCCATCGAGCACTTGCGCGGGCTGCGTATCGGCATGGTGCGCGGTTACGCCTACCGCAGCCTGGACAGCGCCCTGGGCAGCGGCCGGCTGGAAAAGCTGGAAACCTCGCGGGATCACGCGCTGGTCGAGTTGCTGGTGCGCCGGCGGGTCGACGCCGTCGCCATGGTGGACGAGGTGTTCATCGATCAGCTCGCCGCCCGCAAACTTGCGCCAGAGGGCTTTACCCGCGGCGCCCAGCTCAGCGATGCGCCGCTGGTGATCAAGCTGCAACGCCGGCACGCCGATCAGTTGCCGCAGCTCAATGCTGCGCTGCAGGCGCTGGTGCGCAGCGGCGAGGTCGAGCGCATCCGCCGCAGCTACCTGCGCGCCGAGCCCGTAACGCCCGGCAGCGCCACCGCGAAACGCTGAACAGGATGGCAACAGGCCAGGCGTGCGTGCACAGCCCGTATAAAACAGCAAAATAGGGCGGAACGCGGCGCCGCTTCGACCTCTCTTAGCTAACAGACAAGATCGTCATGCCTCCGATTAATGCGCTCGCCTCGATGATATGGATCAGTTGACCAAGCCAGCCCCCAGCGAAACCGTTGCCGAGCGCCTGAGCTTCACCGCCAATGGCGGCAAGGTCGGCGAACTGTTGCGCAATCTCGATGGCAGCGCCTCGCCATTGGGCGCGCCCGGCGACTGGTCAGTGGCCCTGAAAACCCTGATGGCCACCATACTGCCGGTAAAGGCGCAGATCGTGCTGTTCTGGGGCCCGCAGTACATCGCGCTGTACAACGACGCGTACGCGCCGAGCATTGGCAACAAGCACCCACGCGCCCTCGGGCGACCGGCAGTGGAAAACTGGTCCGAGCTATGGGACGACCTCGAGCCGCTGCTGCGCGGCGTGCGCGAAACCGGCGAAACCTTCGCCGCCAAGGACCGCCCCTTCTACATCGAACGTCATGGCCGCGGCGAAGCGGTGTACTTCGATGTGTCCTATTCGGCGGTGCGTGAGGCAGATGGTTCGGTAGGTGGCGTACTGTGCGTGGTCAATGAAACCACCCAGCGCGTGCAGTTCGAACGCCGCCAGGCCTTTCTGCTGGAACTGGGCCAGGCGCTGCCATCGGTCACCGAGCCGGATCAGGTCGAGGCCCTGGTGTTGCGCCGGCTCGCCGAGGAACTGAACGCCTCGCAGATATTCTTTGCCGAAAACCTCGATGCCGAGGCGGCGTTTAGCCGCCAGAACGTTTTCACACCGACGGCGACCGGGCAACCGCTGCAGCGCTACAGTGCCGAGCAGAACGGGGTGCTGCTCATGGGTCGGCCGCTGATTCAGGAGGGAACCGACGGCGCGCCCGCTGCCTTACACGTGCCGGTGGTGCGCCACGGCGAGCTCGATGCGGTACTGGTCATCGAGCATCACAGCGGTCACCTATTCTCCGATTTCGAAGCCCACCTGGCCGAGGAAACCGCCAAGCTGGCCTGGGCGTGGATCACCCACGCCCGCGCCGAAGTGGCGCTGCGGCTGAGCTCCACCCAGCTGTCGGCGATGTTCGACCAGGCCGCTACCGGTATCGCCGTGTGTGACGCGGGCATGAACCTGGTGCGGGTGAACGACCACTACTGTCGGATCGTCGGGCGGCGCCGCGAACAACTGCTTGGCCAGAGCCTGTACGAGCTGGCCGAGTCGGGTGAAAGCGCCTCGGTTGCTTCGACGTTCGAATACAGCCTGCGCCACGGCCGGTCCTTCGACAACACCCGCTGCTACAGCCGGCCCGATGGCAGCATGGTGTGGGTGCAGAATCACGTCTCGCCGCTGCTCGATGAGCAGCACAAGGTCGCCGGCACCATCTGCGTGAGCGTCGACATCAGCGAGCGGGTGCGAGCCGAAGCCGAGCTGCGCGAACTCAACGAGTCCCTCGAAGATCGCGTCGCCACCATGGTGGCGCAACGCGAGGCCGCCGTCGCGCAGTTGCACGAAGCGCACAAGATGGAGATGGTCGGCCAATTGACGGGGGGCATCGCCCACGACTTCAACAACCTGCTGACGCCCATCATGGCCTCGCTGGAGCTGATTCGCCGGCGCCTGCCGGACGAGCGCTGCGCAAAACTGGCCGATGGTGCGCTGCAGGCGGCCGACCGCGCGCGCATCCTGGTCGGGCGGTTGCTGACCTTCGCCCGCCGCCAGACCCTCGAGCCGCAGCCCGTGGCGCTGTGCACCCTGATCCGCAACATGCGCGACCTGATCCAGCGTTCTCTGGGGCCGATGGTCGAGTTGCGCATCGATATCCCCGAGCGTATGCCCACGGTGTTCATCGACCCGCATCAGCTGGAGCTGGCGGTGCTCAACCTGGCCGTCAACGCCCGGGATGCCATGCACGACGATGGCCGGCTGAGCATCACTGCCGAGCTGAACGAGGTACATGCCGAGAACGGCGCCGGGTTGAGCACTGGGCAGTATGCCCGCCTGGTAGTGAGCGATTCGGGCTGTGGCATGGACGAAGAAACCCTGCGCCGCTGCGCCGAGCCGTTCTACTCCACCAAGGGTGTGGGCAAGGGCACCGGCCTGGGGCTGTCCATGGTCCAGGGCCTGCTGGTGCAGTCCGGCGGCGGCTTCGCCATCGATTCCACGCCCGGGCAGGGTACCCGGGTCAGCCTATGGCTGCCGACCACGGATGCGCCGGTCGCCTGCGAGAAGCTCGAGCGCGATAGAGAGGTATCCCATGCCGCGGCCGACTCATATTCTGTTGGTCGATGACGAAACACTGGTACGCGATACCACAAGCCTGCAGTTGCAAGACCTGGGCTATCAGGTGACCGAAGTGAATTGCGCCGCCGCGGCCGTCAAGCTGATCGACGAGGGTCTGCGCCCCGATGCGCTGGTGACCGATCACATCATGGAAAACAAGACCGGGGCGCAACTCGCCCAGGAACTGCGCCAGTGGATACCGGGCCTGCCAGTGCTGATCATCACCGGCTATGCCAATCTGACGCCGACCCAGATCAGCAGTTTCGAAGTCCTGGCCAAACCTTTCCGCCGCCGCGATCTGGCTGATCGCCTGATGCAACTGCTGGCCACCGACTCGCGCTGAGTGGTTGCCTATTCAAGCCCCTTCCAAGCCCTGGTTGAACGGCAGCGGCGGTAACCTGACGACGCTGCCGCCGAGCTTCTCGACCAGCGCCGGCGGCGCTTCATCGGAAAGCTCCACGATGTGGCCAGCCAGCGGCCCTTCACTTTCGGTATCGGGATAGTCCTCGATCACCCACTGCTCGACCTCTTCTCGGCTGATGCCCAGGGCCTGGGCCAGCACGCTGCTGCGCTGTTCGGCCCACAGGGTATCCATTGGTTCGCTACTCATGGGTCACCTCTTCTCGGCTGGTGATGGTGAAGATGCGGCGACCACTCAAGCCAGGGAACCCACCTGGCGGGCCGAGTTCTGCGACTCATGAGTCGCCAGCTGCTGACGCAGACGCAGCACCAGTTGGGAAATGGAGCGGGAACTGGACAGCTCGCTGCGCTGGATACCACTCACGCTGAGCAACAGGTGATCGTCTTCGGGCGCACGAATTTCCAGGGTCATGGTGTCATCGGCTTCGATGGTGCAACGGCAGTTGAGCGGCAGAAAGGCGGATTCCATGATCTGCCGTTGTTCCAGGATGGACATCATCACAACTCACCTCGAACGCTGAGCGCGTATTTATAGGTATGGAAAAACAAATGCCTGGGGACAGCCCGATAGGCTTGCGGTTAAAAAAACCGTGCATCAACGGTGCCAAAAAGTTTTCCAATAAAATCAGCGGTGTTCAAAATATTCATCATGCACAATGCAATAACCCTCTCCTGCAATCCGGCATTTTGCACGCTCGGATAACCATACTTCCAACACGCCATTCTGAAAGTTGCCGTTCATCCTGTGACCCGCTATTCATTTCGAACGAAATTTGCAGAATTCAATTCGTATTTCCTGAGGCACCCCTCACCCCTGAACAATAAGGAGATGAAAAATGGCGCATAGCAATCCAGGCAACTTTGCAAATGATCGTACGAAAGCGGCAGAGGCAGGCCGCAAGGGTGGCAAGAACAGTGGCGGCAACTTCGCCAACGACCGTGAAAAAGCTGCAGAAGCAGGCCGCAAGGGTGGCCAGAACAGTCATGGCGGTGGTGGCAAGCGCGCATCCTAACAGCGACAACCCAGGCCCCGTACAAGGGGCCCGGGTTTTTCGGGGAGATAAGCTGATAGCCGCAAAACAATGCATGCATTTGCAACTGTACACGCAACCATCCTGTACAACTTAGCTCGCCATTTCAGGCAGGCGGCCCTTTTAAACTTGTTCGGCAGTGGGTCTTCCAGGAATAAATCTTCTTACGCAATACGGCTTTCTATACAAAAACAGTCGGCGCATAACTTTTCGTTAGTTCGACTCCGCCAACTTGACAACTTCACTCCAGCGATAATTCTCCACACGCCATGGAAAAGGGCTGCATAAGCTTCAGTGATGTATAAAAACTCACTGGCCGCCGATGAAACCCTGTACGACTGGCCGTCCATAAAGCGGTACAGGGAGATCGAGCACAGTCATACAAGATTCCTGCCGAACCGCCGGGCACAGTGAAGCCTTCACACAGGAGGCTTCATGACCACTGCAATCGCACCCCAGGGACACCCCCACGATTGGGCGCTGCTGTTTTTACGCGTGACGGGCAGCCTGTTGCTGCTGGTCGTGCACGGGCTGCCCAAGGCGCTCAACTTCCAGGCCGAGCTCGGCTTGATCGAAGATCCGTTCGGGCTGGGCCCGCACCTGACCCTCAGCCTGGCGATCTTCGCCGAGGTGCTGTGCCCCCTGCTGATCATCGCCGGTGCCTTCGTCCGGCTGGCCACGCTGCCGGTGCTGGCCGTGCTGGTGGTATCGCTGGCCGTCGTGCACCCCGAATGGAGCCTGGGCGAAGGGCAATTCGCCTGGCTGCTGGCGATCATCTTCACCACCTTGCTGATCGCCGGCCCCGGCAGGTTTGCCCTGGGCAAACGGCTGCCGTGGCAATGAGCCGCCTCGCCTGGGTGCTGGCAGTCGGTACGGCAGCGGCTGGCACGCCTGCCTGGGCGAGCGAACAGCCGGGGTGGAGCCTGCTCAGCCGCAACTACTTTCTGCACAGCGATACGCGCAGCGCTTCGACGCGGCGGAGTTATCGCCAGGAGTGGGCCCAGGGTTTCATCAGCGAGTCGCACTCACCCTTCACCCCGGGCCCGTTCGGCCTGGGTGTGGATGCCCAGGGCTCAGAGGGTCTGTTGCCGTTTCACGCACGGTCGCGCCGACGCCCGTTTTGCCGCGAGGCAAGGGCCGCGGCCGCTCCCGGCGGGCTTGCGGCATTTCCCACATCCGTGTGGGGCACACAGATGCGAAGTTTAGCGGGCTAAATGAGCCGGCGAGAAACGCCGCATCGCGACAAAACGGGCCCGGCCCTGCGGGTTGCGCGGGAAATGGCCTCCGCTGTGGTTGCAGGACTTGGCGAGGGACGACGCGGACGGCTAGTCCATTCCCGGCGTCCTGCGCCTAACCGGAGGCCATTCTCGCGGCAACGCGGCTCGCGCTGAAACGGCAACAGACCTTAGCCCCCTATGATGGGCAAAGCGGGCGCTACGTGCCGCAACAGGGTGACGGCGGCAAACACTGGGAGCGTGTTATCGAGCTGCGCTACCGGGTGCCCGGCGGCGCGGCCAAGGACCTGTCGGTCGCCCTCGCCCACGCCGCCCACCGTGCCAACGCCGCGCAAGCCGGGGTTGACATCGATCGCCTGTACCTGGTCGTCGAGTACCCGATCGGTGGTGCCTTCTGACCGAGCCCGGCGTGGGAGCACCGGGCTCGGCCAGGGCAACCCGTGATCGATTCGACACACGGCAGGCGCGGTGACTGAAATCCTCGGCGCCAGCGTCTACAGTCGAAGTGTGGGGCACGGCGGTCATTGGTCAAACAGTCCGAACTTTTCGCCGTTACCGCACCCTGTAGAGAACACCGCAAACGACGTTCGGGAACACCATGATCAAATCCGCCAAACACCGCGCCACCGTGATCTGCCATCAGCAGGGCAAAGTCCTGCTGGTGCGCAAGGCCGACGCGAAATGGACACTGCCAGGCGGCAAGATCGAAGCCAACGAAGGGCCGGCCGAAGCAGCGTTGCGCGAGCTGTGCGAGGAAACCGGGCTGGACAGCCAGGCCCTGGAATTTCTGGCCCTGCACCAATTCGACAGCCGCCCCCACCACGTCTTCCGCCTGGCGGTACCGGAAACCCTGGCAGCACGGCCGCTGAACGAAATCGCCGATTGCCGCTGGTTCTCCACCGTCGACCTGGACACGGCGATCAAGAAGTCCGCACGCAAACTACTGGAACTGTATTTTCCCGGCAACTCGGGTGAGCCCGCCTGAGCGAAGGCAATGCCGGCTCAGGCCTGCAGGTCGCCTTCGATCATCTCGTGAATACGGTTGGCGATCGCCTGCATGGTGAAGGGCTTGGTCAACAGGCGCATGCCCGGCTCCAGATGGCCGTTGCCGATCACCGAGTTCTCCGCGTAGCCGGTAATGAACAGTACCTTCAGTTCGGGGCGCTCCAGGCGAGCCAGGTCGGCCAGCTGGCGGCCGTTCATGCCGCCCGGCAGACCGACATCGGTGACCAGCAGATCGATACGCACATCGGACTGCACGATCTTCAGCCCTGAAGGCCCGTCACCGGCTTCCAGGGTGGTGTAGCCCAGCCCTTCGAGTACCTCCATCACCAGCATGCGGATCGCCGGCTCGTCGTCGACGATCATCACCGTTTCGCGGCTGGCGTTGTGGGCGTCGGTTTCCTGCTCGATCGGCTCGGCATCCGCCTCGTCGCTGCCGTAGAGGCGCGGCAGGTACAGGCACATGGTGGTGCCCTGGCCCAGCTCGGAGTAGATGCACACCTGGCCGCCGGACTGGCGCACGAAGCCGTAGACCATCGACAGCCCGAGGCCGGTGCCCTCGCCTATCGGCTTGGTGGTGAAGAACGGTTCGAAGGCGTGCTCGATCACCTCCTCGCTCATGCCGGTGCCGGTGTCCGTCACGCATAGCGACACGTACTGGCCCGGCGGCACGTTGCGACCACGCGCCGCGTAGTCGTCGATCCATTTGTTGGCGGTCTCGATGGTCAACCGGCCACCCTGGGGCATGGCATCCCGGGCGTTGAGGCACAGGTTGAGCAAGGCGTTTTCCAGCTGCGGGCCGTCGATGAAGCTCGACCACAACCCGGCGGCCAACACCACCTCGGTGGTGATATGCGGGCCGACGCTGCGGCGCACCAGCTCTTCCATCCCGGTGACCAGGCGGTTGACGTTGGTGGGTTTGGGATCCAGGGTCTGGCGGCGTGAAAAAGCCAGCAGCCGGTGGGTCAGCGACGCGGCCCGCCGCGCCGCGCTTTGCGCCGCACTGACATAGCGGTCCAGATCGCCCAGGCGCCCCTGGCCGAGGCGCATCTGCAACAACTCCAGCGAACCGCTGATGCTGGTCAGCAGGTTGTTGAAGTCGTGGGCGATGCCGCCGGTCAGCTGCCCCACCGCCTCCATCTTCTGGGACTGGCGCAGGGCGTCCTCGGCCACCCGCAGACGCTCCTGCTCCTGCAGGCGCTCGGTGATATCGTAGACGAACTGGTAGGCGCCGATCTGCTGGCCATCGCCGTCGTTAAGGCGGCTGAAGTGCATCTCGTAGTGACGCGTCCCCTGCTCGGTCTGCAACGGCACCACCACCTCGAACTCTTCACCGGCCAGCGCACGCTGCCAGGGGCCGAGCACGGCGTCGAGGTGCTCGGGCTGGCCTCTGAGGGCGTCCTTGAGATTCTCGCCGATCTGCGGACAGGCGCCGAACACGCGCTCGTACTCGCGCATGCCTGAGCCGTTGATGGCGATCCAGCGGAAATCGAAACCCATGATGAAGATCAGCGCATCGGCACCGTCCACCACGCCGGCCAGCACCCGCCGTGCCTCGTTGGCGTCACGCACCCGTGCTTCCAGGGTCTCGTTGAGCTGGCGCAGCGACGCCTCGGCCTGCTTGCGCTGAGTGACGTCCTGGAACAGCACCGCCACCTGCTTGCGACTGGCGGGGCCAACACGAAAGGCGCTGATCGCCAGGTGACGGCCGGTGGCGATCAACTCCTGCTCGAAGCGAATCGGCTCACCGCTGTGCAATACGTGGGCGTAGCGCGCGACCCAGCTGTCCGCCTCCTCGCCCACCATCTCACGCAGCTTCTGCCCGACCACGTTGCGGATACCCGCGTGCTCGGCATAAGCCGGGTTGGCCTCGATATGGATGTAATCGCTGAGCGGCCCGTGGGGACCGTCGAAGAATTCGATGACGCAGAATCCTTCATCCATGGTGTTGAACAGGAATTCGTAGCGCTCGCGCTCCTGGGCGAAGGCATGCTCGACACGGCGCTGTTCGGCGACGTCGATTTCCAGGATGAACAGGCCTTCGACCCGCCCCAGGGCATCGAACTGCGGCTGGTAGCTGAAATCCAGCTGATGACCCGGTCGGTCCGGCACCTCGAAATTGCGCGCCCGCACCGCCCGGCCGCACCGATAGGCCTCTTCGAGCAGGTCGATGAAACGTCGCGCCATACGCCCGCTCAGCACCTGCCGGGCCGGTTGGCCGATTACATCGCCCAGGCCCAGCAGGCGTTGGTAGGCCGGGTTGACGTGTTGGAAACGCAGGTCGGCGCCGCGCAACACGGCCATGGCCGCCGGCGCCTGTTCGAAGATCTGCTGGAAATGTTCCTCGCCAGCCGTGACCGGAGAGGTGCCAGTGGCGGCGGCCAGACGAGCCCGCAGATCGGCATTCTCCGCCTCGAGCGCGTGCAACCGCTGCCGAAGCGCTTCAGCGTCATCAGATATCACGATAGGACCCAAGCCGGCAGAGGGAAGAAGCGGAGCGAGGCAGCCATTGAAGCCTGTCTGGCGGTTTTTTGCCACCGAACCGGCAATTTATCTTCAGGGCCGCCAGGACACGGCGCAGCCCCCACGCCGCGCGGTTGCCCGGCGAACCGGCAGGCTTGACGACGGTCACCCATGCCCGTTGAAACGGCTGACCTGTGCATGCAGCAAGCGCACTGGACACCGCCCGTGAAGGAGCTGCAGGCTGCGACCCCAGGTTCGCCGGGGCAGCGCCTGGGTCAGTGCTCGGGGAGCGAGGCCCGGACCTTTTCCAGCAGCTCGTTCATTTTGAACGGCTTGGCCAGCAGTTCCATGCCGCGCCTCAGGAACACCTCGCGATTGATGGCCTTCTCGGCGTAGCCGGTCATGAACAGGATCGGCAGGTCCCGGCGCAGGGTGCGCGCCCGCTCGGCCAGTTCGCGGCCATTCATGCGCGGCAAGCCCACATCGGTAAGTAGCAGGTCGATCCGCCCCTCGCCTTGCAGGTGAACCAGTGCAGTCTCCACATCGCCAGCCTGGACACAGCGGTAGCCCGCCTCTTCGAGCACCTCGGCCACGAACGAGCGTACCGAGGGCACGTCCTCGACGATCAACACGTACTCGCCGGCGCCGCGGTAGTCCGTCTGCTCGGCAGCCGCCTGGATGACCAGCGGTTCGCTGCTGACCGGCAGCATGACGGTCACTTCCGTGCCACGCCCGGGCGCGCTGCGGATGCCCGCATGCCCTCCGGACTGGCGGGCGAAGCCGTAGATGGTCGACAGCCCCAGGCCGGTACCCTGGCCTACCGGCTTGGTGGTGAAGAAGGGGTCGAACACCTTGTCGATCAACGCATGTTCGATGCCGGTGCCGTCATCGCGCACCGACAGGGCGATATAGGCGCCGTCGGTCAGGTTCGGGTCACCACTGGAATGGGCGGTGTAGGTGGTCACCCAGATATGGCCGCCCCGGGGCAACGCGTCGCGGGCGTTAATCACCAGGTTGAGCACCGCGCTTTCCAGCTGGCTGGGGTCGACCAGGGCGATCGACGGCTTGCCGTTGAGCTCCAGGGTCAGGGAAATCTGCTCGCCGATGGTACGCATCAGCATGTCTTCCAGCGAACGAATGCGTTCGTTGACGTCCACGGCCCGGTTGTCCAGGGGCTGCTTGCGGGCGAAGGCCAGCAGGCGATGGGTCAGCGCGGCGGCGCTCATCGCCGAATTGAGGGCCGCATCGGTATACAGCTGCACGCGATCCAGGCGGTGTTCGCTCACCCGCTTCTGGATCAGTTCCAGGCTGGTGATGATGCCGGTGAGCATGTTGTTGAAGTCATGGGCGATGCCACCGGTAAGGTTGCCCAGCGCCTCCATCTTCTGCATCTGCAACAGCTGCGCTTCGGTACGCGCGCGTTCGGCCACCTCGTGGGCCAGCTGGGTGGTGGCATCGTCCAGTTGGGCCTTGTGCAGGCGCTCGCGGCGGCGGTGCTCGGTGACGTCCTCGACGAACACCAGGCTCACCGCCGAATCCCGGTAGGGCGATACCTGCCACTCGGTTTCCCGCGACTCGCCGTGTACCTGCATGGTCAGCGAGCCTCTCCAGCGTTCCCCTGCCGCCAGCCGCCCGCGCAACTCGTCGAGCATGGCTGCCTGGTCATCGGCAAAGCACCGACGCAGGCCCTCCGCGCCACCGATCAGCTGGGCGAAGGCGTGGTTGCACTCATGTACCGCCAGGTCGGCACCCAGCACGGCGATGGGCGCGCTGACGTTGACGAAGATCTCCCGAAAGCGCGCCTCACTGGCGCGCAGGGCATCCTCGGTATCACGCACGCGCATCAGCGTGCGCAGGGTGGCCAGCAGCACGTCCGGGTCGACCGGGTGCACCAGGTAGGCATCGGCCCCGGCCTCCAGACCGGTGACGATGTCGCCGGTCTGGATCGACGCGGCGGACACGTGGATCACCGGCAGCAGCGCGGTGCGCGGTTCGGCCCGCAGGCTGCGGACGATGTCGAAGCCGCTCATGTCCGGCAGGTTGACGTCGAGCACCAGGGCATCGATCGCGTCGCCGCGAATCAGCGCCAGGCCATCGCAGCCGGTGCCAGCCTCCAGCACCTGATAGCCATGGCGCTCCAGGCGTCGGCGCAGGGCGTAGCGGGTGGCGGCGTTGTCATCGACGATCAGGACGCGGCTGTCACTGTTCATTGGCCACCTCTGCAGCAATGGCCAGCGGAATGATCACCGAGAACACCGAGCCGACGCCGGGCTCGCTCTGCACCCCCACCTCGCCGCCGAGCAGCGCTGCGAAGCGCTTGCACAGCGACAGGCCCAGGCCGGTGCCACGCAGGCGTTTCTGCAGGGGCGAGTCGATCTGCGAGAAATCCTCGAACAGGGCGTCGTGCAGCTCGGCGGCGATACCGATGCCGGTGTCGCTGACCGCGAAGCGCACCCGGTCGCTGCCTTCCAGGCGCGCCGACACGCGCACTTCGCCGCGGGCGGTGAACTTCAGCGAGTTGGAAATGAAGTTGCGCAGGATCTGGGCGAGCTTCTTGTCATCGGTGTACAGGCGCGGCAAGCCCACCGGCTCTTCGAAGATCAGGTCCACCGCGCGGGCATCGACGATGGGCCGGAACATGCCGCGCAGCGCCGAGAACAGGTCGAGCATGTCGAACCAGGCCGGGGAAATGCTGATCCGCCCCGCCTCGATCTTGGCCAGGTCGAGCAGGTCGTCGACCATGTCGCTCAGCTCCCGGGCGGCGGTGCTGACGAAAGCGACCTGGCGGTGCTGCTCGGGACTGAGCGGGCCGTCGAGTTCGTCGCTGAGCAGGCTGGTGATGCTCAGGATCGAGCCCAGCGGGGTGCGGAACTCATGGCTCATGTAGGACAGGAAACGGCTTTTCAGATCCGACGCCTGGCGCAACTCCTCGGCCTGGTTGTCGAGCTCGGCGTACAGGGCCAGCACGCCCTGATTGGTTTCCTCGAGCTCTTCGCGCAGGGCGGCGCTCTCGCTGCGCAATTGGGCGATCAGCGCGGCCTGCTCGGCATGGGTGAGGTTTTCGGGTTCAGCCATGGACGGCCTCCAACGCGATGACCACCACCGTGACATCGTCACGGCCGCGGCAGAAATCCCGGTGCAGCACGGCGGCGATCACCGCCGGGTGACGGTAGGCCAGCCCCGGGTAGTCGCCCAGGTTCCAGCGCGACTGCAGGCCATCGCTGTGCATGATCAGCAGTTGGCCGCTCACCTGCTCGAAGTCGAACGGCTGCGCCTTGCGATACTGACCGCCGACGATCCCCGGGTGAGAAGCCAGGCCGCGGGACTTCCCAGTGCCGATCAGGCTGGCGGTAATATTGCCAATGCCGACAAAACGCAGGTTGCCGAGGTCGAGCCGCGCCTGGGCGATGGCCACCGCGCCACCGCGCGAGCCCTGCATGGCGCGGTGTAAGTCATCGATCAGTAGCAGGGGGTCATTGAAGGGCCCGTGGGCAAACGCCTGGGTGCCCGCCAGGGCGGCTTGTTCGGCTTCCTCGCCGTGGCCCAGCCCATCGACCACAAGGGCGCTGATGGCGTTGCCGCTGAGCGCCACGTGCCAGGCATCGCCACAGGCCGGGTCGCCATTGAGTGCATGCTGGCTGACGCCAATGGGCAGATCCGGTTTTTTCACGGTGCGCGGATAGAAGCGCGCGAGCAGCACGGCGCCGCGCCCATCGGCGTAGGCGTCGAAGACATCCGCCTGGCGAGTGATCGCCCCCAGACCGATGCCCTGGGTGCCACCGGTGGAGTAGCCGTCTGCCAGGCAGGCATCGAGGTCGAACCCGGCGGCGCGGTCCACGGCGACGATTTCCACCCCGGCACCATTGCTGCGTGGCAATACCCGCAGGTGCAGCTCGCCACGCCCGGCATGCTTGAGCAGGTTGCTGGCCAGTTCCGTGGCCACCAGCGCCACCCGCCCGGCGTCGGACGCGTCGAACCCCTGCCCTTCGGCCAGCTTCTGGGCGCTGCGTCGGGCATGGCCGACCTGGCTGTCGTCGTCGATGGGCAGCACCTGGGTGACGCTGCCGCTGATGCTCATGTCCATCGGGTGATCGTGATCCTGGTGCCTTTTCCCGGCTCGCTGTCCAGTTCGAATTCGTCGACCAGGCGCTTGGCGCCGGTGAGGCCGAGGCCCAAGCCGTTGCCGGAGGTCCAGCCATCGGTCATGGCCAGCTTGAGGTCGGGGATGCCCGGGCCTTCGTCACGAAAGGTCAGGCGCAGGCCGACCCGCGTGCTGTCGTCCAGCACCTGCCAGTCCATGTCCCCGCCGCCACCGTAGACCATGGTGTTGCGCGCCAGCTCGCTGACCGCAGTGACCAGCTTGGTCAGATCGATCAGCCGCATGCCGCACTCGGTGGCCAGCTTGCGGGTCGTCTGGCGGGCCAGTACCACGTCCTGCTCGATGGCGATCGGCTGGGTACCACTGCTGCGCACGATCATCGCCGCGCCACTCGCTCACGCAGGCGCTGCATGCCACGCTCCACATCCAGCGCGGTGCTCACGCCGGGCAGGGTCATGCCCAGTTCCACCAGGGTGATCGCCACCGCCGGCTGCATGCCGACCAGCATGGTTTCGGCGTCCATGATGCGCGACAAGCCGGAAATGGTGCCGATCATCCGGCCGATGAACGAATCGACCATGTCCAGCGCCGAGATGTCGATCAACACGCCGCGGGCCGAGGTCTTGCTGATCAGTTCGGCGAGGTCGTCCTGCAGGGTCAGGGCGAGTTGGTCGTGCATGTCGACCTGAATGGTCACCAGCAGGAACTCACCCATCCGCAAAATCGGGATGCGTTCCATGGGCTCAACCCGCTTTTGCGAGGTTGACGCCCAGGCGGCTCAGCGCCAGCTTCAGGGCGTCGGCCAGGTTGGCCTTGGTGACTACACCTTGCAGGTCGAGGCCCAGGTGCACGATGGTCTGGGCGATCTGCGGACGCACGCCGCTGATGATGCAATCCGCGCCCATCAGGCGGATGGCGGTCACGGTCTTGAGCAGGTGCTGGGCGACCAGGGTGTCGACGGTCGGCACGCCGGTGATGTCGATGATGGCGATTTCTGCCCCAGTATCGACGATGCGCTGCAACAGCGACTCCATCACCACCTGGGTGCGTTGCGAATCCAGGGTGCCGATCATCGGCAGCGCCAGCACGCCATCCCACAGTTTGACCACCGGGGTGGACAGCTCCAGCAGTTCTTCCTGCTGGCGCTTGATCACCGCCTCGCGGGATTTCTGGAAGGTGCGGATGGTATGCATGCCCAGGTTGTCGAACAGCTCGGAAACATCCAGCACTTGCTGGGCCTGTTGCTCGGGCTGATCGCTGTAGTGGCGCTGCAGCAGGGCGAACAGCGGGCCCTTGAGGGCGAAGATGAAGTTGGCGGTCTGGTGCGAGTCATGACCGAGCAAGGCACGACTGGCCGACAGGCGCTCGAGAAATTGGCGCACAGCCTCCCAGCCGGCGGTGGCGATGTTCGAGCCGCTGTCGCTTTCCAGCGCAGCCAGGGTCAGTTGCAGGAACTCGCTGGTCTGCTGTTGCAGCTCCTGCTCCTTGAGGTTGCGGGTCGAGCCGCTGGCCTCCAGGCCTCTGCTCCATTCACCCAGCAATTGCGCCTGGTTGTTCTTGATCGCCTGGACGGTGCCGGTCTGCAGTGCTGCCATGAGCCAAAACTCCTAAACGGATACAGGCCGACCTTTTGCGATCGACTTGAGAAAGTGACAGTGAGGGGAGGCAATAGTTGGAGCAGGTTTTGGGCGCAAATAGTACGGGTAAATATGTCGCCTACAGAAGCGAAAAACACAGCCAAAGTGACATCATTCGCAACCCGGTGGAACGGCGGCCTGCCCACGCGTTCCAGCACGCCGGGAGAAACTCCTACAGCGCGCCCTGGCGCACAGTTTTTCCAAGGCTGCGTACAAGGCTGCAGAGATCGGAAATGATGGCGCAGTATTTACCGAGTGACCCTATACTGGCGCCACTCCAATGACATGGAAACCCACCCATGCGCCTCGACACGCTGACACTCAAGACCCGTCTGATCATCGCAGTGGCCATCCCCTGCATCGCCCTGATTCTGGTTGCTGTGACCAGCCTCACCAGCATGTCGAACATGCAGAAAGAAGCCAGCGCGCTCTATCTCAATACCTCCGCCCCCATGCGCGCGATGGCCGAAGCCGCCTCGCGCATCCCGCGCATGCGCGTCGGTATCGACATGATGCTGCTGCAGGACACCGCCCTGCGCGACGAGCGCGGGGTCAAGACCCGGGTGCAGGAGGCGCTCAACGAAGATATTCCTGGCATGCGCGAGGCCATGCGCCATGCCGTCGAGGCCCAGGTCAACCCGGAGCGCCGCGCCCAGGCGCAGCGCCTGCTCGACCAGTTCGAGGCCATGGTGAGCGCGGAACTCATGCCGATGCTGCAGGCCCTGGACGGGGGCGACATGGCCCGGGCCCAGCAGATCTACCGCGACCAGTACGCCAAGAGCTACGGGGTGATGCGCCAGGGTGCCGGTGAACTGCTCGACACCCTGCTGCAGCAGGCCGAGCAGCAAAACCAGCGCAGCACCGACAACTATGAACAGGGCCGCCTGCAGCAGCTGACGATCATCGCCCTGGGCCTGCTGGTGTCCTTCGTCACCTCCTGGCTGATCGTCGCCAACCTGCGGCGCCGGGTGTCCACCCTGCAGAGCAGCCTGGGCCATGCCGCCGACAACCTGGCACTCGATTCGCGCATCGAACTCAGTGGCAGCGACGAGCTGAGCGACATCGCCCAGAGTTTCAACCGCTTTCTGGAAAAAGTGCATGGCATCATGCAGCAGCTGGCCGGCAATTCCCGCCAGCTCTCTGCCATGGCCCGCGAGGTGGCCGAACGTGCGCGCCTGACCCAGAGCAACTGCGTGGCCCAGAGCGACCGCACCGTGCAGGTGGCCACCGCCATCCATGAGCTGGGTTCGACGGTCAACGAGATTGCCGGCAATGCCGAGAACGCTGCCAAGGTGGCCCGCGAAGCCACCGAGCATGCCAATGGCGGACGCGAGGTGGTTGACCAGGCCAACCGACAGATCGATTCGCTCAGCGGCGAACTGGAGCAGACCGCCAGCGTGGTCGGCGCCCTGGCCGGGCAGATCGAGGCGATCAGCGCCACCCTGGGCACCATTCGCAGCATTTCCGAGCAGACCAACCTGCTGGCCCTCAACGCCGCCATCGAAGCGGCCCGCGCCGGCGAACAGGGCCGCGGCTTTGCCGTGGTGGCCGATGAGGTGCGCACCCTGGCCAGCCGTTCGGGCGCGTCCACCGAAGAAATCCAGAAGGTCATCGACCGCCTGCAGGCCGAGTCGCGCTCGGCGGTCGAGGCCATGGCCAAGGGCCGCCAGCAGAGCGAACGGGTGGTCGAATACGCGGGCAAGGCCTCCGAGGCGCTGGCACAGATCAATGGCCATATCAGCCAGATCAGCGACCAGAACATCCAGGTCGCCACGGCCACCGAAGAACAGTCCGCCGTGGTCGAGGAGATCAACCGCAACGTCGAGCAGATCAACCAGTTCACCCAGCAAACCACGCAGATCGCCGACCAGTTGAACGACGCCAGCAGCAACCTGCAGAGCCTGTCGCGCCAGCTCGACGAGCTGGTCGGCAACTTCAGGCTGTAGGCCTGCCGCCAGCGCTGGCAAGATGCCGGCGCTGGCGCGCCTCTAACCCTCGCCCCCCCGTGCCGGCGCCAGCAGGCGCGCGCCCAGCACCACCGCCCCGCCTAGGTAAGCCACGGCGCTCCAGGCTGCCATCAGAATGCCGCCGAAGCGCTGGTCATCCAGCTGTTCGAAACCGAATGCGCCCAGGCACAGCTCGGCCGGATAGATCAGCCTGGGCGCCATGATCAGCACCACGCCCAGCATGGTCATGTGCACGAAGGTCAGAAAGAAACCGAACATGGCGGCCGCCAGGCCCCGGCGCGAGTCGCTGGCGAAGCCCAGCAGCCAGACGCCGAGCCCCACGGCGAGAAAGCTGGCTTGCTGGGCGACGAACGCCCAGACGTTGAGCGCCGCTGCTTCATGTAGCGGTGGCGCATGCCAGCCCCATACCACCGCCATTTCCGCGGCGAACACCAGAAACACTGCCGCACTGCTGTGGCGCAGCCCATCCACCCGCAGGCCGGTGCGGGCCAGGCCGATGGCCAGCAGCGGCGCGGCCAGCGCCACCACGCCCAGGTGCAAGAGCATATGGGCGGAAAATGCCGTGCGACTCATCGCCGGCAAGGGGCCCAGCCAGCACGCGGCCAATACCAGAAAACCAAGCGCCAGCGGCCAGTTCCATGCCGCTCTGCGCACCGCGGCGCCCTCCCCGAGCCGCTCAGCCATCCCGTGAGCGTCCCATGGCGGCAGAGATGTCCCGCACCCCATCGGCCGGCGCCCCCTGCAGCGAGATCAGGGTGGCCAGCTCACCGTCCGGGTTCATCAGGTACACCGAGCCGGTATGGTCGAGCATATAGGTATCGCCCATGGGCACCTTACGAACGTACACCCCATAGGCCTCGGCCACCTGTCGGACCTGTTCCGGGCTGCCGGTCAGGCCGAGGATGCGCTCATCGAAAAACGTCGTGTAGGCGGCCAGCACCTCGGGCGTGTCGCGCTCGGGATCGAGGCTGATGAACAGCGGCTGAAGCCGGGCGCTCTGCTCGCCGAGGCCGTCGAGCACCTTGGCGATCTGCATCAGGGTGGTCGGGCAGATATCGGCGCAGCGGGTGAAGCCGAAGAACACCAGCAGCCATTGACCTTCGAAGCTCTGCTCGGTCACGCGGCGGCCATGGGCCCCCTGCAGTTCGAACGGCCCACCGATGGGCGTGCCCGCCTCGACGGCCGCAGCCACCGGCGTGCGCGCCGGCCATAGCTGGTATGACAGCGGCAGTACAGCGAGCAGCAGGACGATGATCACCGTGCTGGCGATCCAGGTGGGTTTCACGTGCGCGGCCTCCTCGCCCATCGCCGGCAGCGCCCCATTGCCTGCCTCGAGTTAATGACCACGGGCGGCCAGCTGCCGTGCGATCTGTTAAAGGTAACCGCAGGTCTCAGACGCGGCAGCTCAGACCTTGGTCGACGAAGACAGCTGCAGCCAGACCGAGAACGCGCCTAGCCCGGCCCAGAAGATGGTGAACATCCAGGGTGAACGCAGCGAGAAGCGCAGGGACTTGAAGTAGCGGTCCTCGCTGGACTCGTGCTCGCTGAACAGCGGCGATTCGTCATAGGCATGGCCGAACTTCGGCTCGCTGCGCAGCAGTTGCTCCTGCTTGAAATGCCAGTGGCCGATGATCGCTGCCGAGGCGCGGATCCCAGGCCAGGCATTCAGCGAGCTGACGATGCCCAGCAGCGCCAGCAAGGTGGGTACCACCAGGGTGAACAGGTCGCCCCAGTCCGGGTTGGCGTTGGCCATCGATGAGGCATAGGCGATAACCAGAAACGACTGCGCCGCCAGGTAGGCGTTGGTGCGGTCGGCCATCAGGTTGGTTTCGTACTGGATTTCCCGCCGGTAGAAATCCAGGCGCTCCTTTGGAGTGCCGAACATCAGCGAGTTGGAGACTTCGCTACTGTCCGCAGAGGGATCGGGATCGCTGGAGGTAATGATTCTGGGCACTTCGAGGGCAACCGATATAACGGAAAGACAGGGCGGCGGCGCCTTGCAGCGGGCTGCGAGGCGCCGCCTGGCCAATTAACGCTTGGCTTCGGTGTCCGGCGCTTCCGAGCGGGTCAGGAAGGCGTCGGTAAGCTCGGGCAGGTGATCCTTGATCCACTCGGCCATTGCTTCCTCCTGGGGCAGGATGGTTTCGCAGACCCGCTGGGTTTCGCGGTCGCCAACTGCCTTGGCCGTCGCGATCAGCACCGTGTAGGAGGCGATTTCGAGGTTCTCGAACACATAGCCGCTCATGGCGCCCTTGATCACTTCGTCGCTCATCACCGAGCCGCCGACCGCCTGGCCGAAGGCCGCGAGCTTGCCGGCCATGTCCTTGAGCATCGAGGGCTTCTCGCCGAGGCGCTCCAGGCAACCTTCCAGCAATTCACGCTGGCCCTGGGTCTCCTCGATATGTTGTTCGATACGGGTCTTGAGCTTGGGATAATGCTCGAGGCGCGATGCCTGTGCTTTCAACATCTGCTCGGCCTGCTGCTCCATCGCATGGGCATCGCGAAGCCAGCTCAACAGATTTTCGGTCTTGGTCGCCATGATCGTTCGCTCCTGGATTTGATTGGGATTCGTTATTGGGAACGAGGCGGCGGCCAATACGTTCGCATTTCAGGACGAGCGGTTAATTCCAAGGCCGCGCAATTACCGAATGACGATTGGCGTCGGCAAAACAATCCGCTCGCATTGCCTACAAATAAACGATGAAGTGCCGCACAAGCCCTGAATAAATTATACAAATATCCGTTTATATAGCTGTTTGTATAGATATAGGGGGTATCACTTCCTGCGACTGGAAATAAAAAGCCCCGCGAAGGTGCGGGGCTCGGCGATCGGCCAGCGCTCAGGCAGTGGGGCGCTGGCGGCGATCCAGATTGCGACGGGTCCACATCATCTTGGCCGCGGTCGGGCTCACCGGCGCACCGGTGAAGGTAGGCAGTTGACGGCGCACCCAGCGAGCACCGGCCCCCTTCCAGGAAATCTCGCCGCTGACCAGCTTTTGGTCACGCTCGAGCTCGTGCGCCAGGGCACGCAACTCGTTCTGATCGACCACGGTATGGCGGTCGACAGCCCTACGCAGTTGAGTCGCGCCACCCTTGGCAACTGTCAGCAGAAATTTTCCGTCCGGGCGCGGCGTCAGAGTGATCTCATGATTGGGCAGCGCAGACGCAAGCACTTCAATGGCAACAGCAGTCATCGGAAAACTCCCTTGGTGAATGACGATTTAACGTCACTCGTTATTGCACACTACATGCCAATCCAGGGAAGTCAGTGAACGCCTGTAAACAGGGCTTTTCAGACCACTTTCACAAACATCGATATTGCAAAGTGCAAGATGCAACTTCAGGGGCGCCGCATTTTGCATGCCATCAAAATACAACTACCGGAGATTATTCAGGCTCATGTATACGATGTCGCCTGCCATTTATTTACAACACTTACAAATTGACAACAGGCTGCCTTTATATGGGCTGTGAAGGCCAGTCCTTACGGCAAGCCCGCCCCCAGGCGGCCCTGCCGTTGGCAACCGGCTCAAGGTCGCAGGATGACCTTGCGGCAATCGTCCTCCTGCTTGTCGAACAGGCGATAACCTTCGGCCGCATCGGACAGATTCATGCGATGGCTGATGATGACCTCCGGTTGCAGCACGCCACTCTGGACGCGTTCCAGCAGATCAGGCAGCAGGCCATGCACATGGGTCTGGCCCATCTTGAAGGTCAGCCCCTTGTCGAAGGCATCGCCGAACAGGAAACCATGGATGAAGCCTGCGTACACGCCGGGCACGCTTACCGTACCGCCACGCCGGACCGCAGCGATGCACTGGCGCAGCGCCTTGCCGCTGCTGCCCTCGAGCTTGAGCTGGGTGAGCAGGGTTTCCGTGGCACTGCCCTTGGCTTCGAAGCCCACGGCATCGATGGCGGCGTCCACACCGCGGTAACCTTCGGTCTGCTCGATGATCGCCTCGGCCGGGTCATCGACCTTGTCGAAGTTGATCGGCACCACGCCATAGGTCGCCCGCGCATACTCGAGGCGGTACGGCTGGTTGTCGACCATGAAGATCTGCCTGGCGCCGAGCATCCGCGCACAGGCGGCGGCCATCAGCCCCACCGGGCCGGCGCCGTAGATGGCCACGCTGCTGCCCTCCTTCACCCCGCCATTGATCACCGCCTGGTAGCCGGTCGGCAGGATGTCGGTGAGAAACAGCACACGCTCGTCGTCGAGCTCATCGGGAATCTTGAACGGGCCGGCGTTGGCCTTGGGCACCCGCACCAGTTCGGCCTGGCCGCCGGGCATGCCGCCATACAAATGGCTGTAGCCGAACAGCGCGGCGCCGGAAGGAATCTGTTTCTTGTTGAGGATGGCGCCGCGGCCGTCGTTGGTGGTTTCACAGGCGGCATGCAGGTTCATGTCACAGAAGAAGCAATCGCCGCAGGCGATCACGAACGGCACGATCACCCGGTCGCCCTTGCTCACCGCGGTGACGGCGCTGCCGACTTCCTCGACGATACCCATGAATTCGTGGCCGAACACGTCGCCGTGTTTCACCTGGGGAATCTTGCCACGGTACAGGTGCAGGTCCGAGCCGCAGATCGCGGTAGCGGTCACCCGCAGAATGATGTCGTCCGGCTCCTGGATGACGGGGTCGGGTACGTTGTCGACGCGAACGTCGTGACTGCCATGGTAGGTCAATGCGCGCATGCTGCTCTCCAGAACGAGGGTTGGGTGCCTGTTCTAAATACCGAGGAAGCGCCGATTCCTTTAGTTCAGCCGCAGGGATGAGTGGCCGCTTGCAGCATGTCGAGCGCATGCAAGCCCCGCTGCCCAGCGCCTGCCCCGCGACCCCAGCCCAGTACGCGCCGCCAGCCGCCGACTTGCTACTATCGCCCGCTACCCACCCCGCGCGAGGACGCCCATGAGCGATGACCGTTCCACCCGCACGCGTTCGAGCCTGACAGTGGGCAAGGCACCGACCCTGGCAGACGTCGCCAAGGTCGCCGGGGTGTCGCCGATCACCGTGTCGCGCACCCTCAACCAGCCAGAGATCGTGCGCGCCGAGCTGCGCGAAAAGGTCTTTCGCGCCGTGCAGCAGACCGGCTACCTGCCGGCGATGCTCACCGCCCCCAGCGCGCAGCGCAGCCGGCTGGTTTCCCTGCTGGTGCCGACCGTGGCCAACTCGATCTTCGCCGACACCGTGCAGGCGCTGATCGGCACCCTCACCGAAGCCGGCCACGAAACCCTGATCGGGCTGACCAACTACAGCGCCGAGCGCGAGGAACAGCTGCTCGACACCATCCTGCGCCGCCGTCCCGACGGCATCGTGCTTACCGGCACGTTGCACACCAAGGCCAGCCGCACGCGCCTGTCGCGCTCGGGCATCGCCATCGTCGAATCCTGGGACCTGGCGCCACGCCCGCTGGACATGCTGGTGGGCTTTTCCCACGAAGCGGTCGGCGCCGCCATCGCCCGCTACCTGACGGCCAAGGGCTACCGGCGTTTCGCCGTGTTGACCCTGGACGACCCCCGTGGCCAGCGGCGCTGCGACAGCCTGGTCGAGGAACTGGCCCGCCAGGGCGTCGCCGATGGGCCCCGGGTGGTGCTGCCACCACCGGCGACGGTCGATCTGGGCCGCGAGGGGCTACGGCGCCTGCTGACCGCCGGCGAGCGCCCCGAGGTGCTGGTGTGCAGCTCCGACACCCTCGCCCATGGCGTGCTGGTGGAAGCCGCCGAGCACGGCATCCGGGTGCCCGACGACCTGGCGGTGATGGGTTTTGGCGACCTGAACATCGCGGCGCACCTGCAGCCGTCGCTTTCCACGGTGCGCGTCAACGGCGCCGAGATCGGCCTGCAGGCGGCGCACGCCCTGCTGCAGCGCCTCGACCATCCCCACGAAGAGCCGGTGAAGGTGCGCATCGATACGGGCTTCAGCATCGTCGAGCGACAGAGCGCTTGAGAGCCGACTCATATTTCCAGCCCGACTTCAGTGCTTGGCTGATTGCGGGCGGGAGCAGCCGCAAGCTGCAAGCTCCATGCTACAAGCAGTCCGCAGTGCTCTAGCTTCTTCTTGCAGCTTGAGGCTTGCGGGTTGAAGCTCAATGCCCGCTCCTGCCTTATTGCAGTCCTGAAGCCCCGCCCAATCGCTTGAATGATTAGCTAATCAGCCTAACGTCCGCCTTCACGCCAGCGCTTGCATCACCTGGCGGCCCCAACAAGAACGTCAAGCGAGGTAATCCACATGAGTGAACACACCCTCCCCCAAGGCAGCGCCGACCAGGATCAGATCGCCTTGGTGCGCATCGCCTCGGTGTTTCTGCCCCTG
Source organism: Pseudomonas argentinensis (assembly GCF_001839655.2). Lineage (NCBI taxonomy): Bacteria > Pseudomonadati > Pseudomonadota > Gammaproteobacteria > Pseudomonadales > Pseudomonadaceae > Phytopseudomonas > Phytopseudomonas argentinensis. The sequence goes on from NZ_CP056087.1 coordinate 3,909,499, forward strand.
GCCAACCCGATCAGCGATGCCAAGGTGCTGACCGGCCGGCAGAAGCCGATGACCGAGATCGCCATGCTGTTCGTGGAGATCGAGAGCAAGGACGGCCATCGCGGCCTGGGCTTCAGCTACTCGAAACGCGCCGGCGGGCCCGGCCAGTTCGCCCATGCCCGGGAGATCGCCCCGGCGCTGCTCGGCGAGAACCCCAGCGACATCCAGAAACTCTGGACCAAACTGTGCTGGGCCGGCGCCTCGGTGGGCCGCAGCGGCCTGTCGACCCAGGCCATCGGCGCCTTCGACGTGGCCCTGTGGGACCTGAAAGCCAGGCGCGCCAACCTGTCCCTGGCCCGCCTGCTCGGCGCCCAGCGCGACTCGGTGCGCTGCTACAACACCTCCGGGGGCTTCCTGCACACGCCACTGGATCAGCTGAAGGTCAACACCGACCTGTCTCGGGAGAAAGGCATCGGCGGCATCAAGCTGAAAGTCGGCCAGCCCGACGCGGCTCTCGACCTGCACCGTGTCGCCACCATCCGTCAGCACCTGGGTGACGATTTCCCGCTGATGGTCGACGCCAACCAGCAATGGGATCGCCCCACTGCCCAGCGCATGTGCCGGCGCTTCGAAGAGTTTAACCTGGTATGGATCGAGGAGCCGCTGGACTGCTACGACGCCGAGGGCCACGCCGCCCTGGCCGGCGCATTCGACACCCCGATCGCCACCGGCGAGATGCTCACCAGCGTCGCCGAGCACGCCGAGTTCATCAAAATCCGTGGCGCCGACTACCTGATGCCCGATGCGCCGCGGGTGGGCGGCATCACCCCGTTCCTGAAGATCGCCGCCATGGCCGAACAGGCCGGGCTGATGCTCGCCCCCCACTTCGCCATGGAATTGCACGTGCACCTGGCCGCCACCTACCCCTCCGAGCCTTGGGTGGAGCATTTCGAATGGCTCGAGCCGCTGTTCAATGAGCGCCTGGAAACCCGCGACGGCCGCATGCGGGTGCCGAACCGCCCTGGCCTGGGCCTCTCGCTCAGCGAGCGGGTGGCCGGCTGGACCGCCCAGCAGGCAGAGTTCGGCAGGCGCGCCTGACGCCTTGCCCTTAGGGAAAGCCGCTATCGGCACGGCGTCGGCAGCGGTATTTTAGCAAAGGTGGATTGACGTCATTTTTTTGTATGCTGAGCTCTTTATCCGCAACATGGGAGGCACTACACTGCGCGCCCTCGCGGGGTCTTGTGCGAATCTCGCGCGTAACGTCGGCGAACCAGGCGCTTTTTTAGTTAAAGGTTCCGCCCGGCCGGTCGAAGTAATAAAAATTCCAAGGATTTTTCTCTGCCAGGAGCTGCAGCATGCAGTCGTTGAAGTCGCTGTACGATTCGATCGAGATGCACTTTTTCGATACCCTGACCAAGAAATTATCCAGCCTGTTCCTGCTGGTGCTGGTCAGCGGCCTGCTGGTCTGGGTGGCCCTCAGCCTGCGGGCCGACATCGTGCAACTGCTGCACGGTGCGCAACTCGACCCGGTGCTGCTCAAGCAGGTCGAAGGCAAGCTCGACACCCTCGGCACCGCCCTGGCGCTCAGCGCGATCTTCACCCTGGGCATGGTCAGCTTCATGGTCTGGTATTTCCGCCACCTGATCGTGCGCCCGGTCGACAACATGACCCGCGCCCTGGAAGAAATCGCCAGCGGTGAAGGCGACCTGTCCCGCGACCTGCCCCTGCTCACCCACGATGAAATCCGCACCCTGGCAAGCACCTGCAACCGCTTCCTGGCCAAGCAGCGCGAGATCATCAGCAACGTGCAGGCGCTGACCGTACAAATCGCCGTCGAGTCCGCCCGTTCGCTGAAGAACATCAGCGACTCCAGCGACAGCGCCACCCACCAGGCACGCTTCGCCAACGAAGTGATGAGCGAGAGCAACAGTGCGGTGGGCCGCATCGAAGAGGTGTCGCAGCAGACCCAGGCGATCTCCGGCACCACCGCCCACAACCTGAGCATGGCCCAGGACTCCTACGCCGAACTGCTGGAAGTCACCGGCAACATCAGCGCCATTTCCACCAGCCTCAACGAATTCAGCACCCTGGTCTCGGCGCTCAACGAGCGTTCCTCGAATATCAAGTCGGTGGTCGGCCTGATCCAGCAGATTTCCTCGCAGACCAACCTGCTGGCCCTCAACGCGGCCATCGAAGCGGCCCGTGCCGGGGAAAGCGGCCGCGGCTTCGCGGTTGTCGCCGACGAGGTTCGCACCCTGGCGCAGAACGTCAGCCGCGCCACGGGCGACATCTCGCAGAACATCGACGCCATGCTCAAGGAAGTCAGCACCACCCACGAGCAGACCGCGCGCATCAGCCAGAGCGCCCGGGAAACCCAGGTGGTGGTGGAAAGGGCCACCGGTCACTTCGAGACCATGATCAGCGATTTCGAATCCACCAACGGCAAGCTGGCGGAGATCGCCGAGCACATCCAGCAGGTGGCCGACGCCAATACCGGTATCAATGACCGCGTCACCCAGATCCATGCCGACAGCCAGGCCATCGACCAGCGCATGCAGCGGTCAGCCACGGCCACCCGCGACCTGTCCGCCGTTGCCGAGCGGGTGCAAACGCTGCTGGGCCGCTTCGTGCTCGGCGAGGGCGAACTCGATGCCGCCATCACCCGCGCCACACAGTGCCGCGACGCCCTGCAGGCGCGCCTGGCGACACTGCAGCGCGAAGGCGTCAACCTGTTCGACCAGAACTACAAGCTGATTCCCAATACCGACCCGAAGCAGTACATGACGGGCTACACCGAGCGCTTCGCGCAAATCTGCCAGGAAGAGATCGACCGGCTGACCAAGGGTACCCACGGCGGCATCGTGACCTTTATCGTCGACACCAGGGGCTATTGCCCGGTGAACAACAGCTGGGTGTCGAAAGCGCCGACGGGTGATCGCGCCGTCGACCTGCCGGTGTGCCGCAACAAGCGCATGTTTTCCGACCCGGTGGGCCTGCGCGCGGCGAGCAACACCCAGCGCTTCCTGCTGCAGACCTATCTGCGCGACACCGGCGAGATCATGACCGAGATCGACGTGCCGTTCTTCTTCGAGGGCCGCCACTGGGGCAACATGCGCATGGGCTTCGATGCCTCGCGCCTGCTGGGCAAATCCTAGGTTCGGGCTCGCCTCATCGAGACGGGCCCGCAGCTGCGGAATAAAGCGCTGCAGTTCACAGGGCGGGCTCTGGAGCGAAGCGAACAGTCCACCAACTCCCGACACAACGGCAACGCCGTACTGCTTCGCACATATGCCCTACCGTGCTGGCCAGCACTCATGGCCCAAAAAAAGCCCCGCCGATGCGGGGCTTTCTCGGCGGCCTTTGCACTCAAAGCACGGCGTCCAGATTGCGACGCGACCACATCAGCTTGGCAGCGGTCGGGTTGACCGGGGCGCCGGTGAAGGTCGGCAACTTGCGCGACACCCACTGTGCGCCGGCGCCTTTCCAGTTCACTTCGCCACTGACCAGCTTGCGATCACGAAGGATCTCACGTTCGAGGGCGCGAGCGCCGTCCGCGGTATCCACGGCCATCCTGTCGACCGCCTTGAGGAAAATAGCCTCGCCCTCCTTGCTGATGCTCAGCAGGTACATGCCATCCGGGCGCGGGGTAATGGAAACCGTATGATCCGGCAGTGCGATGCTCAGTTGGTCGAGAGTGGCAGTGTTCATCGGCTGATCCTTTTATTGCATTGCAGGCAGATGTTCAGAGATGCCACTGGACAAGTGCATCACATATGCCAACTTCGCTTTCGGATGAAAATCGCCGGTTTTACTGAGCATCGTGCCGCTTACGCTTGTGCGGTTTTCTTGCACTTTGCATGAAGTGTTTTTATTGCACGGGCATCGTGCACGCTTTAATTAAACACAGTGCCCATACAATTTCAAAAGGCCACTATGGCCGACCATCTTTTCAAGCGAACTTAATCACCCACCCGTATTTCGAAATAAAACAGAGCCCGTGCCCTGTACCGCCTCGGGGCGTTTGGCAACCGATGGCCAAATCGTCAGCGACGCCTCCCCACGTCCTATTTAACTTTTGCGAACTCTAGTTTCAGGGTTCGCCGCAACGACAGGAGATCTGCCATGAGCGATCCTTCCATGCTTTTCTGGCTTGGCGCATTCGTCGTTATCGCCTTCGTTGACCTGGTCACCATCATGAACCTGTGGCGCAGCGAGAAGAGCCAGAACACTCGGCTGCTCTGGGCACTGGTAATCGTGCTGCTGCCGGTAATCGGTTTGATCATCTGGGGTTTTGCAGGCCCGCGTGGCATGCCGAAACCGCCGACTTCACCGGAGCAAAGTAAATAATTAAAACCCTTATTGAATTGACAAGCGCGTCCGGGCCGACACTAATAGCCGCTACAAAGGAGTAATACCGAGAGCAATATCTGTGGCAACGATTAAATTCCTGGACGCCGCTAAGTTGCTGTACAACTATTTCCAACCACTTGTTGTACAGGTGTCATTGGAGTCGCCTAGCCGAATGGTGGTGCGACTGTCGGAAACGGATTCAACCACCTCCTTCGAAGTTCGCGATATCCCATGCAGCACATCGCTGACTCCGATGGAGGTTTTCGCCATCATCGAGCGGATCGAAGCGTACATCCACCGCGAAAGGCCCGAGCTTTACAAACGCCATTGCGTGAACCAGTTGCGCCTGCCTTGAGACTCACGCCTGGGGCTCGCGTTGGCGATCCTGGTAGACGGCATCGAGTAGCACCACCAGTTCGGCTGCCGAGGGCACGGTACGACCGCCCAGCTCGTCCTGCACCGAAGCCTCCACGCTCCTGGTGACCAGCCCAAAGCGGTTCAACGCACCGGTCAGCGCCTGATCATCCAGTCCTTGCTGGTTGAGGACGCGCATCAAGCTGTCCCAGACGTCACGCAGATCGGGCTGGTGGTCACGGCCATCGGGCCAGGGGTGACCTACGCGCGGCTCGGGGCGCATCTCTGCCACGGTCACCTCCCCTTCGTAGGCACGCACCGAGCCGCCCTTCTCGGCCACCCGCGCATCGCGTGAAGCACGGTTCCAGGCGGCCTGTGCCAGCGCTGGCGAGGTGGTCGTGCACTGCAGCTCGTCATCGAGATAAATCCTGAATTCGCCCATGTCGTTCTCCACATGATTAGTGACTGTCGCTGCATTCGATTCGGCCGGCGCTCAGGGATTCAGGTTTTCTAGCGTTCGGAAGCCACCAAACCTGCATGCCTGAAGCATCCGGATACAAGCGTCGATTGTGCGAACTCAACGGCCGGTCGCGGCCTCGTAACTATCAAGGGCTGCCTGATCAGCCCCTCTGACTATCCAGCCAAAAAGGAAAGCGCCCATGAGCCAGACGCCAATCAACCCGACACCACCGAACAGCCCGGCCAAAGATGTGCAAGGCGACAACGTCAACGTGGTGAAAAAGGAAAACCAGCGCCCTGGGGAGAAGACCGAAGCCGTGGATCGGGCGATCACCCCCACCTCGATCAAGACCAAGGAACAGGAAGCGGAAAAGATCAAGCAGGCATCGGAACAGGCCCGCCGCAAGCTCGACGAATAAGCGGGGCAGAAGGGGCTCCCCGCAAGCGTGTGGGAGCCTCCACTCGGCGCGTGGCGCGTGTACCTCGTGCTCGGGGCAACACCGCTATCGATCCCGCCAGGGCGGCGCCTTTCGCGCAAACGCGTGGCGGGCTAGGAGTGCACCACCCACTGCACGGCATCCGCTTGAGCCGTCAGGCAGTCCACCTCGTCGATCAGCCCTGCACCCAGGGCCTGCTCGGCATCGACGATACGCGGCGACGCGGTCAGGCAGGCGACTATGTCCAGCGGCTGGCGCGCGCCTTCGGTGCGCTCTTCGACGATGCGCCGGTACAGGTGCATATCGTAATCGAGGCTCATGGCATATTCGGCCATGCGCGCATGATCCACCGAGCCGTTCAGCGTCCAGTGAAAGGGGTGGAACAGGAACTTGCTGTACGCACAGGCAGTGCGCCGCTGCCCGGCGAGAAAAATGATGTTGCCCATCGACTCGACGGTACCCAGATTATGGGTATGCACCGGCACGGGCAGGGAAATCAGGAAGTTGTACAGGGAAAAACCGTAGCTGCATTCACCACCCATGGTGGCGATCTTCAGGACGATGCGGCTGGCGCCCTGCTGCAGTGCCTTGGTGCAGCTGTCGATCAGCTGTCCGCAAGTGTGGGAATTGATCGGTGCCGTGAAGTGAACGACGTGTAGGGTCATGGCGCGCACCTTTCTTGGAGATGGGCGAAATTGGCGAAACGGGCCCGCGGCGGGCGTACTGCGGACCCCAGGGCATTACGGCAGCGGCTTGCCGCCGGTCACCCCAAAGGTTTCACCGGTGATGTAGCTCGACTCCTGGGACGCCAGCAGCACGTACAGCGGCGCACATTCGGCGGGTTGACCCGGGCGCTTCATCGGCACCTGGGAGCCGAAGGTGGGAATCTTTTCCCGGGGCTGGCCGTCGCTGGGCTGCAGCACGGTCCAGATCGGCCCCGGCGCGACCGCGTTGACGCGGATGCCCTGCTCGATCACCTGGCTGGACAGCGCCTTGGTGAAAGCGACGATGGCCGCCTTGGTGGAGGCGTAGTCGAGCAGCGTGCCGGACGGATCATAGGACTGGATCGACGCCGTGTTGATGATCGCCGCCCCCGGCGGCATATGCGCCACCGCCGCCTTGCACAGCCAGAACATGGCGTAGACGTTGGTCTTGAAGGTGTGGTCGAACTGCTCGGTGGTGATCTCGGAAATATGCTTCTGGGTGATCTGCTTGCCGGCCACGTTGACCAGAATGTCCAGGCCACCCAGCGCCGCCACGGCATCCTTGATCAGCGACACGCAAAAGGCTTCGTCCTTCAGGTCGCCGGGAATGGCCACCGCGCGACGGCCCTCGGCCTCGATCAGCGCTATCACTTCACGGGCGTCCGACTCTTCCTCGGGGAGATAGTTGATCACCACGTCGGCGCCTTCACGGGCATAGGCGATGGCGGCGGCGCGTCCAATACCGGAATCACCTCCGGTGATCAGCGCCTTGCGGCCCGCCAGCCGGCCAAAGCCCACGTAGCTTTCCTCGCCGTGATCCGGCTCGGGCTTCATTTTGCTGTCCAGGCCCGGCTCAGGCTGGTGCTGCGCCGGAAATTCGGGCTGCGGATACTGAGTCAGCGGGTTCTGCATGGCGAACTGGTTGGTGGTATTGCGGGTCATCGGACTCTCCTGCTGGTTGCTGGTGGATTCACGGTTGCCGCCACGTGTGAAGCGCAATCGCCGCAGGCACCATCGCCTGCGTTACAAATTGGGAGAAAAGCCCGCCGCTTGAAGTTCCACCGATCCGAGCAGCGGACACGGACCGCTCCGCTCCCTTGCTGCCGCTTCGCTTGTCCAGTGCCGCGAAGCGGCGAACTGATCAGCGCTGCGCGGCGATCAATACCGGCCGTGCATCACCCGGCGCCGTGGCGGTGCTCAGGCTCAGCGTCACCGGAATCGACTTGGCTGCCGGCACCTTGCTGCGCTCGGCATGATGCCAGAGCGGCACCAGCGGGTTGCACTCCGGGTAATAGGCGGCGCAGCAGCCCTGGGGGATGTCGTAGGCGAGAATCTGCAGCGGCCCGACCTGACGCTCCACCTCTGGCTCCACGGCGGTGGTCACGTCCACCCAGTCGCCGCCAGCCAGGCCAAGGCGCACGATGTCGTCGGCGTTCATGAAGATCACCGAACGGGTGCCATGCACGCCGCGGAAGCGATCGTCGTAACCATAGATGGTGGTATTGAACTGGTCGTTGCTGCGGATCGTCATCAGCTGCAGCACGTCGCGCCGGCCGTAGGGCGCGCTCACGTCGTCGTCGGCGATCAGGCACCGCGGCACCACGAATTGCGCCTTGCCGCTCTCGGTCGCCCATTCGCGCTGCGTCGCCCCCAACGGCCGGTGAAAGCCACCGGGCTCCCACATGCGCTGTTCGAAGTCGTGGAAGATCTCCGGGTACACCTGGCCGATGGCCTGGCGAATCAGCCCGTAATCGCGGCGCCAGGCGTCCCAGTCGATACCGATCTCGGCGCTCAAGGTGGCCCGCGCCAGCCCGGCGATGATGGCCGGCTCCGAGCGCAGCTGCTCGCTGGCCGGTTCGCTCTTGCCGCGCCAGCCGTGGATGCAGCCGGTGCTGTCTTCGGTGCTGTGGCTCTGCTCGACGCCATCCTGGCGGTCGATCTCGATACGCCCCAGGCACGGCAGCAGCCAGGCCTGTTCGCCGGGCAGCAGGTGCGAGTGGTTGAGCTTGGTGGCCACCTGCACATTGAGCGCCAGGCGCTGCCAGGCCGGCTCGATCTGCCCGGTATCCGGCACCGCCCGCAGGAAGTTGCCGCCCAGACTGACGAAGCCACGCACCCGGCCATCGAGCATGGCGGTGCAGGCGTCGACGGTGTTCAAGCCCATGCGCTCGGGCACCTTGAACTTGAAATACTGCTCGATCAGTTCGACCGGCACCTTGGCCGGGTCTTCGGAAATACCCACGGTGCGCTGGCCCTGCACATTGGAGTGCCCGCGTACCGGGCAGATGCCGGCGCCAGGTTTGCCGATATTGCCGCGCAGCAACAGCAGGTTCACCAGCATCTGCACGTTCTGCACACCCTGGCGGTGCTGGGTCAGGCCCATGCCGTAGACGATCATCACCCGCTGCGACTGCGCATAGACCAGCGCCGTGGCTTCCATGGCCGCACGCTTGAGGCCGGTGATGGCTTCGATCTCGGTCCAGTCCTGCCCACGCACGTAGGCGATGAAATCGTCGGCGCCACTGGTGTGCTCGGCGATGAAGGCCATGTCCAACACGCCGGGCTCGCCGCGCTGCAGGGCCGCATCGTGCAGATCGAGCAGCGCCTTGGCGATGCCGACGATGGCCGCGGTATCGCCACCGATGGCCACCTGGTGATACTGGGTGCTGATCTGCGTCGAGTTCGGGCCGAGCATCTCGCCCGGCGACTGTGGGTTGACGAACTCCTGCAGGCCGCGCTCCTTCAAAGGGTTGAAGGTGATGATCGGCACGTCGCGCTGCCGCGCCTCCTGCAATTGATGGAGCATGCGCGGGCTGTTGCTGCCGACGTTCTGGCCGAAGAACAGCAGGCAGTCGGTGTGCTCGAAATCGTTCAGGGTTACCGTGCCGACCGGCACCCCGATGCTTTCCTGCAGGCCCACCGAAGTGCTCTCGTGGCACATGTTGGAGCTGTCCGGCAGGTTGTTGGTGCCATAGGCGCGGGCCAGCAGCTGGTACATGAACGAGGCTTCCAGGGAGGCGCGCCCGGAGGCATAGAACACCACCTCGTCCGGCTGCAGGGCACGCAGGCTGGCGCCGATTTCCTGGTAGGCGGTTTCCCAGCCCGTTTCCTCGTAACGGTCGGTGGCCCGGTTGTAGCGCAGCGGGTGGGTCAGGCGGCCATGCTGCTCCAGGGCGTGGGCCGACCAGCCGCGCAGCTCGCTGACGCTGTGCTCGGCGAAGAACTCAGGGCTGCTGCGCTTGGCGGTCAGCTCCCAGGCCGTGGCCTTGGCGCCGTTCTCGCAGAACTCCATCGGGTGGGTGTCGCCCGGCTTGGCCCAGGCGCAGCTCACGCAGGCAAACCCATCGGGCTTGTTCTGCTTGAGCAGCGCCGCGCCGATCTTCACCACCGCCTGTTCGCGCAGCACGATGCCTGCCACCGACTTGGCCGATCCCCAGCCCCCTGATGCGTCTGTGTATGGCCGATAACGGGTCTTTGGATCAGTCAGCATGTCCCTCTCCTGCGCGTGGTTCGTTCTGGTACGACGAAGCGCTTTGGCGAAAGGTTCGGGCTAACGGCCCTGTGGTCCGGCGGGCCATTGATGAGCAAGTGTGTCAGTCACCGGCAAGCGAAACGGCGGGTTGCCGAGGTGATCGACAACGCAAAAAGGCACCTGCAGGAGGTGCCTTGGCGGATGAATCAGGCTTACTTGCTGGCGGTCAGCGCCGCGTAGCTGGTCATCAGGTTGCGGTAGTCGGGGATATGGTCCGAGCAGATCTTCGCCAGGCCTTCCACGTCGTTGCGCCAGTCGCGGTGCAGCTCGCAGGCCACGGCGAACCAATTCATCAGCTGGGCGCCAGCAGCGGTCATGCGCTGCCAGGCCGAATCACGGCTGATCTGGTTGAAGGTGCCGGAGGCATCGGTGACCACGAACACGTCGAAGCCCTCTTCGATGGCGGCCAGGGCCGGGAACGCCACGCACACTTCGGTCACCACACCGGCGATGATCAGCTGTTTCTTGCCGGTGGCCTTGATCGCCTTGACGAAATCTTCGTTGTCCCAGGCGTTGATCTGGCCAGGGCGGGCGATGTACGGCGCTTCCGGGAACATCTCTTTCAGCTCGGGTACCAGCGGGCCGTTGGGGCCGGTTTCGAAGCTGGTGGTGAGTATGGTCGGCAGGTTGAAGAACTTGGCGAGATCGGCCAGGGCCAGCACGTTGTTCTTGAACTTGTCCGGGTCGATGTCACGTACCAGGGACAGCAGACCGGCCTGGTGGTCGACCAGCAGAACGGCGGCGTTGTCTTTGTCCAGGCGGTTGTAGGCGATGGCGTTGGTCATGGTGCGATCCTCTTTCTTGGTGGGTTGCCGATTCATTCGGCTGATTCGTTTGGGTGGTTTGCAGTTGTCGCTGCATGTGAGAAAGATTAAATTCGGCACCCATCTCGCACCAGACGGCAAAAATCGCCTCTAGCGTTCCATTTTCAGAACGGTAAACCCATGGAAGACCTGAACACGCTCTACTACTTCACCCAGGTGGTGGAGCACGGCGGCTTCGCCCCGGCCGGCCGCGCGCTGGATATTCCCAAGTCCAAACTCAGCCGGCGCATCGCCCTGCTCGAGGAGCGCCTGGGCGTGCGCCTGCTGCAACGTACCAGCCGGCACTGCTCGCTGACCGAGATCGGCCAGGAGTACTACCAGCGTTGCGTGGCCATGCGCGTGGAAGCCGAGGGCGCCGCCGAGGTGATCGAGCGCAACCGCAGCGAGCCCCGCGGCCTGGTGCGCCTGGCCTGCCCGACCACGCTGCTGAATTCCTGGGTCGGGCCGATGCTGACTCGTTTCATGCTGCGCTACCCGGCGGTGGAGCTGTTTATCGAGAGCACCAACCGACGTGTCGACGTGCTCCACGAAGGCTTCGATATCGCCCTGCGCGTGCGCTTCCCGCCCCTGGAAAATACCGACATGGTGATGAAGGTGCTCGGCAACAGCCGCCAGTGCCTGGTGGGCCGTGCGGATTTCCTCAAGCAGCTGCCGAAGGCATTCCAGCCCGCCGACCTGGGCCAGTTGCCGAGCCTTCACTGGGGCGGCTCGCAGCGTGAATACCAGTGGGAACTGTTCGGCCCGGACGACGGCAGGCTGGTCATCCCCCATCGCCCGCGCATGGTCACCGACGACCTGATCGCCCTGCGCCACGGCACCCTGGCCGGCGTCGGCATCGCCCACGTGCCCCGGGTAGCCGTGCGCAAGGATCTGGAGGCCGGCACCCTGGTGGAAATGCTGCCGGGCTGGGAGCCCAAATGCGGCATCGTCCATGCCACCTTCCCGTCACGCCGCGGCCTGCTGCCGTCGGTGCGTACGCTGATCGACTTTCTGGCGGAGGAGTTTCGCGAAAGCGATATGGCGTAAGTAGCCATGTCTCCCACTCGCGGTAATCCACATGAATCCCCTTTCCCATATCCAGGCTCTCATGAGCGCTGACGCACGCCGCTGGGAGATTCTGCAGCACGTGCGTGACTTACGCCTGCCAGACTGCTGGGTGGCCGCGGGCTTTATCCGATGTGCCGTTTGGGATCACCTGCATGGCCACGCCCCATCGCCCCTGCCGACTGATATCGATGTGATCTGGTTCGATCCGGATAATCCACTGCCGGAGCGGGACTTTGAGTTGGAAGCCAGGCTGCTGAACGCGGATAACACGCTGAACTGGTCGGTAAAGAACCAGGCACGCATGCACCTGCGCAATGGTGATCGACCTTACGAGTCGGCAACGGGCGCGATGGCTTATTGGCCCGACACCGCAACGGCAGTGGCCGTGCGGCTGAGCGCGAGTGGCGAAGTGGAAGTCGCCGCGCCATTCGGCTTGGATGATCTTTTCGATCTCGTCGTACGGCCAGCCGGAAGGTTTCGAGACGAGAAAAGGCAGCTATTTCTGAAGCGGCTGTATAGCAAACAGTGGCTGACGAAATGGCCTGGCTTGACCGTGCTCGACTAAGCGCGAGCACGATGCCAAGGTCATAGCACGGCTTGTTGGAACGGAAATTGACAAATGACAGCATCCCTGCACGTTTTTTGTGGGAACGTGCGGGGACGCCCAGTCGTGAAACTGCGCGAGCGGCTGCCGCCAGGACAGTGTAGGGTGGATCACGCTTCACCGATCCACCATGGCGGATGTAAAGAGCGACATCCGCCCTACGGTTCTGCACTGCAGCCGCAGCGGCATAGGAACCTGCCCCCCGTAGTTTCGCGCGCATGGCGCACTCCCACAAAAGCACGAGCAGATCTGCTTCGTAGCCTGGGTTGAGCGCAGCGATACCCAGGGCATCGATCTCCCGGATGTCGCTGCGCTCGACCCGGGCTACAAGAGCACTATCAGCCTTCCACCTGGCTCCACTGCTTGCTCAGGCGCTTGTCAGACACGGCCATCCTGGTACCCAGCTGCTGGGCCCAGAGGGATACGCGGTATTCCTCGAGCATCCAGCGGTAGGTCTGCAGTTCGGGGTCGCGCTTGCCTTCCTGCAGGTGCTTGCTCAGGCGCGCCTGGTATTGCTCCCAGTAGCCGGCCAGCTCGCCGCTCCACACCCGGTCGCGTTGCAGTTGGGCGGCGATCTTGTCGAAGCGTTGCTCGATGGCCTTGAGGTAGCGCGGCAGTTCCTTGAGCCATTCGGCCGGGGTTTCGCGTACGAAGCCGGGATAGACGAGGTTGCCCAGCTGCGCCTTGATGTCGTTGAGCGCCACCGCCTGGGCCAGGTCGATCTTGCCCTTGAAGCGCTTCTGCAGGCCGTGCCACAGCTTGAGGATTTCCAGGGTCAGGCGCGCCAGCTTTTCGGCGTGCTCGGCCCAGGCGCCACGTTTCTTCTCGGCCAGGGCGGCCAGGGCAGCGCCGTCGCGGGGCAACGGCTGCTCACCGTCGAGGATGCAGCTGTCCAGGCTGGCCAGCAGGATGTCTTCGACCAGCGCCTCTACGCGGCCCAGCTCGCGGTGCAACAGGCCCAGTTCGGTCAGGCCCGGCAGCTTGCCGCGCAGGTACTTGGCCGGTTCGGCCAGCTGTTGCAGCAGCAGGCGCTGCAAGGCTCGGCGGTGCTGGAACTCGGCTTCGGCCCGGGTCGGGAAGCGCCCTTCCTTGACCACGCCGCGCTCTCCATCAGAACCGCTCCCGGCAGACTCCACCAGCGCCGGGAACACGGTCATGGACAGCCCGGCCACCTTCTGCTGGGTCTTCTCGGCGACCTGGGCAAAGCCCTTGGCTTCCACCGGCTTCTGCACCTTGTCGGTTCGCGGAATGGCCAGCGCGGCCTGGCTGGCCTCGGCGAAGCGGGCGGTCAGCTCGGCCAGGTCGCGGCCTTCGCCGAGCAGCTTGCCGTGGGTGTCGACCACCTCGATGTTCATCTTCAGGTGATCTTCGAGCTGGCGGGTGGCCTCGATCCAGGCCTCGCTGTCGATCCGTGCACCGGTCATGCGTTGCAGCTCGCGGGCCAGGCTTTCCGGCAGGCTGCCCTGGCCGAAGGTGAGCTTGCTCAGGGCGGCGCCGACGAAGTCCGGCACCGGCACGAAGTTCTTGCGAATGGCCTTGGGCAGGCCGCGCACCAGGTCGATGGCCTTGGCTTCGATCAGCCCCGGCACCAGCCACTCCAGGCGCTCTGCTGGTAATTGCGGCAACAGCGGCGCCGGCACGCGCAGGGTCACGCCGTCGCGCGGGTGATTGGGCTCGAAGTGATAGGTCAGCGGCAATTGCAGCTCGCCGATATGCAGGGTGTCCGGGTACTGCGCAGCGGTGACTTCCAGCGCCTCCCGGGCCAGCACGTCCTCCTCGCGCATCATCAGCAGTTGCGGGTCCTTGGCGCTCTCGCGCTTGTACCAGCTCTCGAAGGTGGCCGCCTGGTTGATGTCCTCCGGGATGCGCGCCTCGTAATAGGCGAACAGGGTTTCCTCGTCGGCGAGGATGTCGCGGCGACGCGCCTTGGCTTCCAGCTCGTCGAGCTTCTCCAGCAGCTCGCGGTTGGCGTTCAGGCACTTGGCGCGGCTGTTGATTTCACCGCGCACCAGGCCTTCGCGGATAAACAGCTCGCGCGAGGCCTGCGGGTCGATGGGCCCGTAATGCACCGGGCGGCGCCCCACCACGATCAGCCCGTACAGGGTGACCTGCTCGTAGGCCACCACCTGGCCACGCTTCTTCTCCCAGTGCGGCTCGAAGTGGTTCTTCTTGATCAGGTGGCCGGCCAGCGGCTCGATCCAGTCCGGCTCGATCTTCGCCACCTGGCGGGCGAACAGCTTGGTGGTCTCGACCAGCTCGGCGGCCATGATCCAGTTGGGTTTCTTGCGGCCGATCACCGACGACGGATGCACCCAGAAGCGCCGCTGGCGGGCACCGAGAAAATCGCCCTCCTCGGCTTTCTGGCCGATCTGGCTGAGCAGGCCGCTGAGAATCGCCTTGTGCACGGCTGCATAACCCTTGGCACGCTGCGCCGCCTCGCTGGCCTCGGCCTGCTCGCGCAGGATCACGTTGACCTTGGTATCTGTGGTGGCCTGCACCGGCTTTGGCGCGGGCTTGCCGCCCTCGGCGGTTTGCGCCGCGGCCCTGGCGGGCGTCAGTTGCAGATCCTTGGCCAGCAGCACCAGCTGGCGATGGGCATCGCGCCATTCGCGCAGGCGCATGTAGTTGAGGAAGTTCTTCTTGCACCAGGTGCGCAGCGGGTTGGAACCCAGCTCCTGGCGTTTTTCCTCGAAGCCGCGCCACAGGTTGATCAGCGCAGCGAAGTCGGAATCCACATCCTTCCACTGCGCGTGGGCCTGATCGGCCGCCTGCTGGCGGTCCATCGGCCGCTCGCGTGGGTCCTGCACCGACAGCGCACTGGCGACGATCAGCAGTTCCGGCAGGCTGCCCAGCTTGGCCGCTTCGAGCACCATGCGGCCCAGTCGCGGGTCGATGGGCAGGCGCGCCAGCTGGCGACCCAGTGGCGTCAGCTGGCCTTCTCGATTGACCGCCGAAAGCTCTTGCAGCAGGTTGAAACCATCGCTGATGGCCTTGCCGTCCGGTGGCTCGATAAAGGGGAAATCCTCGATATTGCCCAGGCGCAGATGGAGCATCTGCAGGATCACCGCCGCCAGGTTGGTACGCAGGATTTCCGGGTCGGTGAAAGTCGGCCGGCCGAGGAAATCCTCCTCGCTGTACAGGCGCACGCAGATGCCCGGCTCGACCCGCCCGCATCGGCCCTTGCGCTGGTTGGCGCTGGCCTGGGAAATCGCCTCGATAGGCAGGCGCTGCACCTTGGCGCGGTAGCTGTAGCGGCTGATGCGCGCGGTGCCGCTGTCGATCACGTAGCGAATGCCCGGCACCGTCAGCGAGGTTTCCGCCACGTTGGTGGCCAGCACGATCTTGCGCCCGGCCATGGGCGCGAAGATCTTCTGCTGCTCGGCCGGCGTCAGCCGCGCATACAGCGGCAGCACTTCGGTGAAGCGCAGGTTGGCCTTGCGCAGCACCTCGGCGGCATCGCGAATCTCACGCTCGCCGGGCAGGAAGATCAGCACATCGCCGGGGCGCTGGCCGACACTTTTCTCGTGGGCGGCAATCTCGTCCAGCGCCGCGAGAATGCCCTGGTCGACGGTCAGGTCGTCGAGCAGGCTTTCACCCTCCTCGTCCACCTCGGCGGCCAGCGGGCGGTACCAGGTTTCCACCGGATAGGTGCGCCCGGAAACCTCGACGATGGGCGCATCCGGCAGCCCGTCCCCACCGAAGTGCTTGGAGAATCGCTCCAGGTCGATGGTCGCCGAGGTGATGATCACCTTGAGGTCGGGCCGGCGCGGCAGCAGGGTTTTCAGATACCCCAGGAGGAAGTCGATATTGAGGCTGCGTTCGTGGGCCTCGTCGACGATGAGGGTGTCGTACTTTTCCAGGTAGCGGTCGTGCTGGGTTTCGGCGAGCAGGATGCCGTCGGTCATCAGCTTGATCAGCGTGCTGTCCTTGCTCTGATCCTCGAAGCGCACCTGGTAGCCGACCAGCTCACCGAGCGGCGTGCCGATCTCTTCCGCCACCCGCGTGGCTACGCTGCGCGCCGCCAGCCGTCGCGGCTGGGTATGGCCGATCAGGCCGTGCTGGCCACGACCGATCTCCAGGCAGATCTTCGGTAGCTGGGTGGTCTTGCCCGAACCGGTTTCGCCGGCGATCACCAGCACTTGATGTTTTTCAAGCGCCGCCTTGATCTCGTCGCGCTTGGCGGCGATCGGCAAGGCGTCGTCATAGCGCATCACCGGCACGCTCAGCCGCCGCGTCTCAACCTTGGCGCACGAGGCCTGAAAACGCTCCAGCCACTGCGCCTGCTTGGTTGCGTCGGGCTTTTTCTGCAGCTCGTGCAACTGCCGCCGCAAACGATGGCGGTCGGCGATCATGGCGTGGTCGAGGTTCTTCTGCAGGGCGGCGATATCGAAGGGGGCGTCGGTCATCAGGCTCGGGGCGGTTCGCGGGAAAGCGGCGATTGTCGCAGATTACGGGCTGAGGCGTGCAGGGTGAGCTGTCGATGGAAGGCGGAGAACGAGGGCGTTGGCGAGCTAAGGCTTTCAATTAAAAGCGATCAGCGGCCCAGTAGAGCTAAACAGCATGCTGGAAAAGATTGTAAAACACGGTATGTTTCCAACACCTACTAGCTGGCTCAATGCCACCAGCACGCCAGTTGGTCAGCAACCAAGATCGCAGGGAGAGATAAGATGATGACCCGATTCGGCCGGATCGAAACCAAATACAGCGCTCGTGGCATCCCCAGCTACCGCCTAGAAATCTGGCATGACGGCCTGAAAAAGCATCGTGTTATCAAGGGTGACTGCGAGTTCATCATCGACTCTAAAGCTAGGATGCAAGCTGAAGAATGGGACCAACGATGGGAGGTAGTCTCAGAACGAGAGCAGCAGAAGGCAGATCGTGCTGCTTGCAAAAGAATGACAGAAGAAAGTAAAGCGCTGGCATCGAAACAAACGCGGGCAGCTCAAGCTGAGCTCGATGCTTTAAGCAACATCCTCAAAGCAACGCTTGAAGTCAATGACGCGATTGAGTGGGAAAGCCTTAAGAACAAGGCCCCCTTCCCCGAAAAAGGTCCAGCCCCTCTAAAGCTTCCACTCGAGCCCCAAAGGGCCGATTTTCCAAGAGACCCCCAAAGAGAGGATCAAAAATACAATCCTAAGCTGGGTCTTCTGGAGTGGCTTATACCCTCCCGAAAAGCCCGCCTTCTAGCAGCAGCCGAAGCTGTTTTTGCTGCCGACAAGATAGCGTGGAAGGAACATTGCGCAGTGGTAGAGAAAGCGCATCAAGCAGCCCTAGAGAACCACGCCAAAATAGTAGACAAATTAAAAAAATCTCATACAGCAGAAATTGCCGCCTGGGAAATCAGGCGAGACGAATACAGAGGAGAAAGAGCGGCAGAACATGCCCAAATAGATAAAAAACGAATGAAATACGAGGCATTTGAACCCGAGGCGATAGTTGAGTATTGCGACCTTGCTTTATCCTCATCAAAGTATCCCGAATTCTTTCCTCAAGAATTTGATCTAGATTATGACCCTGCTTCTAAGACACTGATCTTAGACTACCATCTTCCAGCACCAGATGCTCTACCTCGCTTAAAATCAGTAAAATATGTAGCTAGCCGGGACGACTTCGAAGAAAGTACTATCACCGAAGCCCAAGCTTCAAAACTGTATGACGACGTGCTCTACCAAGTATCTCTCCGCACCTTGCACGAGTTATTTGAAGCAGATGTGATTGATGCGCTTGAAGCAGTGAACTTTAACGGAATTGTAACTGCTGTAAACAGGTCAACAGGCAAAGCGGTGACTTCTTGTGTTCTATCGATCAGAGCTAGCAAAGCCGAATTCACTCAAATCAATCTTGATCAAGTAGATCCCAAGGCTTGCTTCAAGTCTATGAAAGGAGTCGGAAGTTCTAAACTTCACGGGCTAGCTCCCGTAGCGCCAATTATGCAGCTCCGCAAAGATGATACTCGCTTTATATCCTCATATGACGTAGCAAGCACGCTTGACGAGAGCGTCAATCTCGCTGCAATGGGATGGGAAGACTTTGAACACCTGATTCGAGAGCTATTCGAGCAAGAATTTTCGGTGAACGGTGGTGAAGTTAAGGTTACTCAGGCAAGTCGCGATGGCGGTGTTGATGCAGTAGCTTTTGACCCAGATCCTATTCGTGGTGGAAAAATCGTGATCCAAGCCAAGCGGTATACCAACACCGTCGGGGTCGGTGCTGTGCGCGACCTTTATGGAACAGTGCTTAACGAAGGCGCAACCAAAGGAATCTTGGTTACCACATCCGATTACGGTCCAGACTCATATGCTTTCGCAGCTGGAAAGCCACTTGTCCTTCTGAGTGGAGCAAACCTTTTGCATATGCTGCAAAAGCATGGACATAAGGCAAGAATCAACCTCAGAGAGGCAAAACAAATGGCACCTACCTGATGAGAAGGACGCTAGCCCCGCGCACAAATTGATAAAAAGATGATCCGCGCCAAGCGCGTAGGGTGGACTCAGGAGCACAGCGAACAGTCCACCGGCCAGAACAAGGTGTACTGCTTCCGAACCATCGGGGGGACAAACCACGATTTAATGCGACGCTAATCGTGGCCTGTCGCCGACTGTTCGAACCATCTACTGCTGCTCATGCTGGGGATTGCTCATGCCAGTTCACGACCTACGCATTACCCAGCGCGGCTCAGCAGGCACCTTTTGTAGACGCGCAGGGAGCTCTGAAAAGGGGCATTTGGCGCAGATTTGCCCCGATGCAGGCAGGTCGCGCTCTGCGAACCGCCTTCCGGGGCGGCTCGCCCCACCTACGCACTACTCCGCGTCGAACTGCAGCTGCGGCGGTGGGCGGCGCAAGCCGCCGGTCAGCCAGACCAGGTAAAGGCCGCCAAGTACCAGCCAGGCGCAGCCGAGCATGATCGCCAGGCGGTCGAGGCTGGCCATCAGCCATAGCGTCGCCAGCAGGCCGATCAGCGGGCACAGCAGGTGCAGCAGCAGCTGCAGCGGGCCGCGCACCTGGGGTTGGCGGGCGAAGTGGACGATCACCGAGAGGTTGACCAGGCTGAAGGCCAGGAAGGCGCCGAAGTTGATGAACGAGGTCGAGGTGGTCACGTCCAGCTTCAGGGCCAGCAGGGCCACCACGGCGCACACCAGGATGGCGCCCACCGGCGTGCCGAAGCGCGGGCTCAGGGTGCCCAGCAGCGCACGGGGCAGCACGCCATCGCGACCCATGGCGAACATCAGCCGCGAGGCGCTGGCCTGGGCCGCCAGGCCGGAGGTGAACTGGCCGACGATCAGGCCGATAAGGAACACCGACACGAACACATCGCCGCCGATATTGCGGGCGATCTCGTAGGCCGCCGCATCGCTGCTCTGGAACACCAGGGAGGGGTGGGCCAGCTGTACGAAGTAGGCCGTGGTCACGAAGATCAGCCCGCCGATCAGGGTGATCAGCAGGATTGCCCGCGGAATGGTGCGCTCCGGGTCATGGGTTTCCTCGGTCAGGGTGCTGACCGCATCGAAGCCCAGGAACGAGTAACAGGCCACCGCCGCACCGGCCATCACCAGGTGCAGGTTCATGCCCTCGCCGATGAAGGGCTCGAGCGACCACAGCGGCTTGCTGGCATCGCCCAGCACGTAGTGTACGCACAGCGCCACGAACGCCAGCAGCACCAGGAATTGCACCAGCATCAACACGCCGTTGATACCCTTGGCCAGGCGCAGGCCCACCACGTTGATCAGGCTGGTAACCACGATGAAGGTCAGCACCCACAGCGCCTGGGGTAACTGCGGGAACGCCGAGTGCAGGTAGGCCGCGCCGATCAGCCAGATGGCCATGGGCAGGAACAGGTAGTCGAGCAGCACCGCCCAACCGGCGATGAAACCCAGGTGATCACTGATGCTGCGCCGCACGTAGCTGTAGGCCGAACCGGCGACCGAAAACAGCCTGGCCATGCGGGCATAGCTGAGGGCGGTGAAGAACATTGCCAGCGACGCGGCCACGTAGGCGGCCGGGACGGCGCCGCGGGTGATCTCGGCGAGAATGCCGAAGGTGCCGAGCACGATGATCGGCGTCATGTAGGCGATGCCGAACAGCACCACCGCGCCCAGAGACAGGGATCGTTGCAGACGAGCCTTTAGGGTCTGTTGACGTTTCAGCGCGAGCCGCGTTGCCGCGAGAAATCTCGCCAGGCGAGGCGGAGGACGCAGGGAATGGCGTTCCCTTTTCAAGTCCTCCAACGACGCATGGCGAGATTTCCCGCGCAACCCGAAGGGCCGGGCCCGTTTTGTCGCGATGCGGCGTTTCTCGCCGGCTCATTTAGCTAGCTAAACTTCGCGGCTCGTGCCTTGCCTCGCGACAAAACGGGCTCCGGCGCGGCCGTGCGTGAAGCGCCAACAGACCCTAGTTGCTACTCCAGTTTTGTATGTTGTTATGGCAGAGCCGAAGTCGGCAAAAGCACGCGGCAGGGCCGCAGCGGGCGCTTCTATGGCGCCCGGCAGGTCAATCAGGGGATCAGCAGTTCACGCAGGCCATTGGCGTGGTCGACGCGCGTGCCCGACAGCGGCATGCGCCGCTCTTCCAGGTACCGATAGTCACGGCGCGCCTCGGCCAGGCGCTGGAAGTCCAGGGCGACGGTCTGCCGGCACGGCTCGCGACCGGCCTCCAGCAGCAGGCTGCCGTTGGGGTCGGCCACCGCGCTGCCGCCGGCGAACACCAGGCCGCCGTCGCCCTCGCCCACCCGGTTGCTCATCACCGCATAGGCCTGGTTTTCCATGGCCCGCGCCATGATCGCGGTGCGGTGCGTCGGCCCGTAGGGATCCATGTTGCCGTTGGTGACGATCAGCAATTCGGCGCCCAGCTCGCCGAGGGCCCGGGCGCTCTCCGGGAACTCGATGTCGAAGCACACCAGCAGGCCGACCCGCACGCCGTCGAGCAGCGCCGTGGCGTAGCGGTCGCCCGGGGTGAACACACCACGGTCAGACGCCCACAGGTGGGTCTTGCGGTAGCTCAGCAGGAGGTTCTGCCCGTCCAGCAGCACCGTGGTGTTGTAGAAGCTGCCGCCGTCATTCTCGGCAACGCCGATGGCCACCGCCAGCCCACGCGCCGCAGCGGCCCGGCCGATGGCGGTCAGGCTCGGGCCATCCAGGGGCTCGGCCAGCGCGGCGATGTTGCCTGGGGTCGGGAAACCGGTCAGGTAGGTTTCCGGAAACACCAGCAGGCGGGTGCCTGCCTGGCACGAGGCGATGGCGTCCAGGGCCTGGGCGAGGTTGTGGGCCGTATCACCGTCACGACCGGTGAGCTGAGCGAGTTCGACTTGCATGACGGGGCTCCGTTCTTGTTGTTGCATCACGCGGAGGGGGCACACAGAATGCCGACACCGATCCGCCGGGGTTCGAGTATGGAGGCTGAGCCAAACAGGCGAAATCACGCACGCGGGGTAACCCCACAGGGGTAGACAGATGACCATGACCTTGCACGACATCGCCTTCCACCGCAGCGTGGCCGAGCTCATCGAGGCGCTGCACAGCCCGCCGTTCTGGCGCACCCTGGCCCGCACCCTGGCGCAGTACGTGCACCACGACAGCTGGGTGGCGTTGATCTTCAGCGAGGGGCGCCCCCAGGTGCTGGCCGAAAGCCCGGGCGACGATGGTGCGCCGGATCTGCTGTTCCAGGATTACCTGCACGGCCTCTACCTGCTCGACCCCTTCTATATCGGAAGTCGGGAAAGCGGCCGGGAAGGCCTGGTGCGCCTGAGTGACGTCGCCCCGGAATGCTTCGAGCAGACGGACTACTACCAACGCTACTTCAGCCTCAACGTGGTGGCCGACGAGGTGCAGTTCAACGTCGCCCTGCCCGGCGCGCGCACCCTGTGCCTGTCCCTGGGCTCACGGCAACGCTTCCTGCCGGAGCAGATCGCCCTGCTCTCCCTGGTGCAGCCCTGGGTGGCGGCGCTGATGCGCCAGCGCCTGAGCTTCGAGCCCGAACCCAGCGAGCCCGCCGCCGCCCCGCCCTGGCAGGAACGGCTGGAGCAGATGGCGCATCAGGTGGAAACGGCGCTGACCGGCCGTGAGCTGGAAGTGGTGCGCCTGATGCTCGCCGGCCACTCCAGCAAGGAGGTGGCCCGCAAGCTGGCCATTTCGGCGGAGACCGTGAAGGTGCACCGCAAGCACGTCTACAGCAAGCTGAGTATCAAGTCGCAGTCGGAGTTGTTCGCCCTGTTCCTGCAGGCCCAGCGCGGCTAGCCCGGTCGGGCCTGCCAATGGCGATCAAAGATGGCGAAGCGCGCTGTCCGGCTGGCAACTGCCCGGCACCACTACCATCAGGCAAGCAGGCAACTTGCGGCGCAGGCTCGCCGGCGTTTCGATGGCGAAAGCGACCCGCCAGTGGCTGCCCTCGCGGATGGAATCGAGCCGGTAGCTGCCGACCTCCTCTTCAGAGAGGCCCAGATAATCGGCTAGTTGGCGATTGGTAGGTTTGGCGCTCATAGATAACCCTTTCCATGGATTTCGACAGGCACACAAGGACGTAGCGTCGCCACTGTTTCGCGGCGTTAATGCAGAGTGGTTCATGTTTCGATGATATGCAAAATAAAAGCGGAACCATTAGCAACAGACGGCCTCGGACTTAGATCGCGTTCACACTTTTCTGTGCCTGCAGCCACTCTCACGGAAGACCTAACAATGCATCTGAGCGAACACCCCGTCCGAGATCTTTCCGCCGATATTCTCAAGTGGCTGCCCGTCGGCATGGCCCCGCGCCTCGAAGCCCTGGTGGCGGCGCAGAACTCGACCGTTACCGACGAGATCATCCGCGCCATCGATGCGCACCTGTGCAAACAGTCCAAGGCCAACATCCTCGCCATCGCCCGCGAAGCCAACGCACTGAGCCACCGCGAAGCCTAGGGTCTGTCGCTCGGCTCGACCCGTTGCACCACCACCTCCTGCCGGCTGTACAGGTTCGTCAGCAGCACCTCGCCGTCGGTGAAGTCCGGGGTGATCATCACCGAGCGGATCAGCCGCACCTCCTGCCCTTCGCGCGCCTGAATATTCTCGAACGCCACCACGATCGACTGGTTGCGCCAGCGCCCGGCATCGAAGCCACCGGCGGCGATGAACTGGCCGATATCGCGCTGATCGTTGAAGGCCGCCGCCGGCAATACCAGCGGCCGATCCTCGAGGAACACCTCTTAGGCCTGATGGCTGCTCGTCGGGACGTTACGCACGACCACATGCTCGATGCGCCAGTGATACACCGAGTTCTCGTAGACCACCTTGCGCTCCACGGGCTTGCCGGTGCAGGCGGTGAACGACGGCAACAGCATGGCGCCCAGGCACAGGCCGAGTTTAGGCAGCATGACTCGAGGCTCCACGGCAGGCAGCGACGCCACCCTGAGCGCAGGGCCGACGCCCCTAAGCCCCTGGCAGCGGTTCGCTGGTTTGCGCTACTGCGGGCAGGCGTTGCGTCTGCTGACCGGGCTGTCAGGCACCCTCACCTGCCGTGCCGGCCTGCTCCTTGGGCTTTGCCTGAGCCCGCCGCATCTGGCTGCGCTGGCGCCTGGCCTGTTGCTTGGCATGCAGCGCCTGGGCCGCCGTCACGCTGCCAGCTGCCTGGCCGTTCAAGTCCAGGCGCGGGGCATTTTCGACCATGCTTGCCCAGTACCGGCCGCCCCGACACCAGGACGCCAGGCCGAGCTTGAGCTGCTCCTGGGTGATACCGAGTTGCTCCAGGTGCTGTTCGGCATCCTTGAGAATGCCCTCCTTGAGAGGAACCTTCGGCGCCGGGTTAACGGGGAAGGCCAGCGGGAAGTGCTTCTGCAAACGCCAGATCGCCTCCAGGGCAGGATCCTGGTCCTGAGGCTTGCGTGGCGAGGCAGCCGGCCGCTTGCGCTGCTTGGTACTCTCGGTCTTCACCTGCTCTTTTTCAGCCCGCAGGCGGTCACGTAGATCCGCTAATTGCTCAAAACCCATCGTTCAGTTCACAGCTTGGTGGTTGATTAGGGGCGAAGCTTATCCCATGCAGCCTTCGAGGGCAGCCAACGGCGAGATTTACTGCTGTCTTTCGTCGCTCGAGCGCTGTCTTGCACCTGAGAGGTTCGCCGCAAGCAGGCGAACGGCAGCTTCATCGCCTGCCGGGGCGGCTTTTGCAACAGCTACAGTCGCGCGCTTCGAAGTGCAAAGGAGCGACGATTGCGCTTTCGTTCCTGACCGGGTTCGTGTCCCTTGCGACGCGCGTTGTTCAGGAAACCTGATCGACGCCTGACGGACGGTGCCGTGCTCGAGGCCGCCCTACAGCTCTACCACGGCCATTTGCCCCTATGAAGCGCACGTCGCCGTCACTCTGTACTGGACTAATCTTTCCGTTTTTTGCAGACGAATCGAGATGCCCAATGGCGATTGCAAGGATCCAGGCATTCGCAAGCAGATACACGGCTACTCTCATCGAGAACGCTCCGCCAAACGAGGCGGATCTCGCAAGCCAAGGCTTCACGCAAGAAGAGCCTGAAGCTGTCTACCGAATGCTCAATCAGATCCAAAAGAGGCTGCTCGTCGAGGCGCAGGTGATGGAATCACTTTGAGCAATGCGCTCTCGGCATAGCCCTGCCAGAAGACCTGGAGGTACATACCATGCTGAGCTACACCATGATCGGCAGCAACGATTTGATCGCCGCAGAAACGTTCTATAACGCGATCCTGATTCCGCTGGGATACGAGGTGGAGCGTTGGGAAAAGCAGCTGTGCTACTCGATTCCCGGCGTCGAGGATCGAGAAAATGGCCCGGGTGCCTTTCACGTGACCGTTCCATACGACGGGCAACCGGCGACGGTTGGCAACGGCACCATGGTTGCCTTCCGCGCACCGACACATGAAAAGGTGCGAAGCCTGCATGCAGAGGGCCTGGGGCACGGCGGCGTGGACGAGGGCGCCCCCGGTTTTCGCGATGCCTACAGCCCCAGGTTCTTCGTGGGCTATCTGCGCGACCCTGACGGGAACAAGGTAGCGCTCTTCTGCACAAGTGCTTCAGAGCCTACCCGCCCGTGGTGAAGGCCTCAGGTACGCATCATCTTTGCCGCCTGCTCGGTGGCTTGTGTCGTCCGGGTCGCCAGCCTGCGCACCTCATCGGCCACCACCGCAAACCTCCGCCCGCCTCCCCGGCTCGGGCCGCCTCGATCGCCGCGTTCAGCCAGCGGGTTGGTCTGGCTGGCGATGCTCTGGATGGTGCCGACGATCTGGGTGAGCGTGACGATGTTGGCTCAGGGTGCGCTGGTGCGCCGCCTCGGATTCGCCCATGGCGCTCTGCTGATGCTGCAGATTGTCGTCTACCAGTGCACCGGCCACACCCAGCGTCGAGGCGCCGAGCCGGCTCAGCGCAGGGAGAGCAAGCGCTGAACCGTGGCCTTGAGCTCCTTCACGGCGAAGGGCTTCAGCAGCAGTTCGGTCTGGCCGCTTTTCAGCGCGATCGCCGGGACGGCATTTTCCACGAAGCCTGAGATGAACAGGACCTTGAGCGCCGGGCGCCTGTCGAGCGCGATCACTGCCAATTCATCGCCGCTCATCCCGCCTGGCAGGCCGATGTCCGTGATCAGTAGCGCTGTGTCGGATTCGCCTTGCAGCTTCCCAAGAGCTTGTGCAGCGGTCCCGGCCTTGGTGACCCGATAGCCGACCTCCTCCAGCACCTCGGCAACGAGGTCGCGAATGGCTTCCTCATCGTCGACCACGAGTATCCTGGCGTTATCTGCTTGAAAATCCTGTTCCACACTGTCGGACGCCCCGACATCGAGGGGGGCGGCCTGACTGTGGTGCAGTGGCAGGAGAAGGCTTACCGTGGTGCCCTTTCCCATTACCGATTCGATCCGGGCCTCACCCGATGATTGCTGGGCAAAGCCATACACCATGGAAAGACCAAGGCCTGTGCCAGAGCCCAGGGGTTTGGTGGTAAAGAAGGGATCGAACGCACGCTCGAGCACGCTTTGTGGCATCCCCATTCCGGTATCCGTCACCCGGAAAAGCGCGTATTGCCCGGCGTTCAGGGTTGCAGTGCCCTGCCCGGCGTCGATGCGGGTCTGGCTGATTTCGATCTGCAGCCGGCCGCCCTGGGGCATGGCGTCGCGTGCATTGATGCACAGGTTCAGTATCGCGTTTTCCAGCTGGTGGGCATCACAAAAGCACAGCAAGGCTTTTTCCGGTGCGAGTATCTCCAGTTCTATCCGCGGTGTGAGGGTTCTGCTGATCAGCTCTCGCATGTCCTGGGCCAGCACCGCCAGGTCGACGACTGAGCTTGCCAGCGGCTGACGCCGTGCGTAGGCCAGCAGGCGGTGGGTCAGCGAGGCTGCCCGGCCGGAGGCATTGCGGGCAAGCTCGACGTAACGCGGCAGATCCTCCTGGTTTCCCTGGGCGATACGCCGCTCCAGCATGTCCAGGCTGCCGGTGATCACGGTCAGCAGGTTATTGAAGTCGTGGGCCAGGCCTCCCGTCAGCTGGCCCACAGCTTCCATCTTCTGGCTTTGCTGCAATTGCGAGCTGACTTTCTCGAGCGCTTCCTGACGCTCCTTGTTCAAGGTGATATCCCGTGCCACCGCGAAGTAAAGGCCCTGCCGACGGGCAATACGCCAGTTCAGGTGCAGCGGTTTGCCATCGGCGCAGAAGCCCTGGGTATCGAGCTCCGCGATAGCCCCCTTGCCCAGGGTGCGCAGCGCATCGGCCAGTTGCGAGGGGGAGATGAAGCTGAAAAATGCACCGTCCTTGAGTTCCTGGTCGGTATGCCCGGTTTCGGTTCGCCAGGCCGGATTCATCGCCACGATGTCTCCGCCCTCGGACAGCGTACAGATCAGGTCAGGGGATACGTTCCAGATGCCATCGCGCTCCAATGTACGCCGCTCGACTTCATGTTCCAGCCGATCGTTGACATCGGAGAGTGCGTTCAAGGTTCTTCGGAACAGGGCGCAGACAACGGCCATGCCGAAGGTGACCAGGGCGAAACTCGCGCTGCTGATCCAGGCAGTCAGGCCATCGTTGAAGCCGATCTCGCCGATGAAGAAATAGTGCGCGGTGAGCACCGCCAGAACGCAGCCCAACACGGATGGGCCGACCCCGAAGCAGAAACCGATGAACATCAGCCCAGGTATGAAAAACAGGTACGGTAGCGCCGTAAGGGAGAGTTCCAAGCGTAACGCGCCACACAGCGCAATCACCATGACAGCGCCCGCATAGCGAACCGGCGTGCTTGGCTGAATGCGCGCCAGGTGGCGCACCAGCGCAAGGCTACGAGAGGGAATATTGATCAAATGTGGCTCCGTTGGGGCCAGGTCGGAGAGCGCGGATGCGATAGTCGGCAGTCGATACGGCAACGGTTTACCACTGCAGCTGGTTATCGGCAATCACCCCCGCAGTTTTAAGCGATTTACCACCAGGCTCATAGCTTCTGACTAACAGCGTCATGGCTAACCACAATTGTGAAGAGATGGCGAGCTGATAAGCTCAAGGCAGTCACCGAGCACCCAGGCGGGGTGCTCCCGGCCGCCCTATCACCCCAATAGTAGCTAACATGATCACGTGCAATCTTTCGCCCGAAGAAGAACGGGCACGGCTGGTCGACGTAGACCGTTTGACCTCGGACCTGGAAAGCGGCTCGGACCCGGTGCTCAACAGCATCGTGGCGATGGTCTCCAGCTACTTCAAGGTGCCTACCTCGCTGGTCAGCATCATCGAACGGGACTACCAGGTTTTCAAAGCCCGTGTGGGCATGGAGCCTGAACGGACGTCGCGGGAAATGTCCTTCTGCGTGCACGGTCTCGACGAAGGGGCGGTGCTGGAAATATGCGACCCTGTCGGCGACCCGCGTTTTTCGGGCAACCCCCTGGTAACAGGCGCTCCATTTATCCGCTATTACGCAGGTGCTCCGCTGATAATCAAATCAGGGCGGAACCTGGGTAGGCTCTGCGTGATTGACCATAAAGCCCATGGGCCAATGGACGAGCAAGGGCGAACCCTCCTGCGCAACGCGGCCCAGGTCGTGGTGGCGCGATTGGAATCCATACATCGCTCGCACTACATCGACCCGATGACAGGCTTACCCAACCGGCAGCGCTTCGAGGCGGACATCCTGCAGGGGCTCGAGGAACAAGACCGCGTCGCCATCCTCATCGAGCCGCTTTCCGCAACGGGGATGGACAGCCTGGCAAAGTCGCTTGGGGGCGCGTTTTTCGCCAACTTCATGCTGGCGGTCAAAGAGCTGCTCCTGAAGTTGCTGCCCGCCGGGGCGCGTTTGTACCGCTCCGGCACCCTGGGCTTTGTCGCCCTGCTCAGCCACCGGGCACTGTCGCTGTCCAGCCTGGTCGACAGCTTGGTGCATGCCTTCGAACGGCCGCTGTACTGCGCGGAAATCCCGGTTTTCTCCGATGTAGGGATCAGCGTGCTGCAGCTCGGGCGCGAAGCCGGCGCACCGACGGAGGTCCTGCGCCTGATGTCCAGCATCACCGATGCGGCGCGCCGAAGCGAGCGGCGGTGGCTCGATTACGATCCTGCGATCGATTCGAGCCTGCGTCGCAGCACTGCACTGCTCAATGACATCGAGGCGGCACTTGCCGCTGCTGATCAGTTCAGGCTGGTCTACCAGCCTCGCGTCGATCTGGCGGGCAACCGGTGCGTTGCCGTCGAGGCACTGCTACGGTGGTCGCATCCCACGCTCGGTGAGATCAGTCCCGCTGAATTCATCCCGCTGGCCGAAAGCACGGCCTCGATTCGTCATATCACCAGCTGGGTGGTGCGGCGCGTCTGCGAGCAGTTGTCGGCCTGGCGCGCTCAGGGCCTGGAAATGACCGTCTCCTTGAACGTCTCGGCGCTGGATCTGACTGACGGGCATCTGTTCGATCAGCTGGTCGAGGCCCTGCAAGCGTTCAAGGTGGCACCCCGGTTCATCGAGCTGGAATTTACCGAAAGTGTCCTGGTAACCGATTTCCAGGCCGTGCGGGTTCAGCTGCAACGCTTTCGCGATCTGGGCGTGGCCATTGGCATCGATGACTTTGGCAGTGGTTACAGTAACTGGGCCTACCTGCGCCAGATTCCGGCCAACAGCGTCAAGCTCGATCGTTCTCTGCTGGCCGATCTCCAGCCGGGTAACAGCGAATGGCATATCGTCCGAGGCCTGATCAGCCTGGTGCGCGATCTTCGTCTGACCGTCGTGGCGGAAGGGGTTGAAACGGAGCTGCACTACCACCTGCTACGAGGCTGGGGCTGTCAGCAGGGCCAGGGTTATTACTTCGCCAAGCCGTTATCCCCAGCCGCCCTTCTCGCCTGGTTAGACGAGGGTCGCTGGCCGACCGGGCAGCCTGGCTGACCTCCCCTGGCCGATGAGAGTGGAGGAGATTCACGTTCGGAAGGGGTGTCTCATCCTCCCCTATCCTCAAGGATTGAAGCTCGAGCAACGTAACGACACCGAAGGTAGGGCCAATGTGAAGACGCTCTGCAGAGACGGCCAAGGCCTGCTCAGGGACAGCCGGGAGGTGAATTTCATCACTGCTCCCTCGCCTTTGGCGAGCTTCGGACGATAATCAGAAAAGAACAATTCTCCGCCCCTCAGCCATTGCATAGAGGTCATCATGTTCGGCTCTTCACATCTTCGCGATGAATTGCAGGCATACAAAAATCGCTTCGAGAACATCGATCAAAAAATGGCGGCGATACGCAGCAGCATGGCGATGATTGTGTTCACCCCCGCTGGAGAAATCTTGGACGCCAACCAAGCGTTTCTAGACGTGGTGGGTTATCACCTCGAAGAGGTGGTAGGCCAGCACCATCGGCTGTTTTGTCCTGCAAGCCTGGTGAATGGCCCGGAGTATCGTCAGTTCTGGCGCCGGCTCTCGAATGGGGAAAGTTTCAGCAACCGCTTCATGCGGCTCACCAAGGATGGGCGCGAGATCTGGCTCGAGGCGACCTATATGCCCGTGCACGACGGCGCAGGTCAGGTGGTGAGCGTTATCAAGATTGCAGCCGATATTACCAGGCAGATACAAGCCGAAAACAAACAGACCAGCATGCTTAGCGCCATAGACCGTTCAATGGCCGTGATCGAATTCAATCTCAACGGTGAGGTGCTCGAAGCGAACGAAAACTTCCTGGCCACCATGGGCTATCGATTGGACGAAATCCGTGGAAAGCACCATCGCCTGTTTTGCGAGCCCGCCGAGGTTAACAGCGATGGCTATCGGCGTTTCTGGCAGCGCTTGAACCAGGGCGACTATATCCATGAAGTTTTCAAGCGTGTTACCAAACATGGCCGCGTTGTATGGCTTAGAGCCACGTATAACCCGCTCTATGACGCGGCCGGCAAGCTGTATGGCGTCATCAAGTTCGCGAGCGATATCACCGCGCAGATCGAGCGACGCAACGCTGAGTCGGAAGCGGCGCAGCTGGCCTACGACATAGCCCGGCAAACGGATGAGAGCTCGGTGAAGGGGGCTGCCACGGTGGACGAGACGATGCAGGTCGTTCGCGGGATTTCCGAGGAGCTCGATAAGGTCTCCGAGCAAATCCGCGCACTCAGTACCCAATCGGACCGTATAAGCAGCATTGTCCAGGTCATCAGAGGTATCGCCGATCAGACCAATTTGCTCGCCCTCAATGCGGCGATCGAAGCTGCAAGAGCGGGTGAACTTGGCCGCGGCTTTGCCGTGGTGGCGGATGAAGTTCGCAACCTGGCCTCTCGAACCAGCCAGGCAACCGTGGAGATCAACGAAGTCGTTCAACTGAACCAGAACCTGACCCAGAGTGCCGTGGCAAGCATGCTGGGCAGCCAGGACAAGGTGGGGAAAGGTGTTGACCTGGCCGGCCAGGCCGGCGAAGTCATGCTGCAAATCCGCGCAGAGGCACAGCGAGTAGTGAACGCAGTCGGCCAGTTCCGGCAGACCGTGCAAGACTAGGCAGGAACAGAGGCAGCCGTCCATGGCATCACCCAGAGGCGGAGTGAACAACTGGATCGGTGCGCACCGCAGTGCCGGCAATCAGCGTCGGTACCCGAAGGACGTATCGCGCCGGATCGCCATCATCAAGATTGCCCAGCAGACCGGCATGTCAATGACGGAGGTTGGCGAGTGCTTCGCTGCGCTACCCGCAAGCCGTACGCCCACCGCAGCGGATTGGCGCGCGCTTTCGCAGCACTGGCAATCAGAGCTGAATGATCGAATCGAGTCGCTGCTGGTGCCGAGAAACAAGCTGGACTCATGCATCGATTGTGGCCTGTCATTGAACGACTGCCCGCTGCGGGCCTAGCCGATACGGCAGCGCCATCCACGCCCTCTATCCAACGGCAGCGGCCTGCAATCGAGCAGGCGCCTGGTTCCGCTCATCACCGTCGATAGCCAGGCAACAGGCCGATAGCCCTCGCCTCACCCAGGCCGAGCATAGAGCCCCACCCTAGACATAATTTGTTACATTACCCAGATGTTACATAATAACGTTACGATTAATCTCTGCGCCCCTCCCTCTGGCGCCTTATCGATGAACCAGCCTCCCTATCGCCTCCTTGCCTTTACCGCTCTGGCATCCCTGACAACAGAGGCCTGGGCTGAAACCGCAACCCGCACCCTGCCGGCTACCAAGGTTTCCGGCTCCGTCGAAGAACGCACCAGCTACAAGGCCGAAGCGCTGACGGTGGGCACCAAGAGCGCCCTGGCGCCGATCGACATTCCCCAATCGGTCAGCGCCATTACCCGCACGCGCATGGATGACCAGAACCTCACCACCATCGGCGACGTGCTCAACGAAGTGACCGGGGTATCCGTGGCGCCCTGGGACTCCATTACCCAGCAGTACTATTCACGCGGCTACAGCCTGGACATGGCCTACGACGGCGTACCGGTGTATGGCGGCAGCTCGGGAATCCAGGAATACGACATGGCCATCTACGAGCGCGTGGAAGTACTGCGCGGGCCGGCCGCCTTGTTCATGGGCTCCGGCAGCGGTGGTGGGCTGGTCAACATGGTGCGTAAACGCGGGCTGTACGAGCCCGGGGTGTCGCTGACCACCTCGGTCGGCTCCTGGAACAATCGCCGCATCATGGTCGACGCCGGCGCGCCGCTGGATGCCCAAGGCCGCCTGCGCAGCCGCGTGGTCGCCGCCTGGCAGGAACAGGATTACTTCTGGGATGTGAGCCACAAGGACAAGTGGCTCGGCTATGCCACGCTCGACTACCAGCTCACCCCGGACACCGTGGTATCGCTGACCGGCAGCCACCAGGAAGACCATATGGACTCGCCGAGCATGGGCCTGCCGGCCTACACCGACGGCCGCTTTCTCGACGTGCCGCGCTCGACCCACGTATACCCCGAGTGGGCACGCTTCGCCTACGAAACCACGGAAATGGCCCTGGATCTCGAGCACGCCTTCGCCAACGGCTGGCAGCTCAAGAGCAAGCTGATCCAGCGCACCCAGGACAAATTCTGGAAGGATGCCTTTCCTGCACCGGGCGCAGGCGTCGATCCGGACAGCGGCATGATCGCCCGCTACAACCGCCGCAAGAACGATGGCGACACCAAGCGCAACGCCTTCGACCTGTACCTCACCGGCCCCTTCTCCGCACTGGGCCGAAACCACCACGCCACCCTGGGCTACAACCAGGATCGCCAGGCGAACCAGTCGCGCAGCGTCAATGCGGCGCCCTTCTTCGGGGTGCCGATAAACGATCCGGACGTCGTTCCGGAACCCGACTTCGTGTTTACCAACGGTTCCGAGAACGAGACCACCCAGCGGGGTATCTACGGGCAGTTGCGCCTGTCCCTGACCGACCCGTTGACGGTGGTGCTCGGCGGGCGCAGCAGCGACTTCGAATACCGCAGCCGTAGCGTCGCGCCCTCCACCCCCAGCGCCTGGAACGCCTCGCGCAAGGAAACCGGCGAGTTCACGCCCTACGGCGCGGTGATCTACGCCTTCACCGACAACCTCAACGGCTACGTTAGCTACTCGGACCTCTTCATTCCCCAGGCACAGCAAACGGTCGGCGGCACCAGCCTGGAACCGCGAATCGGCGCGCAATGGGAAACCGGTCTGAAGGCCTCGTTTCTCGACGGCGCGGTGGACGCTTCCGTTGCGCTGTTCCGCACCAACGACACGAACCGGGCCATGAGCGACCTGAACAACCCAGGCTTCTTCGTTTCGGCTGGTGAGGTGCAGGTGGAAGGCTGGGAAATGGAAATCAGCGGCAAGCCCAGCGACAGCCTCAACCTCTCCATCGGCTACAGCTACCTGACCAGCCAGTACCTCGAGGACCGCTTCCTGCCCGGCGAGAAGTTCTCGCTCTACGAGCCACGCCACTCCCTGAAAACCTACGCCAAATACCGCCTGTTGGACGGCGGCCTCAAGGGCCTGTTCGTGGGGGGCGGCCTGCATATCAGCAGCGGCACCGATGGCAGCAGCGATACCCCGCTACGCAGCCAGGGCGGTTATGCCCTGGCCAGTGCCCAGGTCGGTTACGAATTCAGTAGCAAGACCTCGGTGGCCCTGATGGGCAATAACCTCTTCGATCGCCATTACTACGCACGGGTCGGCAACCTCAACACCTACAACACCTATGGCGAACCGCGAAGCTTTGCGCTGGTGATGCGTACGGCGTTGTAGGGAGGGCGAGACATCTCGCCTCCTTTGGGAACCGAAACGGCGCAAGCTTTAGCGAACAGAGCGCAGGGTCAATCCAAACCGCGTCCTGCTCCACAGCAGCATCGGCTGCTGTCCCACTGCCTTTTCCGTAATGATTAAGCCAGTCGTGCCTGGCTAAGCTGCCGCTTTGCATGCAGCCTCAGGCTGGGTGCCGGGCAACTCGCCAAACCAACAATTGGCATCGCATACGAAGTTCGATATCACCGTTCGACACACTGCAGTTGCGGTCGATGACGTCTTGGCGACGGCGGAACCGACCGAGGTTTGACAAGCGCATAGCGAGTGAAAGTAGGCCATCGCTAACCGGCCAAAAGCAGCCCCAGGGGCAGGCAACCATCGGGAGTGTACGTTTGAAGCAACCGCTAAATAGAGCTGCTGTAAGGGGACGCAACGGTATGAGAAGAGGCTACCTGGTCGCGCTCGCGATCCCATAGCCGTAACTCTAGGCTGTTATGCACTGCAGTAGCGCAGACAGCAGCCTGACCGGTGGCAACGCTGATTTGCTTTAGCGAGTCCACCACATCCCCGACCGCGTATAGGCCCTTCACCGACGTCGATTGGTGCGCGTCTACCAACAAGGCACCCTCGTCACCGGTTTGAGCAGTCAACTGGGTCGCTAGCTCGGAGCAGATATGCGATCCGAGCGACGGATATACAATGTCAAAGCAATACCGCTCACCCTTGCACGTCATTACCAGAACTTTGCCATCGCTGACTTCGATATGCTCGACCTTGTCGTTGATGACCCGTAACCCGGCGTGCCGGGCCGCCGCAATCGCCTCCTCGCATGCCTGGGTATCATCGTCGACCAGCACCGTCACACGGTCAGTGAAGTTGCGCAGGAAAAGCCCATGATTGATTGCGCAGTGCACCTCGCCATAAACCGCTACGTCATCACCGTTGACCTCATAACCGTCGCATATTGAGCACAGCCGGATTACCGATTGGGCCACCGCATCGTAAGGTTTCTCCATACGCGGCAGCGTGTCGATGATGCCGGTCGCAAGCACTACCCGACGCGCTGTAAGTTCTCGTCCATTGAGTTGCGCGGTGAAACCAGCTGGGTTCTGAAGCAGACTATCCACACGTCCTTGCTCAAGGATCGCTCCATAACGCAGCGCTTGCTCTCGCAATCGATCCAACAGGTCTTCACCGGAAATGCCGGGCGGGAAACCTGGGTAATTATGAGAACGTGGGATAAGGCTTGCGCGGCTGCGCCCACCGTCGGCAACCAATACTCTCCGGTGGAACCGGCTCAGATAGACGGCCGTGGTTAGTCCAGCAGGGCCAGCGCCAATAACCAGGCAGTCAACATGGACAGGCCTGGCGTCGATGGACGCTGAGTCTGGTCCATCAATGAGCGTTCTGTATTCTTCTTGCTTTGCGGGCATCGCCATTCTCGCACTTTTAAGTCACTTGGCTGTGACTAGCGCGAGCCGACTAAGGTTGCTTAGCTCGACAGACGGCCCAGCAGGCTGGAGTCGGGTGGTGCTTTCAAGCTAGGTATGGCGAGGAGGCGCCGAACTGCCCCTAGGTTCTTCGTCCTGTTAGGTCAGGGATGCCATCG
Organism: Pseudomonas argentinensis; assembly: GCF_001839655.2. NCBI lineage: Bacteria > Pseudomonadati > Pseudomonadota > Gammaproteobacteria > Pseudomonadales > Pseudomonadaceae > Phytopseudomonas > Phytopseudomonas argentinensis. The sequence goes on from NZ_CP056087.1 coordinate 3,944,988, forward strand.
TAGGCCACGGCGTGCGGGTGCGGTACCTCGTCGCAGCGGAGCTGGGCCTGATGTATCCAGACCGCCAAAGCCGCCCAGGTTTGCTCTGTAATCTGCACTGGTCGCTAAGTCTTCTGCTGCGTCACGATGGCTCGCGGCGACAGGTGTCGACATCGGCTATGTCAGCACACGAAGCTTGATCCATGCAGCATGAAGGGACGACAGAAGACAAACAATGCAGGGAATTGGCATTTCATTGCTGCAGTGAGTGCAGTAATACATGAGCCTTGATATGACTTAATGACGGCTTTTGGAGGCGAAAGCAGCCATCCACAACGCCTCTGCTACCCAAACTTGCCTCCACTGTTCCCCCACGTTACAGTCCCACCCGTCACGGTAAATCCCGTGACCGGGTGTGGTAGCCCGATTCACACGAAGGCGCGGTAGCGCCATAGCCGAGAGCAGGCGCTTTTTTTGTGCCTGTTGCTTTCTCGTGCAGTTATGGCGGGCCGTGTGAGGCAGGCTTCGGCCTGGCCGGCCTTCCTTCGTGAGTCGGTCTACCACCCTTGCACGGTCCGCCTCCATATCGTGTGGTAGCGAATGGAACGCGGCTCCTTAAACTCACGAAGGAGCATAAGGATTATGCATTTCCCCCCTTTTACCCAAGGGCACCGCCCTGGGCTGCAAGCCGTCTTGTCCGCTTCCATTCTGGAGGTGCCGCATGAGCCGCTTTGAATCCGTCGTTATCCCCTTCCCTACACCGCCAAACCCACTGCTCAGCCATGTGGCCGATGATTATTCGGTGCTCGCCGCCGCCGAGTACCGGGCCGCGCTGCTGGCCAAGTTGCTCAGGCGTATGCCGGAGCAGGAGCTGGCGGATATCAGCAACGCGATGCTCAGCGAGCTGGTGGTGCTGTATCGCCAGGCCATCAACCAGGCGCAAGGGAGGGGCGGGCATGAGTGAACGCCAACAGCACTTCGCCTACCTGCCCGCCCATGACGGGCACGGGGCGGCCACCTTCGGCTTGAGCGAGAACTGCCAGGCGAGCTTCACCCACGGCGCCCAACAGGCCCAGGCCTGGCTGGACGACGGCAACAGCGGCTGGCTATGGACGGGCCTGCTGCTGGAGCGCCAGCAGTTCCCGGCCGGTGCGCAGCGCCATGCCTTCGAGCTGGGCTTTCTCAGCCGTATTCACCAACGCCTGTGCTCACCGTTGGGGGGCGGGCACCTGGCCAGGCGAACGGAGCTGCAGCTGTAAGCCGGCAAGCGGTGGGCCGCGATAGCCCACCGCTTGCCGCTCGCTCGGGTATCAGCGCCGCCATCCAAGCGCTAGAGTGAGGCGGCTCTTTTCCCGAGGTGGATATGCCGCATAACGATCCGGGGCGCCGATGCGCCAGGTGCAAGCCAGGCCACTGCAAAGGGGTACTGCTGGCCCTCGCGCTGTTGGCATCGGCCTTATATGGCGGGCTCTGCAGTGCCAATCCCTATGTGCTGCGCCTGGGCCAGGACGCGCCCTATAGCTTCCTCGCCTACGCCAATGCCCATATGACGAATGCCAGCCAGGCCTCTCGGGCCGTGGTGCTGGTGCATGGTGTGCGGCGCAATGCCGACGACTACTTTGAAACGGGCCTGCAGTTGTTGAGCGAGGCCGGCCTCGATGGCCGCGACAACCTGCTGCTGTCGCTCAACTTCCTCACCGCCGAGGATCGCCGCGCCGGCAAGGACATGCCCCTGTGGGCGCGGGACAAATGGATGCATGGCACGGCCTCGGAGCAAGGCCGGTCGGGCATCGAGGCGTTCGCGGTGCTGGATGATGTGCTGGCGTACCTGGCGGATCGCAAGCGCTTTCCGGCGCTGGAGGAGGTGGTATTGATCGGCCATTCGGCAGGCGGCCAGCTGATGCAGCGTTACGCCGTACTGGGCCAGGGTGATGCACACCTGGCGGGCCAGGGCATTGCGGTGCGTTACGTGATTTCCAGCCCTTCTTCGTATGTGTATCTCGACGGCAACCGCGTGCAGGCGGGCACTGTCGGACCTGCTTCTGCTGCCGACTGCCCGGACTACAACCGCTACCGCTATGGCCTGGAGGTCGCGCCGCCTTACCTGTCGCGCCAACACCTGAGCGCCGAGCAGCTATTTCGCCGATACGTGGCTCGCAACGTGACCTTCGTGGTCGGCGAGCACGACGACAACCCCGAGCACCCTGTGCTTGATCGTTCCTGCGCCGCCGCCCTGCAAGGCCCCAATCGGCTGCAACGCCAGCGCAACTACCTGCGCTACGAGGCCTTTGTCTCGCAACAGTGGGGGGTCGCCATCCATCATCCGCAGATCACCGTCGCTGGTGTGGGCCACGACGCGGCCAGGCTGCTCACGCGGGGTGTCGTCGCCGAGCGGTTGTTTCCCAGGCATTAGCGCGTAGGGCGGATCGGAACGCCGGCCGCTCGTAGCGCCAGCGAACAGTGCGCCTACCAAGGCAACAGGCGTGCTGCTTCGCGAACGGATCGCCGCCCGGTACGCCCCACGCCCATACCTCAGCCGGCAGCTGTCCTGCCCTGTTACAAGCGCGCCGGCCATGGGTTAGCAGCCGCCTCGCCCTTCTGGCCGCCCTGCTCACCGAGCAGTGACCGAATGGCTGCAAGCAGCCCGTCGACTGCTCAAGGTCGCTCGCTGGCGGACCTTGAACAAGGCGACGGGATCAGACGCACACTTGGCCAAGGGGCTGCGATATCGGCTGCCAACGCTCCAGCCCATGTCACTCCTTGGTCAGATCAACCAGCGGCGTTTGCCGCACCTCGGTCTCCCGCCCGCCCTGAATCTTGCTCACCTGCTTCAAGGCCTTGTCCACCGCCGCCTTATCCGCCAACAAGCTGTAGCTGATGCGGAACTGCTTGTGTTCCTTTGGCCCGATTGTCGGTACCAGGTTCAGCGGCCGCTGATAACGGCGGTTGTAGGAAAAACTCGTTCCCGGTTCCAGCCCCGTGACATAGCCCTGGCCTTGGGTATCGGTGTTTTTCCACAGGGAAAACACCGGCAGGGTCTGGGTATTGAAGCCGACCGAAACGCCCAGGCTGCCCGCCTTGTTATGCAATACGGTCAAGGTATCGCCCTTGGCATCGGCATAGGGCACCAGGTTGTAAACGGTTTCGTCGTAGTCCCTGGTCGGTGCGCGATAGGTTTGCCAGTCGGGCAGATCGCCCTTGGCCTTGTCGTTGAACGGCGACACCTGCTTCACCGGCGCCACAAAACGGGCGCCCTGCTCCAGGAACGGGGTGCTGAAGTTGCTGTGATACAGCGCCTGGTATTCCTTGGGATAGTCGCCGTTGTTGGTCAGGGTGTCGTTGAGGGCGAACGCGACGCTGCCGGGTTCGGTGACCAGTTCGGTCGCGACCGAGAAGTCGACCTTCTTGAACGCCTGCTCTTTCAGCTCGCCGCGCAGGGTGATGGCGTAGGGTGGTTTTTCATCGATATGCAGGGTGACTTTGCTCGCCGGAATGTTGGCGGCTCGCCCGTGCAGGGTCAGCAGTTCGCCGTTGTCGACGCCGGGGTGGCCGACCCATTCGTAGCCGCAGCGGGTGACCAGTTCATTGAAGCCTTCCAACCAGCCCAGACCACCGCGGCCATTGAGTTCGATGAAGGCCGGGTTGACCACTTCCTTGACCGGCGAATCCCAGCCCATGCGCACATCACCGACCGAGGCCTGCAAGACGTTCATTCCGCGAGTCGGCACTACCGAGAGTTTCATCGTGCCGTTATCGATGTCGACGATGCTGACGCCCTCCTGCCGACCGCCGTGCAAGGTGCGCAGGGTAACGCTGAAGGGTTTGTCGGTTTTTATGCCGAGTTGCTGGCTGGTGACCTGCCAGTTCCGGGCGGCTTTATCGGTGTCGAGCAGAACGTAATCCCAGGCCATGGCATGGGAGGCAGCGGACAATGCGCTGAGGGCAACAAAGAACTTGAGCGGGGTCATGGGAGCAGCCTTTCTTGAAGTTGTGCCATTTTTATAGACTTGATGAAACGTTTCAGCAAGCTAAAAAGTCGCCCCCTCCGAGGAGGTTGGCAGCGAGCGCAGGACACACGCGATAACCTCGCCGATAGCTCCTGGCTGCCATCCACAACAAGCTCCTATCGGCCAAAGGCAGCGGGTATGCCGGAGGGTGGACCGGAACTCCGGCCGCTCGTAGCGCCAGCGAACAGTCCGCCGACCCAGGCAAAGGCGCTTCACGAACGGCACGCCGCCCGGTACGCTTTGCATTTCTAGATCGGGTGATGGCCGCAAGCTTGTAATCGGCCCCTTGCTGCGAACAACAAGGTGAGGAAACACAGGCCCGCCACACCCAGGAAGGTCATGGAAAAGGCATTGCCGATAACTGTGGCAGAGTTGTCAGCCAGGGTTGTGCCATCCAGTAACGAAGCGAATGCCAGCGGCAGCAGCGCGGCACCCGTCAGCAAACCGAGATTGCGCGACAGGCCAAGCAACCCCGAGAGCACGCCGCGGTTCGCCTCAGCGGCCTGGTTCATTAACGCGGTGTTGTTGGCAGCCAGGAACAGCTGAAAGCCTGGGGTCATCAACAGCATCGCCGTCAGGTAACCCGGCACCCCGATAAGCCCCGGCAATACCGCAAAGCCACACAGCCCCAGGGCAGCCAGCAGCAGGCCCGCAAGCAGCACGCGGTCGGTTCCGAAGCGGTCGGTAAGCCGGCCGGCGGGTGCGCCCGAGAGCGCCGCGGCAACCGGCCCGGCGGCCATTACCAGCCCTGTCCCCGCCTCGCTCAACCCGAGGCCGAACGCCAGGAACAGGGGCCCGACCACGAGCGTGGACATCATGATGCTGGCGACCAGCAGGTTCATACCAAGTGGTGCGACGATGGCGCGCTCGCGAAACAGTGCCACCGGGATCAGCGGGTGTTCCGCGCGCAGCTCGGTGCGGATGAACAGCAAGCCTGCCACCACACCCAGCATCAGCAGTGCCCAAGGTTGAACGGCAATGCCTGCCTGGCTGCCGGTGGTCGCAAGCGCGATGCCCAACAGTGCAGCGCATAGCCAGGCGCAGCCGGCCCAATCGATACGGGCAGAGGCTGCCGAGGGTGCGGTTTTGCCAACACAAGCGCCGGCCAGCACCAGCAGGCCGGCGCCGCACAGCGCCAACAGCACGAACATGGAGCGCCAGCCGCACTGGCCGATCAGCAAGCCGCCGAGCGACGGCCCCAATGCGGTGCCGATAGCCGACATGCTGCCCAGCAGGCCCATCGCGGCGCCCAGGCGCGCCTTGGCGATCAGGCTTTTGGCGATCGACATCGGCAGCGCCATGAGCACGGCCGCCCCCAGCCCCTGCAGCGCACGAGCGGCGACGAGCCACCCCAGGCTCGGCGCGATGGCGCCGCCGACACTGGCCAGGGTGAACAGCGCGATGCCGGCGAGCAATACCCGGCGATTGCCATACAGGTCGCCCAGGCGCCCGGCCACCACGATAGCTACAGTCACGGCGAGCAGGTAGGCCAGCACCACCCATTGCACCCTTGTCACGCCAGCCGAGAACACCGTTGCCAGGTGCGGCAGCGCGACCGTCGCGATGCTGGTGCCCAGCGATGCCAACAGGATGGCGCCCGCCAGTGCCGCGAGCGTGGGCACGTTGGCTGCGGAAGATGCTTGCGGTTTCATGGCTGAAGTGTGCCTGGCGAGGACGGGATGACCTACTATGCAACTTCAAGTCAACTTGAGGTCAAGCATGAAACTCGTCGACATCGGGGCGCTCTCGAAAACCAGCGGGCTGCCCACCTCCACGCTGCGCTATTACGAAGAAGTAGGCCTGATCCAGCCGGTTTGCCGGAACGGATTGCGCCGGCAATACAGTGAGGAGACAATCGTTCAGCTGGCCCTGATCAGCCTGGGCAAGGCTGCGGGATTTTCGCTGGACGACATCGGCGGCATGTTCGACCAGGATCGAAACGCCGACCTGCCGCGGCCCACGCTGCTGCAACGCGCCGACGAGCTCGACCGCCAGATTGTGCGCATGACCACCATGAGCCGCCTGCTCCGGCACGTGGCCGAATGCCCGGCGCCATCGCATATGGATTGCCCGCGCTTTCGCAAGCTGTTACGCGTGGTCTGCCCTTCGCTGCCGGCGGCCAAAGCAAAACCCCGCGCCGCCAGAGCTGCAGAAGCCTAGCGCGGACGTGGCCAGCGCGTAGGGTGGACCGGAACGCCGGCCGCTCGTAGCGCCAGCGAACAGTCCACCTGCCAAGGCAGAAGGCGTACTGCCTCGCTGCCGCCCGGTACGCCCGACGCCCTCACGCCACCGGCCATTCGCTGCCGAAGGGGCCGCCCTGCTCGCCCAATGTTCCACCTGCCAAGGCGGCGCCTTCGATGTGGTACAGGGTCGGCTCTGCCGAGAAGCACGGCTCCAGGGCCTGCATGAACAGCTGGTGGTCGTCACTCACTTCGAAGCGTTGCGTGTGGTCCTCCAGGGACTGCCAGCGCACGATCAGGTTGAAGTGCAGCGGGTTTTCGATGCCTTGGGCGAGCAGGTGGCCGCCGTAGCCCTGGGCCCGGCAGAGCAAGGGCGCCACCTCGGCGAATGCCTGCCTGAAGCGTTCGAGGTGTTGCTCGTGAATGGGCAGCAGCGCGATTTCATAGACCATGGGGCACCTCCTCAGCGTGAGCTCGACGGTTGGATGTTGGTGTCGGGGAGCGCCTCTGGCACCACGGCGATGGCGATCTTGCCGCGCAGGCCGTTGTTGGGCGTTTCCAGCAGCGCATGGGCCAGCGGAATATCGGCCAGCGAGTACACCGCACCGAGGTGTGGCCGCAGTTGGCCGCGCTCGATCAGGGCACTGAGCTCATCGAGCTTGCCGCGGTTCTGCCGGGTGAACACGAAATGGTAGCTGGCGTTCTTGCCCCAGGCCTGCAGGAGGTTCTGCGGCTGGGCGATGTCGACGATCGACACCACGCGGCCGAGTTGGGCGAGCACGTCGGGGCTGCGCGCCAGGGTGTCACCACCGATGGTGTCGAACACCACGTCGACGCCCTGCCCGCCGGTTTCCCGCAGGATGGCCAGGACGTAATCCTCCTGCGCATAGTCGATCACCACATCGGCACCCAGGCTGCAGGCGAATTCGAAGTTGGCTTCACGCACGGTGGTGAACACCTTGGCGCCCATGGCCTTGGCCAACTGGATCGCCACATGGCCGACGCCACCCGCCCCGCCATGAATCAGGATGCGCTCGCCCACCCTGAGCGCCGCGCGCACCACCAGCGCTTCCCATGCGGTGCCGCCGACCAGGGTCAGGCTGGCCGCCTCGAGGTGGCTCAGCGAGGAAGGCTTGCTGCCGACGATGTTTTCGTCAGCCAGGTGATACTCGGCATAGCTGCCGGGGCCATCGAAGATCTGCGGCGTGTACCAGACTTCGTCGCCCGGCGCGAAATTGGTCACACCCGGCCCGACCGCCTCGACGACGCCGGATACGTCGTGCCCGGTGATAGCGGGTAGGGGCACCAGGTCGCGGTAGTCGCCGCGGCGTACCTGGTAATCCAGTGGGTTGATGGAGGTGGCGTGCACCCGCACCAGCACCTGCCCCGCTTGCGGCACGGGCTTGGGCACGTCGGCCAACTGGAATGCTTGCGGGCCGCCAAAGGCGTTGAGTATCTGCGCTTTCATTGTTGATTCCTCGTTTCTGGAAAAAGGGATATCGGGATTTTTCGATATATTGAGGCAAAAAATTTACGCCGCTTTTGCTACGTGCTCAGCCCATGGCAAGCCCTCGCTTCGGAAAAAAGGAATATCGGGATTTACCGATACGCCAGGATAAAAAAACTACAGCTCCTTGCCTATCAGCTCGGCCAGCGCGCTGATGGCCTTCTCGTTGCGCTTGTAATAGGTCCACTGCCCGATGCGCCTGACCTCCACCAGGCCCGCCCGCTGCAGCGTCGCCAGGTAGTCGGACACCGTCGACTGCGACAGCCCCACGCCTTCCTGAATGCTGCTCACGCACACCCCCACCGTGTGAACGTCGCCTTCATCCTGTGGCGGGAAGTTCTTCGCGGGATCCTTCAGGCCCTTGAGAATCTCAAGGCGCGTGCGGTTCGAGAGTGCTTTGAATACGTCGATCAAGTCCATGGCGCGATAATATCGAGATTTACCGATATGTCAATCTGAGGATTCTTCTGGCGACTGCCGTCGGTCTGATGCGCTACACGCCTCGCCACAAACGCAAAGGGCCACGGTTCATCTCGAACCGTGGCCCCTACCCTGTTCACAGCAGCGCCTAGGGTGGATCGGAACGCCGGCCGCTCGTAGCGCCAGCGAACGGTCCGCCTGACAAGACAAAGGCGTACTGCTTCGCTGCCGCCCGGTACGCCCTAGCAGCCTTACACCCAAATCAACGGCATACCGCCGGCGCCACCGCTCTGGCTCGCCAGGCAAACCCCAGCACCATCAGCAGCCCCAGCGCTGCCATCGCCGCGCCGGCCAGGGAGATCGCCGGGTAGCCCAGCCCGGCGCTGATCACCGCGCCGCCCAGGGCCGCGCCAACGGCATTGCCCAGGTTGAAGGCGCCGATGTTCACGGCCGAGGCCAGGTTGGGCGCGTCCTTGGCGGCTTCCATCACGCGCATCTGCAGCGGCGGCACGATGGCGAAGCTGGCGATGCCCCAGATGAGGATGGCCACGGCGGCCGGCAGTGGCCAGCGCATCAGCACGGTAAAGGCCAGCAGCACGAGGATCAGCGCGCCCAGCGAGGCGATCAGAGTGCGGTCGATGGAGCGATCCGCCGCCTTGCCGCCCCACATGTTTCCCAGGGTCAGGCCTACGCCATAGAGCACCAGCATGGCGGTGATAAAGCCGGTGGAGGCATGGGTCTGGGTGCTGAGGATCGGCGCGATATAGGTGAACACGGTGAACATCGCACTGGAGCCGACCACGGTCAGGGCCAGCGCGGCGAGCACCGGGCCACGGCCCAGCACGCGGATCTCGGCGAGCACGCCGTCGCTCTTCGGCAGCTCGACGTTGGGCAAGGCGAACCACAGCGCGAGCATGGTGATCACACCGAGGCCGGCAATGCCCCAGAACGCCGTGCGCCAGCCGAGCAACTCACCGAACCAGGCAGCCAGCGGTACGCCGCCGATGGTCGCCAGGGTCAGGCCCATGAACATCGCGGCGACCGCGCCGGCCCGTTTATCCGGGGCGACCAGGCTGGCGGCGACCACCGAGCCGACGCCGAAAAAGGCGCCATGGTTGAGCGAGGTGACCACGCGGGCGATCAGCAGGCTGGTGTAGTCGGTGGCCAGGGCGGACATCAGGTTGCCCAGGGTGAAGATGGCCATCAGCCCGATCAGCAGATAGCGCCGGGGGATCTTGCCGGTGGTCAGGGTCATCAGCGGCGCGCCGATCAGTACGCCGATGGCATAGGCGCTGACCAGCAGGCCGGCGGCGGGAATCGACACGCCAAGGTCACTGGCGATGCCGGGCAACATGCCCATGGGGGCGAACTCGGTAACGCCGATGCCGAAGGCACCGATGGCGAGTGCGACGAGGGGTGGATTGATACGCATGAGAGGCTCCTTATCTATGCCGCGAATGCTACGATCCCGCTCTCACGGGCGGTAGACCGCTTTTCTGGCAAACACCTTTGCTGCGGAGGCACAAATGGACGTAGGCGGCCGATCAGGCGAGATGGAAGTGCTGGTGCGCGTGGCGCAGGAAGGCAGCCTGTCGGCGGCGGCGCGTACCCTGGGCATGACGCCCTCGGCGGTCAGCCGCATCATCGCCCGCACCGAGCAGCGTCTGGGCACCCGCCTGCTGCTGCGCACCACCCGGGCGATCACCTTCACGGCCGAAGGCGAGGCGTACCTGCGCGGTGCCCGACGCATTCTCGCCGACCTGGCCGAGGTCGAGGATGCCATCGCCGACCAGAGCGTGCCCAAGGGGCGCATCCGTGTCAGTGCCGCGCTCGGTCACGGCCGGCTGGCCATCGTACCGCTGGTGGCGGCCTTCAGCGCGCGCTACCCGAACATCGTCGTCGACCTGACCCTGGGCGATGAGGTGGTGGATATTCTCGGCGGCCAGGCCGACGTGGCGGTGCGTTTCGGCCCGCTGCCGGACAGCCCGCTGACCGCGCGCAAGGTCGGCGAAACCGGCCAGATCGTGGTGGCCTCGCCTGATTACCTGGCGCGCCACGGCACGCCCCAGGCGCCGGAAGACCTGCTGCAGCACAACTGCCTGCGCTTCAACTTCCGCCGCGCCGAGCCCAACTGGCCGTTCATACGCGACGGCGAGGTGTTCTCCCTGAAGGTGTGCGGCAACATCGAATGCAGCAGCGGTGAAGCCCTGGCGCAGCTGGCCCGGGTCGGCGCCGGCATCGCCCGCATTGGCGCCTTTACGGTCAACGAGGATATCGGGCGCGGCGACCTGGTGCAGCTGCTCGAAGCCTACAACCCCGGCGGACGGGAACCGATTCACGCGGTGTTCGTCGGCGGCCCGACGATGCCGGCGCGGGTACGGCTGTTCGTGGATTTTCTGATCGAGCATCATCGGCTCTAGCGGGCTTGCGTAGGGCGGACAACGCTTTGCTTGTCCACCTTTGCAACTTCTCGCGGTGGACGGATAAAGAGCGTCACCCGGCCTACCAAGTGCGTGGAAATACCGTCCCAGGATGCTCGGCGTCCGCCTTTGTGCGAGGGCGCCATGCGCCCGAAATCACCGGCATGGACTGAACGTCTCGGCCCTCTTCCACAATAGCTTCGACCCTAGGGTGGATCACGCTTCTCCGATCCAACCAGGAAGCATCATCCACCCTACCGGATACGCTCTTCGCCAAAGGTCGGCTGGCACGGGCCGGCACGCGCAATGCCGCCAGGCGGTACCGCCGTCCCTTAACGAAAAGCCGCGGGCAGCCGATAAGAAGGAATTGGCGCTACGCCAGAATCAATTGCAATGAGTTGAAGGTAGTCTTTGATGCCAGAGGATGTCGGCGGTATGCGCAGCCATACCGAAATGACGCGAAAGTTCGCAGCCGGGTTTGCGTTGCTGATGGCGAGCCTGCTCGCCATTGCCTGTGCTGCGCTGATTGCCATCGCTTATCAGAAAAACCTCGCCCAGATCGAACATGACGAACTGGCCCTCGCGCAATCAGTGGGATCCATCAGCCGTTCGCTGCGCATCACGGTGATGGACTATGCCTTCTGGGACGACGCCCATGCCAAGGTGGGCGGCGGCCAGGTCGATATCGACTGGGCCTATGGGCGGGACAACATGGGCGAGTCGCTGTTTTCGAGCTTTTCGATCGATGGCGCGTTCATCATCGACCCGGCGCAAGCAACCCGCTACTCGGTGGTCAGGGGCGAGCTAAGCCCCCTGGGTGCCGCGGATTTCATCTCCGCCGACTTCACGCCGCTGATCGAAGCAGCCCGGCAACAGGCTGCCAGTGATCAGGCGGCTTTCGGCTACTACCCGGTCGGTGATGCCGTCGCCGGGGTTTACGCGGCGGCGATCAAATCAGAAGGGATGAGCGACGCGCAATCGCTGTCCGCCACCTCCGTCATGCTGTTCGTGGACATCATGGACATCCAGGCGCTTGGCCTTGCCGCCAACCTGGCTGACCTGCATGCGGTAAGCGACCCGGGCAGCGAAGACCCGTACTTCAAGTTGGGGTCGGCATTCGGCTCGACCTACTTCCTGACGTGGACGCCGGCTCGGCCCGGCGATGCATTTCTGACCGCATTGCTGCCCTTGCTGGTGCTCATCGCCATCGTGTTCGCCCTGGTGATGCGGGCACTGCAGCGCCGCATGCTGAAGGCCTCTGCACTGTTCGATGCCAGCCAGGACGCCCTGCGCGTCAGTGAGGGGCGCTTTCGCTCGGTTGCCGAATCCACCTCCGACTGGATCTGGGAGACCGATAACGAGGGGCGCCTCACCTTCATTTCCGAGCGTTTCACGGCCATGACCGGTCTGCCCGTCAGCGCCTGGCAAGGCCGGTACCTCCATGAGCTACTCGGCATGGCGCCACATACCTTCCTCGCCCATGCCCAGGCCTCCTCGCAAACGAGCCTGCCGCGCCGGCAGATCGAATGTTCCTATGCCGATGCGCAAGGCGTCTCGCGGCACTGCACCCTGTCCATTGGCATCATTGCCGAAGGGGCGAAGCACCTGGGCTACCAGGGCACGGTGACCGACATCACCGAAGAAGTCGAAGCCAAACGCCAGATCAGCCACCTGTCCCACCATGATGCGCTGACCGGCCTGCCCAATCGCCGCTACCTGCAAGCGCATCTGCAGAGCAAACTGGAGAATCCGCAAGGCCGGGTATTCCTATTGAGCCTGGACCTGGACCGTTTCAAGCCGGTGAACGATACCCTCGGCCATTCGATTGGCGACGAAGTGCTCTTCGAGGTGGCCCAGCGGCTCAAGCAATGCGTGCGCGAGGACGATATGGTGGCCCGGCTCGGCGGCGACGAATTCGTGCTGGTGATCGATGACCCGCTGCAACGGGCCGAGCTGGAACCATTATGCGCGCGCATCTGCGACTCCATCGGCAAGGTGATCGTCAGCGGTGAGCACGAGCTGCTGCTGGGCGCCAGCATCGGCGTGGCCATTGCGCCGCAGGACGCCATGCAGGCGAGCGAACTGCTGCGCTACGCCGATATCGCACTCTACGAAGCCAAGGCCGCCGGCAGAAATACCTGGCAGTTCTATGCCAGCGAAATGAACGAGCGCATCGTCAACCGCCGCAAGATCGAAACCGACCTGCGCAACGCACTACGCGGCAGTGAGCTGTTTCTACAGTTCCAGCCTCGTTACACCATCAGCCGGCAGGCGCTATCCGGCGCCGAGGCACTGGTGCGCTGGCAGCACCCGATCAGGGGCTTGCTGATGCCGGACAGCTTCATCGCCATCGCCGAAGAGACCGGCCTGATCATTGCCCTCAGCGACTGGGTTCTGCACAACGCCTGCAAGGCGGCAAGCCAATGGCCCGACAACCTTCAGGTGTCGGTCAACCTGTCGCCGGTCGAATTCCAGCGAGGCGATCTGGTGGCGCGTGTGCGTCAGGCACTGGAATCGACGCAGCTGGCACCTGGCCGCCTGGAACTGGAAATCACCGAAACCGTGATGATCAAGGACTCCGTTACCGCCCTGCAGATCATGCTGGAGCTAAAGCGCCTGGGGGTTCGCTTGTCCATGGATGACTTCGGCACCGGTTATTCGGCGCTCAGCTACCTGCGCACCTACCCCTTCGACGCCATCAAGATAGACCGCAGCTTCATCGCGGACCTGCAGGGCGACACCAAGACCACCGCCATTGCCATCATCGAGTCGATCATCGGCCTGGGCCGTGCCCTGTCGATGACCGTGACGGCAGAAGGCGTGGAGAGCGCCGGCCAATTGAGTGACCTGGCCGGCATTCACTGCGACGAGGCTCAGGGCTATCACCTGGGTCGCCCGCATTCGCTGGAGCATTTCGAGCGTTTGATAGCCCCCGCCTGCCGCGCGCGCTCCTAGCAGCCGAGCGCTGATTGGCGCAGGTGGACATCGCCCGCACCGCACCAGTCAGCGCACTGCCGCGGCATGTCGCCGGCTGCCCTGCGCTACCCGCTCAACGATTCAGGTACAGCACGAACAGCAGATACAGCCCGAACGCCACCACCGGCAGCAGGTGCCAAAGGTTGGACAGCCACGGCGCCGCGCTCAGGTAGCCGATCACCAGCAGGCCGGCGGTGCCCAGCGAGATGCCAGGGAGCAGCAGCATCAGGCTCGACAGCAGGCGGTCCTGGAAAGGGGTCAATTCGCTGTTGTTGGCGATGGCGGCGCCGGAAAACACCACGATCAGGCCTTGCAGGCCAGCGAAGGTGATCTGAGCGATCACGCCGATGATCAATGCCGTGAGCGACAGGGTCGATTCCTTTCATTCACCCGGTTGCAGGTTGGCCAGCAGCTTGCCGGTGAGCGCATGCAGCTGCTGTTTTTCCTCGTCACTGAGGGCGGCCAGAACGCGCTGCAGGTTAGCAACGTGGGCGGTGAGCATGCTGTCGATCAGTTCAAAGCCCGCTGGCGTCAGCGCCACCAGGATGCCGCGACGGTCGGAGGGGTGCTTGCGCCGCTCGATCAGCCCGGCTTTTTCCAGACGGTCGATGCGGCTGGTCATGCCACCCGAGGAAATCATCGCGCTTTCGTAGAGCGCCGTGGGCATGAGCGCATAGGGCTCGCCGGCGCGGCGCAGGGTGGCGAGCAGGTCGAACTCGCCAGCCTGCAGGCCATGGCTGGCGAAGAACGGCGCCAGGTGGTCGCGGCTGATCACCTGGGTCAGCTCGCCCAGCCTGCCCATCACCGCCATGGCGAAGCCGTCCAGATCCGGGCGTTGTTCACGCCATTGCTCGGCGGCCAGTTGTGCTCGATCCAGCATGTCGCCCTCGATTTATCTTGCCATCAAGATACTTTTCAAAAAGAATGTTTGCATCTTATCGTAGATCAGCTTTGGAGACAGGCATGAAACAGCCCCTGCAGCGACCCTACCTGGCGCTGCTTCTGCTGCTGGTAATCGGCGCCCTGATGGGCCTGACCAGCAACCTGGTGAAACTGGCCGGCCTGAATGGCTGGCAGCCCCTGGCCTTTCTGCTGTGGAGCCTGCTCGGTGGCGGCCTGGCATTGCTGGTGCTGGTACGCCTGCGTGGCGAGCGCACGGGCGTAACGCCGCCCTTGTTGCGTTACTACCTGATTGCCGGGCTGATCAGCATCGCCCTGCCCAATGGCCTGCTGTTCAGTTCCATCGGCCATGTGGGCGCCGGCTTCGCGTCGATGTGCCTGGCCTTTCCGCCGCTGTTCACCTACCTGATGGCCCTCGGGCTGCGCATGGAGCCGCCGAGCCGCATTCGCCTGCTGGGTATCGGTATCGGCCTGGTCGGCAGCGTGCTGCTGGCCCTGGGCAAGCTGCAGGATGGCGACGCCCCTCGCCTGTGGGTACTGGCTGCACTGTCGATCCCACTGTTCCTGGCCATGGGCAACATCTACCGTTCTCGCTACTGGCCGAGCGGCGCCAGCCCGTTGTCCCTGGCGCCGGGCATGTTGCTGGGCGGCGCTTTGCTGCTGTTGCCCATGGGACTGCTGGGCGTCGACCTGGCGCCGCAGCTGGCTAATCACACCGCCGTGCTTCTGTTGTTGGTGCAGATGGCGCTGTTCGCCATCGTCTACGCCCTGTTCTTCGTGCTGCAGAAGCTCGCCGGCGCAGTGTTCCTCAGCCAGATCGGCTCGGTGGCCGCCGTGCTCGGCGCCGCCATGGCCATCGGTCTCTTGGGCGAACAGGGCAGCCTGTCGATGCTGCTGGCCGGGCTGTGCATCGTCAGCGGCGTGCTGCTGGTGGCCTGGCGCGGCGCCCAGGAGAAGGCGCAATGAAACGCCAGACCCTGTTGCTGCTGGCGATCATCCTGCTGGGCCTGAACCTGCGTCCGGTGCTGGCGGCGGTGGGCCCGCTGCTCGACCGCATCCAGCTGGACACCCACCTGGGGCACGTGGGCGCCAGCCTGCTGACCAGCCTGCCGATCGTGATCATGGGCCTTGGCGCCCTGGCGGCCACGTTCTTGCGCGGGCGCCTCGGCGAGCGACGCGGCATCTGGCTCGGCACCCTGCTGATCGCCCTCGCCTGCCTGGCCCGTGGCCTGCTGCCGAGCGCCACGCCATTGCTGATCAGCGCCCTGCTGGCCGGCGCCGGCATCGCCTCTGTGCAGGCGTTGCTGCCCGGCCTGATCAAGGCGCGCTTCAGCCATGATGCCGGCCGGCTGATCGGCTTCTACAGCTGCGCGATCATGGGCGGCGCGGCCTTTGGTGCGGCGCTCACGCCCTGGCTGGCGCAGTGGCTGGGCTGGTCCTGGGCGCTAGCCACCTGGGCCGTGCCGGCCATCGTCGCCTGCCTGGTGTGGAAGCGCGCCGCGCCGGCAGACGAGCCGGCCACAAGCGGCTCGGCGGCCCCGCTCAACCCCTGGCGCTCGCCACGCGCCTGGCTGCTGATGACCTTTTTCGGCGTCGGCACGGCGGGCTACACCCTGGTGCTGGCCTGGCTGCCGCCCTACTACACGTCGCTGGGCTGGAGCGCCGAGTCCAGCGGCCTGTTGCTGGCCGCCCTGACGCTTTGCGAGGTAACCGCCGGCCTGTTGGCCTCGAGCCTGCTGGCGCGCTGCCCGGATCGCCGGGTGCTGCTGGGTGTCGTGCTGGTCTGCCTGCTGCTTGGGCTGATCGCCCTGGTGCTTGCGCCGCTGGCGCTGGTGGCGGTGATCTGCGTGCTGATTGGCATCGGGATCGGCGCACTGTTTCCGCTGTCGCTGGTGGTCGCCCAGGATCATCTCGACGATCCGCGCCAGACCGGCGACCTGCTGGCCTTCGTGCAGGGCGGCGGCTACCTGATCGCCGCCACCTCGCCGCTGCTCGCCGGCCTGCTGCGCCAGTACGCCAACGACCTGCGCCTGAGCTGGCTGATGATGGCCGCCGCCACGCTGGTGCTGATGCTCATGGCAACACGCTTCAAACCCGGCAGCGGACACTTCCGCACCCACTGATAGGACGCAGGGCGGACCGGAACGCCGGCCGCTCGTAGCGTCAGCGAACAGTCCGCCATTACGGCACGTGGCGTACTGCTTCGCGAACGGAACGCCGCCCGGTACGCCCTACATCAAGAATGCGGTAGGCATAATCGCTTATGGTTCAGGTCAATCGTCATACAGGCCTGCGTCCGTCTCTGGGCCTCCGGCCCAGTCTGGTTGATAGAGGCCGCATTCGACATACCGGTGAAACGTGGAATAGGGCCAATCGCCTACTCGCTGCACCAGGCCATGCTTGAGCGGATTGATGTGGATGTAGTCGAGATGACGCCTGAAATCCTCCTCGTCACGAACAAGATGCTCCCAGTAGCGACGCTGCCAGATACCCCGCTCCCGCCGACGCAGGAGAATCTCCGAACGCCACTCATCTGCCGGTTTGGCTCGGGAGAAGCGCATCCTGATCAAACGCCAGCGCAGTGCGAAATCCACCTCGCCTTGCGGCAGTTCGATCAGGCAATGGAAGTGATCAGGCAATACTACCCAACCGTGGATCTCGAAAGGGTGCCGTCGCCGCACGACACGCACGGCTTCACAGAGGGTGTCGATGTGGCGCACGAGCAGATCGTTGCCATGGCGAACACGCAGGGCATGGGTGAAGAAGTAGGTGCCGCCAGGGCTCCAGGCACGGCGATAGTTGGGCATGGGCGTCATCCTTGACGGTTCTAACGAGTAGAGCCTAGACCAGGCACGCAAGTCGGTCTCGGAAAGCCAACCAACAGTCTACTCATGCAGGCACAAGGCGTACTGCTTCGCGAGTACGCCCTACGTCTGCTCATCAGGCCAATCCGCCACGTAGGGCGGACCGGGACGCCGGCCGCTCGTAGCGTAGCGAACAGTCCGCCATGCCGGCTACGTGGCGGTGGGTCTAATGTGCATCGCGCAGATAGGCGACTACCGCGGCCTCGTCGCCGGCGAAGACGATGCGCTCGGCCTTGCTGTCGCGCTGGTAGGCGTACATGGGGTCGTAGTATTCACGCAGCAGGCCGGCGATCCAGTCGCGGTGGAAGTCCACGGCGCCGCTGCGTTGCTGGGCGCCGAGGGCGTCGACCATGATCGCCCGCAGGCGCTGGTGGCGTTCACCGCCCAGGCGCTTGTGGATGTTGTCCATGCTCTGCAGCAGGCGCGCGGCGAACAGATCGAACCCGCGCTCCTCGCCGTTGACGGCGGTGAACTCGGCACACAGGTCGATCACGTAGTCGCGCAGGATGCGCTCCACCCGCCCCTCGAAGCTGTCTTCCAGCCACACCAGCGGGTAGCCCTGCATGCCCTGATACAGGGACAGCGGCACGTTGCAGCTGCCGACGATGCGCCCTTCGTCTTCGATCACGAATCGCTCGATGCCCGCCGCCCGCTTGCGCAGGATGTCCACGGCCAGGGCGTTCTCGAAATCGATCTGCGCCGGCTGGCCGGTGGCGCGCTTGCCGAAGCTGGAGCCGCGGTGGTTGGCATGGCCTTCCAGATCCAGGCCATCGGGCAGTTGGGCCAGCACGTCGGTCTTGCCGGTGCCGGTCATGCCGCCGACCACCACGAAGCGGCACTGCGCCACGGCTTCTTCGAGGGTGTCGAGCAGGAAGGTGCGCATCGCCTTGTAGCCGCCGGTGATACGCGGGTAGTCGATGCCCGCCTCGCGCAGCCATTGCTGGACGATCTGCGAGCGCAGGCCGCCGCGAAAGCAGTACAGGTAGCCGTTCGGGTTGGCACGGGCGAAGGCTGCCCAGGCTTCGACCCGCTCGGCCTTGGTCTGCCCGCCGACCAGTTGGTGGCCCAGCTTGATGGCCGCCTCCTGGCCGTGCTGCTTGTAGCAGGTGCCGACCTTCTGGCGCTCCAGGTCGGTCATCAGCGGCAGGTTGACCACGCCGGGAAACGCGCCCTTGGTGAATTCCACCGGCGCGCGGGTATCCATCATCGGTACGCCATCGAGGAACAGGGCACGGAAGTCACGGGCATCCTCGCGCATCAGAACACCTCGACGGCGTGGCGCTGTCGCTCCACCAGCACGCCGATGGGCGCCAGGTGCAGGCCCAGTTCGGCGGCCACGGCGAGAAACTCGGCCTGGCCCGCTTCGCTGACGGCGATCAGCAGGCCGCCGCTGGTCTGAGGGTCGCAGAGCAGGTCGCGCTGGCTGTCGCTCAGGGCAGCGATGCGCTCGCCGTAGCTGTCGAAGTTACGCAGCGTGCCGCCGGGCACGCAGCCTTCGGCCAGGTAATGCTCCACGCCCGGCAGGCGCGGCACGGCGGCGTAGTCCAGGCGCGCGGTAAGGCTGGCGCCGTCGGCCATTTCCACCAGGTGGCCGAGCAGGCCGAAGCCGGTGACGTCGGTCATGGCGTTGACGCCGGCCAGCTTGCCGAAGCGGCTGCCCGGCTTGTTGAGGGTGCACATCCAGTCGCGGGCCAGGCCCACGTCCTTGGCGCGCAGCTTGGCCTTCTTCTCGGCGGTGGTGAGGATGCCGATGCCCAGGGGCTTGGTCAGGTACAGGGTGTCGCCGGCCCTGGCGGTGTCGTTGCGCTTCATGTGCTGCTTGCTCACCACGCCGGTCACCGCGAGGCCGAAGATCGGCTCGGGGGCATCGATGGAGTGGCCACCGGCCAGGGGGATGCCGGCGGCATCGCAGACCGCGCGGCCGCCACGGATCACCTCGCGGGCGACCTCCGGCGGCAGCAGGTTGACCGGCCAGCCGAGGATGGCGATGGCCATCAGCGGGTCGCCGCCCATGGCGTAGATATCGCTGATCGCATTGGTGGCGGCGATGCGACCGAAGTCGAAGGGATCATCGACGATGGGCATGAAGAAGTCGGTGGTCGACACCACCCCGCGTTCTTCATCGAGCGCATAGACCGCCGCATCGTCGCGCGAGGCGTTGCCAACCCATAGCCTGGGGTCCAGATTCTGCGCGCCGCTGCCTGCCAGGATCACGTCCAGCACCTTGGGGGAAATCTTGCAGCCGCAGCCGGCACCGTGGCTGTACTGGGTCAGGCGGATCGGCTCACTCATGGCAACGCTCTCATCAACGGACTCTCATCAACGGAAAACCAGGCGGCGGATTATAGGGGCTGTGGCCATTTCATTCACGGCCGCACGTCCCCGAGCCGCCCAGGTTGGGCGATGAAACGACGACTGCCCCCGGCAAAGCTGGTCTTTCTCGCGTCGGCTCCTATAATCGCCGCGCTCACACTATTCCCTTGCAGCGCGCTCCATAGCGCCTGCTGCCGTTTTTTCCGCTATTGAACCGGAGAACTCCATGCTCAAGCGCACCCTGTCGCTGGTCGCCGGCCTTGCCCTGGCCGCCGCTGCCCTTACCACCCATGCCGCCGAAACCCTGCGCGTCTCGGCGATTCCCGATGAAGCCCCCACCGAGCTGCTGCGCAAGTTCAAGCCGTTGGGCGCCTACCTGGAGCAGCAACTGGGCATGAAGGTCGAGTTCGTACCGGTGGCCGACTACCCGGCCGTGGTCGAGGCCCTGGCCACCGATCGCCTGGACATGGCCTGGCTGGGCGGCTTCACCTTCGTGCAGGTGAACCTGAAGACCGGCAACGCGATTCCCCTGGTGCAGCGCGAGCAGGACGCCGCCTTCACCAGCACCTTCATCAGCGCCGACCCGCAGGTCAAATCGCTCAAGGACCTAAAGGGCAAGACCTTCGCCTTCGGCTCGATTTCCTCCACCTCCGGCAGCCTGATGCCGCGCTACTTCATGCTGCAGGACGGCATCAAGCCGGAGGGCTACTTCAGCCGCGTCGCCTACTCCGGCGCCCATGACGCCACCGCTGCCTGGGTACAGGCCGGCAAGGTCGACGCGGGGGTGCTGAACTCCAGCGTGTGGGACAAGCTGGTCAAGAGCGGCAAGGTCGACACCGCCAAGGTCAAGGTCTTCGCCACCACACCGACCTATTTCGACTACAACTGGACGGTGCGTGGCTCCCTCGACCCGGCGCTGGCCGAGAAGATCAAGCAGGCGTTCCTGGCCCTCGACCCGGCCAACCCGGCGCACAAGGCGATTCTCGACCTGCAGGCGGCCAGCCGCTTCATCGAGACCAAACCCGAGAACTACAGGGGCATCGAAGAGGCTGCCCGCGCTGCCGACCTGCTGAAATGAGCCTGCGCCTGGCCGCCGTCGGGCTCAGGCACGGTAATGGCGTGCAGGCGCTGCAGGGCATCGACCTGAGCGTCGAGCAGGGTGAGCGGGTGGCGATCATCGGCCCGTCCGGTGCCGGCAAGTCGAGCCTGCTCAACCTGATGGCCACGGCCCTGGCGCCCAGCGAGGGCGAGCTGCAGGTGCTGGGCGAATGCCCATGGCAGCTATCTGCCCGCCAGCGCCAACGCCTGCGCACGCGCATCGCCCTGATCCACCAGGCGCCGCCCCTGCCGTTGCGCCAGCGGGTGGTCACCGCGGTGCTGGCCGGGCGCCTGGGCCAGTGGGGCCTGGCCAGGAGCCTGGTCAACCTGCTGCACCCACTGGACGTTCCCGGCGCCCGGGCGCAGCTGGACAAGCTGGACCTGGGTGACAAGCTGTTCGCCCGCTGCGGGCAACTTTCCGGCGGCCAGTTGCAGCGTGTCGGCATCGCCCGCGCCCTGTACCAGGGGCCGCAACTGCTGCTCGCCGACGAACCGGTCTCGGCCATGGATCCACGGCTGGCCGACCACACCCTGTCGCTGCTGGTCAGCCATGCCAGAGCCGGCGGGGTGACCCTGGTCGCCAGCCTGCACACGGTGGAACTGGCCCTGGCGCATTTTCCGCGCATCGTCGGTGTGCGTGACGGGCGCATCACCTTCGACCTGCCGGCCGGCGAAGTCGACCCCGAACGCCTGCAGGCGCTGTATGCCAACGAACAGCTGAGCACAACCCGCGTTGATGAGCCTGCGCCGGGGGCCTGGGCGGCGCGATGCTGAACCACGCTCACCGCGACCCCGCTGCCCTGCCGCGCCTGGCGTTCGCGCTGCTGGCCATCGCCCTGCTGTGGCCGGGCATGCAGCTGGCCGAACTGGATCTGGGCGTGCTGCTGCACCCGGACAGCGCCGGGTCCATGGGCAGCTTTCTCAAGGATTTCTGGCCACCGGCCCACAATGAGGACTTCCTCACCCTGCTGCTGGACGCCACCCTGCAGACCCTGGCCATCGCCACCGCCGGCATGGCCCTGGCGCTGCTGCTGGCGGTGCCGGCGAGCCTCTTGGCCAGCCGTGCGCTGTCGCTCTCGGCAGCCTCGCGCGCGGGCCAGTCGAGTGCGCTGGGCCGTTGGCTGCGCTGGCCGGTGCGCGGCGCGCTGATCGTGCTGCGCAGCGTGCCGGAAATCGTCTGGGCGCTGCTGTTCGTGCGCGCCGTGGGCCTGGGACCGACCGCCGGGGTGCTGGCCATCGCCATCACCTACGCGGGCATGCTCGGCAAGGTCTACGCGGAAATCTTCGAGTCGGTGGACCTGCGCCCGGTGCACGCCCTGTTGCACAGCGGCAGCGGGCGCCTGGCCGCCTTCGCCTATGGCGTGCTGCCGGCCGCCGCCGCGGAGCTGACCTCCTACACGGTGTACCGCTGGGAATGTGCGGTGCGCGCCTCGGTGGTGATGGGTTTCGTCGGTGCCGGCGGCCTGGGCCAGCAAATCGACCTGTCGATGCGCATGTTCGCCGGTGCCGAAGTGGCCAGCATGCTGCTGACCTTTCTGGTGCTGGTGTTGCTGGCTGACCAGCTCAGCCGCCTGCTGCGCGGGAGGTTCACATGAGGCGCCTGGGCAACCTGCTGCTGGTGCTGGGCATCGCCGCGGCGGTGGTCGGCTCCTTCGTCTATCTCGGCCTGGACCTGGCCGGCCTGTTCGGCGCCGACAGCCTCGGGCAGATGGGCAGCTACGCCGCGCGCTTTCTCAGCCCCGACTTCAGCGCCAGCCACCTGCAGGCCACCGCCCATGGCGCGATGGAAACCCTGGCCATGTCGGCCGTGGGTACGCTGCTCGCCGCCCTGCTCGGCCTACTGCTGGCGCTGCCGGCAGCCGGTCGCCTGGGTGCCCTCGCCCAGGCTGCCACACGGCTGCTGCTCAATGCCCTGCGCGCCATTCCCGAGCTGGTGTGGGCGGTGCTGATGGTGCTGGCCGCAGGCCTGGGCCCCAACGCCGGCACTCTGGCGTTGGCCCTGCACACCGCTGGCGTGCTCGGCCGGCTGTTCGCCGAGGCCCTGGAGAACACCCCGCCGGAGCCGGCGGACGCCATTCGCCTGCAGGGCGGCGGCGCCTGGGCCGCGTTCTGCTACGGCACCCTGCCGGCGTTGTGGCCGCAGTTGCTGGCCTACAGCCTGTACCGCTGGGAGAACAACATCCGCATGGCGGCGATCATGGGCTTCGTCGGTGCCGGCGGCCTGGGGCAGATGCTCTATGTCAGCCTGAGCCTGTTCCAGGAAGCCCAGGCCGCCACGGTGATCCTCGCCATGTTGCTGCTGGTGCTGGCGGTGGATGCCTTCAGTGGCTGGACGCGGCAGCGCTGGGTGCGCAATTAATCCGGGAGCGCCGCGGCCACGCCCGTGGTCAGATTTCGTCTGCAGCCCTGATTCCGAGACCCGTCCATGCCCGTACCCCGCATTGGCTTCGCCTGCCAGTACCGCCACCCTGACCGCAGCCTGCCAGCCGGCGAGCTGAAGATCATCGAGGCTGCCTTCAACCCGCGCACCACCACCCTGCGCTGGATGGACAGCGTGGCGCCCGCCGTGGCCCACGACAAGCTCGCGGAAATCGTCGAGCACAACCTGCTGGCCCAGTTGCGCCTGCTCGCCTATGTGGTCACCCTGCCCGAGCCGCTGCAGATGCTGCGCCTGAGCAGTGACCTGCTGCCGTTCTACAGCCACCCCAAGGTCGCCGCCTTCTACCAGCAAGCGGAGATGCAGCAGCGCCTGATCGAGGGCTTCGCAGCCATTGGCGAGGTGGCGCGCGCCGCCAACATTCGTCTGTCCATGCACCCGGGCCAGTACTGCGTGCTGGGCTCGGATCGCCCCGATGTGGTGGAAAACAGCCTCGCCGAGTTCGAATACCACGCCGACATGATCCGCATGATGGGTTACGGGCGGACCTTTCAGGACTTCAAGTGCAACCTGCATATCGCCGGCAAGCTGGGCGGCGACGGCATTCGCGCGGTGTGGCCGCGGCTGTCCCATGAGGCGCGCCAGTGCATCACCTTCGAGAATGACGAGAAGACCTACGGCGTGGATGCCTGCCTGGCCCTGGCCGATCTCGCCCCCGTGGTGCTCGACGTGCACCACTGCTGGATCCACGAGGACGACTACATCGACCCGCACAGCGAGCGCGTGGCGCGGATCATCGACAGCTGGCGCGGGGTACGCCCGACCATGCACCTCTCGCAACCCCAGGAACGCCTGCAGGAACTGGGGCTGAGTGCCGGGCAGAAGCTGGAAATGCCCGAGGTGCTGGCGGTGGCGCCCAAGCGCGAGCTGTACGGCCACAGCGCGCGGATGTGGAACGAATGGACGAATCGCTACGTGCTGCAGTTCCTGGATCGCTTCGACATCATGTTCGAAGCCAAGGACAAGAACGTGGCGACCCTGGAGTTCTACGCGCTCTACCTGAAAAGCGCCTAGCTTGCCGATGCCGCTTCCTTGGCCTGGGTTTATGCGCCTGCGGCGTGCTGCTCCCAGCCGCCACCCAGGGCGCGGTACAGGCCGACCAGCGCCAGGCAGGTCGCCTGGCGGCTGTCCAGCAAGTCTTCCTCGCTGCTCAGCAAGGCCTGCTGCACGCTCAGCACGTTGAGGTAATCCACCGTGCCCTGCTGGTATTGCAACTCGGCGTTGGCCAGGGCCACGCGGCTCTGCTCGACCGCTTCCTGCAATCGGTCATGGCGACGTTGCTGGGCCTGGTAGGCGGCCATGGCGTCGTCCACTTCGTGCCAGGCGCCGAGCACGGTGCGCTGGTAGGCGACGGCCGATTCCTGCTGCTGCGCCTCGCGCAATTGCAGGGTGCCGCGCCGGCGTCCGCCATCGAACAGCGGCACGCTGATCGCCGGGCCGATGGCGAAGCGATGGGCGGACCAGCCGTCCAGGTCCCCCAGCTGCAACGCCTGCAGGCCGAGGTCGCCGGACAGGGTGATGCGCGGATAGAAGTCCGCCTCGGCCACGCCGATGCTGGCGGTGGCCGCATGCAGTTGGGCCTCGGCCTGGCGAATGTCCGGGCGGCGGCTGGCCAGTTCGCTGGGCAGGCCGACCGGCACGCGTAGCGGCCCCCTGGGAATCTCGGTCGTCTCGCCCAATTCCGCCTGCAGGCTGCCGGGGGCCTGGCCGAGCAACAGCGCCAGGGCGTTGCCCAGCCGCCGTTCGCGCAGGCGCAGCGGCTCCAGGCGTGCCTCCAGGGACGCCACCCGGGAGGCCGCCTCGGCCACTTCCAAGTGGGTGGCCACGCCGTCGTCCAGGCGCGTCTGGTTGAGGGTCAGGCTGCGCTGGGCGATCTGCAGGTTCTGTTCGGTGATCAAACGCAGTTGCTGGGCGCCGCGCAGCTGGATGTAGTCGCTGGCAGTTTCCGCCAGCACCGACAGCGCCACGCCGTCGCGCAGTGCCTGGCTGCCGGCGAGCTGCGCATCGGCAGCCTCCACTTGCCGGCGCACGCGGCCCCACAGGTCCAGCTCCCAGCTGGCACCCAGGCCGGCCTGCCAGAGGCTGTAGTCGTCCTTGCCGGCATTGCCGGACGGGTCGTTGAGGCCCACCTGGCTGTTGCGGGCGCGGCTGTAGCCGGCCTGGCCATCCAGGCTCGGCCCCTGGGCGGCGCCGCTGCTCCGGCGCACGGCGCGGCTTTGCTGAACGCGGCTGGCGGCCAGTTGCAGGTCAAAGTTGCCGGCCACGGCGCGCTGCAGCAAGGCCGAGAGCTGCGCATCGGCGAAGCTGTCCCACCAGCGCGCCTGCACCTGGGCCGCCTCGGGCTGGCTGCGTACCGGGGCCTGCTGCAAGGCCCAGGCGTCCGGCAGGTGGACCTCGGGGCTGCGGAAATCCGGGCCCAGGGTGCAGGCACTCAGGGCGACGCTGAGGCCGAGCAGCGTCAGTCGATGAAATCGCTGCATGTCAGTGCGCCTGCGCCAGTTGGCGGTCATCGAGTTGGTGGGTGTCGATGCTGGCCTCCACCGACATGCCGACGCGCAGGTAACCCACCACGGGCTGGTCGGCATCGAGCACGATCTTCACCGGGATGCGCTGCACCACCTTGGTGAAGTTGCCGGTGGCGTTGTCCGGCGCCACGGCGGCGAAGGTCACGCCGGTGGCCGGCGCCAGGCTCTCGACGTGGCCGCGCAGTTGCAGGTCCGGGTAGCTGTCGACGCGGATGCTCACCGGCTGGCCCGGGCGCACGCGGTTGAGCTGGGTTTCCTGGAAGTTGGCGACCACGAAGGCCTGCTCCAGCGGCACCACCGCCAGCAGCGGGTTGCCGGGGCTGACGTAGGCACCGACGCGCAGGGCGCGGCGGCCGACCATGCCGTCCATGGGCGCGTGCAGCTCGGTGTAGGACAGATCCAGCTCGGCCCGCTGCAGCTCGGCCGCGGCCCGCTCGACCGCGGCAGCGGCGGCATCGCGCTGGGCGACGAGGATCGCCGTCTGCTGGCGGCTGGCGGCCAGCGCCGCCTGGTTCTGCTGCTGGCGCGCCAGGGCAGTATCGAAACGGCTCTGCGCCTGCTGGGCATTCTGCAGGGTGCCGGCGCCCTGCCCGGCCAGGTGCCTGTAGCGCTGCAGTTCGTGCTCGGCGAAGCGCACCTCGGCCTGGTCGGCCTTGACCGTGGCGGCGGCCTGGTCGATCACCGACCGCTGGCGCTGCACGCTGGCCTCGGCATTCACCCGCTGCGCCTCGGCGCTGGCCACGCCGGCCTTGGCCACGTCCAGCGCGGCGCGGTAATCGCGGTCGTCGATACGCGCCAGCAGCTGGCCGGCCTTGACGCGCTGGTTGTCCTCGACCAGCACCTCGCTGACGAAGCCGGCGATCTTCGGCGCCACCAGGGTGAAGTCGGCGCTGATGAAGGCGTCGTTGGTGCTTTGCTGGTAGTGCTCGGCGAACAGCAGTTGCCAGGCGCCCCAGACCAGCAGGCCGGCGACTGGCAGGCCGATCAGCAGAGCGGGTTTGCGCAGGGTAGTCATGGTGGTGTCCATCGGTTCAGTGGGCGGCACGCGGCGGGTAGATGCGCGTGGGCACCAAGGGAATGATCAGGATCAGGGCGAAGGCGACCAGCGCCACGCACAGGTAGAGGTCGGCGTAGGTCAACACCAGGGCCTGCTGATGCAGGCGGCTGGCCAGGTGACTCGCTGCGCCGTCGGGCAGCAGCGGCTGGTTACCGAGGCGATCGACCAGGTTGTTGGAATGCAGGTGCAGGCGCGCGGTGGTCAGCAGGTCGAGAACCGCGGTGGCCACTACCGCGGCCAGGCCCTTGACGGTGTTGAACCAGGCCGAGGCGAACGGCCCCTGGATCGGCTGGATGCTGCCGGTGGAGAGCATCAGCAGTGGCAGCACCGACAT
The DNA here is from genome assembly GCF_001839655.2 of Pseudomonas argentinensis. Lineage (NCBI taxonomy): Bacteria > Pseudomonadati > Pseudomonadota > Gammaproteobacteria > Pseudomonadales > Pseudomonadaceae > Phytopseudomonas > Phytopseudomonas argentinensis. Next base: position 3,972,005 of record NZ_CP056087.1, read on the forward strand.
CGGCTGGCCGAAGATCTGCAGCAGCTGGATCAGCAAAAAATCATCGCGAATCCACGCCGAGGTCAGCTGCGAGCCGAGCACGCAGGCCAGGCCCATCATCCCCAGCCCCGCGGCCAGCACGTAGCGGCAATCGACCTGGCGCAGGTTGCACAGCGCCGCCACCAGGGGCAGCGCGAGCAGTTGCGGCACGGCCACCCAGAGCAGCATCGGTGCGGTTTGCAGTGGCCGGTAGCCCTGCACCTGGGCCAGGTAGGACGACGGAATCAGGCTCGCAGCCAACAGCACCAGCAACACCCCGGCCAGGGTGAACAGCGCGAAGGCGAGGTTGCGCGCCTTGAGCAGCTGCAGCTTGAAGAACGGCAGGGGGTGGCGCCATTCGTTGAGCAGGAACAGCACCAGCAACAGGCTGCCACCGCCGAGCAGGCTGACGATCAGCGGCGAGTGCAGCCAGTTCAGGCGCTCGCCCTGCAGCAGGCCGATGACCAGCAGGTTGATCGCCGGCAGGCCGAGCAGCAGGCCGCGCCAGTTGAACTGGGCGAAGCGCTCCAGGGGCAACGGATCCTGGGGCAGGCCCCAGGCCACGGCGGCCATGGCCAGCAGGCTGCCGGGGATGATCTGCCAGAACGCCCACTGCCAGCCGGCATATTCCACCCAGAAGGCGGCCAGGGGCGTGCCCATGCTGGGGCCGAAGGTCGCCGTCAGCGCATAGGCGGCCAGGCCGTAGAGCTTGACGTTGGCCGGCAGGAAGCGCAGCGCCACGCTCATCAGCATCGGCGGCAGTGCCCCGCCGGCCAGCCCCTGCAGGGCGCGCAACAACATCAGCACGCGCTCGTTGGGCGCCAGCGGCGACAGCAGGCCGAGCAGCATGAAGGCGCCTATGGCGCACAGGGTGAAGCGGCGAATCGACAGGGTTACCGCGAACCAGGGGCGAAGGCCATGGCACTGACCGAGGCGGCCATGTACAGCGCCAGCAGCCAGCTGCCCTCGTCATGGCCGATGCCCATGGCGCCGCGGATATCGACCAGGGCGATCTTGGTGACGTTCTCGTTGAAACCCGACACCAGCACGGCCAGCAGCACGCCGAGCAGGCCGACGACGATGCGCAGCCCGAAGGGGCTCGCCTGCATCGGTGCGGCCTGTGGCGTGGAGGGCGCGGAAAGGGGTAAAGGCGTGAGCGCAGGCGCATTCATGACGATGCGCAGCCGCCCGCCTGGCAAGTGCAGAGCATGCGGAAATATCCGGTAACGTGTTTAGCCCGGCAGTCTAGGGAAAACGACCATTACCGAAAATTGCAATGTTTCTAATAGATGATTGCGCCAGACGCAGCATTCAGACGCCCAAAGCGTTCTCTTCGCAGCAACGCTTGATCAGGCCGCGCAGCCAGCGATGGGCCGGGTCGTTGTCGAAGCGCGGGTGCCAGGACTGGTGGACCCGCACCGGCGACAGCGGCAAGGGGATCTCGAAGCTGCGCAGGGCCAGGCCCAACTGGTTGCACACGGCGACCACCGGGTTGGGCATGGGCAGGATCAGGTCCGAATCGCGCAGCGCCAGCACGGCGGAAAAGAAGCTCGGCGACACCGTGACCACCCGGCGCGCCAGGCCCTGCCGTTCGAGCACCTGGTCGATGGGCCCGCGGGCCAGGCCACGGCGCGACACGCTGATCTGGTCGAAGGCGGCGAACCGTTCGGCGTTGATCATCTCGTCGAAGATCGGGTGGTCGGCCCGCGCCAGGCCCACGAAGCGGCTCATGAACAGGCCCTGGTGCTTGATCTCCGGCGGCAGCTGCAGCGAGGCGCCGATGGCCAGGTCGATGCGCCCGGCGCGCATGGCGTCGTCGTCGCCGTCGATTTCCGGCACGAAACGCAGCATCACCCTGGGCGCCTGCTCGCGGATCAATTCCACCAGCCGGCCGCCGTAACAGACCATGAAGATGTCGTTGGTGCGGATGTTGAACGCCCGGTCGAGGCTGGCCAGCTCCACCTCCTGGGAGCGGAACACGCCACTGGCCTGCTCGACCAGGTCGCGCACCTGCTCGCGCAGCTCCAGGGCCCGGGGCGTCGGCACCAGGCCACGGCCGGCACGCACCAGAATCGGGTCGCCCACCGCCTCGCGGATGCGCGTCAGGGTGCGGCTCATGGCCGGCGGGCTGAGGTGCATGCGCCGCGCGGCGCCGACCACGCTGCCCTCCTCCAGCAACACGTCGAGGGCGACCAGCAGATTCAGATCCGGCAATTGCATCGTGGGCACGCCTCCAGCGCCGACCAGTGCACAGGGCGCAAGTCTAGGCCTATTGCGCTGCAGGCAAAAGCCCTCTGGCAAATCACCCAGGAACGAAAAAGGCCCTGCACTGCAGGGCCTTGGTGTGCAGCGTGACGCTTACTTATTGCCGAGCTTCTTGAGCTCTTCGTCACGCAGCTCGCGGCGCAGGATCTTGCCGACATTGGTGGTCGGCAGGCTCTCGCGGAACTCGACCTGCTTGGGCCGCTTGTAGCCGGTGAGGTTGTCGTGCATGTGCTGCATGACCTGTTCCTTGGTCAGGGTCATGCCCGGCTTGACCACCACGAACACCTTGATCGACTCGCCCGAGCGCTCGTCCGGCACGCCGATGGCGGCGCACTGCAGGACGCCCGGCAGGGTCACCAGCACGTCTTCCAGCTCGTTCGGGTAAACGTTGAAGCCGGACACCAGAATCATGTCCTTCTTGCGGTCGACGATGCGAATGTAGCCGTCGGGCTGGATGATGCCGATGTCGCCGGTCTTGAACCAGCCGTTGGCGTCGATCACCTCGTCGGTGGCTTCCTGGCGCTGCCAGTAGCCCTTCATCACCTGCGGGCCCTTGATGCACAGCTCGCCGGTTTCGCCCAGGGCCAGGTCGTTGCCCTGGTCATCGATGACCTTGAACTGAGTGGAGGGCGCAGGGATGCCGATGCTGCCCATCTGGATATTGGTGATGGGGTTCACCGAGGCCACCGGGCTGGTTTCGGTCAGCCCATAGCCTTCGCAGATCGGGCACCCGGTAACCTGTTTCCAGCGCTCGGCGGCGGCCTGCTGCAGCGCCATGCCGCCGGAGAGGGTGACCTTGAGCCTGGAGAAGTCGAGCTTCTGGAACCCTTCGTTGTTGCTCAACGCCACGAACAGGGTATTGAGGCCGACGAAGCCGCTGAACTTGAACCTGGACAGGTCCTTGACCATGGTCGGCAGGTCGCGCGGATTGGTGATCAGCAGGTTGTGGTTGCCGCAGTGCATCATCGCCATGCAGTGAAAGGTGAAGGCGTAGATGTGGTACAGCGGCAGCGGCGCAACGAGGATCTCGCTGCCCTCGCCCAGGTTCGAGCCCATCAGCTCGCGGCACTGCAGCATGTTGGCGATCAGGTTGCGGTGGGTGAGCATGGCGCCCTTGGCCACCCCGGTGGTGCCGCCGGTGTACTGCAGCACGGCCACGTCCCGGGACCCGGGGCTGGCCTCGCTGACCGCCTTGCCACGGCCCTGGCTCAGGGCGTCGGTGAACTTGACCGCGCCTGGCAGGTTGTAGGCCGGCACCATCTTCTTCACGTACTTGACCACGGCATTGACCAGCAGGCGCTTGAGCGGCGGCAGCATGTCGCCGACCTCGGTGACGATCACCGTCTTCACGCCGGTCTTGGGCACTACCTGCTCGGCCAGGTGCGCCATGTTGGCCAGGCACAGCAGCGCCTTGGCGCCGGAGTCGTTGAACTGGTGTTCCATTTCCCGCGCGGTGTACAGCGGGTTGGTGTTGACCACCACCAGGCCGGCACGCATGGCGCCGAATACCGCCACCGGGTATTGCAGAACGTTGGGCAGTTGCACGGCGATGCGGTCGCCGGGCTTGAGATCGGTGTGCTGCTGCAGGTACGCCGCGAAGTGACCGGACAGCTCGTACAGCTGGCCGTAGGTAATCGTCCTGCCCAGATTGGTAAACGCGGGCTTGTCGGCAAAACGCTGGCAGGACTGCTTCAGCACCGCTTGAACGTTGGGGTACTGGTCGGGATCGATCTCGGCCGCGACCCCCTCGGGATATTTGTCCGTCCAGAAGTTTTCGGTCATGGACACCCACTCCTAAGCAACAGCTTGTCGTCACCGCCAAGGCGGTTGTTTGTTGTATGTATGCCTGGCTGTTCGCCCCTGAGGAGCGCAAAGCGGGCCGAGATTAGCAGAGTTGCCGGATACCGACCAGAGCACGAAAAGGCCGGCCGGTATCGGAAATGACCAGATTGAAAATATTGGTCACACGCTTTTTTTACCGAGGCGGTCCGGCGGACAACACTCGTCTGGCGGCGGCAACGCCCATGATAGACGCCTGGGCACTTTCCTGCAGATCGGGATTCGAAGGCAGGAAGGGTAAGATCCGATACTCGCACCGGCTATGTCATGCGCGGCAACACCGGATATCACCAAAGAGCGAGCCTGTAGCCCGGATCGAGCGTAGCGACACCCGGGAAACTGCCCTGGGTATCGCTGCGCTCAACGCCAGGCTACGGAATCGAGACGGCGCCAGTTGTCACAAAGCAAAAGGCCCCGCAGTGCGGGGCCCTTGTCGTTGAGTCATGCAGCTGACTAGGTCTTGGCAGGCGTCTTCAACGCCTCGTCGCGCAGCTCGCGGCGCAGGATCTTGCCGACATTGGTCATCGGCAGCGACTCCCTGAACACGATCTGCCGCGGCACCTTGTAGCCGGTGAAGTTCTCCTTGCAGTAGGCCTTGAGCTCCTCGGCGGTCAGGCTGTCGTCACGCTTGACCACAAACAGCTTCACCGCTTCCCCGGACTTTTCGTCCGGCACGCCGATGGCCGCGCAGCTGGCCACCTTGCTGTGGGCCATCACCACGTCCTCGATCTCGTTGGGGTACACGTTGAAACCGGAGACGATGATCATGTCCTTCTTGCGGTCGACGATGCGCACGAAGCCATCCTCGTCGATCACCGCGATATCGCCGGACTTGAACCAGCCCTCGTCGTCCAGCACCTCGGCGGTGGCCTCCGGGCGATTCCAGTAGCCCTTCATCACCTGCGGACCCTTGATGCACAGCTCGCCCCGCTCGCCCAGCGGCAGCTCGTTGCCGTCGTCATCGATGACCTTGAACGCCGTGGCCGGCACCGGAATGCCGACGGTGCCCAGCCGTGCCCGCTCGCCATAGGGGTTGGCACTGGCGATGGGCGAGGTTTCGGTGAGCCCATAGCCTTCCACCACCGCGCAGCCGGTCAGGCGCTGCCAACGCTCGGCGGTGGCCTTGACCAGCGCCGTGCCGCCTGAGTTGGTGACCTTGAGGTGGCTGAAGTCGAGCTTGTCGAAATCCGGATGATCCATGAGCGCCACGAACAGGGTGTTGAGCCCCAGCAGCGCGGAGAATTCCCATTTCCCCAACTCCTTGATGAAGCCGGGAATGTCCCGCGGGTTGGTGATCAGCACGTTGTGGTTGCCGTTGACCATCATGCACATGCAATTCACGGTAAAGGCATAGATGTGGTACAGCGGCAGCGGCGCGATCATCACCTCCTGGCCACGCTTCATCAGCGACGAGCCGTCGGGGCCGTGCTGCGACATGCAGGCATCGGCCTGCAGCATGTTGGCGATCAGGTTGGCGTGGGTGAGCATGGTGCCCTTGGCCACCCCGGTGGTGCCGCCGGTGTATTGCAGCACTGCAATGTCGTCCTGGGCCGCGCTGACCGGCCCCAGGCCGAGCCGCGCGCCATCGGCCAGCACCTGCTTGAACGACAGCGCCTGGGGCAGATGGTAGGCGGGCACCATCTTCTTGACCTTCTTGACCACGGTGTTGACCAGCCAGCCCTTGAGGGTGGGCAACAGATCGCCCATGCGCGCTTCGATCAGATACTCGATCTGGCTGTCGGGCAGCACCTCCTGCACCAACCTGCCGAACATGTTCAGGTACACCAGGGCGCGCACGCCGGCGTCCTTGAACTGGTGGCGCATCTCGCGGGCGGTGTACAGCGGGTTGGTGTTGACCACGATCAGCCCGGCGCGCATCGCCCCGAACACGGCGATCGGATACTGCAGCACGTTGGGCATCTGCACGGCGATGCGGTCACCGGGTTGCAGGTCGGTGCGCTGCTGCAGGTAGGCGGCGAAGGCGGCGGACAGCCTGTCCAGCTCGCCGTAGCTCAGCGTCTTGCCCAGATTGCTGAACGCGGGGCGGTCGGCAAAGGTCTTGCAGGAGCGTTCGAACACCTCGACCACCGACTGGTAGGCGTCCATGTCGATGTCGTTGGCCACGCCGGGGGCGCGTTTGTCGTTCCAGAAATCGGGCTGCATTGTTGTTATCCCTTGTTTTCCGAAGGTGCGTGAGGTCACCCGAACGAAGTTAGCAGCCGGCCAGAGCCTGGCAAAGCCACAATCAATACCGTGAATTTCAGCACCTGCAGGGTCTACAATGCCTGGCACTTGGCGGCTAAAGGACTTTGCCATGCAGCACCGCAGCTTCTGGCTCGATAGCAGTGACGGCGTGCCTCTGTACGTCAACCACTGGCACGCCCAGCAGGAGCCCAGGGCCGTGGTGATGCTCGCCCACGGCATGGCCGAGCACAGTGGCCGCTACGCACGTTTTGGCGAGGCGCTGGTCGCCGCCGGCCTCGAGCTCTACGCCCTCGACCACCGCGGCCACGGGCAGACTGCCCGGCAGGGCCTGCTCGGCCATTTCGCCGACGAGAACGGCTGGAACCATGTGGTTGGCGACCTCTCCGTCCTCAACCATCATATTCGCCATCAGCGGCCGCAGACGCCGATCATCCTGTTCGGCCACAGCATGGGCAGCTTCATCGCCACCGCCTACCTGATGCACCACAGCAGCAGTGTGCAGGGCGCCATTCTCAGCGGCTCCAACCACGGCAAGCTGGGCACCTACCGGGCGGCGGCGCTGGTTGCCCGTTTCGAGCGCTGGCGCCAGGGCGCGGCCGGGCGCAGCGCGCTGATCCACTGGCTGTCGTTCGGTTCTTTCAACAAGGCCTTTGCACCTGCGCGCACGCCGTTCGACTGGCTCAGCCGTGACAACGACGAAGTCGATCGTTACATTGCCGACCCCCTGTGCGGTTTTCGCTGCACCAACGGGTTGTGGCTCGACCTGCTGGAGGGGTTGCAGCGCATCACCCCGCGCGCCTCGCTGAAACAGATCGCCCCGCAGTTGCCGATCCTGATCATCGGCGGTGACCATGATCCGGTCAGCCAGGGCCACGGCCTGCAACGCCTGGCCGATGCCTTGAGGCATGCAGGCCACAGCCGCACCACATTGAAACGCTATTCACAGGCCCGCCACGAACTGCTCAACGAGCTGAACCGCGACGAGGTCACCCGCGACCTGATCGACTGGCTGGAACAGACGCTCTCGCAGCCCCAGCAGCGACCTTCACATCCTCAGGAATCCACCCTATGACGCAAAGCAGCAATACCCCGTACGAAGCCCTGGAAGTCGGCCAGACCGCCAGCTACAGCAAGGCCGTGGAAGAGCGCGACATCCTGCTGTTCGCCGCCGTCTCCGGTGACCACAACCCGGTGCACCTGGACGCCGAATATGCGGCCACCACCCTGTTCAAGGAGCGCATCGCCCACGGCATGTTCAGCGGCGCGCTGATCAGTGCGGCGGTGGCCTGTACCCTGCCGGGCCCGGGCACCATCTACGTGGGCCAGCAGATGAGCTTCCAGAAGCCGGTCAAACTCGGCGACACCCTGACCGTACGCCTGGAAATTCTCGAGAAGCTGCCAAAATTCCGCGTGCGTATCGCCACCCGCGTGTTCAACCAGCACGACGAACTGGTGGTCGACGGCGAAGCTGAAATCATCGCGCCACGTAAAGCCCTTACCGTCGAGCTGGCCACCCTGCCGCCGATCAGCATCGGCTGATTTTTTGCAGCCTTAGAACCTGTTCACGATCTCTAGCTGGACGTAGACGTAGGGTGGACAACGCTTTTTTGTCCACCATTACAAGTGCGAAACGGTGGACGGATGAAGCGTCGTCCACCCTACAAAAGGCCACTGAGGCCATAGATAGTCCGTAGGATGGGTGAAACCCATCACCGGATCGATGGGTTTCACCTACGCCGCCCGACCCATCCTGCGATTTCATACAACGTACATTTTTCTGGAGCCTTCCATGCCACTGTCCATGCATTCCATTTCCATCCCGGTATTCACTCGCCAGCTGACCAACCTGTCGACCATCCTCGGCATCGCTGCGGCCAACGCCGAAGCCCGCAAGATCGAGCAGAGCGTGTTGCTCGCCTCGCGCCTGGCGCCGGACATGTTCCCGCTCAGCCGCCAGGTGCAGATCGCCTGTGACACCGTCAAGGCCGGTGCAGCCCTGCTGGCCGGCGTCGAGGCGCCGAGCCATGCCGATGACGAAACCAGCTTCGCCGAGCTGCAGGCACGCATCGCCAAGACACTGGAGTTCGTGCAGGGCATCAGCGCCGCCCAGCTCGACGGCAGCGAAGACCGCACCGTGACCCTCAAGCGCCGTGACAAGGAAACCCACTTCCAGGGTCAGGCCTTCCTGCTCGATCACGTGCTGCCGAACCTGTATTTCCACATCACCACCACCTACGCCATCCTGCGCCACAACGGCGTGGAGCTGGGTAAGCGCGACTTTCTCGGCACCCGCTGAGGGCTCTCGCAGTATCCAGTGATACCGTGTGAAGCCACTGCTACAAGGCGCAAGCGGCCTGTCGTAGGGTGGACGACGCCCCATCCGTCCACCGCTCTGCGATCGCAATGGTGGATGAAAAGAGCGTCATCCACCCTACATCTAGCGAACGGCTGCACCCGCCAATTAGCAGGCAAAAACGTATCGAGGCGCCCAGTGACCTCTTGGTGCATGCCCGTCGGCATCGCACCAAGACAGGTCAAATCTGTTCATTTCACACAACCATAATCCCCATAAAAAGCCGAAAAACCTCGTTTCATTGTGCACATCGCACAACCCGCACTGTACGTGCTGCCAAACCGATCAGTTGGCACGTGGCCTGCTATATCCCTGGCTTCCCTCATCCTGTGGAGCCAGGCCATGACCCATCCCACCAGCGACAGCGACTACCCCTTGAGCGAAGTGCCGGCCGGCGCCCGCAAGGGGCTGTTCTCCACCTCGATCATGCTGTTCTCCTTCACCTTCTTCACCGCCACCATGTTCGCCGGCGGCAAGATCGGCATGGCCTTCGACTTCACCACGCTGATCTGGGCGGCGATCATCGGCAACCTGCTGCTCGGCGCCTACGCCGCGGTGCTGGGCCTGATCGCCTGCCGCAGCGGCCTCAACTCGGTGCTGATGGGCCGCTTCTGCTTTGGCGAGGCCGGCAGCAAGCTCTCCGACGTGTTGCTCGGCTTCACCCAGATCGGCTGGTACGCCTGGGGCACCGCCACGGTGGCCATCGTGCTGGTGAAGATTCTTGGCCTGCCTCAGGGTCTGACCATCCCCCTGATGGTGCTGTTCGGCTTCGGCTTTTGCCTCACTGCTTTCATCGGCTACAAGGGCCTGGATATCCTCTCGCGCATTTCCGTGCCGGCCATGCTCGCCCTGCTGGTCTGTTCGCTGTGGATCGCCACCGATGACATCGGCGGCCTGAGCGCGCTGATGGCCATCGAGCCGACCCAGAGCATGACCCTCAGCGTGGCCATCACCATGGTCTTCGGCACCTTCGTCAGCGGCGCCACCCAGGCCACCAACTGGACGCGCTTCGCCCGCACCGGACGCATCGCGGTGATCGCCAGCATGGTCGGCTTCTTCCTGGGCAACGGCCTGATGATCGTCGCCGGTGCCTATGGCGCCATCGTCTACCAGCAACCGGACATCGTCGAAGTGCTGGTGCTGCAGGGCCTGTCCATGGCGGCGGTGGTGATGCTGTTCCTCAACCTGTGGACCACCCAGGACAACACCATCTACAACTTCGCCGCCGCCGGCTGCAACCTGCTGCGCACCGGCCGGCGCAAGACGGTAACCCTGGTCGGCGCCGGCATCGGCACCCTACTGGCCATCGGCGGCATGTACGAGCTGCTGATTCCCTTCCTGATCCTGCTCGGCTCGATCATCCCGCCGTTTGGCGGGGTGATCATGGCGGACTATTTCTACGGCCATAAGAGCCGCTACCCGCTGCTCGCCGAGGCGCGCATCCCGGCCTTCAACTGGGTCGGCCTCGGCGCCTACGGCGTCGGCGCGCTGTGCGCCTACCTCTCGCCCTGGGTTGCGCCACTGGTGGGCATCGCCGTCGCTGCCGTGGTGTACATCGCCCTGTTCGAGGCGAAGAAAGTCTTCTCTGCACGTGGCGTGGTCGCCCGCGCATGAGCCTGAGCGTCGCCGACGTACTGACCCTGCCCGGCCTGCAGGCGCTGCGCCTGCGCGCCGGCCAGGCGGCCTTGGGCAACCCGGTGCGCTGGCCCTACGTGGCCGAGAACGCGGACATCGCCGACTGGGTGATGGGCGGCGAGCTGGTATTCGTTACCGGCATCAACCATCCGCGTGATGAAGCCAACCTGCTGCTTCTGGTGCGCCAGGCGGTCGAACGGGCCACCGCCGGGCTGGTGATCCTCACCGGCGCCGAGTACATCCAGGCGATTCCGGCCAGCGTGATCGCCGAAGCCGAACGCCTGGGCCTGCCGCTGCTGGAACAGCCCTACGGGTTGAAGATGGTGGTGGTCACCCAGGCCATCGGCACGGCACTGGTACGACAGCAGATGCTCGGCAGCTCGCGCCAGCACGTGCTGGAGCAACTGCTGGAAGGCGACTACCAGTCCATCGATATCCTGCTGCAGCGCGCCGCCAGCCTCGATCTGCCACTGAACGTGCCGCGCCAGGTCGCCCTGCTGCGCCTGCAGAACAGCGAACAACTGTTCGACGGCGAGGCGGCCGCCAGTGGCGAACGCCTGCTGCGCGACGCCCGCCAGTGCCTGCAGCAACGCCTCGAGCAGTGCCTGCAGGCACTGGGTGACGCCCTGCCACTGATCGGCCAGGGCGAGCACTGGGTCGCCCTGCTGCCCTGCACGAACAATCACGACGAACAACGCAATCGCACGCTGCTGAGCGAACTGCTCGGCGAGCTGGACGAGCGCCTGCAGCCGCAACGCGCGGTGCTCGGCCTCAGCACCGGCGGCCACCCTCCCCAGCGCTTCGCCCTCGCCCTCGGCCAGGCGCGCCAGGCACTGGTCGCCGCCCAGGCCTTTCCCGAGCGGCTGGGCTCGTGCAGCTTCAACGAACTGGGGGCGATCGAACTGCTCGCCGCGATCCGCGACCGCAGCCTGCTCGAGCGCTTCGTCGAGCGCACCCTGGGTCCGCTGATCGGCGATGATTCACGCCACGAGCCGGTGCTGATGCCGACCCTGGAAGCCTGGTTCTTCGAGAACGCCAACCTCGCCCTGGCCGCGCAACGCCTGGGCGTACACCGCAACACCCTGAGCTACCGTGTACAACGTATCGAAGCGCTGACCGGCTGCTCGTTCGATGATCCTCACGACCGGCTCAATATCAGCATCGCCCTGCTGATCCGTCGCCTGTCGTCTCATAGCCTGCCAAGGAGTACCCCATGAACATCGTCAACGCCCGCCTGCGTGGCCGCGAAGGTCTTTTCCACATTGCCCTGGACGGCGCACGGATTGCCGCCATCAGCGAGCAGCCGACGGTGGTGGGCGCCAGCGCAGGTGATCTCGATGCCGCCAGCAACCTGGTGGTCGCGCCCTTCGTCGAGCCGCATATTCATCTGGACGCCACCCTGACCGCCGGCGAGCCGGCCTGGAACATGAGCGGCACGCTGTTCGAAGGCATCGAGCGCTGGGCCGAGCGCAAGGCGCTGGTCACCCATGAAGACACCAAGAGCCGCGCCAGGAAGACCATCGATATGCTGGTCGACCATGGCATCCAGCACGTGCGCACCCACGTCGACGTCACCGACCCGAGCCTGGCTGCGCTGAAAGCGATGCTCGAAGTACGCGAGGAAACCCGCCACCTGATCGATTTGCAGATCGTCGCCTTTCCCCAGGAGGGCATCGAGTCCTACGCGGGCGGTCGCGCGCTGATGGAACAGGCCGTGGCGCTGGGTGCCGATGTGGTCGGCGGTATTCCGCACTTCGAGAACACCCGCGACCAGGGCGTCAGCTCGATCAAGTTCCTGATGGACCTGGCCGAGCGCACTGGTTGCCTGGTGGACGTGCACTGCGACGAGACCGACGACCCGCAGTCGCGCTTTCTCGAAGTGCTGGCCGAAGAAGCCCGGGTGCGCGGCATGGGCGCGCGGGTCACCGCCAGCCACACCGTGGCCATGGGCTCCTACGACAACGCCTACTGCTCCAAGCTGTTTCGCCTGCTGAAGATGAGCGGCATCAACTTCGTCTCCTGCCCCACCGAGAGCATCCACCTGCAGGGGCGCTTCGACAGCTACCCGAAACGCCGTGGCCTGACCCGCGTGGCCGAGATCGACCGCGCCGGCATGAACGTCTGCTTCGGCCAGGACTCCATCGTCGACCCCTGGTACCCGCTGGGCAACGGCAACATCCTGCGCATCCTCGAAGCCGGCCTGCATATCTGCCACATGCTCGGCTACGAAGACCTCAAGCGCAGCCTGGACCTGATCACCGACAACGGCGCCCGCACCCTGCACCTGGGTGAGCGCTACGGCATCGCAGTGGGTCGCCCGGCCAACCTGCTGATTCTCTCGGCGCCCGACGATTACGAGATGATCCGCACCCAGGGCCATGCCCTGGTCTCGGTGCGTCATGGGGAAGTGCTGATGCGCCGGACTCCGGCAAGCGTGCAGCGCGGCTGAACAATCGCCGCCCGTAGCCTGGCGTTGCGCGCAGCGATACCCGGGCTACGAAACCGTGGGAGGGGCTTTAGCCCCGATATGCCGTGGGGAGCTCGGGGCCAAAGCCCCTCCCACATTGACCAAACGCGCCCTACTCCACCCGCACGCTGGCGGTCATGCCGGCACTGAGCTGAACGCTCTCGGGCATGGCATCGAGCTTGATGCGCACCGGGATGCGCTGGGCCAGGCGCACCCAGTTGAAGGTCGGCTCGACGTTGGCCAGCAGCTGGCCGTCCGGGCTGGCGTTGCGGTCGGTGATGCCGCGGCTGATGCCTTCCACCTGGCCGCGAATCTCCTGTTCGCCGCCCATCAGCCAGATCTCCACCGGCGCGCCGATCTGGATGCGCGGCAGCTTGGTTTCCTCGAAATACGCCTGCACGTAGAACGAGGCGGTATCGACCAAGGCCATCACCGCCTGCCCGGCCGTCACGTAGTTACCCTGGGCCAGCCGCAGGTTGGTGACCTGACCGTCGCGCGGTGCGCGCACTTCGCTGCGCGCCAGGTTGAGCTGGGCAATGCGCAGGTCGGCCTGGGCCTCGCGGTATTCGCTACGGGCCATCTCGGCGTTGATCTGTGCGTTCTCGCGCAGCTCAGCGCTGATCGCCTGGCTACCCAGGCGCGCGCGACGGGACGCTTCGTGCTCGCGCAGGCTGAGCTGCTGCCTGCGGATATCCACCACGGCCTGGGCCTTTTCCAGGGCGGCCTGGTAGCGATCACGGTCGATGGTCATCAACAGGTCGCCGGCTTTCACCTGCTGGTTGTCGCGCACCTTGAGTTCCAGCACCCAGCCGGACACGTCCGGGGCGATGGTCACCACATCGGCGCGCACCCGGGCGTCCCGGGTCCAGGGCGAATACATGTAGTGCTGCCAGATCCACGAGCCAGCCAGGATCGCCGCTACCACCACAGCCAGGGTGATGCCGACGCGAATGGTCGAACGCATATCGCTCTCCTTAATGTCTCCGCAAAGCTTGTTCAGCATCTCGCGAGCTAGAGCCATGCAAGGCAAGAACAAGCGAGGAAGCGGAGTTTACGAGTTTGTAAATGAGCATTCCGACCCTGTTTTTAACGCAGCAGGGCCGACGCGCAGCAGATGCTGGCAAGCTTTTAAGCCCCAAGAACGGCTATGACCGCCGCCAGGACGCAAACAAACAGGGCGCAGTCGAACAGCGCTTCGTGCCAGATCCACCGTGCCAAACCGACACGCTGCAGCCCGAGGCGAATCACGCCGGTGAGCAGCAGCGCCAAAACCGCATAGGCCGCCATGGGGCTCAGCAATACGCCGCCCAGCGACCACTCATGCAAGCCCATGATCCGCTCCTCTCAAGTGGCACCAATGACGCCAGCCGTTCTGCAGCTGCAACAGCGCCGCCTCGGCCAGGCGCTTGTCGATGCTTGGCGTGCAGGCGCGCAGGGCCTCTTGCAGTTCGGCCACCGGTGCGTTCAGCGCGTCCTCGCGGCCCGGTGCGGGGCCGCGCTCCAGGGCATCATCGAGACGTTCCAGAAAGCGCCGCTGCGAGCGCGCCAGACCGGCATCGGCCTTGGCCAGGCAGGCGCGCAGGTGCAGCAATTCATCGCCCAGGTCGAGACCGGCCACGCCCTCGTCCCAGCGGCTGCGCGCCTGATCCGGGCGCGCCGGGTAGTGGCGCGCCAGCTGCAGCAGGCGGTCGGCCATGCGCCCGCCAAACCAGTTTTCCGCCCGGCCCAGGTCGCGACGGGTGAGCCGGCCGAGGTCGACCAACATGGCATGCACCAGCCGGCGACCATGCCAAACCGGGTTGCGCAGCACGATCACGCGAAATGCCATGACCGCCACGGCCACGCCCATGAGCATGCCCGGCGCCTCGTTGAGGAAGAATTCGACGTTGTAGCCGACGCCTGGTGGCGGCAGGCAGAGGACGATGAAGTGCAGGCAGAACGCCGTGGAGGTAGCCGCCACCGCCGGCTTGGCCATGCCCAGCACGCCAAAGAACAGCGGCACGCCGAGTACCATGCAGAGCATCACGAAACCGTCGATCTGCGGCATCAGGATCTGCCCGACGAAGAACGCCACCGGCAGCGCGTAGAGAATGCCACGCAGGAACATCAGGCCGATCTGCGGCGCCGCCTCCAGCCGCGCGAACAGGCTGCACACCACGCAGGCCAGCAGCATGGCGCCGGTGGCGTGGGTCCAGCCGGTGGCCAGCCAGAAGCTCGCCAGGGTCAGGAAGGCCAGCGCGCTGCGCGAGCCGTAGACCAGCGCGCTCTGCCAGTCGTAGTGCCAGGACAGCGCCCGCGGCGCATCGGCCGGCGCCCTGCCCTGCTCGACGGCCAGCAGCGCACGGCTGGCGTCCTCGATACGCATCAGCAGCACCGCCATGCGCTCCAGGCACAGCTGCTGGCCGCCGTTGAGTTCGTCATCCCCGGCAGCCTGCCGCAAGCGCTCGATCAGCTGCGCCCGGTCGCCTGCATCGTCCTGCAGGCGCTCGTCGACCTCCTGCAGCCAGGGCGCCACGGCCTCCGCCTCGCGGCCGTTCAATTGCCGCCACTGGCGCGCCACACCGCGGGCCAGGCGCAGCACGCCGAGCAGGTCGCGGCTGAGCACCCGCAGGGCGATGGCCCGCTGGCGACCCCGCTCGCCTTCGAACCAGGCGTGCTCGCGCTGGGCATCCACGGCGACGATACGTGACAAGGCTTCGAGCAGGCCCTTGCGCGCCTCCTCCTCCCCGGTCAGCGCCTGGCGCGCCGCCTTCAGGCCGGTCTCCCAGGCATCGCGGGCCTGCTGGGCCAGCTGGCGCTCGACCCGCTGCGGCCACAGCAAGGCGCTGCTCAGGGTGGCGCAGACGATGCCCAGGCAGATTTCCGTGGAACGGGCGATGGCTTCGTCGAAGATCACCTGGGGCTTGCCGATGGCCGGCAAACCGATGATCGCCACCGTATAGCCGGCCAGCACGAAGGCGTAGGACCAGGCGCTGCGCAGCATGGTCGAGGCCGCCGTGCACAGGCCCAGCCACAGCGCGAAGGCCAGCACGAACAGCAGCGGCATCTGCGCGAACAGCGCCATCATCACCACCGCCATGAAGGTGCCGACCAGGGTACCCGACAGGCGCGCCAGGCCCTTCTGCACCACCATGCCGGACAGCGGCTGGGCGACGATAAAGGCGGTCATCAGGGCCCACTGCGGCTGTTCGAGGCCCAGGCGCAGGGCGAGCCAGAGCGCCAGACCACCGCCAAGCAGGGTCTTGATCGCGAACTGGAGGGCTTGGGTGCTCGGCGCAACGAACGCCAGCAAGGAATCACGCACGGTGCTTACCTGAAAGGGTCTCAGCTCTGAACATAGCCGTAGCCAAAGGGTTCCGCCTCCGTGCAGGGGGCAAATTATTAGCTAGCTAAGCATATGCTGTCCAGAGGGTCGCGTGGCCCCAGGTGATTGATGCGCCGAATGCGGAACGAAAAAAAGGGCGACCGAAGTCGCCCCAATGCCTTGCGTGCTCGTGAGTCCGGTGGTCACTGCGGCTTGTTCTTGCGCGCATCCTTCCAGACGAAATAGGTGAATCCGGCGCCAAACAGAATCATCAGTGCAACGGTGCCGATACCGGCGAGAACCACCACATTTAGGGTCTGTTCCCGTTTCAGCGCGAGCCGCGTTGCCGCGAGAAATGGCCTCCGGTTAGGCGCAGGACGCAGGGAATGGTCGTTCCCTTGCCAAGTCCTGCAACGACAGCGGAGGTCATTTCCCGCGCAACCCGAAGGGCCGGGCCAGTTTTTACGCGAGGCGGCGTTACTCGATGGCTCATTTGGCCCGCCAAACCTCGCATCTCGTGCCTTGCCTCGCGCAAAAACTGGCTCCGGCGCGGCCGTGCGTGAAACGGGAACAGACCCTAGGAACATGCTGCCTCCTGGCACCTGCTGCTCGGGTATGGCGCTACGTTAACAGCCAGGCGCCGCCGGCCATTGACCCAGGTCAACGGCCAGGCACGCGCGAGCCTCAGTGCCAGACAGCGACTGATCTGCATCAATTTGGATAGGTGTGGGGCCGCGAAAACAGATACGCAGCAATGCGGCGAGCAGAGCGTTCCATTGGTAGGAGCGGCTTCAGCCGCGAGCCCTTTGCACCTCAAAGCTCGCGGCTGAAGCGGATCGCCGCCGGCCCCTCCCGCGATCGTGACCGGGTCGCTACGCTACTTTGCAGCCAGCATCGATGAAATCCAGCTCAGGGATGCTGAGCAGGGTCTTATCGTTTCTTCGGTTTGCTCTTGGGCTTCTTCTTGCCTTTGGGCAGTGGTAGCGCCTGTTCGAAGGCGTTGCGCATCTCCTCGAGCTTCCTGTCGCGCAGGTCGTGGATGCGCTTGTCGCGCTCGGCGGCGAAATCGATCAACTTCACATCATTGCTCATAGCGGCGTCCGGATCAGACGAAACGTCAGGTTCAGGCGAGGGGCACAGGGCTGGCGCGTCTTGGCCACCTGGTGCTGCCAATGATGCTGCGTCTGGCCGCTCATGACCAGTAGCGAGCCGTGCTCCAGCTGCAGGGAGTGTTCGATGCGCGTGGCGCCCTTGCGGCGCAGGTCGAAGCGCCGCACGCCGCCCAGGCTCAGGGACGCCACCAGCGGCTCGGCGCCGAGTTCGCGCTCGTCATCGCTGTGCCAGCCCATGGAGTCCTGGCCATCACGGTAGTAGTTGAGCAGTGCGCCATTGAGCGGCTGGCCGAGAGCGTCGACCAGGTGCTGGCGAATCTCGGCCAGCAGCGGCGTCCAGGGCAGCGGCTGGTGGGTCATGCCGGAATAGCGGTAGCGCGCCTCGCTGTCGCCGTACCAGGCCACCAGACGCGGCACCGGCAACTGGCGGCCGAACAGCACCACCTCGGGTTGCTGCCAGGGCGTCTGCCCGACCAGCCGCCGTAGCCAGTCATCGGCCGTGGCGGCGTCGAGCCAGCGGGGCCGATACGCGAGTTCGGCATCGGCCAGGTGCAGCGCGCCGCCGTCGAACAGGCCGCCCTGGGCAGCACTCGCATCCACCGGCGTCAAACCTCGACGTCCACCCAGAGGCCCTGGCGCGGCAGTTGATCGATCCCCGGTTCATCCGCCTCGTCGACCTCGCCCTCGGCCAACTCGGCGGCCGTGTAGCCACGTCGCTGCTGGCGGCGCTGCTCTTCACGCAACCGCTCCGCCACTTCGTCGGGGTGACGTTTGTCCAGGCCGACCGAGTCTTCCTGAGCCGTTTCGGCGGTCGGCGTCACCGGCGCGATCTCCGGGCGCGGCTTGACCACGTCCTGCTGGGCGGTGACGGGAATCAGGCTGTGAGGAATCGGCGGCAGCATGGAGGACCTCCCTTTGCAGCGTTATCGGCCTTACGGCAGGCGACTTTACGGCTGCGTTACTACCCTGTCTGACCGGACGCGCGTCGGTAAGTGCCAAATCGGCCCTGATGCACCTTTGGCAGAGCAAGGGGTTCGTTGCCGTTGCACCCACGGCCGCACCGGAGCCCTACGGGTGGGGCCGCCCAGGCTGCGCGAGAAATCCCGCCATGCGTCGTTGCAGCAGCACTTGGATCGGGGACGCCATTGCCTGACCTGGCGAGATTTCCCGCGGCGACGCGGCTCGCGTTGAAATGGCAACAGACCCTAGCCCTGCGGTAACATAGTCGGCTTTTTCACAGGTGGAGACAGGCAGCATGGCGGAGTATCAACCGGGGCAACGCTGGATCAGCGACAGCGAAGCGGAACTGGGCTTGGGCACCATCCTCATGCAGGACGGCCGCATGCTCACCGTGCTCTACCCCGCCACCGGCGAAACCCGCCAGTACGCGGCCCGCAATGCGCCGCTGACCCGCGTGCGTTTCTCGCCGGGCGACGAGATCACCCACTTCGAAGGCTGGAAGCTGACCGTCCGCGAAGTCGACGACGTCGATGGCCTGCTGGTCTATCACGGCCTCGACGCCAAGAACCAGGCCGTCACCCTGCCGGAAACCCAGCTGTCCAATTTCATCCAGTTCCGCCTGGCCAGCGACCGCCTGTTCGCCGGGCAGATCGACCCGCTACCGTGGTTCTCGCTGCGCTACCGCACCCTGGAGTTCACCAGCAAGCAGGTGCAGTCCTCGCTGTGGGGCCTGGGCGGCGTGCGTGCGCAACCCATCGCGCACCAGTTGCACATCGCCCGTGAAGTGGCCGACCGTATCGCCCCGCGCGTACTGCTGGCCGACGAAGTGGGCCTGGGCAAGACCATCGAAGCCGGCCTGGTGATCCATCGCCAACTGCTCTCCGGGCGCGCCAGCCGCGTGCTGATCCTGGTGCCGGAAAACCTGCAGCACCAGTGGCTGGTGGAAATGCGCCGGCGCTTCAACCTGGAAGTGGCGCTGTTCGACGCCGAGCGCTTTATCGAGAGCGACGCCAGCAACCCGTTCGAGGACGCGCAACTGGCGCTGGTTGCGCTGGAGTGGCTGTGCGAGGACGAAAAGGCCCAGGACGCGCTGTTCGCCGCCGGCTGGGACCTGATGGTGGTCGACGAAGCCCACCACCTGGTCTGGCACCCGGAAAAGGCCAGCCGCGAGTACAGCCTGGTCGAGCAGCTGGCCGAAGTGATCCCTGGCGTGCTGCTGCTCACCGCCACCCCCGAACAGCTCGGCCAGGACAGCCACTTCGCGCGCCTGCGCCTGCTCGACCCGAATCGCTTCCATGACCTGGACGCCTTCCGCGCCGAGAGCGCCAGCTACAAACCGGTGGCCGAGGCGGTGCAGGAACTGCTCGACCAGGGCCAGCTCAGCGCCCAGGCCCGCGATGCCATCGGCAGTTTCCTGGGCGATGATAGCCGCCAATTGCTCGACGCCGCCGACGGTGGCGACAGCGACGCCCGCGCCCGCCTGGTACGCGAGCTGCTCGACCGTCATGGCACCGGCCGCCTGCTGTTCCGCAACACCCGCGCCGCGGTGCAGGGTTTCCCGGAGCGCGAGCTGCACCCCTACCCGCTGCCGAGCCCGGACGAGTACATGGAGCTGCCCCTGGGCGAGCACGCCGAGCTGTACCCGGAAGTCAGCTACCAGGGCCAGGCCGATATCGAGGAAGACCAGCGCTGGTGGCGCTTCGACCCACGCGTCGAGTGGCTGATAGACACCCTGAAGATGCTCAAGAAATTCAAGGTACTGGTGATCTGCGCCCACGCCGAAACCGCCATGGACCTGGAGGACGCCCTGCGCGTGCGCTCCGGCATCCCGGCCACGGTGTTCCACGAGGGCATGAGCATCCTCGAGCGTGACCGCGCCGCCGCCTACTTCGCCGACGAAGAATTCGGCGCCCAGGTGCTGATCTGTTCGGAAATCGGCTCCGAAGGCCGCAACTTCCAGTTCGCCCACCACCTGGTGCTGTTCGACCTGCCGGCCCACCCGGACCTGCTCGAGCAGCGCATCGGCCGCCTCGACCGCATCGGGCAGAAGCACAGGATCCAGCTACACGTGCCGTACATGGAAAACAGCCCCCAGGAGCGCCTGTTCCAGTGGTACCACCAGGCGCTGAACGCCTTCCTGGCCACCTGCCCGACCGGCAACGCCCTGCAGCACCAGTTCGGCAGCCGCCTGCTGCCGATGCTGGAGAACGCCGACGATGGCCAGTGGCAAGCGCTGATCGACGAAGCCACCGCCGAGCGCAAGCGCCTGGAAGGCGACCTGCACGCCGGTCGCGACCGCCTACTGGAACTCAACTCCGGCGGCGCCGGTGAAGGCGAGGCGCTGGTCGAGGCGATCCTCGAGCAGGACGACCAGTTCGCCCTGCCGATCTACATGGAGCAGCTGTTCGACGCCTTCGGCATCGACAGCGAAGACCATTCCGACAACGCCCTGATCCTGCGCCCCAGCGAGAAGATGCTCGATGCCAGCTTCCCCCTCGGCAACGACGAAGGCGTGACCATCACCTACGACCGCGACCTGGCCCTGTCCCGCGAAGACATGCAGTTCCTGACCTGGGAACACCCCATGGTGCAGGGCGGCATGGACCTGGTGCGCTCCGGCTCGATGGGCAACACCTCGGTGGCGCTGATCAAGAACAAGGCGCTCAAGCCTGGCACCGTGCTGCTCGAACTGCTGTACGTCAGCGAGGTGGTGGCGCCGCGCAAGCTGCAACTGGGCCGCTACCTGCCACCTGCCGCCCTGCGCTGCCTGCTCGACGGCAACGGCAACGACCTGGCCTCCAAGGTGTCCTTCGACACCCTCAACGATCAGCTCGAAGCCGTGCCGCGCGCCAGCGCCAACAAGTTCGTGCAGGCCCAGCGCGATGCCCTGACGCCGAAGATCGCTGCCGGCGAGGCCAAGATCTCGCCGCGCCACGTTGAACGCGTCACCGAGGCCAAGCGCCGCCTGGCCGCCGAACTGGACGAGGAGCTGGCCCGCCTGACCGCCCTGCAGGCGGTCAACCCGAGCGTACGTGACAGCGAGCTGGACGCCCTGCGCGAGCAGCGCGAGCAAGGCCTGGCCATGCTCGACAAGGCCGCCCTGCGCCTGGAAGCCATACGGGTACTGGTTGCCGGCTGAAAACCCTCCCGCCCGCTCTGCGCAGAGAGTGAGGCGGCAGACTTAAGCCATAAGCTGCAAGCGGCAAGTCAAAGGCGGTTCAGGGCGGATACCCATGCTCTGGCTTGAAGCTTGTGGCTGCTCCTATACCATCTGCAACCGCTGCTTGCGCGTCGGCGCCGGGTAGGCGCTGTCGATCGCCTGCAGATCGGCGGCGCTGAGTTGCAGTTCAGCGGACGCGGCGTTTTCGGCCAGGTGCCTGGGGTCGCTGGCCTTGGGAATCACCAGCACGTTGGGCTGGCGCAGCGCCCAGGCCAGAGCGACCTGGGCGGTGCTCACGCCATGCCGCTGGGCCACCTGTCGCAGTGCCGCGTCCGCCAGCAGCGCACCACCCTGCCCCAGCGGACAATAGGCCATCAGGGGCATGTTCTGGCGCTGCTGCCAGGGCAACAGGTCGAACTCCACGCCGCGCTCCTCGGGGTTGTAGAGCACCTGGTTGGTGGCGCAGGCCGGTTCGCCGAGTTCCTGCAGGTCATCCAGGTCGAAGTTGGATACGCCCCAGCGGCCGATCTTGCCCTGCTCGCGCAGGCGCTCGAAGGCTTCGACCGTTTCGTCCAGCGGGTGCTGGCCACGCCAGTGCAGCAGATAGAGGTCGAGGTATTCGGTGCCCAGGCGTTGCAAGCTGCGCTCACAAGCCGCCACCACGCCACTGCGGCTGGCGTTGTGCGGGTAGACCTTGCTGACCAGAAACACCTGATCACGCTTGCCGCTGATCGCCTCGCCGACGACCGTTTCGGCGCCGCCTTCGCCGTACATTTCGGCGGTATCGATCAGCCGCAAGCCGCGCTCGATCCCTTCACGCAGCGCAGCGACTTCGTCTTTGCGCTGATCGCGGTTTTCGCCCATGCGCCAGGTGCCCTGGCCTATCACCGGTACCTGAGTGCCGGCCAACTCGAGTGTGCGCATCATGCTTCCTCCTAGGGTCTGTTGCCGTTTCACGCACGGCCGCGCCGGAGCCCGTTTTGCCGCAAAGCAAGGCACGAGCCGCGAAGTTTAGCTGGCTAAATGAGCCGGCGAGAAACGCTGCATCGCGGCAAAACGGGCCTGGCCCTTTGGGTTGCGCGGGAAATCTCGCCAGGCGTCGTTGGAGGACTTGGCAAGGGAAAACGCGGACGGCTAGTCCATTCCCTGCGTCCTCCGTCTAGCCTGGCGAGATTTCCCGCGGCAACGCGGCTCGCGTTGAAACGGCAACAGACCCTAGTGATTGCATCCTGACCTGCCCCTGTAGCTCAGGTTCAGGCCAACGACTCAAGCCTAGGTTTATGTAAAGACTGGCTTTTTTTGACCGAACGGTCGGACAGCGCGCCACGCAGCGGCTACGCTGCATGGAAAGGACAAGCCAGGGCCAGTTGACGATGGGCGCACTATGGCGATCCGACCCCGCACCGCCTGTCCGCGAACCCCAGGTCGCGACCGCGGTGCCGCGCCAATCTCGGCCCGGCAAGCATCGCGTGCGCTGGGTGGTGGGCTCGATGCTGCTGCTCGGGCTCATGGGCGTCACCGGGCTTGCGGTCTTCGAACTGCGCACCGCCCATTTCCAGTCGGCCGAGCTGAGCCGCTACGCGGCTCAGCTCACCTACGAGGTGCAGGACGGCCCCAGCGACGCCATCGTTTATCCCGGTAACGGCCCCTTCGATCAACGCCAGGGCTACAGCCGCCTGCCGACCTTTATCGAACGCCTGCAGGGCCGCGGCTTCGAAGTGCTGCAGCAGGCCCGTTTCTCCCCCGCGCTGAGCGACTACGCCGAACGGGGCTTCTTCCCGCCCTTTGCCGAAAAGGCGCAGACCGGCGTGAACATCGAGGATTGCCGCGGCACGCCCTTCTACACCGTGCGCAACCCACGCCAGCGCTACAGCGACTTCGCCACGATTCCGCCGCTGGTGGTCGGCAGCCTGCTGTTCATCGAGGATCGCCAGTTGCTCGCCGCCGAGCCGGCCGAAGCCAACCCGGCGGTGGACTGGCCGCGTTTCGTCAAGGCGGCGCTGTCCCAGGTGGGCAAGTACGTCGGCATGCAGGACCAGTCCGCTGGCGGCAGCACCCTGGCCACCCAGCTGGAGAAATACCGTCACTCGCCGGACGGCATCACCCATGCGCCGGCCGAAAAACTGCGGCAGATGATCTCCGCCAGCGTGCGTGCCTATCAGGGCGGACCCCAGACCCTCGAAGCCCGGCAGAACATCGTGCGCGACTACCTCAACAGCGTGCCGCTTTCGGCCGCCCCCGGCCATGGCGAGGTGCACGGCCTGGCCGACGGCCTGCGCATCTGGTTCGGCGTGGATTTCCTCACCACCAACCGCCTGCTCAGCGCCGAGCAGGCCGGCGATGCCAACCTGGCCGAACGTGGCCTGGCGTTGCGCCAGGTGCTGTCGCTGATGATCGCCCAGCGCCGGCCGTCGTACTACCTCGCCCAGGGCCGGGCGGAACTGGCCGCCCTGGTCGACAGCCACCTGCGCCTGCTGGCCGAGGGTGGCGTGCTGGACAAGCGGCTGCGCGACGTGGCCCTGGCCCAGCAGGTAGCCTATCGCGACTGGCAGACCGATCCCAACCTGCAGCGCATCGACGGCGACAAGGGCATCAGCATGGCGCGGGCGCGGCTGGCCGGGCTGCTCAACCTGTCCTACTACGAACTCGACAGGCTCGATCTGGAAGCGCGCTCGAGCCTGAATTCGGACCTGCAGCAACAGGTCAGCCTGTACCTCGAACAACTCGCCGACCCGGCCTTCGCCGAGGGCGTTGGCCTGTTCGGCGACCGCTTGCTGTCGCCCAGCAAGACCGCTGACGTGCGCTACAGCTTCACCCTGTTCGAGCGCACGCCCAACGGTAATCAGGTGCGCGTGCAGACCGACAACACCCACCAGCCCTTCGATATCAACGAGAGCAGCAAGCTGGAGCTGGGCTCCACCGCCAAGCTGCGGGTGATGGCCACCTACCTGGAAGTGATCGCCGAACTGCATGGCCGGCTCGCCGGCATGAGCCCGACGCAGCTGCGGGGCCAGGGCGTGGCCGATCAGGACCTGCTCAGCCGTTGGGCCATCGACTACCTGCTGAGCAACCCGGCTGCCGACCTCACCCGCATGCTCGATGCTGCACTGGAGCGCCGCTACTCGGCCAGCCCCGCGGAACGCTTCTTCACCGGCGGCGGCCTGCATACCTTCGGCAACTTCCGCAATGAGGACAATGGCCGGCGCCCGACCCTGCGCGAGTCGCTACGCGAATCGATCAACCTGCCCTTCGTGCGCCTGATGCGCGACCTGGTGCGCTACAGCACCTACCAGGCGCCGGGTAACAGCGCCGCCCTGCTCAAGGACGACAAGGACCCGCGGCGCCAGGAGTACCTGAGCCGCTTCGCCGACCGTGAAGGCACCACCTTCATGTTGCGCTTCTGGCGCAAGTACCAGGGCCAGTCCGCCCAGGAGCGCCTGGACACCTTTATCGGCGGCCTGCGCCTGACCGACACGCGCCTGGCCGCGGTACATCGCTATCTGATGCCGGGGGTCGACCAGGCGACCTTCGGCAATTTCCTCAAAGCTCACCTGCCGGGCGCACGGATCAGCGACAAGCGCACCGACGAGCTCTACAGGCGTTACGGCCCGGGCGCCTTCAGCCTGCCGGATCAGGGCTATATCGCCCGCGTGCACCCGCTGGAGCTGTGGCTGTTGAAATACCTGATCGACCACCCGCAGGCCTCCTTCAACGACGCCGTGAGCGCCAGCGCCGAGCAGCGCCAGGAGGTCTACGGCTGGCTGTTCAAGAGCCGCCACAAGAGCGCCCGCGACAGCCGCATTCGCATCATGCTGGAGGTCGAGGCCTTTCTGGACATCCATCAGCGCTGGCAGAACCTGGGTTACCCCTTCGAGTACCTGGTGCCGTCCCTGGCCACCGCCCTGGGCAGCTCGGGGGATCGCCCCGCAGCCCTGGCCGAGCTGATCGGGATCATCCAGAACGACGGCATCCGCCTGCCCACGGTGCGTATCGACAGCCTGCACTTCGCTGCAGGCACGCCTTACGACACGCGCCTGGGCCACGTACTCGAAGCCGGCAAACGGGTGATGGCCCCGGAAGTCGCCGCGGCGCTGCGCGAAGCCCTGTCACAGGTGGTGGATGGCGGCACCGCGCGGCGCCTGCAGGGCGCCTTCAGCCTGGCCGATGGCAGCCCGTTGACCCTGGGCGGCAAGACCGGCACCGGCGACAACCGCATGACCAGCGTGGGTCGCGGCGGCCAGGTGATCAGCTCGCGGGTGCAGAACCGCACCGCCACCTTCGTGTTCTTTCTCGGCCCCGACCATTTCGGCACCCTTACCGCCTTCGTGCCGGGGCGCGCGGCGGAAAACTTCCGCTTCACCTCGGCGCTGCCGGTGCAGGTGCTCAAGGGCATGCAGCCGATTCTGGCGCCCTACCTGCAGAACGGTGCGCGCACGCAATGTGCGCCGCCACCGCAGCAGCAGACGGCGCAATTGGTGCGCTAAAGGCGGCTGCGATATAGGCTGGCCACTATGGCATGAGCAGCCGGTCGACCGCTTTGGCTTTTCGGTGCTCCTCATGCCGAAAAATTAGCAGGCGACAGCAATCGCCCCTTCAGGAGGCCAAGCGGAATCGTTGCGGAGAGGGTTGAGCGACATGGATGTCGCGAGAGCCGCGATGGGCCAAGGATGGCCCTTCGCGGCGGGCCCTCGGAGCAACGATGTAGCGAGGGAACCCCGGCGAAGCCGGGGCCGGATGTCGGGGCTAGACCTTTTGGTTTCTTTTGGGGCGATGCCAAAAGAAACCCGCTCGACAGAGCGGAACCGAACGTATGAACAACGCAACAACGCTGGCAAACCACAGCTCACGCATCGCGTATGGAACGTAAAGAGCTCGCGGCTAAAGCGGATCGCCGCCCGGCCCCTCCTACGAGTTACGCGCACGCCCGCTTCTGCCTTATGCGCATCTCTCTAACTACCACCAACAATCGCTAGCGCTTCTGTCTCAGATACAACGCCTCGACCTTCTCCCGCGCCCAGGGCGTCTTGCGCAGAAAGGTCAGGCTCGACTTGAGGCTCGGGTCGCTCTTGAAGCAGCGGATATCGATACGCTGGGCCAGGCCGTCCCAGCCCAGCTGGTCGACCAGTTCGGTCAGGATGGCCTGCAAGGTGATGCCGTGCAGCGGGTCTTTGGAGGGGGTCATGGCGGGCTCCTGATGGCTGGGCAACAAGCTTACCAGCAGCCACCAAAGAAAAGGCCCGGACACTGTCCGGGCCTTTTCTCAACAGGCTACGCAGGTGCGATCAGAGATGCGCGTCCTGGTATTCCTTCTCGGCTTCGTCGAAGCGTTTGACCATCGCCGGCGAGGCCGGGCGACCGATCTTGCTGAACACCACGATGGCCAGGGTGGCGAGGATAAAGCCTGGAATGATCTCGTACAGACCCAGACCGATGAAGTTCTTCCACAGCACCACGGTGGCCGCACCGACCACCATGCCGGCCAGGGCGCCGTTGCGAGTCATGCCCTTCCACACCAGGGAGAGGATCACCACCGGCCCGAAGGCGGCACCGAAACCGGCCCAGGCGTAGGACACCAGGCCCAGCACCTTGCTTTCCGGGTTGGAGGCGATGCCGATGGCGACCAGAGCGATCAGCAGCACCATGGCGCGGCCGACCCACACCAGTTCGGTCTGGCTGGCGTTCTTGCGCAGGAAAGCCTTGTAGAAGTCTTCGGTCAGGGCGCTGGAGGACACCAGCAGCTGGCAGCTCAGGGTGCTCATCACCGCCGCCAGGATGGCGGACAGGATCAGGCCGGCGATCCACGGGTTGAAGAGGATCTTGGTCAGCTCGATGAATACGCGCTCGCTGTTATCGCCCACCGGGCCGGCCAGGGTCGGGTTGTTGGCGAAATAGGCGATGCCGAAGAAACCGACCGCTACGGCGCCGCCGAGGCTGAGGATCATCCAGGTCATGCCGATGCGGCGCGCCGCCGGGATCGACTTGACCGAATCGGCCGCCATGAAGCGCACCAGAATGTGCGGCTGGCCGAAATAGCCCAGGCCCCAGGCCAGCAGCGAGATGATGGCAACGAAGGACAGGCCGCGGAACATGTCGAAGTTGGCCGGGTTGGCCTGCTCGATGGTGGCCATGGCGGCATCGAAGTCGCCCAGCGCCAGTATCACGAACACCGGGGTGATCAGCAGCGCGAAGATCATCAGGGTGGCCTGCACGGTATCGGTCCAGCTCACCGCCAGGAAGCCGCCAATGAACACATAGGCGATGGTTGCGGCGGCGCCGACCCACAGGGCCACGTCGTAGCTCAGGCCGAAGGTGGATTCGAACAGTCGGGCGCCGGCCACCACGCCCGAGGCGCAGTAGATGGTGAAGAACACCAGGATCACCAGCGCCGAGAAGATGCGCAGCAGCTTGCTGTGGTCTTCGAAGCGGTGGGTGAAGAAGTCCGGCAGGGTCAGCGCGTTGTTGTTGTGCTCGGTATGCACCCGCAGCCGGCCGGCGACGAACAGCCAGTTCAGCCAGGCGCCGAGGATCAGACCGATGGCGATCCAGCTTTCCGAGATGCCGGCGATGAAGATGGCGCCCGGCAGGCCCATCAGCAGCCAGCCACTCATGTCCGAGGCACCGGCGGACAGCGCGGTGACAAAGCTGCCGAGGCTGCGGCCACCGAGGATGTAGTCGGAGAAGTTCTTGGTCGCACGATAGGCAATGAAACCGATCAGCACCATGGCCAGGATGTAGACCACGAAGGTGACCAGCATGGGAGTACTTGCAGTCATTGGGGAAAGCCCCTCTCGTTTGTTTTTATTCGAACCGGGATTTCCGATCCAGTTGGCACATCACGACCAAGGTCGCGCTCCAGGTACACCACTCTTCTGGCGGTGTTACCGATTCGGGGCATTAGCCCCAATAGGACGCCTCTAAAAACTCAGTTGTTTTTCGAGGCTTCCAATAGCAAAACGGGCGGAAACCTGATGATTCCCGCCCGCTTGTGATTACTCGTCGCCCAGCGACAACAGTGAGGCGTTGCCGCCCACCGCCGTGGTGTTCACCGAGGTGGTGCGCTCGTTGACGAAGCGCAACAGGTAGCTCGGGCCACCGGCTTTCGGCCCGGTGCCGGACAGGCCACAACCGCCGAACGGCTGTACGCCGACCACCGCACCGATCTGGTTGCGGTTCACGTACAGGTTACCGACACGCGCCAGGGCTTCGATGCGGGCGGCAGTTTCCTCGTTTCGGCTGTGAATGCCAAGGGTCAATCCGTAGCCAGTGGCGTTGATGGCCGCCACCACCTTCTCCAGATCGGCGGCGTCATAGCGCACCACGTGCAGCACCGGGCCGAACTGCTCTTTCTGCAGTTCGTGAATGCCGCCGATCTCGAAAGCCACCGGCGCCACGAAGTGACCGTTCAGGTCGCCCGCCACCGTCGCCTCGGCAATCAGCTTGCCTTCGCCCTTGAGCTGCTTGATATGCGCCAGCAGGCCGTCACGGGCTTCGCCATCGATCACCGGACCGATATCGTTCTCGCGCAGGTGGGTCGGGCCGATCTTCAGTTCGGCCATGGCGCCCTTGAGCAGGTCGATCACCCGGTCGGCGATATCGCGCTGCACGTACAGCACGCGCAGGGCCGAGCAACGCTGGCCGGCGCTGGTGAAGGCCGAACCGACGGCATCTTTGACCACCTGCTCGGGCAATGCGGTGGAGTCGACGATCATCGCGTTCTGGCCGCCGGTCTCGGCGATCAGGGTGGCGATCATGCCGTCCTTCTCGGCCAACTGACGGTTGATGATCCGCGCGGTGTCGGTGGAGCCGGTGAAGCACACGCCAGCCACCCGCGGGTCACGGCAGAACACGCCGCCCAGGGTGGCGCCGTCGCCCGGCAGGAAGGCGATCACGTCCTTTGGCAGGCCGGCTTCGAACATCAGTTCCAGGGCGCGGGCGGCAATCAGGCTGGTCTGCTCGGCCGGCTTGGCCAGCACCACGTTGCCGGCCACCAGGGCGGCGGTGATCTGGCCGAGGTAGATGGCCAGCGGGAAGTTCCACGGGCTGACGCAGACGAAGATGCCGCGGCCTTCATGGAACAGCTCATTGCGCTCGCCGGTCGGGCCCTTGAGTTCTTCACGGCCCAGTTTCAGGCGTGCCTGCTGGGCGTAGTAACGGCAGAAATCGACCGCCTCGCGCACTTCGTCGATGCCGTCCTGCATCGACTTGCCGGCTTCCACGGTGCACAGCGCCATCAGCTCGGCGCGGTGTTTTTCCAGCAGGTCGGCGAGGCGCTCGAGCACGCTGGCCCGGGCATCGATGGTGGTGGCGTTCCAGCGCGGCCAGGCAGCGCTCAGGCCATCCAGGGCCTGGGCGGCCTGGGCGGCGGTGGCGAACTGGGCGGTGCCGACCAGCTTGTTCAGATCAAAGGGGCAGCGAACCTCCTGGGCGGTGCCGCTCAGGGTCTGGCCGTTGATCACCGGTGCGGCCTGCCACTGGCGATCCAGCTGCGGACGGTAGGCGTTTTCGAGTTCGGTCAGCGATTTCTGGATGTTCATGTTGATGCCTTGGGAGTTTTTCCGTGTGGCCCCGTACAGCGCAGGCGGCAGCGGGATTTTGTTATTGGCGAGGCTGGCGAACTTGCGCAGCTGGGTGACCGGGTGATCGATCAGCGACTCGACCGGCACGCTCGGGTCGACCAGCTGGTGCACGAACGAGGAGTTGGCGCCGTTCTCCAGCAGGCGGCGCACCAGGTACGGCAGCAGGTCCTTGTGGGCGCCGACCGGGGCGTAGATGCGCACGGTCTTGCGGTGTTTCTCCAGCACCGTGTCGTACAGCGCATCGCCCATGCCGTGCAGGCGCTGGAACTCGAAGTCGCGCGGCGACGCCTGCTCGGCCGCCATGGCCAGGATGCAACTGACGGTGTGGGCGTTGTGGCTGGCGAACTGCGGGTAGATCACCCCGCGAGTGAAGTCACTGAGCAGGTAGCGCGCACAGGCCAGATAGGAGGTATCGGTACCTTCCTTGCGGGTGAACACCGGGTAGCCGTCGAGGCCCCACACCTGGCACTGCTTGATCTCGCTGTCCCAGTAGGCGCCCTTGACCAGGCGCAGCGGCATCTTCTCGCCCAGCTCCTTGCCCAGCAGGGTCAGCCACACCAGCACCGGCAGGCAACGCTTGGAGTACGCCTGGATGACCAGCCCGAACTCGCCCCAGCCAGCAATGGCCGGATCACGCAGCAGTTTTTCGTAGAGCTCCAGAGACAGCTCCAGGCGATCCGCCTCTTCGGCGTCCACCGAGATGCCGACATCGAGCTTGCGGGCACGGATGGCCAGTTCGCGCACGTTGGCGAACAGCTCGCTCAGCACCCGCTCGCGCTGGGCCACTTCATAACGCGGGTGCAGCGCGGAGAGCTTGATCGAGATCGACGGCTTCGGGCCCGGGCCGACCTGCGGCTCGGCGCCGACGGTGTCGATGGCCTTGCGGTAGTCGGCCATGTACTTCTCGGCGTCTTCGGCGGTCAGCGCCGCCTCGCCGAGCATGTCGAAGGAATAGGTGTAGCCCTTCTCGCGCTCCGGGCGGCCGTTCTTCAGCGCTTCGCTGATGGTGCGACCGAGCACGAACTGCTTGCCCATCAGCTTCATGGCCTGGTTCATCGCCGCACGAATCACCGGCTCGCCGGAACGCTGGATCAGCCGGCCGAGCACCTTCTTCGGGCGACCGTCAGCGGCTTGCGGGTCGACCACCTTGCCGGTCATCACCAGGCCCCAGGCCGCGAAGTTGACCAGCAGGTTGTCGCTCTTGCCCAGGTGCCGCTCCCACTCGGCGGCGCTGAGCTTGTCGCGAATCAGCGCATCGGCGGTGCTGGCATCCGGCACACGCAACAGCGCCTCGGCCAGGCACATCAGCATCAGGCCTTCCTGGGTGTCCAGGCTGTACTGGCGCAGCAACGCGTCGAGGGTGTCGACCGCATTATCGCGGCCGCGCACGTCCTGGATCAGGCTACGCGCCTGCTGACGAATGCTGTCGATACCGGCAGCGCCAGGGTCGGCCAGCTGCAGCAGTTCCTCGAGATAAGCGCTCTCGTCGACGTTGTAGTTGGCACTGATGGCGGGGAAAAAATCGGCGGCTCTGGCAGCGGAAACCTGCGCGAGAAACTCCGGCTGCAAGACCTGGCTGGCTTTGAACATCACGCCCATCCTCTTGTAGGGATTATGTATGGGGTACCCCTGCTTTGGGTCTAGCCCAGGTACGAGGATCTGGCGATCTCGGGCTTGCAGAAGTGGATGGCGGAATTTAGAGGCAGAACGATGACGGCTTCTTGCGGAAAGCTCTGGAGTTTTTGCGGAAAACTCCGAAACCCATCAACCCCCGAAGCGAATCTGACCGCGCGACTGTGGGTCAGGTGACTTGGGCCCCATCGGGCTTTATGCCCCTGTTTGCTCCGTTTTACTCATCGGGCAGCCGAAAAGGTATTCTTTCCGGCATCTCATTGTGAGGCGTACTCGTGCTGCCCAGGGCGTAGCGCGAGGATCCAGCCCTGGAATGCCTCGCCAACCGAATCAATCCATTTGCGCGGAGTTGAACGCATGTCGCTGAGCATCAAGACCCCTCTTCTGCAATCACTGCCCCTGAGCCACCGCGTCGGTGCCAGGGTATGGATGAAGATGGAGGCCATGCAACCAGGCGGCTCCTTCAAGATCCGTGGTGTCGGCTTCGCCTGTGAGCAGCACCATGCCCAGGGCGCCCAGCGTTTCATTTCCTCCTCGGGTGGCAATGCCGGCCTCGCCGTTGCCTATGCCGGGCGGCGCCTGGGTGTACCGGTCATCGTGGTGGTTCCCGAGACCACCACGGCGCGGGCACGGAACCTGCTGGCTCTGGAGGGCGCTGAAGTGATAGTGCACGGCAAGTCCTGGTTCGAGGCCAACGAGCTTGCGCGTTCCTTGCAGACGGCAGCGGACGCCTTCATTCACCCCTTCGACGATCCACTGCTGTGGGAGGGCCATGCCTCGATGATCGACGAGGTGCTGGCCGATGGCGTGCGCCCGGATGCCGTGGTGCTGTCGGTCGGCGGTGGCGGCCTGTTGGCTGGTGTCGACGAGGGCCTGCGCCGCAATGGCCTGGGCAGCGTACCGGTTTATGCCGTCGAGACGCAGGGAACGGCCTCGCTCAATGCCTCGATCGACGCCGGCCAGGTGGTGGAGATCCCGTCGGTTTCCGGGGTGGCGACCTCCCTCGCCGCTCGCCAGGTGTGCCGCCGAGCGTACGAGGTGGCCAGGGAACGCCCGGTAATTCCCGTGCAGGTGACCGACCGAGAGGCGGTAGATGCCTGCCTGGCCTACCTGGATGACCACCGCACCCTGGTCGAGCCAGCCTGTGGGGCCTCCCTGGCGCTGCTGTATGGAAACAAGGTGTCCCTCGGCGAACTGGACAACGTGCTCGTGATCGTTTGCGGCGGTTCCACGACCACCATCGAATCGCTGTTCGCCATGCGTGGCTGATGCCTGCCCTCAATGCACCACCCACGCTCTACCCTCGGCCATGGGTGATCGGTCGGGAGGTAGGTGACGGTCGAGAGCCGAGGTACTACTCAAGATGAACGACACTACTGCGTTTCGATGGGAAGCCCACGCCTGCCTGCCCCTGGTTGCCGGGCAGGACATGTACGGCCTGGCCCGTTACCGGGATGCCGGCTTCCACCACGTGTCGGTCAATGTCGGCATGGACATGACCCCCTTTTCCACCGTGATGCAGGTAATCGCCGGGTTTCGAAACTGGTTGAGCCAGCATCACGAGGCGTTCGTACTGGCCGGCACCATCGCCGACCTGAACGAGGCCCGGGAGGCAGGAAAGCTGGCCATCTCGTTCGATCTGGAAGGCTCGAACATGCTGCTCCAGGACCCTGCCATGGTCGAGCTGTATGGAGCACTGGGCGTGCGCCAGCTCCTGCTCGCCTACAATCGCGACAACGGTTGCGCCGGTGGCTGCCACGGAGCAGGTACCGGCCTGACGCCAGTTGGCCGTGATGTCGTACGCGCGGCCAATGCCTCGGGCATCGTCATCGACTGCGCCCATGCCAGCAAACGCTCGAGCCTCGAAACCCTGGAGCTATCCAGCCGACCGGCCATCTTCTCCCACAGCAACGTCAAGGCAATTTTCGATCATCCGCGCACCATCGACGATGAGCAGATCGATGCATGCGCCGCCCAGGGAGGCGTTATCGGCCTTACCGGCCTGGGCATTTTCATGGGCGACCCCGAGGCATCGGTAGACGCCTTCGTCCGGCAGATCGACTACCTGGCCGAGCGCGTCGGGACAGCTCACATTGGCCTGGGCCTGGACACCGAACTGCATCCCGACCACCAGGATCTGCCGGAGGATGCGCTCGAGGAGGACTGGTGGCCCCAGGCATACTACGGGCAGATGAACGGCCATCGGCAGTTGCAGCCAGAAGATCTCGACGGGGTAGCCGAGCGCCTGCAGAATCTCGGTTATGCGCCTTCCGATATCCGCGCCATCTTCGGTGACAACCTCATGCGCATTGCACAGGCCACATGGCCCGGATAGACAGGCCGTTAGCGCGGCGCCTTGGCAAGCGGCGGCTTACAAGGGTCTAGTCAGGGGCGTATAGCTGCGTTTGTACAGCCGGTTGCCCGCCAGCTTCAACAGCATGGCACGGCCCCAACCAGGTAGCCGGCGCATCTTGTCCCGCGCGACGCATTGCCGTTGCACCCAGTCGACGCGGGGCTTGCGTTGGCGCGTGTATTCGGCCAGCGCCTCGCTGATGCTCGAAGCGCTGGCAAGGGCTGCAGCCAGGACCAGCGCATCTTCCATCGCCATCCCGGCCCCCTCCGCCATGCTCGGGGACGAAGCGTGCGCCGCATCGCCGATCAGCACCCTGTTGCCCTTCACCCACTCTTGCATGACGACCTGCTCGATTGGGCTGACGTGAACCTGGGTGTGATCGGGTTGCTGGGCGACAAGCGGCGCCAGGGGGGCTGCGAAAGCGGCGAGCAGCGCCTCGTGTGGAAGGTCGGGCAGCTTGCCCAGTAACTGGGACTCGCCCACTGCCATGTCCGCGTAGACGTAAACCTCGTCATTACCGATCGGGATGGCCAGCAAACTCATGCCGTCCGCCAGCATGACGGTCCAACCCTCGACCCCGACGATGTCCTTGGTAATAAAACGCCAGCACAGATTGCCGGTGTAAGACGGCCTGACAGCAGGGAACAGGTTCTGGCGCACCTGGGAGTTGACGCCGTCCGCGCCGATGACCAGGTCGTACTCGCCTACAGTGCCATCGGAGAATGTCGCCAGGCTGGTGGCGCCAAGGGGCTCGATAGCGGTAATCGAGGTGCCGAAGCGAAGTCCGGTGTTACCCAGCGAATCGCGCAATGCGCGGTGCAGCGCGGCGCGAGGCAGCGCCATGCACGGCCCGCAGGACGACCAGACATCCTCGGTGCGCGTCACGCTCAGGGGCCTGCCTCGGCTATCCAGGATGCGCTGGGTAGCAATCGGCATGGCGAGCGCTGCAATCGAGTCGAGCAGTCCCAGGGCCTGCAAGGCTCGGGCGGCATTGCCCGGCAGGTAGAGGCCGGTTCCCCCTTGTGCAACATCGGCCCGGTGTTCGATCAGCTCGGCGCTGACGCCCTGCAGCTCCAGAGCCCTGGCCATGGCAAGGCCGGCGATACCGCCGCCCACTATCAATATTCTCATCCGCCTGCTCGCTCTGTGCTCGGGCTGTAACGATACCACCCTGCGCCATGCGGATAAGGTCTACCGCTCACCCGCCGAGTCCTAGGGGGTGGCAAAATCGCCCCTGCCGGGTCAGATATCCAGCGACACGGACAGATTCAAGCCATACTGAAGCTCGTCGTCGGCGTGTCGGTAACTGTAGCTGCCGCGCAGTGACAGGCCCTCGCCGAGGCGGTGACTGACCCCGAGGTGGCCGCGCAGGCTGCGCTCGTCCGGGCGATGACCGGGCAGCTCGAAGCCGACTGCTGGCAGGCTGTTCAGCGACATGCGCAGCTCGGCGGGTTCATCCTCGTATTCGCGCTCGATTGCCAGCTCGCCGAACACCCGGGTGCGTGGGCTCAGGTCGTACAGCCCTTGCAGACCAGCCCCCAGCCGCCGGGATTTGCGCGTCTGGTCGGCGAAGCCCAGTGCCGTGGAGCGCTGGCCTTTCTCGCGGTAACCGTCCACATCGATATGCACGTAGTCGGCGCTGACGAAGGGACTCAGGTGCCATTGATTGCCCGGCTGGGCGATGTCATAACCGAAGCGGCCGCTGACGGCCCAGAGCTTGCCGTCGGTGTCGCCCTTCTCCGAGTTGGTGGCCGGGCCAGCGGCGAACTTGCGTTCCAGGTCGTCATAGTCGAGGTGACCGGCACTGGCCGACAGATCGCCCCACCAGCGATCGTGCTGATACTGAGCGAACGCGGTAGCGATGTAACTGCGCAGGTGGTAATCGGAGTCCGCCGCGCCGGCCTCGAGATTCTGTTCATGCAGCCCGGCGGCCAGACCGAGGCGCCAGGCGTCGTCGAGACGATAGCTGGCGCCGAAGTTGAGGCTGTAGCCATTGCCATCGGCATTGCCGCCCTGACGGTCATATTCCAGCCGTTGGCCGCCGCCATTGACGAAGGTGCGCCACTGACCGACCGCCTGCCAGGCCTCCCAGTCCGCCAGCCATTGGGCGCGCAGCTGATCCTGATGGCCACGCAGCGTGCCCAGGGCCATTTCCGGCAACAGGGTGACCTCCCCAGGCGCCGCCAGCAGCGAGTAGGCGTAGTCGGCGATCAGGCGCTGGCCGGCAATCGTCGGGTGTACACCATCGTTGAACAGCAGTTTCGTCGGGTCCGGTGCGCTGCCATTGAGCCCGAAGATCGGGTTGGGGTTGCTGCACCCCGAGAAGCAGGTACCGATCACCGTGGCGCGATCGGCAACCAGGCCGTAGCGCCCAGGGTCACTGACTACCTCGGAGAGGTAGAGCGGGATATTCAACGGAACCACATTGGCATCCAGCGCGGCCAATTGGCTCACCAGCTCGGCGTTGAAGGCTGCCCCAAGCGCACTGAGCTGGCCCTGCAGGGGGCTGCCGAAAAAGTTCGGCGTCAACCCAAGGTCCGGCAGTACCCACACCATGATGTAACGCGCCCCCGCCTGGTGCAGCGCCTCGGCGCTATCGACCAAGCGCCCCGCTGCAGCCTGAGCGCTGGGCCCATCGACGACCTGAAACTGCAGGAAGTCGTTGCCGCCGCCCGTCAGGTAGTACAAGGCATCGGGATCGGCTCGGCCACCCGTGGACTGCAGATAGCCGCCGGGCCCGGTGATGGCATCGAGGATCTGATCGGTTCGATAGCCGCCAACTGCCCAGTTGTTGCCACCGACCACGGTATTGGCCGACCCCAGGCCGGGGCCCGACAGCCCGAGTGCATTGCCCAGCAACATGGGCGATACCTCACCGAACACTTCCCCGCTGCCATCCCCGTAGGTCGGGCCGGTGCGGTTGGTGAAGCGAGTGGTCGCACCGGCCGGACCATCGGCATCGGCAAACCACCCGGCATCGCTGAGGCTGTCACCAAATATGTAGAGCGCGCTGTACGGCGCGGCACCAAGCGAGGTGGCGCTGGCCAGCAGACAGGCAGCCGCCAAGGGCGTGAGCAAGGGTTTCATGGCAAGTCCTTTTATTATTGGAGTGAACCGCCCGACAACTGTAGCCAGTGTTCGATGAAAAGCGCAGCCTGATGAAAAGGGGCCGACGTATTGGCTGGGATGACTGCCCGCTTGTGGCCGGTTACCGTAGCCCACCCACCTGCTCCGGAAAAAAATGCTGCCGGCACGGCTGATGACCGCGGCGCATCGGTTACAGGCGCTATTTCTCCATCCGTCGCAGCGCCCGATAGAGCGTGGAGCGGTGCACCTTGAGCACCTTGGCGGCCTGCTCGACCGAGTACCCATCCTGGTTGATCAACCGTTTCGCCTGGTCGATCTGCTCGCGGGTCAGCGTGGGCTTGGCGCCGAACTTCACGCCACGGGCCTTGGCCGCCTCGCGGCCGTCCCTGGTTCGTTCGAGGATCAGCGAGCGCTCGAACTCGACGATACCGGCGAATACCGCCAGCACGGCCAGGCCATTCTCGGTGGTGGTGTCCGCCGGGGGTTCGGACAGGCTGCGCAGGCCCGCGCCGCTGATATGAATGCGCTCGGCGATTTCCAGCAGCTCCCGCGTGCTGCGCGCCAGGCGGTCGAGCTTGGTCAGGGTGAGCCCGTCGCCAGGGCCATGCGCGATACAGGTCGCCGACGGATTTCGCCCCCTGACGACGGCGCTACCCACAACCCTGACGAACAAAACAGGCGAGAACAACGAAAACGCCGCCGTTACCTTGCGGTGACGGCGGCGCTGGGCGTAACTCGGCCGATCAAGCAGTCAGGCGAGTCAGCGCTTCGCGGTATTTATCGGCGGTCTTCTGGGCGACGTCGGCCGGCACGGCGGGAGCTGGCGGCTCCTTGTTCCAGCCGGTGGATTCCAGCCAGTTGCGCACGAACTGCTTGTCGAAGCTCGGCGGATTGGTGCCCTCGGCGTAGCTGTCGGCCGGCCAGAAGCGGCTGGAGTCGGGGGTCAGCACCTCGTCCATCAGGGTCAGGGTGCCGTCTTCGTCGAGGCCGAATTCGAACTTGGTGTCGGCGATGATGATGCCGCGGGTGGCTGCGTACTCCACCGCTGCCTTGTACAGGGCGATGGAGGTGTCGCGCACCTGGGCGGCCAGCTCGGCGCCGATGATCGCCTCGCACTGGGCGAAGCTGATGTTCTCGTCATGGTCGCCCACGGCGGCCTTGGTCGACGGCGTGAAGATCGGCTCGGGCAGCTTGGCCGCCTCCTTGAGGCCGGCCGGCAGCTGGATACCGCATACGGTGCCGCTCTTCTGGTATTCCTTCCAGCCGGAGCCGACGATGTAACCACGCACGATGGCTTCCACGGCGACCGGTTTGAGACGTTTGGCGACCACGGCGCGGCCTTCGACCAGCGGTAGTTCGGCGGCCGGCACCACGTCTTCGACGTGATCACCGGTGAAGTGGTTGGGCACCACGTGGGCCAGCTTGTCGAACCAGAAGTTGGAGATGGCGGTGAGGATCTTGCCCTTGTCCGGAATCGGCTGCTCGAGGATCACGTCAAAGGCCGACAGGCGATCGGTGGCGACCATCAGCATGCGCTTGTCGTCGATCTCGTAGAGGTCGCGGACTTTGCCCGAATAGATCTTTTTCAGGCTCAGGGAAGGTGTGGTCATGTCGAGCTAGCGCCTCGTCGCGGGAAAGTCGCGCCGCACGGCGTCAAAGCGGACGCGTCACGGCTGTAAGGGTCGGCAGAAAAACGCCCTGCCTGTGAAAACAAAAGGCGAAACCCAGGGGTTTCGCCTATCGCCAACCACGTGCCAGGAATCCCTAGCCGAGGTTCTCCTGGATCATGTCCAGCACCCGGCGGGCCACGTCGGCCGGCGCCACGGTGTTGATGTCCTTCTCGACGGTCACCTGCACGGTGTCGCCCACGGCGGTCAGGCGCACCTGGTAGCGCTCGGCGCGTGCCTCGACGGCGTCCTTGTCCTCCGAGCCGCCGAACAGCCGCTTGAAGAAGCCCGGCTTCTCGTTGTTGCGCTGCGGGCCTTCGGCCAGGTTGACGTAATAGACGCCCAGGGTGCGGTTGATGTCGTCGACGCGCAGGTCGGCCATGCGCAGCGAGCGGCCCACACCGGACCAGGCGCGGTCGAAATCGGTGCTAAGGTTGAGGATCGGGTTACCGTTGCCGTCCTGGGACAGGGCTACGCGGTTCGGTGCATCGAAATCGCGACCGGCCAGCAGCGACACCGAACCGCCCTGCTCCACGCTACGCGTCAGGCTGGCCTGCAGCTCGTCGAGCAGTGCGGCGTCGAGGGTCTTGTTGACGCTGCGTTCGGTGAACGGCACATCGGCGCTACTGCCGGCCGGACGCTGCGCGGTGACCACGAAGATTTCGCTGGTGTTGCGCTGCACGCCAGGCTCGAGGCGTACGTGCACACGGGTTTCGGTATTGCTGTCCAGACCACCCACGCGGCCCGTCAGGCGGCTCTGCATGCTGCTCGACAGGGCGTCGAAACGCTGCCAGTCGGTGCTGAACTCACCGGTCTGCGGGCGTTCGTCGACGATGCGGAAGCCGCCGTCCTCGAAGAACTGGCGAGCCCCTGGCCAGACTTCGGCCGGCACGCGCTGGGCGACCAGCCAGCTGGAGTCGCCGCTGTTCTGCAGGCTGAACTCGCTGACGTTGTCGCTGACCACCAGTGCCTGCGGGCGCGGCACCTCGTATTCGTCCTTGGCATCGCTGTCGCGAATCTGCTGGGGAACCGGCAGCAGCGGGTCGAGACGCTTGGCCTCGACGTCGGCCGGCAGCTGCATCGGCGCGGTCTGCCGTGCGCCCAGGTAGTCACTGCCGCGGTCGCGGAAGTAGCCATTTTCGCCCCAGATCCAGCCACAGCCACTGGTGCTGGTGATGATCAGGGCAAGTGCGGAAAATCCGGCCAGTCGCTTCATGCGTCGTAGTTCCTCGATTAGACCAATACACCGGACTGGCGCAGGGCCTGACGCAGCGGTTCGTGACAACGGGGGCTCAACCAGGTCAGCGGCAGGCGAATGCCGTCGGCCATCATGCCCATTTCATTCAGGGCCCACTTCACCGGAATCGGGTTGGCTTCGATGAACAGGTTCTTGTGCAGGGGCATCAGGCGATCGTTGATGGCCCGGGCGATGGCCGCTTCGCCGCGCATGGCGGCCGAGCACATGTCGCTCATGGCACGCGGCGCCACGTTGGCGGTCACCGAGATATTGCCCTTGCCACCGAGCAGGATCAGTTCGACCGCAGTGGGGTCGTCCCCGGAGTACAGGTGGAAGTTCGAGCCGACGCGGTCGAGGATGTCACGGGCGCGCTGCAGGTCGCCGGTGGCTTCCTTGATGCCGATGATGTTGTCGACCTTGGCAAGGCGTTCGACGGTCTCCGGCAGCATGTCGCAGGCGGTACGGCCCGGCACGTTGTAGAGGATCTGCGGGATGGCCACGGCTTCGGCGATATGGCGGAAGTGCAGGTACAGGCCTTCCTGGGTCGGCCGGTTGTAGTACGGGGTGACCAGCAGGCAGGCATCGGCGCCGGCGGTCTTGGCATTCTGGGTCAGCTCGACCGCTTCGCGGGTGGAGTTGGCACCGGTGCCGGCGATGACCGGAATGCGCCCGGCGACCTGATCCACCACGCGGCGGATGACTTCGATGTGCTCGTTGACATCGAGCGTCGCCGACTCGCCGGTAGTGCCGACCGCGACGATGGCATGGGTGCCCTCTTGCAGGTGGAAGTCCACCAGTTTGCTCAGGGCCTCCCAATCGAGATTACCCTGCGCATCCATGGGCGTGACCAGTGCCACCATACTGCCCGCAATCATGCAACCGCTCCTGCCGAAAAAGAGAGCCGTAATGGTACTGGCGCCACCAGCCTTGCACAAGCGACCAGGTGGCTGTAGTTACCGCCATTACGCGCGTTCGACAGCACGGTCGAGCGTATCTGGTCATTCCCCTGGCGGGCGCTTTTCGCTACCCTGCGAGTTTGTTTGGCGCTCTCTATTGCGCCGGGCGTCCAACGTTTAGGAAGGCTGCATGTCCACCCCCCCAGTTCGCGAACAATTCCTCGTCATCAGTGCGCTCGGCAGCAATGCCATGGAACTGACCAATGTGCTGTGCCGGGCCAGCCATGAAAACCGCTGCGCGGTCATCAGCACGCGCCTGAGCCGCCACGGCGAGCTCAGCGCCCTGGTCCTGCAGGTGTCTGGCAACTGGGATGCCCTGGCGCGGCTGGAAGCCGGCCTGCCGGCACTGGCCAAGAAGCACGAGTTCACCGCCAACGTGATCCGCAGCGCCGCCCAGGAAGTGCGCCCCCAGGCGCTACCTTACGTGGCCTACGTGAGCTCGGTGTACCGCCCGGACATCCTCAACGAGCTGTGCCAGTTCTTCATCGACCACCGTGTCGAGCTCGAAGCCCTGACCTGCGATACCTATCAGGCGCCGCAGACCGGCGGCACCATGCTCAATGCCACGCTGACCGTCACCCTGCCAGCGGGCACGCAGATCAGCTGGCTGCGCGACCAGTTCCTGGATTTCGCCGACGCCCTGAACCTGGATGCCCTGATCGAACCCTGGCGCCCCCAGAATCCATAAGGAGCCCTGCCCCATGGCCATCGCCATCGATTCCCCCGTTGCCGATTTCAGCGCCCCAGCGACGGGCGGTGATTTCAACCTGGCGGCATGCAAGGGCAAGCAGCTGGTGATCTATTTCTACCCGAAGGACAATACGCCCGGCTGCACCACCCAGGGCCAGGGTTTTCGCGATGCCCATGAGGCCTTCGCTGCCGCCAATACGGTGATCGTCGGCGTGTCCCGCGACAGCCTGAAGACCCACGAGAACTTCAAAGCCAAGCAGGGCTTTCCCTTCGAGCTGATCTCGGACAAGGACGAAAGCGTCTGCGCACTGTTCGACGTGATCAAGCTCAAGAAGCTCTACGGCAAGGAATACCTGGGCATCGACCGCAGCACCTTTCTGATCGACAAGCACGGCGTGCTGCGCCAGGAATGGCGCGGGGTGAAAGTGCCCGGCCATGTCGACGCGGTACTGGCCGCCGCCCAGGCCCTGAACAAAGCTTGATACAGTTGAAAAATGCCGCTCTCGAGCGGCATTTTTCATGGCTTGGCGTCAGGGTCTGTTGACGTTTCAACGCGAGCCGCGTTGCCGCGAGAAATCTCGCCAGGCCGGGCGGCGATCCGCTAGGCCGAGGACGCAGGTAATGGACTAGCCGTCCGCGCTTTCCCTTGCCAAGTCCTCCAACGACGCATGGCGAGATTTCTCGCACAACCTAGGCGGCCCCACCCGTAGGGCCGGGCCCGTTTTGTCGCGATGCGGCGTTACTCGATGGCTCATTTGGCCCACCAAACTTCGCGGCTGTGTGACCCACATGGATGTGGGAGATGCCGCAAGCCCGCCGGGAGCGGGCGCGGCCCTTGCCTCGCGACAAAACGGGCTCCGGCGCGGCCGTGCGTGAAACCTCAACAGACCCTAGGCCTTGCGCAGCCAGTAGCGAAACACCCCGCCCTCGCTCTCCTCGCGCAGCAGCGCGTGGCCGGCCAGGCGCGCAAAGGCACGAAAGTCGCGCTGCGACCCGGCATCCGTGGCCGACACCTTGAGCACCTCGCCACTGGCCAGACCATTGAGCGCCACCTTGGCCTTGAGCAGCGGCAGCGGGCAATTCAGCCCACAGGCATCCAGCTCGGCCTGATGCTCGCCCTGCCAACTCGACACATCACTCATACCACCCTCCCGTTTGCAGGCCGACAGCATAACCCAGGGCCCGTCGGCGCTGGTCAGGCAAGTGCCCGCCCGGCTACAGTACGGCACTGATCAAACAAGAGCCTTGTGCATGAATGTTCTGCGCCCCACCCTGCTGACGCTCGCCTGCCTGCTGGCCCAACCGGCCATGGCCAGCGACCTGCCCTCCCTCGGCGACGCCAGCTCCGCACTGGTGTCTCCGCAACAGGAATACCAGCTGGGCCGTGCCTGGCTGAGTATCGTGCGTGGCCAGGTCAGCCAGCTGTCGGACCCGCAGCTCAAGGACTTCGTCGAAAGCAGCGTCTACCGCCTGGCCGAGACCAGCCAGGTGCAGGATCGGCGCCTCGAATTCGTGCTGCTCAACAGCCCGCAGATCAACGCCTTCGCCGCACCCGGCGGGATCATCGGCGTCAATGGCGGCCTGTTTCTCTATGCGCAGACCGAAGGCGAATACGCCTCGGTGCTGGCCCACGAACTGGCGCACCTGTCGCAGCGCCACTTCGCCCGCGGCCTGGAAGCCCAGCAACGCATGCAGCTGCCGGTGATGGCTGCCATGCTCGCCGGTATCGTCGCCGCTGCCGCCGGTGCCGGCGATGCCGGTATCGCCGCCATCGCCTCGACCCAGGCGGCGGCCATTCAGGAACAGCGGCGCTTCTCCCGGCAGAACGAGCAGGAGGCCGACCGTATCGGCCTGGTCAACCTGGAGAAAGCCGGCTACGACCCGCGCTCGATGCCGAGCATGTTCGAGCGCCTGATGCGCCAGTACCGCTACGACCGTATGCCGCCGGAATTCCTGCTCACCCACCCGGTGTCCGAATCGCGGATCGCCGATACCCGCAACCGCGCCGAGCAGTTTCCTGGCGGCGGCACCGAAGATAGCCTGCGTTACCAGCTGATGCGCGCTCGCGTGCAGCTGACCTACGAGGAAACGCCCGGCATCGCCGCCAAGCGCTTCCGTGCCCAGCTCGATGAAAACC
The DNA here is from genome assembly GCF_001839655.2 of Pseudomonas argentinensis. Classification (NCBI taxonomy): domain Bacteria; kingdom Pseudomonadati; phylum Pseudomonadota; class Gammaproteobacteria; order Pseudomonadales; family Pseudomonadaceae; genus Phytopseudomonas; species Phytopseudomonas argentinensis. Next base: position 4,015,658 of record NZ_CP056087.1, read on the forward strand.
CGAACATGGACACGGCGCGCTATGGTCTGGCCATCGCCCTGACCAAGGGCGGCCAGTTCGACGAGGCACGCGACGTGCTCGCGCCGCTGCTACAGAAGGCGCCCAACGACATCACCTACAACCTGGCGCAGATCAGCCTGGACTCGGCGGCCAATCGCCTGCCGGCCACCGAGCAACGCGTCACCCGCCTGCTCGAGCTGTACCCCAACAACTACCCGGTGAACCAGGCGCGCATCGACCTGCTGCTCAAGCAGCGCAAGATCCCCGCCGCCGAACAGGCACTCAACGACCTGCTCAAGCGGCGCATGAAGGATCCGGATGTCTGGTATCAGGTGGCGGAAGTGCGCGGGCTGAGCGGCAATACCATTGGCTTGCACCAGGCCCGTGCCGAATACTTCGCCCTGGTCGGCGACTTCAACCAGGCCATCGAGCAGCTCGATTTCGCCAAGCGTCGCGCGGCCAACAACTTCCAGATGGCCTCGCGCATCGACGCGCGGCAGAAGGAGTTGATCGAAGAAAAACGCATGACCGAGGAAATGCTGCGCGGCTGATGGCGCCGCAATGAGCGGCACGAGCGATAGCCCGTGCCGCTGATGATCAGGCGTTGCCGGCCAGCTTCAGGCGGGCGGCCTGGGTGAAGTCCAGCATGCGCTTGAGCGGCTTGATGGCCCGCGGAATCAGGGCCGGATCCACGAACACTTCGTTGCTGCCCTCGCGCAGGCACTGCAGGGTGCGTTGCAGGGTGTTCATGGCCATCCACGGGCAGTTGGCGCAACTGCGGCACGCCGCGCCGTTGCCGGCGGTCGGTGCGGCGACGAACGCCTTGTCCGGGCACAGCTGCTGCATCTTGTAGAAGATGCCGCGGTCGGTGGCGACGATAAAGGTCTTGTTGGGCATGCGCTGGGCGGCGGCGATCAACTGGCTGGTCGAGCCGACCGCGTCGGCCAGTTCGATCACCGCGGTTGGCGACTCGGGGTGCACCAGCACGGCGGCGTCGGGGTACAGCGCCTTCATCTGCTCGAGCTGGCGGGCCTTGAATTCCTCGTGAACGATGCAGGCACCGTCCCAGAGCAGCATGTCGGCGCCGGTCCTGTTCTGGATGTAGCGGCCCAGGTGCTGGTCCGGTGCCCAGATGATGCTTTCGCCGTTGTCCATCAGGTGCTCGACGATCTCCACCGCGCAGCTGGAGGTCACCACCCAGTCGGCGCGGGCCTTCACGGCAGCCGAGGTGTTTGCATAAACAACCACGGTGCGCTGCGGATGCTGGTCGCAGAAGGCGGCGAACTCGTCGACCGGGCAACCCAGATCCAGCGAACAGGTGGCCTCCAGCGTCGGCATCAGCACGCGTTTTTCCGGGTTGAGGATCTTCGCCGTCTCGCCCATGAACTTGACGCCGGCGACCAGCACGGTCTGCGCTCCATGCTGGTTGCCGAAACGCGCCATTTCCAGGGAGTCGGACACGCAGCCGCCGGTCTCTTCGGCCAACGCCTGAAGCACCGGGTCGCAGTAATAATGGGCGACCAGAACGGCATTCTGGCGCTTCAGCTCTTTGCCAATTTCATCACGGTAGAACGCTTCCTGCTCCGCCGTCAGCGTCTCTGGCTGCTTGGCATCGAGGTGAGCCTGGACAAGAAGTCGTTCGGCAATCTGCGTCATGTCGTCAGGGCCTATCGAGGTCTATCTGCACGGGGCGTGGAGTATACCGCCAGACGCGCTGCGCCGGTCGGCCCCCTGCACGGCCGAGGTACCCGACAATGGGCGACGCAGGCCTTGCGCGGGCGCGCATGGTAAGGGCATTGACCCGTTTTTTTCAATCTCGCCCCACCTGCTGGCGCGACACCGGTTGATCGCCGCGATAATCCGCCGCATCATCACCCCTACGGCCATCAATCCGTCAGGCAAGCCTGCATCAGGCCTGACCGACCATGCAGCCCACCCTTTTACCTGACCGCACAGGCCCGCGCCTGCGTGATCACCCTGGAAATCAACGGACATACGCACGCCGCAGTGGCCGTTCAGCGATTGAGGATGTCATGGCTTACGAAAACATCGAATGGGACAAGCTGGGTTTCGACTACATCAAGACCGACCAGCGCTACCTGTCGCACTGGCGCGACGGTGACTGGGATCAGGGCACGCTGACCGAAGACAACGTGCTGCACATCAGCGAGGGCTCGACCGCCCTGCACTATGGCCAGCAGTGCTTCGAGGGCCTCAAGGCCTACCGCTGCAAGGACGGTTCGATCAACCTGTTCCGCCCCGATCAGAACGCCCTGCGCATGCAGCGCAGCTGTGCGCGCCTGCTGATGCCGGCGCCGTCGACCGAGCAATTCATCGAAGCCTGCAAACAGGTGGTCAAGGCCAACGAGCGTTTCATCCCGCCCTATGGCTCGGGTGGCGCACTGTACCTGCGCCCCTTCGTGATCGGCGTGGGTGACAACATCGGCGTGCGCACCGCACCCGAGTTCATCTTCTCGGTGTTCTGCATCCCGGTCGGCCCGTACTTCAAGGGCGGCATGAAGCCGAACAATTTCGTGATCTCCAGCTACGACCGCGCCGCGCCCCAGGGCACCGGCGCCGCCAAGGTCGGCGGCAACTATGCCGCCAGCCTGATGCCGGGATCGCAGGCCAAGAAGAACAACTTCGCCGACTGCATCTACCTCGATCCGCAGACCCACACCAAGATCGAGGAAGTCGGTTCGGCCAACTTCTTCGCCATCACCCATAACGACGAATTCATCACCCCGAAATCGCCGTCGGTGCTGCCAGGCATCACTCGCCTGTCGCTGATCGAGCTGGCGCAGAGCCGCCTGGGCCTGAAGGTCATCGAGGGCGACGTGTTCATCGACAAGCTGGGTGACTTCAAGGAAGCCGGCGCCTGCGGCACCGCCGCGGTGATCACGCCGATCGGTGGCATCGAGTACAACGGCAAACTGCACGTGTTCTACAGCGAGAAGGAAGTGGGCCCGGTGGTCAGCCGCCTGTACGCCGAGCTCACTGGCGTGCAGTCCGGTGACGTCGAGGCGCCGCAAGGCTGGATCGTCAAGGTGTAAACCGCGCAGCTGGCAGCTCCCTGAGCTGCCAGCCCGACCCAGCGAAGCGGAAACTGAAAAGCCCGAACCTCTGTCGAGATTCGGGCTTTTCAGTGCGCCTCCGCTTGGAAGGCTTGAAATGGTGGGTCGTGTAGGATTCGAACCTACGACCAATTGGTTAAAAGCCAACTGCTCTACCAACTGAGCTAACGACCCGTGGTGCGAGCGGTATAATACTGATTTAATTCAGGAATTCAACACCCACCGAAAATTTTTTACTGATAGCGCGTGGGGTCGGGCATACCGGCCGCGGCAAAGCCTGCGGCGCGCAGTCTGCAGCTGTCGCACTTGCCGCAGGCGCGGCCGTCGGCATCCGCCAGGTAGCAGGAAACCGTCAGGCCGTAATCCACGCCCAGGCGCGAGCCGGCCTGCACGATCTCGGCCTTGCTGAGCATCTGCAACGGCGCCTGGATACGAATGCGCTGCCCTTCCACACCCATCTTGGTCGCCAGGTTGGCCATGTGCTCGAAGGCGTTGACGAATTCCGGCCGGCAGTCCGGGTAGCCCGAATAGTCCACCGCATTGACACCGATAAAGATGTCCTGGGCCTCCAGCACCTCGGCCCAACCCAGCGCCAGGGACAGAAACACGGTATTGCGAGCGGGCACGTAGGTGACCGGGATGCCGGTGGTCGGACTCTGCGGCACCTCGATGCTGGCATCGGTCAGCGCCGAGCCACCAATGCCGTCGAGGTTGATGCCAATGACCTTGTGCTCGATCACGCCGAGCTGACGCGCCACCCGCTCGGCTGCCTGCAGTTCGGAGCGATGACGCTGCCCATAGTCGAAACTCATGCTGTAGCAGCTATACCCCTGCTCTCTGGCCATCGCCACGACGGTGGCGGAATCAAGACCGCCCGATAGCAGGATGACCGCTTTCTTTGCGCTCATATCAGTGCCCCGGCTCGTCGTTCCAAAGAATCTTGTGCAGCTGCAGCTGCATGCGTACCGGCAGGTTGTCGGCAATCACCCACTCGGCCAGCTGACGCCCACTGACCTGCCCGTGGCTGGGCGAAAACAGCACTTCACCGACTCGCTCGGAAAGGTCGTACTGGATGACCTTGCTGACCGACCAGTCGTAATCCTCCCGCGAACAGATCACGAACTTGACCTGGTCGCGCGGCTGCAGGTGCACGATGTTCTCGTAGCGGTTGCGGCCCATCTCGGCCGAGCCGGGGGTTTTCAGGTCCACGACCTTGCTGACCCGCGAGTCGACGGCCGATACGTCCAGCGCGCCACTGGTCTCCAGGGACACGTCGTAGCCGGCGTCGCACAGCTTCTCGAGCAGGGGGATGCAGTTCGGTTGCGCCAGCGGTTCACCGCCGGTCACGCAGACGTAGCGGGGGCGATAGCTCGCCACCTGCTCGAGGATGGCATCCAGGGTAAGCAGCTCGCCGCCGCTGAACGCGTAGGCGGTGTCGCAGTATTGACAGCGCAGGGGGCAGCCGGTCAGGCGCACGAATACCGTCGGCAAGCCGGCGGTACGCGCTTCCCCCTGCAGCGAGAAAAAGATCTCGGTGATGCGCAGGGTATCTTTCATTGGGGCACCGGGCGTGACGGCGAAACAGGCCATCCGCCTCCGTTGCGAAAAAGGGCGGCAATTCTAAACGAAATAAACCGCGACAAGCCATTTTTCAGGTAACGCGCGACGCTGCGCTTTCAACGGGCAGAAAAAACCCGCGACAGGCGCGGGTTTTCATAAGGTTTCAGCTTAGCGGATTCGCTGCAGATCGCGCTGTGCCAACTGGGCGGCAGAGGTACCGGGGTACTGGGCGATGACCTGCTGGAGAATGCCCTTGGCCTTGTCGTTGTTGCCCAGGCGAATCTCCACATCGGCCAGCTTGTACAGGGAGTCCGGCACCTTGGAATGCTGCGGGTAGGCCTGGCTGACCTTGGCAAACGCCTGACCGGCACCTTGCAGGTCGCCCTTGGCCAGGTTCACTTCACCCAACCAGTACTGCGCATTGCCGGCGTACTGGCTGCTGGGATAGCGGCGCAGGAAAGCGGCGAAGGCCTGGCTGGCCTTGTCGAAATCCTTGGCTTTGATCAGGTCGAAAGCTGCATCGTAGAACAGCTTTTCCTTCGCTGGATCGGCCGGCTCGCCGGAGGCTTGCGCCCCTGCGTCACCGGCACCCGCGGAAGCACCACCGGCACCATTGCTGGCACCCGCGGCTGGAGAATTCTGGGTGGCGGCTGCACCAGCGGCGGCCCCACTGCTCAGTCGTTTGTCGAGGTCCTGATAACGCTCCAGGCCTTCCTGCTTCAAACGCTGAATATCGTTCTGCTGCTCTTCGAGCATGCCACGCAGTTGCGCAATTTCCTGCTGCATCTGCTGGAGCTGACTGAACAGCATGCCCTGCGCTGTAGATGGAGTTTGCACTCCACCTCCAGCGTAGGCGCCGGACGTGCCGCCACCGCCTGCCGGATAACCGCTACCGTTGCCGGTACCGCCATCCTGAACGGGAACCTGAGCCCAGGCCGCAAGCGGCAGGCTCAGAGCCAAAACGGTTACTACACGTCGGCACGTTCGCATATCGAATTACTTACGCAGTTCGACGCGACGGTTCTGAGCCCAGGATTGCTCGTCGTTGCCAGTGGCAACAGGACGCTCTTCACCGTAGGAAACAACTTCCAGCTGAGCTGGGGAAACGCCCTGCAGAACCAGGTAACGTTGAACGGCCTTGGCACGACGCTCGCCCAGAGCCATGTTGTACTCGCGGGTACCGCGCTCGTCAGCGTGGCCTTCCAGAACGACGCGAGCGCCGTTGCCTTTCAGGTCCTTGGCATGAACGTCCAGAGCGCGCATGGCTTCCGGCTTCAGGTCGGAGCTGTCGTATTCGAAGTAGAAAGTGGTGATAGCGCGCAGAGCGGCTTCTTCACTCAGGCTACCGTCAACGGCACCGGTGTTAGCACCGTAGCCAGCGTTAGGATCTACAGCGCCTTCGCCAGCGGTGTCACCGCCTTTGGAGGAACAACCAACAGCCACGGCGAGAGCCAGGCTCAGTGCAGCAAACTTGCCAAATTTCAGCATTTCCATGTGTAACTCCTAATGAACCCCAGTGTGTTAAGCATCAAACAGGTAAAGCACCGCGCATCAGTTCAGGAAGGGGGACCAGGATGGCTCTCGAACTTCGCCTTGAGCGGTAGGAAGAGGGAGCCTAACGCGACCATTGGTGGACGCTAACATCAGGACTCCCCGCCCCTGCTGGCGGGTAGCGTAGATTAGCATGGTGCCATTGGGCGCAACAGTAGGCGACTCATCCAAACTTGTGTCGGAAAGAATACGCAGATTGCCACGCTCGAGGTCCTGAGCCGCTACCTTGAACACGGTGTAACCATCCTGGCGATGAATCATCACCAGGGTCTTTTCGTCGGCAGACAATTTAGGGTTGGCATTGTAGTTGCCGACGAAGGTCACTCGTTCGACCGCACCAGAGTTGATGTTGGTCTTATAGATTTGTGGCTTACCGGAACGGTCGGAGGTGAAGTAGATGGTCTGGCCATCCTTGCCCCAGAACGGTTCGGTATCGATGGCCGAATGATTGGTGACGCGGCGCAGGTTACGCGAACCCATGTCCATCACGTAGATTTCCGGGTTGCCGTCGCGCGACAGGGTGAACGCCAGCCTGGTACCGTCCGGCGACCAGGCCGGTGCGCCATTGAGGCCTTCGAAGTTGGTGACCTGCTCGCGACGACCGGTGTCGATGTGCTGCACGAAGATACGTGGGCGCTTCTGCTCGAACGACACGTAGGCAATACGCTTGCCGTCGGAGGCGAACGAAGGCGACAGGATCGGCTCACGAGACTGCAGCAGGGTCACCGCACGGGCGCCGTCATAGTCGGAACGCTGCAGGGTGTAACGGGTGTTGTTGACACCGAAGCGTTCTGCGGTGACGTACAGCATGCGAGTAGAGAACGCACCTTTGACGCCGGTGAGCTTCTCGAACGACTGGTCGGCGATATGGTGAGCCATGTCGCGCAGCTGATCGACACCGCCGCCCACGGTACCGGTGAGCACCTGCTGCTCGGTCGCCACGTTGAACAAGGCGAACTGTACCTGCAGGCGCGCGCCATTGGGCACGATGTTACCGACCAGTACGTACTGGGCGCCGAGGGCTTTCCAGTCACGGTAGATGACTTCGCTGCCTTGGGTCGGCAGGCTGATCATGTTCTGCCGCGGAATCGGCTCGAACACGCCGGAGTTGCGCAGGTCGTTACCGACGATGGTGGCGATGTCTTCCGGCAGCACGTTGCCGCCCTGCCAGCCGAACGGCACCACGGCGATGGGAGTGGCTCGATCAGTACCGGTACTGATGACCAAAGGGTCAGCCGCTTGCACGCTACCGACCAGCATGGCCAGACCCAGTACAACGATTCGCATCAGGGTATTCACAGACCTAAATCCTCCGGTTTGAAGACGGCACGACGCTGCCGGTAAAGCCGATCGAACGTGGCACGATCAAGTTGCTGCATTTCCGCAATACGCCCCACGTTGCGTACTGCCTGTACCGCCGAACTGTCGAAAGGCGAGTCGCCACTGGAGCGACTGACGCTGGCATTGACGATGGTGCCGTCCGGCAGCATTTCGATCAGCACTTCAACGCTCATACCATTACGTGCCGATGGCGGGCGTCGCCACTGCTCGCTCACCAGCTTGACGATCAGATCGTCGAGGCTGCCAGCTACCTGGTCACCCTGGGTTTCGGCCAGCGCCTGCTGCCGCTCGGTATCCTCGGACAACAACTCGGCCAGCGCCGCTGCTTTCTTGTCCTCGACCGCCTTGCGCTCGGCAGCCTGCGCATTGGCCTTTTTCTTGGCGTCTTCAGCAGCTTTCTTCTTCGCTGCATCTGCCGCTGCTTTCTTCTTCGCCTCTTCGGCTGCCTTTTTCTTGGCATCCTCGGCAGCTTTCTTCTTCGCTTCGGCTTCAGCGGCCTTCTTCTTGTCGGCCTCCAACGCGGCCTTCGCCTTGGCGACGTCAGCCAGCTTTTTCTGCTCGGCGGCTTTCGCCGCGGCGGCATCGGCCTCTGCCTTTTTCGCCGCATCCGCCTTTCGAGCTTCCTCGACTTTCTTTTGTTCCGCTGCTTTCGCTGCCTGCTGCTTTTGCGCTTCGGCCTGCGCCTGCTTTTCCTGCTCGGCCTTTTTCTGCTCGAGTTGTTCAGTTTCGAATTGCGGCGCAGCGGTCTTCTTGGCCTCACCCGCAATCTTCTGGTTGGTCTGGGTGGTGGCCTGGCTCTGCGACTTCAATTGGTACAGGGTAGCCTGCACGATCGGTTTTGCAGGCGGCAGCTCGGGCGCGAAGGCAAAACTGACGAACAGCATGCCGAACATCAGCAGGTGCAGCCCTACGGCCCAGACCACCGGCCAGAACAGGCTTTCCGAAGGTGAGCGTTCACGCTGCTGCATCAGGGCGCCTCGGTGATCAGGCCGACGTTACCCACGCCCGCCTGCTGCAGGCCGCCCATGGCGGACATCACGGTACCGTAGTCGACGGCCTTGTCGCCGCGCACGAACACCTGCACCTGCTTACCCTGGCTGCGGGTCTGGTTGATGATGGCGGTCACCGCGCGGGTCATCTCGTCGAGGGTCAGTGCACGATCCTGAACGGTATCGGTGTCCACCTCGGTGCCCATGTTCCAGTAGTACGACTTGTCGGACTTGATGGAGATGGTCAGCACCTGGGAGTCGTTGTCCTGGGGCAGCACTTCGCTGCTGACCTGCGGCAGGTCGACCTTGACCCCCTGGTTGAGCATCGGCGCCGTGACCATGAAGATGACCAGCAGCACCAACATCACGTCGATGTAGGGCACCACGTTCATCTCGGCGACGGGCTTGCGTCTGTTGCGAATTCTGGCTCTGGCCATGGTCTTGAAACCTGTATTGAGTGCGCCGGAAGCTTATTCTTCGCTGCTGTGTACTTTGCGGTGCAGGATCGCCTGGAACTCGTCGGCGAAGGTGTAATAACGACCGATCAGCATCTCGCCGCGCGCGGCGAAGCGGTTGTAGGCGATAACCGCCGGGATGGCCGCGAACAGGCCGATGGCCGTGGCGATCAGCGCCTCGGCGATGCCCGGCGCAACGGTGGCCAGGGTGGCCTGCTGCACCTGCGCCAAGCCGCGGAAGGAGTTCATGATCCCCCACACGGTACCGAACAGACCGATATACGGGCTGGTGGAACCGACGGTGGCGAGGAACGGCAGGCTCTGCTCGAGCTTCTCTTCCTCACGGGAAATGGCGACGCGCATGGCACGCGCCACGCCATCCATCACCGCATCCGGGTCCATGCCAGGCTGCTGACGCAGGCGGGAGAACTCCTTGAAACCGGCACGGAAGATCTGTTCCAGGCCCGAGTCCGGATCCGGGTTGCTGCCGGCCTGGCGATAGAGCTTGGACAGGTCGATACCCGACCAGAAGCGCTCCTCGAAGCTGTCGAGCGAACGTTTGGCCGAGCGCAGGAAATTGCTGCGCTGGAAAATCATCACCCACGAGATGACCGATGCGGCCACCAGGGTCAGCATCACCAACTGCACCACCAGGCTGGCGTTGCTGATCAGACTCCACATCGACATGTGGTCAACGGCATTTGCGTTGGCTTCCACGCTTACTCTCCTGCAGTAGATGTACCGGCACCGCCACCCTGCTCAGCGAACGCCGTTCGCAGAGACGGGGGCATGGCCCGGGGTTTGAAATTATCGGCGCGCACACAGGCCACCAGAAACTGCCCTTCGCAAAGCAGCACGTCATCCGCGGCCCGCCTGACCTGTTGACGAAAGCGCAGGCTGGCGCGGTTCAACTCATACACTTCAGCACTGACCAGCAACTCGTCGTCCAGTCGGGCCGGCGCGTGGTAGCGCGCTTCGCTGGAGTGCACGACGAACAGCAGCCCCTCACCGGCCAACGTCGACTGGGAAAAACCCAGTTCACGCAGTCGCTCGGTACGGGCCCGCTCCATGAATTTGAGGTAGTTGACGTAATAGACGACTCCGCCCGCATCGGTGTCCTCGTAATAGACACGACAGCGATGGGCGAACGGCTGACCGGCATCTTGCGCGCGCATACTCTAGTGCCAGCCCCGTGTCTTGCCAATCGGGCGCGCAAGTATTTTTTTCATGGCGCGCCTCCATCACTGAACAGGTCGAGCGTCGGCCGCTCGTCCATGCGCTTGGGCGCATTGAGGCCGAAGTGCAGGTAAGCGTGACGGGTCACCACGCGCCCTCTCGGCGTACGCATGATGTAACCCTGCTGGATCAAGTACGGCTCGAGCACGTCCTCGATGGTGTGCCGCTCTTCGCTGATCGCCGCAGCCAGGCTGTCGACCCCTACCGGGCCGCCGTCGAACTTCTCGATCATGGTCAGCAGCAGGCGTCGGTCCTGGTGATCGAAACCGCGCTCATCGACGTCCAGCAGGTTCAGCGCCAGGTCGGCGACCTGCTGAGTGATCGCGCCCTGGCCACGCACCTCGGCAAAATCGCGCACGCGGCGCAACAGCCGGTTGGCGATCCGCGGCGTGCCGCGGGCGCGACGGGCGATCTCCACGGCGCCGCGCGCCTCGATGGGCAGGCCGAGGATGCCGGCGGCACGGCTGACGATGGTGGCCAGATCCTCGGTGTTGTAGAACTCAAGGCGCTGGACGATGCCGAAGCGGTCGCGCAGCGGATTGGTGAGCATGCCGGCCCGCGTGGTGGCGCCGACCAGGGTGAACGGCGGCAGGTCGAGCTTGATCGAGCGGGCTGCCGGCCCTTCGCCGATCATGATGTCGAGCTGGAAATCCTCCATCGCCGGGTACAGCACTTCCTCGACGATCGGCGAGAGGCGATGGATCTCGTCGATGAACAGCACATCGCCCGGCTCGAGATTGGTCAGCAGCGCCGCCAGGTCGCCCGGGCGTTCGAGTACCGGGCCCGAGGTGCTCTTGATGGAAACCTGCATTTCCTGGGCGATGATGTTGGCCAGGGTGGTCTTGCCGAGGCCGGGTGGGCCGAAGATCAGGGTGTGATCCAGGGACTCCTTGCGCCCGCGCGCCGCCTGGATGAACAGCTCCATCTGCTCGCGCACCACCGGCTGGCCGATGTACTCGGCCAGCTTGAGCGGGCGAATGGCGCGGTCGACCTGCTCGTCGCGGTCGCGAGTGCCCGCCGTCACCAACCTATCGGCGTCGAGCATCTAGAGCATTCCTTTCAGCGCGCGGCGGATCATGTCTTCACTACTCAAACCATCTTCTTTGACTGCCGAAACGGCACGACTGGCTTCCTGAGGCTTGTAGCCCAGGGAGATAAGCGCACTCACCGCATCATTCTCCGCGCTTGAGACTGCGCCCCCGGCACGAGGTTCAACCACCAGTGGCGCCATGCCAGGTACCGCTTCCCAGGCCTTGAAGCGATCCTTGAGCTCGACCAGCAGGCGCTCGGCGGTCTTCTTGCCGACCCCGGGAATTTTCACCAGCGCGGCGGTATCCTGGGCCTGCACGCAGCGCACCAGCTCGTCGATCTCCAACCCGGACATCAGCGCCAAGGCCAACTTGGGGCCGACGCCATTGAGGCGGATCAGCTCGCGGAACAGCTCACGCTCGCGCTTCTCGAAAAAGCCGTACAGCAGGTGAGCATCCTCGCGCACCACCAGATGGGTGTGCAGCGTCAGCGGCTCGCCTACCGGAGGCAAACGGTACAACGTGGTCATGGGGACTTCCAGCTCATAGCCCAGACCGTTCACATCCAGAATCAAATGTGGCGGCTGCTTCTCCGCCAGGGTGCCGCGTAAACGTCCGATCACCGACGCATTCCTCACATAGAAGATTCAATACCGCCCAGGGTCACGCGTGGCTGCAACAAGCTGCCACCGATCTGAACGCCTGCTTATAAACGAAGCCGGCCACCACGCCGCTTGGCGCTGGCCAGGCCATGGGGAATCAGGCTCTGCCGGTGGTGGGCGTGGCACAGGGCGATACCCAGGGCATCGGAGGCATCGATCTGCGGTTTCTGCACCAGCTTGAGCAGGTGCATGACCATCATCTGCACCTGTTCCTTGTCGGCCCCACCGGTGCCGACCACCGCCTGCTTGACCTGCGTGGCGGTGTATTCGCTGACCTCGAGGCCCGCCTCGACGGCGGCGACGATGGCAGCGCCCCGCGCCTGGCCGAGCTTGAGTGCGGAGTCGGCATTGCGCGCCATGAACACCTGCTCGATGCCCATGGTCACCGGCCCGAAGGTACGAATCACCTCACTGACGCCACGAAACACGATCTGCAAGCGCTCGGCCAGGGGCCCGGCGCCGGTGCGGATGCACCCGGAAGCCACGTACTCGCAGGTGCGCCCGGTATCGCGTATCACCCCATAGCCGGTAATGCGGGAACCGGGGTCGATTCCCAGAATCAGCGTCATGCCAGTCATCCACCCGTGGCTCTGGTCGCCACACTGTCTATTTATCCAGGCGCGAGTATAGGGGCGCCGAGCGCCAGCCGTCACTCAAAGGATTCGCCCAGACGACCCTCGATCAGCCAGCGCCAGCCAACGAAAGGCGCCCATAAAAAAGCCGGAAGCGCACAGCGGCAGACTTCCGGCCTGGATGCAGCGCTGGATCAGCCCAGCTGCTCCATGATCTCGTCGGAGACTTCGGCGTTGTGATAGACGTTCTGCACGTCATCCAGGTCTTCGAGCATATCGATCAGCTTGAAGACTTTCTGCGCGGTTTCCAGGTCGGTGATCGGCGCACTGATCGACGGGATCATGGCGATCTCCGCCTCATCGGCCTTGAAGCCCGCAGCCGCCAGGGCTTCGTTGACGGCATGAAATTCGGTGAAGCTGGTCGATACCAGGGCAGCGCCCTCTTCGCTCATCTCCACGTCATCGGCGCCCGCTTCCAGGGCCGCTTCCATCAGCGCATCTTCATCAACGGAGGCGAAGCTGATCTGCCCCTTGCGCTCGAACATATAGGCGACCGAGCCGTCGGTGCCGAGGTTGCCACCACACTTGGTGAAGGCATGGCGCACTTCGGCAGCCGTACGGTTACGGTTGTCGGTCATCACTTCGACGATGATCGCCACGCCACTCGGCGCGTAACCCTCGTAGCTGAATTCGACCACATTGTCGGCTTCGTTGTTACCAGCGCCACGGGCGATGGCGCGGTCGATCACGTCGCGCGACATGTTGTTGGTCAGCGCCTTGTCGACGGCCAGACGCAAACGCGGGTTATCCGCCGGGATCGGACCGCCGTGCTTGGCGGCGACCGTCAGCTCGCGAATCAGCTTGGTGAAGATCTTGCCGCGCTTGGCGTCCTGACGCCCCTTGCGGTGCTTGATGTTGGCCCATTTGGAATGACCAGCCATAACTCACTCCTATCAACTTCTGAGCTGCAAGCCGCAAGCTACAAGCCTCAAGCAAGGCTCTTGCAGCTTGAAGCTTGTAGCTTGCCGCTGCCTTTATTTATTCGGCTTTGGGTTGCTCGCGCAGGCGGATGTGTAGTTCACGCAGCGACTTGCCATCCACCACACCCGGCGCCTGGGTCATGACGCAGGCCGCGCTCTGGGTTTTCGGGAAGGCGATCACTTCGCGAATCGACGAAGCGCCGGTCATCAGCATCACCAGGCGGTCGAGACCAAAGGCCAGGCCACCATGGGGCGGCGCACCGTACTTGAGGGCGTCGAGCAGGAAGCCGAACTTCTCCTGCTGCTCGTCTTCGCTGATGCCCAGCACGCGGAACACGGTCTGCTGCATGGCCTTGTCGTGGATACGGATCGAACCACCACCCAGCTCGGTACCGTTGAGCACCAGGTCATAGGCACGCGACAGCGCGGCGGCCGGGTTGGCCTCCAGTTCTTCGGGCGAGCACTTGGGCGAGGTGAACGGGTGATGCATGGCGGTCAGGCTGCCATCGTCGTTCTCTTCGAACATCGGGAAGTCGACGACCCACAGCGGCGCCCACTCGGCGGTCAGCAGGTTCAGGTCGTGGCCAAGTTTGATGCGCAAAGCGCCCAGGGCATCGTTGACCACCTTGGCGCGGTCGGCACCGAAGAACACGATGTCGCCATCGACCGCACCCACGCGGTCGAGAATGGTGTTGAGGTTCGGCTCGGCGATGTTCTTGACGATCGGCGACTGCAGGCCCTCGACGCCCTTGGCGCGCTCGTTGACCTTGATGTAGGCCAGGCCCTTGGCGCCGTAGTTGCCGACGAACTTGGTGTAATCGTCGATCTGTTTGCGCGGCATGCTCGCCCCGCCCGGTACGCGCAGCGCGGCAACGCGGCCTTTCGGGTCGTTGGCCGGGCCGGAGAAGACCTTGAAGTCGACGTCCTTGAGCTGATCGGCCACGTCGACCAGTTCCATCGGGATCCGCAGGTCCGGCTTGTCGGAACCGAAACGGCGCATGGCCTCGGCCAGGGTCATGTGCGGCAGTTCGCCGAACTCGACGCCCAGCACGTCTTTGAACAGGTTGCGGATCATGGTCTCGGTGAGGTGCATGATCTCGGCTTCGTCGAGGAAGCTGGTCTCGATGTCGATCTGGGTGAATTCCGGCTGGCGGTCGGCACGCAGGTCTTCGTCGCGGAAGCACTTGGCGATCTGGTAGTAACGGTCGAAGCCGGCGACCATCAGCAGTTGCTTGAACAGCTGCGGCGATTGCGGCAGCGCGAAGAAGCTGCCGGCGTGGGTGCGGCTCGGTACCAGATAGTCGCGTGCGCCTTCCGGTGTGGCGCGGGTCAGGATCGGGGTTTCCACATCAAGGAAGCCGTTCTCGTCCAGGTAGCGACGGATGCTCGAGGTGATGCGCGAGCGCAGCTTGAGCTTCTCGGCCATTTCCGGGCGACGCAGGTCGATGAAGCGATAACGCAGGCGCGTCTCTTCACCCACATCGGTGTATTCGTTGAGCGGGAACGGTGGCGTTTCCGCCTCGTTCAGCACCTGCAGCTCGTAGCCCAGCACTTCGATGGCGCCGGATGCCATGTTGGCGTTGCGCGCGCCTTCAGGACGCAGGCGCACCTTGCCGGTGATCTTGACCACATATTCGCTGCGCACACGGTCAGCCTTGGCGAAGGTATCGGCGCGGTCCGGATCGAACACCACCTGAGCCAGGCCTTCGCGATCGCGGATGTCGAGGAAGATCACACCACCGTGGTCGCGACGACGGTGAACCCATCCACACAGGGTGATTTCCTGGCCATCCAGGCTTTCGTTCAACTGGCCGCAATAGTGGCTGCGCATCATGATCGGGTTCGCTTCTCTGATCGGTTCTGAATTCGTCGACATCGCCTGCCATTTGGGCAAGGCACCTGAGCCGCACGCGTGAAAAGGGCGGAATTATATAGCCTTTATCGACAGGGCGCAGCACGTGATATATCCCATCGCTGCAGCAAAAGAGGTGAACCCGATGCGTTGCGATTGATTCAAAGCATGATCGTCATTGAGACGAACCCGGAGCATGTGACGAACGGTCATGATAGGCTTTTTGCCATCGTCTCTTTACCCGTTGGCCCATTTAGGAGAGCAACCATGGAAATCAATATCGGTATCGCCGAACAGGATCGCGAAGCCATCGCCGAAGGCCTGTCGCGCCTGCTCGCGGACACCTACACCCTGTATCTGAAAACCCACAACTTCCACTGGAACGTTACCGGGCCGATGTTCAACACCCTGCACCTGATGTTCGAAGGTCAGTACACCGAACTGGCACTTGCCGTCGACGCCATCGCCGAACGCATCCGTGCCCTGGGCTTCCCTGCGCCAGGCACCTATGCGGCGTACGCCCGCCTCTCCTCGATCAAGGAAGAGGAAGGCGTGCCGAGCGCCGATGAGATGATCAAGCTGCTGGTGCAGGGCCAGGAAGCAGTGGTACGCACCGCGCGCGGCATCTTCCCGCTGCTCGACAAGGTCAGCGACGAGCCGACCGCCGATCTGCTGACCCAGCGCATGCAGGTTCACGAGAAAACCGCGTGGATGCTGCGCAGCCTGCTGGCTGCCTGACCGTTGCGCCAACAGGGCTGCCGCGGCAGCCCTGTTTCGTTTCACCTCGCCGCGACCGACAGCGCAGCGCCGTCCATTTGAGTAGCCCTTCTCTTTGCTGTTAAATACGCCCCGTGCCGCCATCCCAACTGCTGGGCCGGTGCATAGGCTGGCCCTCCCGAACCTTCATCGCCCTTACGTCACGGCAAATCGCGTGGAGCCAGCTGTTCCTGGTGATCCTTTATCGAGTGAGTGCGTTGAACATGTTGAAAATCGTCCACCTGCTGGTGGGGCTGTCGGCCCTGCTGTTATCCATCGCCCCCGGCCTCAATGACGGCCAGTCGTTCCTGCAACATCCCGATGCGCTGTGCCTGGCGCTGTTCGGCTTTCTCAACCTGCTGTTGGCTACGCAGTTTCCACTGTGGCACAGCAACGCCCGTCAACATCTGCAAAACCTGGCATGTGCCTTGCTGATCCTCGGCACGCTGCTGCAAGCCCTGATTCTGCTCGCCCCCCTGCCCCTGATCGCCGAGCAGCCTGCCCTGCTGTTCAGCCTGCTGATCATCGCCCTGGCCGTTGCCCTGCACCTTGGCACCAATCTGCGCTTCGACAGGAAGAAGGCGGCACCACAGCAAGACCTGGGTGATCGCGAAACCGGCACCGTGAAGTGGTTCAATACCTCGAAAGGGTTCGGTTTCATTTCTCGCGACGCTGGCGAAGATATCTTCGTGCACTTCCGTGCGATCCGCGGCGAAGGCCACCGTGTTCTGGTGGAAGGCCAGCGCGTGGAGTTCTCCGTGATGCAGCGCGACAAAGGCCTGCAGGCCGAAGACGTGATTGCCGCCCTGCCGACCCGGCGCTGATCCGCCTGCCAACAAAAAGCCCCGCCGATGCGGGGCTTTTTCATTCAAGCGGGCCGCTATCAATAATGAGGCGGCGGCGCTTCATCCTGCGAAGCGCTGAACGGATTCACTTCTTCCTGACGCTTGGCCAGCGCCTGCATCTGCACCTGCAGGCGCTCGATCAATTTCTGCTGCTCCACCAGGGCATCATTGAGCGCCTGGATGGTGTCGTCCTGAAAGGCCAGGCGGCTCTCCAACTCGACGATACGCTCTTCCAGCCCGCTCATTCAGACCTCCCCGGCCCGGTAGTGCCCCGGCATGACCGATCGCAGCTTGTCACGCAGCGCCGCTACCTGCTGCTGCTCATAGGGCGTGGCCGGATGGCGTCCCCACACCGGGGCAGGCCAGGCGTCGTCGCCGCGATAGCGCACGATCACGTGCATGTGCAGCTGACTGACCAGGTTACCCAGTGTGGCGATATTGATCTTGTCCGCCTTGAACGCATCCTTGAGCACCTCGCCCAGCAGGGCGGTCTCGGCCCATAGCGCCTGCTGATCCTTGGCACTCAACTGAAACACCTCGCTGACCTCCTCGCGTCGCGGCACCAGGATGAACCAGGGGTAACGGGCATCGTTACTGAGCAGTACGCGGCTCAGCGGCAGATCCCCCAGCACGAAGGTGTCCTGCTGCAGACGCGAATCCAGTACGAACATATGCTCACCTCATTCAAGTCATCCAACGGATCGGGGTGGCAACCCGACAAAGGCCGCAGCATACCTGGCAAGGTGTTGAAAATTAACCCCAAAACAGGCGCACCAAGAAGGCGCACGATCTCCGAAACTGGCTTTTCGGATGCACCATATTGTTTCCCAAAGTAAACAGTGACCCGCACAGTTAGACGCCAACTAA
Source organism: Pseudomonas argentinensis (assembly GCF_001839655.2). Classification (NCBI taxonomy): domain Bacteria; kingdom Pseudomonadati; phylum Pseudomonadota; class Gammaproteobacteria; order Pseudomonadales; family Pseudomonadaceae; genus Phytopseudomonas; species Phytopseudomonas argentinensis. The sequence goes on from NZ_CP056087.1 coordinate 4,033,426, forward strand.
AACTCATTATCAACAACCTGAGCATATAGATAGCAAGCTACTAAGAAGCACACTAACAAGAGCGCGAAAAAACGGATATTTAGGTCGATAATCTGTACTTCCCGATAAAGACATGGGCACAAACCCCAGTAATTTAGGCCCCTTGGTAATTTTGAGCACGGCTTTTGCTTTAAAGCTCGCAACGCTCCCGAATAGGGCCTTGACGGTAACGCTTCCGGCCCTGTTATAGAGCTGTAAATCGTTGGATGGTACTCAGCCGGCAGGATTTGCCTGGTTGCGACGCACCTTTCGCGGTCAACGACAAGCGCAAGGGTGGCGACGAAATGGATAGATCGAAACTATCGCCAATACAAAGTGCCGTGCTATAAGTTCCATCCGACACAAAAAGAAATAGAGCTGCTCGCCATAACAACCTTACTGAGCAGCGGTAGTACTCTTCTAAACCAAAGGAGCAAATCACGATGCGAGTGATGAAGTGGAGCGTAATCGCCCTGGCTGTGGCCGCGGGTACCTCTCAAATGGCAGTGGCTTCGGACCAGTCCGAATCGAAGGGTTTCGTTGAAGACAGCACCCTGTCGCTCCTGGCGCGCAGCATGTACTACAACCGCGATGCCCGTAACGGCGCTTCCCGCGGCACCGAAGGCAAAGGTTATTCCGAAGAGTGGGGCGCCAGTGCCCGTGCACTGTTCGAATCCGGCTTCACCCAGGGCACCGTTGGTTTCGGCGTTAATGCTTATGCTGGCGCCCTGTGGCAGCTGGACACTGGTGGCGGCCGTCGTGGCGTGGGCATGTTCCCCGAGAACGAAGGTAAGGATCTGACCATCGCTAACGCGGCGGTCAAGGCCCGTGTTTCCAATACGGTGCTGACCTATGGCTCGCAGCTGCCAGCGCTGCCGGTTCTGGCCTACGATGATGGCCGCCTGCTGCCGGAAACCTTCGAAGGCACCATGATCACCAGCACCGAGATCGAAGGCCTCGAACTGAACGCTGGTCGTTTCACCGCCTACAACACCATGCGTCAGTCCGGTCGCGACAGTGGTGGCCTCAAGTCCATTGATGTATTCGGTGGTTCCTACGCGTTCAACAAGGATTTCAGCGCGGCGCTGTATTACAGCGACCTGGAAGAGCAATACAAGCGCAAGTACGCCAACCTGAACTACAACCTGCCGCTGACTGAAGAACAAGCATTGGGCTTCGACTTCAATGTCTACAAGAGCGACTATGACCGCCGGGTCGGCGGTGGCGACAACACCATCTGGAGCCTGGCAGCCAAGTACAGCGTTGGCGCCCACGCCTTCATTCTGGCCCACCAGCGCAACACCGGTAGCCAAGGCTTCAACTACGGTAACGGCGACGGCGGTGGCGCGATCTTCGTTGCCAACAGCTTCCTGTCCGACTTCAACTTGGAAGACGAGCGCTCCTGGCAGGCAAGCTACGAGCTGGATTTCGCTACTTACGGTGTCCCAGGCCTGAGCTTCAAGACCGCCTATATCTGGGCTGACAACATCACCTCTCGCGAAGACGGCGTGATTACCAACACCGATGGCAAAGAACACGAGTTCTTTAACCAGGTGAAGTACACCGTCCAGAGCGGTGCGGCCAAGGACCTGTCCTTCCGCCTGCGCGCTTCGGTGCTGCGTGCCAACTCTGAGGTTAGTGATGTCAATATCGACGACACCAACGAAGTTCGCTTCTACGTGAACTACCCGCTCAGCGTTCTGTAATCTCGCATAAGCCTGATAGCAGTTCAGAAACCCGGCTTCGGCCGGGTTTTTTATTGCCCATCAGGTACTCGGCACGAAGATGCACAGGCCCCTCGATAATCTGCCTGCCCACGATGCCGCGGGGCACTCGACCGCGCTCCTGCTCAGCGTGCCAACTTAATCCCCCCGCAACACTTCGCATCCTGTACGCCACCAGCCACGCGCCGTACAATGCCGAGCCATAAAACTCCCTTTGCAATCGACAGAACGGCCCATCATGCGCACCAGTCAGTTCCTGCTTTCGACCCTCAAAGAAACGCCCTCCGACGCTGTGGTGATCAGCCACCAGTTGCTGCTGCGCGCCGGCATGATCCGCAAGCTGGCATCCGGCCTGTACACCTGGCTGCCGATGGGCCTGCGCACCCTGCGCAAGGTGGAGAGAATCGTACGCGAAGAGATGGACGCTGCCGGCGCTCTGGAAGTGTTGATGCCCGCCATCCAGCCCGCCGAACTGTGGCAGGAGTCCGGCCGCTGGGTGCAGTATGGCCCGGAGCTGCTGCGCGTGAAGGACCGCCACGACCGTGAGTTCTGCGTGGGCCCGACCCACGAGGAAGTGATCACCGATCTGGCCCGCAACGAGCTGAACAGCTACAAGCAGCTGCCCCTGAACCTCTACCAGATCCAGACCAAGTTCCGCGACGAGATCCGCCCGCGCTTCGGGCTGATGCGTGGCCGCGAGTTCATCATGAAGGACGCCTACTCCTTCCATGCCGACCAGGCTTCCCTGCAGCAGACCTACGACCGCATGCACCAGGCCTACTGCAACATCTTCACCCGCCTGGGCCTGAACTTCCGCCCGGTGGAAGCGGACAACGGCTCCATCGGCGGCGCCGGCTCCCATGAATTCCACGTGCTGGCCGAGTCGGGCGAAGACGATATCGTGTTCAGCAACGCTTCCGACTACGCGGCCAATATCGAGAAGGCCGAGGCCATTCCTCGCGAGTCCGCGCGCCCGGCACCGAGCGAGGAGCTGCGCCTGGTCGACACCCCGAACGCCAAGACCATCCAGCAACTGGTGGACGGCTACGGCCTGCCCATCGAGCGCACCATCAAGACGCTGATCGTGCATGCCGAGGAAGAAGGCAAGCTCATCGCCCTGATCGTTCGCGGCGATCACGAGCTGAACGAGATCAAGGCCGCCAACCAGCCAGGCGTGGCCAGCCCGTTGGTGATGGCCTCGGATGCCGAGCTGCGCGACGCCATCGGCGCCGGTGCGGGCTCCCTGGGCCCGCTGAACCTGCCGCTGCCGATCATCATCGACCGCTCGGTCGAGCTGATGAGCGATTTCGCCATTGGTGCCAACATCGACGACAAGCACTACTTCGGCGTCAACTGGGAGCGCGACCTGCCGGTACCGACCGTCGCCGACCTGCGTAACGTGGTAGCAGGCGACCCGAGTCCGGATGGCAAAGGCACCCTGGAGATCAAGCGCGGCATCGAAGTCGGGCATATCTTCCAACTCGGCACCAAGTACAGCGAAGCGATGAACTGCCAGGTGCTGGGCGAGAACGGCAAGCCGGTGGTGCTGAGCATGGGCTGCTACGGCATCGGCGTGTCCCGCGTGGTAGCCGCTGCCATCGAGCAGAACAGCGACGAGCGCGGCATCATCTGGAACGATGCCCTGGCGCCCTTCCAGATCGCCTTGGTACCGCTGCGCTATGAAACCGACGCGGTGCGCGAGGCGACCGACAAGCTGTACGGCGAACTGACTGCCGCCGGCTTCGAAGTTCTGCTCGACGACCGTGACAAAAAGACCAGTCCGGGCATCAAATTCGCAGACATGGAACTGATCGGCATTCCGCATCGCATCGTGGTCAGCGATCGCGGCCTGGCCGAAGGTAACCTGGAGTACAAGAGCCGCCTGGAAACCGAGGCTCAGCCAGTCGCCGTCGGCGAGATCCTGTCGTTCATCCAGAACCGTATCCGCCGCTGACCCGCCAAAGAGCCGTCATGTTCAAGCGAAGCACCCTACGCCTTCTCGGCGCCACCACCTGTGGCGCCTTCTTTCTCGCTGGCTGCGCCAACCATCTGCCGCAGCGCAGCGAGCACGAAGAACGTGTCGAACGCAAACTGCTGAGCCACAGCCTGCAGATCGACGTGGGGCAGCCCGAGGTACTGGAGCTGCCGCAGCGGCGGGTGCGCGTGCATGAACAGAAGGCCTTCGAGGTGACCTCTTTCGAGGTCACCCGTCACTACGACCGCTATACGCCTTACCAGCCCTGGCGGGAGATTTATGAAATCCCCCTCGGCGCGGTGGCCATCGTCGGCGGTATCGGCGCCAACGTGCTCAACGTGGTGGCGCTCGGGCGCATTCCGGATACCGCCACCAAGGACTGGATCAGCTACGGCGTGGCGGGCGTCAACCCGTTCATGAACGTCGAGTCCAATGGCCGCTCGCAGCAGAACCTGGCCGGCATCGACGAAAAGCGCCAGGAAACCCGCACGGACTATTCCAGCCTGCCCTGGGCCGAACGACCGGTGATGATCAAGGCCGGCGAGCAGACCCATGAGCTGCTCACCGACCGCAATGGCGTGCTGCGCCTCAACCTGCTCGACGGCCCGTTCGCCGACCAGGACATCGCCCGGGTCGGTACTCTGGTGCTGACCGTCACCGACGAGCAGGACGCCACCAGTGCCGAGGCGACCCTGCTGGTCAGCCGCACCCTGCGTGGCAAGCTGCGCGAGGCCCATGACCTGATCTACGACGACCTCGAGGGAGCGGACATCGAACAATGGGTGCATCGCGTCAAGCGCCTGTCCGACCTGGGCCTCGAGGAAGAGGCCAGCGAGCTGGAGCAGAGCCTGATCGAACTGACCCGCAACGACCCGGAACTGCAGGCCGAATTCCTGCGCTCGCTGACCCAGAACGCCGGCCGGCTGGCCGCCGATCCGGGCGAGGACTAAGCCCTAAGGCTTTACGACAAAGCCCTGTTCACCCTGGACAGGGTGCTCCTGTAGCGTCAATGCCAATACGCGAGCAGCAGATGGCCCGCGCTCCAGCCATTTCGCCAGGGAGCTGACCGCCTCGTCTTCGCCCTCGAACAAGACCTCTACGCGCCCATCAGGCAGATTGCGCACCCAGCCTGACAGCTGCAAACGTCTGGCCTCCATGGCCGTGCTCTGGCGAAAACCGACACCCTGCACACGCCCTTCGACATACCCGTGCCGACAAACGATGACCATCGCCTCAGCGCTCCTGGCGCAGCGCTGCCAGCCGCGCCTTGAGCCCTTCGGCGGTCTGCTCACCAAGCAGACGCTCGCGGACCTTGCCCTGGTCATCGACGATATAAGTGACCGGCAATGCATCGCTGGGCGGTAGCCCGTAGCGCTCTGCCGGATCCTTGGCCAGCACCGTGAACTCGATGCCCAGCGCCTTGGCTGCCTGGCTGAGCTCATCGCCCTGCAGGCCGTCGAAATTGACACCGAACACACCGACAGACTGCTTTTCGAGCTCAGGCGCCAGGGCGTTCAGCTCAGGAATCTCGGAGCGGCAGGGACCGCACCACTCCGCCCAATAATTGATAACCAGCCACTGGCCTTCAAGGCGCTCAACCGCTACCTTCTGCCCATGCTGATCGACACCGACGTCATCCGTGCAACCTGCCAATACCACAGCGGCGATGAGCACCATCATGAGCCGAATGACTGACTGGACTCGCTTGATCATGGAAATGCTCCTCGTACCGATAAGGTTGCTATGACACTGGATGCACTGCAGCTCGATGTACCCGACGCGCTTCAGGCCGACCCGATCGACCAGGCAACCCTGGGCAACAACCTGAGCGCGGCTCGCCAGCTGCCGATGGAAGCCGGCCTGCAGGAGGTGACGGCCCTGCTCGCGCGCCTGAATCGCAGCGCCATGACCTTACTCGAAAGACAGCGGGCGCTGCAAAACTTCAGCGATGAGTATCGCCATTACAGTGCCCAGGGATGCCTTGCCGCAGCCGCGGAGCAAACGCAGCTGTGTGCCGAACTCGCCATCGGTTACAAGCGCCTGCTGCTGCAGATATTGCAGGGCCACAAGCCCTCCCAGCCGCACCTGGCCTGGTGCCTGTACATGGCCCAGCACTTCATCGCCCAGAGCCTGCTGCGGCATTTCCAGCAATACCGTGAGCCGGATGCCGACCTGTGGCGCGACAGCCACCTGCTGTACTGGCTGGGCGAACGCCATGGCTGCCTTGACGAGCCCGTGGCGGCGGCATTCACACCCACGCCTGCCGATACCTTGCGTGGCCTCTACCAACAGACGCTGCTGTTGGCACTGAGCAATCCCCCGCACCTGCACCCGGACGAATGCCTGCGGCTGTTCGCCGCTCTGGCGCCCCTGGCCGCTCTCGCCCGTCTGCTGCCCTGGGACGCGGAGGATAATTCCGAAGGTCCGCTGATCGATCTGCAACACGCACAGGCGTACCTGAGCTACCAGCAGCGTCCGCAGGCAGGCAGCGAAACGCTACGCCGCCTGGAGCTGGGCGCGTTGCTGGTCGCGCTTGGCGAACCCGCGCCGCTGCGCAGTGCTGGCGAACGGGAGCTGCTCGAGCGCGTGCATCATCACTGGCTGGGAACCGACCAGCGTCGCCATTCCCGCACCCCGCAACAAAGCGACTGCCGCCTGGCCATCGGCATCCCGGCCATCCACGCCCAGCTCCTGGAGCAGCGCCCACGATGCACCCCGGGGCAGATTCTCGACATCGGGCCGGGCGGCGCGCGCCTGCTGTGCCCGGCACAGGCCGCCGAGGGCCTGCCGATCGGACAACTGGTGCTGCTGATCGCCGACAGCGACGTGCTGGCCCTGGTGTGCTGGCGTCACCTCAACGGCGAGGGGCTTCATCTGGGTTTGCGCTACCTGAAGGGCCTGGCACAACCGACCTGGCTCAGGCGCGCGCCCAGCAGCCAGCCACACCTGGGTATCCTGCAGAGCACGCCAAAACCACGCGAGGGCTGGCATCATGGCCTGTGGGTGCCCCACAACCAGTTCAGCGACGGCGAAAACCTGTGGTTGCAACTGCCCAATGCGGTCAACCAGAACCGCCTGCAGCTGCCCGCCTGCAATCTGGCCAGCGCCTCGGTAAGCCGCCACCCCCTGGAACTGCCCTGAATGAGAACCCGGTCACGCGCAAGGGCGGCCTGGCGCACAGTTTGATCGTGAGCATCCTTCTTATACTTCCCCGCTGACGTCCTTCGCCAGCCAGGGAACTCGCATGCCCAACGCCCACGACACACTCCTCGGCCAAGTACCGGCACACCTTATCCAGAGCGCGCACCTGCAGTTGACCGACTACGACGGGCGGGTCGCCGAATTCAACGTGGCCGCCTGGCTGCACCTGCCCGGCCAGGCAGGCAGCCTGGTATCCCTGCAGGTTCGCTACCGCGATGGTGAGCAAATACGTTCGATCAATCTGGATCACGCCAAGGTAGGCGCTCAGGACAGGATCCTGCTTTCCGGTATCGCGCGCCTGCCGGTGACCCAACGAATCGAGGAGATGCAGATACGTCTGCGCTCGGCGCAGGCGCTGGGGGGCGAGGTGAAAATCGAAGAGCTTTTCGTGCAGGCCGTCGAGCCGACGATCGCGCAGGCGCGTGCGAATCAGGCCAACGCCTGACTGGCCCTGGCAGGCACCTCGCAGGTCTCGTGCGGCGGCTTGTCATCAGCTGCCGATGAGTGGTCTGCGGTGGTGACCAGCGACTCGGGCCACCTGCTGAAACGCAGCCCGGTAATCCGGTTGAGGTTCTCCAGCGCACGGTCGCTATCACGGGCGTGAAGCATCATGACCTTGGGGGAAGGCTTTGGCATTGCAGGTACCTTTGATGACGCGACATCGACTGAAGACAGCGTAGCCAGAAACATGCCATCTTACTGACGCCAACGAAACGGCATTGCGCACTGGCATCGAGCCATCAAACACGCTTGCCTTGGTGCCGATAAACGTCACTTCCTGTCACTGCCCTGCCCCTCCAGCCAATGTGCCAGGCTGTCGCCGAACAGCAGGGTCTGCTCGTCATGCAGGCGTTTTAACGCCTCCCGCAGCGCCGGATACCAGGGTTCGTCCAGTTCGTCGGGCAACTGGCTCAAATGGGGCAACGGCCAGGGGCTGCGTTCGAACAGCTGCTGCAAGGTGAAATGGGACAGGTCGCGACTGAGCATCCAGCTATCGCCCCCGGTGCTGGCGACCAGGCGCTGGCCTTCCAGAAAACTCAGCACTTCCTCCCATTCATGCTCGGGCAGCAACCAGCCCTGGCGCTGAATATCGCGGTGGCGCACCTTGAGCCCGGTGCGCTGGCGTGCGTGGAATACCCGCAGGATGCCCAGCAGCACCAGTGCCCTGGGCATCGCGCGCTTGCGCCACTGATGGGAAACCCCCAGGTTGCACACCAGCTCGGCCCCCAGCAGGACGATCAGCCAGGACAGAAAGATCCACAGCAGAAACAGCGGCACCGTGGCAAAGGCACCGTAGATCAGCTGGTAGCCGGGGAAGAAGCGCACGTAGAAGCCGAAAGTTGCCTTGGCCAGCTCCAGCAGCACCGCCGTGAACAGCCCGCCCCACAGGGCATGACGCAATGGAACCCGGGCATTGGGCACGGCCGCATAGAGCAGGGTGAACGCCGCCACGCTGAACAACAGCGGCGTGAAGCGCAGCAGCGTCTGGGCGCCAACCACGGCATCCGGCCCGCTGAGCAGGGACAGCGAGGCGACATAGGTGCTGATGGCGAAACCGGCGCCCAGCAGCATCGGGCCAAGGCTGAGAATGGCCCAGTACAGCAGGAAGGTGGCGATACCCCGGCGCGGTTGCCGCACGCGCCAGATGGTGTTGAAGGTGCGCTCGATGGTCACCAGCATCCAGAACGCGGTGATCGCCAGCACCGCCACGCCGATCCAGGTCAGCTGCCGCGCCTGGGTGGTGAAATTGCGCAGATACTCCTGCAACGCCTCACCCGCAGACGGCACGAAGTTGTGAAAGATGAATGCCTGGATCTGCTCGCCAGTCCCCTGAAAAGCCGGCACGGCGGAGAGCACGGCAAAGCTGACCGTCATCATCGGCACCACGGCGAACAGCGTGGTGTAGGTCAGCGCAGCCGCGTTATCGGCACCGCGATTGTCGAAGAAGCGCTGCCAGAGGAATCGCCAGAACTCGAGCCAATCGTGCAAACGCTGCTGCATACCCACCTCACAAGGGCAGTCGGAAACCTGCGCATCATCGTCAGGCCGGCGCCATTGGCGGCGCAGGCAATGCAGACGAGCGGGAAAAAGCTGGCCACAAGCCATTGTGACCGCGGATTACAGACGCTGGCTCCGCACTTAGGTTCGCCTCGATTGCCGCACCCCGTTCAGCGCAAGGCGCCGACGCGGTTAGAATAGCTGCCATCTGCCGCCAGAAGCGACGACTGCCATGACCGATCTGACCCTTTATCACAATCCCCGCTGCTCGAAATCCCGCGCAGCTCTGCAACTGCTCGTACAACGCGGCCTGCAGCCGGTCGTGGTGCACTACCTCGACAATCCACCCAGCGCTGCAGAATTGCGTGAGGTGCTGGGCAAACTCGGTCTGCCCCCTCGCCAGTTGCTGCGCAGTGGTGAAGACGAATACCGTGAACTCGACCTGGCCGACCAGGCGCTGGGTGACGACGAACTGATCGCGGCCATGGTCGCCCACCCACGCCTGATCGAGCGCCCGATCCTGATCGCCGGGGATCGCGCCGCCATCGGTCGGCCGCCGGAAAACATCCTGGAGCTGCTGCCATGACCACGCCTTACATTCTGGTGCTGTATTACAGCCGTCACGGTGCCACTGCCGAGATGGCCCGCCATATCGCCCGCGGCGTCGAGCTGCAGGGCTTCGAGGCGCGTCTGCGCACCGTACCGGCGGTTTCCGCGGAATGCGAGGCGGTCAGCGAAAGCATTCCGGCACAGGGCGCACCCTACGCCAGCCTCGACGACCTGAAGAACTGCGCCGGCCTGGCGCTGGGCAGCCCGACGCGCTTTGGCAACATGGCGGCGCCCATGAAGTACTTTCTCGACGGCACCAGCAACCTGTGGCTGACCGGCAGCCTGGTCGGCAAGCCCGCGGGCGTGTTCACCTCTACCGCCAGCCTGCATGGCGGCCAGGAGAGCACGCTGCTGTCGATGCTGCTGCCCCTGCTGCACCACGGCATGCTGATCGCCGGCTTGCCCTACAGCGAGTCCGCCCTGGTCGAGACCCGCGGTGGCGGCACGCCCTACGGCGCCAGCCACCATGCAGGCGCTGACGGCAAGCGTGCCCTGGATGAGCATGAGATCACCCTGTGCCGCGCCCTGGGTCAGCGCCTGGCGAGCATCGCCCTCAAGCTGGGCGACGGCCGTGGCTAGAACAGCCAGAGCGCTGCCCAGCGCGGACTGGCTGCTGCCACGCTTGCGTATCTGTCGCTACCTGAGCCTGGCCAGCTTCGTGGCGCTGGCGGCGCTGCTGCTGATCTGGAACCTGGGCTACGCCGCCGTTCCCAGGTCGCTGCTGTGGGCGGTACTGGCCGTACAGGTGCTGCCGTTACTGCTGCTCGCGCCGGGGATCATCGGCGGCCACCCGCGCACCCATTCTTGGGCCTGCTTCGTGGTCAACCTGTATTTCATCCAGGGCGTACTGGCCGCCTTCGATCCGTCCAGACGGCTGTTCGGTTGGTTGGAAATCCTGCTCAGCCTGACGCTGTTCACCACCGCCCTGCTCTATACGCGCTGGTGCGCGCAGTACCAGCGGATCGGCAGCGCTGGCGAGAGCCGCGAGGAATAGAAGGTATCCGGGACGGTAGCTGGGCTACCAGTCCAGGGTTTCCTTGAGGAAGGGGATGGTCAGCTTGCGCTTTTCCTGCAGCGAGGCCTGATCCAGGCGCTCGAGCAGTTCGAACAGCGCGTTCATGCTGCGCTCGCCGCGGGTGAGGATGAAGCGCCCCACGTCATCGCTCATGTGCAGGCCGCGGCGCGAGGCACGCAGCTGCAGGGCACGCAGCTTGTCCTCGTCCGACAGCGACTGCAGTTGGAACACCAGGGCCAGGGTCAGGCGCGACTTGAGGTCGGGCAGCTTGATCGACAACTCGCGAGGCGAGGCATTGGCAGCCAGGAGCAGACGTCGACCGCTGTCGCGCAGGCGATTGAACAGGTGAAACAGCGCTTCTTCCCAGGCGCGCTGCCCGGCAGCGGCTTCCAGGTCATCCAGGCAAACCAGCTCGAACTGCTCCAGGTTGTCCAGAATCGCCGGGCCGTACTGCACCACTTCGCCCAGTGGCAGGTAGACGGCACGCTCGCCGAGCTGCTCGAAGCGCAGGCAGGCCGCCTGCAGCAGGTGGCTGCGGCCGACGCCCTCACCACCCCACAGGTAGATCAGGCTCTCCGTCCAGCCCGCCTCGGCCTCGCACAGACGCTCCACGTACCCGAGGGCAGCAGCATTGGCGCCCGGGTAGTAATTGGCGAAGGTGGCGTCATCGCGCAGACGCACACCCAGGGGCAGTTGAATCGGCTTCATGCTGGAGAGAACGGCTCGTCGGAGCCCGATGGGCGCTCTGAATAAAGGTGGGGCAGTTTATACCCTTGGCGGCCGCCTGTCATTGCCGCACTTTTCCAAGGCAATACAAGGGCTTAGCAGGCCTCAGCGTGATCGGCGGCCAGGCGCTGGCTGAATCGGGGCCTGCCCCCCATAGGCGTCGGACTGCTTGTACAGTTCGTGCACGTGGCGCAGCAGCACCATGATCACCGCGGCCACCGGCAGCGCCAGCAGAATACCGGTGAAACCGAACAACTGGCCGCCGGCCATGATCGCGAAGATCACCGCCACCGGATGCAAGCCGATGCGATCACCGACCAGCAATGGCGTCAGCAGCATGCCTTCGAGCAACTGGCCGACCACGAACACCCCGGCAATCGCCAGCAAGGGATAGGGGTCGCCGCCGAACTGGAACACGCCGGCGAGCAGCGCACTGCCGATTCCCACCACCACACCCAGGTACGGCACGATGCTCGCGAGGCCGGCCAGCACACCGATCAACAGGCCCAGTTCCAGGCCGATGGCCATCAGCCCGACCGCGTACATCGCGCCCAGCGCCAGCATCACCAGCAACTGGCCACGCAGAAAGGCACCGAGCACCTCATGGCATTCGCCGAACAGCTTCACCACCACGCCTTCGTTGTCGCGCGGCACCAGGCTGCGCAGCTTGCCGACCAGCAGATCCCAGTCGCGCATCAGGTAGAAGCTGACCACCGGGATCAGCAGCAGGTTGGCCACCCAGGCCATCAGTGCCAGGCTCGACGCCGTGACCTGGGAGAGCACCAGCCCGGCGATGTCGGTGGTCTGGCCCAGGTGCCCGGAAAGGGACTGCTTGAGCTGATCGAACCGCCAGAAGCCCTCGTTCAGCCCGAGTTTGACCTGGATCCAGGGCAGCGCCTGGTTCTGTGCCCAGTCGAGCATCTGCGGCATCAGTTCGTAGAGCCGCACCAACTGCTTGCCCAGCATCGGGATCAGCACCAGCAGGGCCAGGGCCATCAACAGGGTGAACAGGCCGAACACCACGATCACCCCCCAGGTGCGCGACAACTTCAGGCGCTCCAGGCGGTCGACCAGCGGATCACCGAGGTAGGCGATCAGAATGCCGACCAGAAACGGCGAAAGAATCGGATGCAGCAGGTACAGCAGACCGCCCAGTACCAGCACGACAGTGATCCACAGCCAGCGAAACGAAACGGGCATGCTCGATCCTCAGAAGCAAATGACAGCTCGGTGCGCACTCGCAAAACGACCTCGACCATGGCCGAGGCCGCAAGCGAAGCGGTTCAGATGAGCGGCAGTCTACCAGCGAAAGTACAGGACATCGCCACGGGCTTTGGAATCGGCTGCCGGCGGCGCCGGCGGTGGCTCCACGGGAGCCTGGCTGGCATCCACGGGAGCCTGGCTGGCATCCACGGGTGCCTGGGGCTCGGCGGGCGCCGGCGCCTCTGCGGCCAGTTCGGCAGCCGACACCTCGTGCAGCTGCAACAGGCCCAACTGGGTACGCAGCTGCTCGGCGCTGGCATTGACCTGGTAAATCAGCCGGTCAGCCTCCACCGATTGCAACTGAGCGGCAAAGGGTTCGAGCACCCGCTGCAGCTCCGCGTAGCGGGACAGATCGGCGCCGATGATTTCCACCGTCTGGGTCGAGCTGGCGCCCGGCGCGACGACGAAACGCGGCGCCAGGCGCTCGCTCACCGCCAGCAACACGGCATCGGCCAACGCCGCCTGATCGGCGCCCTCGGCCTTGCCCTGCTCGCGCTCGTCACCCAGCCAAAGCTGCCAGCTGGCCTGCCACTTGCCGTCCGCTTCGCTGGCGCGCACCGCCAGCAAGGCGTCGGCCCCGTAGCGCTCGGATGCCGAACGCAGCTCACCGAGGTCCTTGGCACCCAGCGCTTCCTTGGTCGCCACCAATTGCTCGCTGAGATCGGCCAGCGGCAGGCGCAGTGGCAGGCCGCGGTGCTGGGCCGCCTCGCGCAGCGGCTCGGCGGCGGCCTGGCCGTCACCGACCATGTTCGCCCCGTCGACCGTCTCGTTCAGCCACCAGGCGAGAATGGCCGGCCGGTTGACACCCCACAGCGGCAGGCCGGCCTGACGCAGGGAGCGGTCGGTGGACACCGCATCGAAGTCGACCACCAGGTGATCGCCCTCGTAACCGTACTGGCTGATGATCTGCTGCGGATCCTTGCGCAATTCGGCCAATGCCGAGCCCTTGGCCGCATCGGGCTTGCCGGTCAGGCGCAGCACCAGCGTCTCGACGGCGCGCTGCAGGGCGGCATCGCGCTCCTCGGGCTGCTGGCTGGCAACCGTCTCGCGCACCTGATAGAGGTCACTCACGGTCGCTGCCAGGGTCGGCAGGCTCAGCAATGACAGGCAGAGAAGCAGGGGGCGGAAGGTCGGGCGCATGAACGGGGAACTCTCGGCTGAAGAAGGCGGCGCGCGTTAACAGGCCGTGGCGCTATACCTTAGGGGCTGTTGCCCCGGCATCGCAAGCCACGCGGCGATTAACGCGTCTGCCGGCTTGCCTGCGACTCGCCCGGCCCGGCCAGGGTTTCACCGCCTGCCGGCCGCCCAGGGCGACCGCACTCGGCACGGTGGCTGGCCGCTGCCGGGCAAGCCTGATAAAATCGCGCGCCTTCGCAGAACGGCCCCGAGGGGCCGACGCTATTCCGACTTTCCCCTTCCAAAGGCCTGGATCTATGAGCAAGCAACCCTCCATCAGCTACAAGGACGCAGGTGTGGACATCGACGCGGGCGAAGCCCTGGTCGAACGCATCAAGGGCGTAGCCAAGCGCACCGCCCGTCCTGAAGTCATGGGTGGCCTGGGTGGCTTCGGCGCCCTGTGCGAGATCCCGGCCGGCTACAAGCAACCGGTACTGGTCTCCGGCACCGACGGCGTGGGCACCAAGCTGCGCCTGGCACTGAACCTCAACAAGCACGACAGCATCGGCCAGGACCTGGTCGCCATGTGCGTCAACGACCTGGTGGTCTGCGGCGCCGAGCCGCTGTTCTTCCTCGACTACTACGCCACCGGCAAGCTCAACGTCGACGTTGCCGCCACCGTGGTCACCGGCATCGGCGCCGGTTGCGAGCTGGCCGGCTGCTCGCTGGTCGGTGGGGAAACCGCCGAGATGCCGGGCATGTACGAAGGCGAAGACTACGACCTGGCCGGCTTCTGCGTGGGCGTGGTCGAGAAGGCCGAGATCATCGACGGCTCCAGGGTCGCCACCGGCGACGCGCTGATCGCCCTGCCCTCCTCCGGCCCGCATTCCAATGGCTACTCGCTGATCCGCAAGATCCTCGAAGTGTCCGGCACCGATATCGAGAACACCCAGCTCGACGGCAAACCCCTGGCCGACCTGCTGATGGCGCCGACGCGCATCTACGTCAAACCGCTGCTGGAGCTGATCAAGAAGACCGGCGCGGTCAAGGCCATGGCCCACATTACCGGCGGCGGCCTGCTCGACAACATCCCGCGCGTACTGCCGGACAACGCTCAGGCGGTGATCGACGTGGCCAGCTGGCAGCGCCCGGCGGTGTTCGACTTCCTGCAGGACAAAGGCAACGTCGACGAGCATGAAATGCACCGCGTGCTGAACTGCGGCGTGGGCATGGTCATCTGCGTCGCCCAGGATCAGGTCGACACCGCCCTGCAGGCCCTGCGCAGCGCCGGCGAGCAGCCCTGGGTCATCGGCCAGATCGCCGCGGCTGCCGAAGGCGCCGAGCGCGTCGTGCTGAACAATCTGAAAAGCCACTGATGGGCACCTAATGCCGCGACTCTGCAATGTAGTGGTGCTGCTGTCGGGCACCGGCAGCAATCTTCAGGCGCTGATCGACAGCACCGCTGATGGCGAGAACCCGGTGCGCATCGCCGCGGTGATCGCCAACCGCAGCGATGCCTACGGCCTGCAACGCGCGCAGGCCGCAGGCATCGCCACCCGCGTGCTCGAACACGGCGACTATCAGGGCCGCGAGGCCTTCGATGCCGCGCTGATGCAGGCCATCGACGGCTTCGACCCACAGCTGGTGGTGCTCGCCGGCTTCATGCGCATTCTCACCCCCGCCTTCGTGCGCCATTACCATGGCCGCCTGCTGAACATCCATCCCTCGCTGCTGCCACGCCACAAGGGCCTGCATACCCATCAGCGTGCGCTGGAGGCAGGTGACACCGAGCACGGCTGCAGCGTGCACTTCGTGACCGAGGAACTTGATGGTGGCCCTCTGGTCGTACAGGCAGTAATCCCGGTACATTCGCAGGACACGGCCGCCAGCCTGGCGCAACGGGTTCACGCCCAGGAGCACCGGATCTATCCGCTGGCCGTACGCTGGTTCGCCGAGGGGCGTCTGCACCTCACGGCTGCCGGCCCCCAGCTCGACGGTGTTGCACTGCCGGCCACCGGTTACCCCATCAACAGCAAGGAGACTCCATGCGCCGCGCCTTAATGCTTGTCCTGGCGTTGTTCAGCCTGCCTGCCCTCGCCGCAGAGCCGAAGCCCTTCTCCGCCAGCTACACCGCCGACTGGAAGCAGGTTCCGGTCAGCGGCTCCGCCGAACGCAGCCTGCAGAAGCTCGATGACGGCCGTTGGCAGCTGGTATTCAAGGCCTCCATGCTGGTCGCTGGCCTGACCGAACAAAGCACCTTCACGGTCGAGAACGATGCCTTCCTGCCGCAGAGCTACAAGTTCGAGCGCAGCGGCCTGGGCAAGAGCAAGGACATCGAGTTCGATTTCGACTGGTCGCAGAAACAGGTGATCGGCAGCGACCGCGGCAACCCGGTGCGCTTCCCGCTCAACCGCGGCATGCAGGACAAGTCGACCTATCAGCTGGCCCTGCAGCACGACGTGGCCGCCGGCGAGAAAAGCATGAGCTACCAGGTGGTCGATGGTGACGAGATCGAAACCTACGACTTCCGTGTGCTCGGTGACGAAGTGGTACGCACCGCTGCCGGCCTGATCGACGCCATCAAGGTCGAGCGTGTACGTGACCCGACGCAAAGCAGCCGCAAGACCATCCTGTGGTTCGCCAAGGACTGGGACTACCTGCTGGTGCGTTTGCACCAGGTGGAAAAGGACGGCAAGGAATACCAGATCATGCTCAAGTCGGGCACGGTCGACGGCAAGAATGTCGAGGGTCGACGAGACTGATAGCGGTCGCTGCAACGAAAAGCCGGGCATGTCCCGGCTTTTTTGTGCCTGTCGTTTGCAGATGGAGGCACGACACAAGCGAAGCGCCCGGGGGAACTTGTAACTAATTGATACAGTCGTAATCCTGTCGTTGCTTAGCAGGCTAAGCGAACGTAAAGGCTTTGCGCCGCATCTATCCGGCAAAACTGGAGAAACAACAGTGAGCGTAGTAGTAGTGACCGAGCGTGACGAACACCACATGTCTCATGAAGCCCAGGCCGAAGGCAAACGCATCTGGGACGTCTACCAGAACGACCAGTTGGTCGGCATCTTTCCCTCCGAAGAAGAGGCCGTTGCCTACCGAGCGGAATTGGAATCCTCCGAAGCAGCCAATACCCACTGACCAAACAGCATGAAAAAGCCCGCTGATCGCGGGCTTTTTCATGCCTCAATGGTTTACCACATCAGGTCGTCAGGCACCTGATAGGCCGCGTAGGGATCGTCCTCGTCGGGCGCTTCGGTCGGCGTGTTGAGCAGCAGCACGCGCTGGGGGTCACGCTCCTGAATGCGTAGCGCCGCCTCGCGCGGAATCACCTCGTAGCCGCCGCCATGACGCACGATGGCCAGCGAACCGCGGCTGAGCTTGTCACGCATCAGGGCATTGACCGGCAGGCGCTTGACCTTCTTGTCGTCGACGAAGTTGTAGTAATCCTCGGTGGTCAGCTTGGGCAAGCGCGAAGCCTCGATCAACTGCTTGATCTGCGCCGCACGGGCCTTCTGCTCGGCCTTTTCCTGCTGCTGGCGATTGAGCTCCTGGTCGCGCGCGGCCTTCTCGGCCTTGGCCTGCTGGGCCGCAAGCTGGCTGCTGTTGTCTTCCTCGGCCTGGCCCTTCTTCACCATGCGCTGCTGTTTGTGCTGTTGCTTGCTGGCCTGCTTGACCTGCTTCTCGTTGACCAGCCCTGCCTTGAGCAACTGGTCACGTAGTGAAATCGCCATAACCTACCTATCCGCAGACAATTAATGAGATGGGCATGCCCATCGATATCCGTCGAAGCCGCTGCGCCTGTACGGCTCAGCAACCCCGTTGCTTCTCGATTTTCTTGGCCTCGCCCCACAGGGCGTCGAGCTCATCCAGGGTGCAATTCTCGATGGGCCGGCCCGCTTCGCGCAATGCCTGCTCGATAAAGCGAAAGCGCCGCTCGAACTTGCCGTTGGCCGCACGCAAGGCTGCCTCGGGATCGACCTTCAGGTGCCGGGCCAGATTGGTGGCGCTGAACAGCAGATCGCCGATCTCCTCGGCGATGGCCTCGGGGTCGTTCTCGCTGATCGCTTCGAGCACTTCGTCCAGTTCCTCGCGCACCTTGTCGAGCACCGGCAAGGCATCCGGCCAGTCGAAGCCGACCCGGGCAGCGCGGCCCTGCAGTTTCCTGGCGCGGCTCAGGGCCGGCAGCACGTTCGGCACGTCGTCGAGCAACGACAACTGCTGCGGCGCCGCCGAACGCTCGGCCCGCTCCTCGGCCTTGATCGCCTCCCAGCGCTGCTTGACCTCGGCTTCACTCAGGCGCGGCTGATCGAGCGGGCCATACAGGTCGCCATCGGGAAATACGTGGGGGTGGCGCCGCACCAGCTTGCGGGTGATGCCATCGACCACTGCGGCGAAATCGAAGCGCCCCTCCTCCTTGGCCAATTGGCTGTAATAGACCACCTGGAACAGCAGGTCGCCGAGCTCGCCGGGCAGCTCGTCGAAGGCCTCGCGCTCGATGGCATCGGCCACCTCGTAGGCTTCCTCCAGGGTATGCGGCACGATGCTCGCGTAGGACTGTTTCACGTCCCACGGGCAGCCGTGCTGCGGGTCACGCAGGCGAGCCATCAGGTTGAGCAGGTCGGTGAGTTGATACATAGAGCTGTCCATTGAATGCGGGCGCGAGGCTTGGCGCCTCGTGCCCGTTTACGACTCAGGGCGCGCGGTGACGACGCGCCTCGATGATATTGGGCAGCTGCGACAGGCGGCCCAGCAAACGGCCCAGTGCGTCGAGCCCCGGAATCTCCACGGTCAGCGACATCGACGCCGTGTTGTCTTCCTTGTTCGAGCGGGTATTGACCGCCAGCACGTTGAGCTTCTCGTTGAGCAGCGTCTGGGTCACGTCACGCAGCAGGCCGGAACGGTCGTAGGCGCGAATGATGATGTCCACCGGGTAGGTCTGCACCGGTACCGGCCCCCAGCTGACCTGGATGATCCGCTCCGGCTCGCGGCTACCGAGCTGCAGCACCGCCGCACAATCCTGGCGGTGAATGCTGACGCCACGGCCCAGGGTGATGTAGCCGACGATGGGATCGCCCGGCAGTGGCTGACAGCAGCCGGCCATCTGGGTCATCAGGTTGCCCACGCCCTGGATCTGGATGTCGCCGCGCTTGCCCGGCTTGAAGCCCTGGGCCTTGCGCGGGATCAACTCGAGCTGCTCGTTGCCGCGCTCCGGCTCGACCAGCTGCTGGGCCAGGTTGACCAGTTGTGCCAGGCGCAGGTCGCCGGCGCCCAGGGAGGCGAACAGGTCCTCGGCGGTGCGCAGGTTGGCCTTCTCGGCGAGCTTCTCGAAGTCCACCGGCGGCAGGGCGACGCGGGCCAGTTCGCGCTCGAGCATGGTCTTGCCGGCGGCGACGTTCTGGTCGCGGTCCTGCAGCTTGAACCAGTGGACGATCTTCGCCCGCGCCCGCGAGGTGGTCACGTAGCCGAGGTTGGAGTTCAGCCAGTCACGGCTCGGCGTGCCCTGCTTGCTGGTGATGATCTCCACCTGCTCACCGGTCTGCAGGCTGTAGTTGAGCGGCACGATGCGCCCGTTGATCTTGGCGCCGCGGCAGTTGTGGCCGATCTCGGTGTGCACGCGGTAGGCGAAGTCCAGGGGCGTGGCGCCCTTGGGCAGGTCGATGGCGTGGCCGTCCGGGGTGAACACATAGACCCGGTCGGGCTCGATATCGACGCGCAGCTGCTCGGCCAGGCCGCCGATATCGCCCAGCTCCTCGTGCCATTCGAGCACCTGGCGCAGCCAGGAAATCTTCTCTTCATAATGGTTCGAGCCCGACTTGACGTCGGTGCCCTTGTAGCGCCAGTGGGCGCAGACGCCCAGCTCGGCTTCCTCGTGCATGTTGGAGGTGCGGATCTGCACCTCCAGCACCTTGCCTTCCGGGCCGAGCACCGCGGTGTGCAGCGAGCGGTAGCCATTCTCCTTGGGGTTGGCGATGTAGTCGTCGAATTCCTTGGGAATGTGCCGCCACAGGGTGTGCACGATGCCCAGGGCGGTGTAGCAGTCGCGCACCGCCGGTACCAGCACGCGCACCGCGCGCACGTCGTAGATCTGGCTGAACTGCAGGCCCTTGCGCTGCATCTTGCGCCAGATCGAATAGATATGTTTCGCCCGGCCACTGATATCGGCGTTGATGCCGGTGGCTTCGAGTTCCTCGCGCAGCTGCTCCATCACCTCGTTGATGTAGTGCTCGCGATCCAGGCGGCGCTCGTGCAGCAGGTTGGCGATCTGCTTGTACTGCTCCGGCTCCAGGTAGCGGAAGGACAGGTCTTCCAGCTCCCACTTGATATGGCCGATGCCCAGACGGTGGGCCAGCGGTGCGTAGATGTCGAAGACCTCGCGGGCCACGCGCTGGCGGCGTTCCTCGTCGGTGTCCTTGACGGCGCGGATCGCGCAGGTGCGCTCGGCCAGCTTGATCAGCGCGACGCGTACGTCGTCGACCATGGCCACCAGCATCTTGCGCAGGTTGTCGACCTGGGCCTGGGAGCCCAGCACCGTGGATTCGCCGCGCGGGTTGAGGCTGGCGCTGATGGCCGCCATGCGCAGCACGCCTTCGATCAGCTTGGCCACCACCGGGCCGAAACGCTGACGCACGTCTGCCAGGGGAATCTTGCCTTCACGCACGCCGCGGTAGATGACGGCGGCGACCAGGGAATCCTGGTCGAGCTTGAGGTCGGCGAGAATTTCGGCGATTTCCAGACCGGCACTGAAACTGGAGGCTCCTTCGGTCCACAGGTTCTGCGCCGCATTGGCCTGTTGCTCGGCCACCCGGGCGAATTCACAGGCGGCGCGCAGCGCATCACGGTCGAGGGCCGGGTCGACACTCGTGACGTGCTCCAGCCAGGCCTCGAGATTGATACTGCCATCGTCGTTGATGGGCTGGTGCACTCTAACCTGAACCATCTAATACCTTCCCTATCACGGGGCACGCCCCGTTGAATGTCGCCGGGCTTCTGCGAGCCGGTCGGTTTGACCAATCGGCGCAATCCCTGTGCGCCACTGCATTATCTGACAGCTTAGAGCTCGAACAGCGCCATCGCTTCGACATGCGCGGTTTGCGGAAACATGTCCAGAATACCGGCTTTCTTCAAGCGATAACCCTGTTGCAACAATTCGCCACTGTCCCGTGCCAGCGTCGTCGGGTTGCATGACACGTAAACCAGACGCTTGGCACCCAGGCTGCCGACCTGCCGGACCACCTGCAGCGCGCCGTCGCGCGGCGGGTCGAGCAAGATGGCGTCGAAGCCGCCAGCCGCCCAGCCGGCCGCGGCCAGCGGGTTGGACAGGTCGGCCTGGTAAAAGTGCGCATTGGCCAGGCCGTTGCTGCGGGCATTGTCCGCCGCCCGCTCGACCATCGCCTGCACGCCTTCCACGGCAATCACTTCACGGGCGCGCTGGGCCAGCGGCAGGGCGAAGTTGCCCAGCCCGCAGAACAGATCCAGCACCCGCTCGTCTTCTCGCGGCGCCAGCCACTGCAAGGCCTGGGCCACCATGGCGGCATTCACCGCCGCGTTGACCTGCACGAAATCGCCCGGCCGATAGGCCAGTTGCAGGTTCCACGCCTCCAGGCGGTAGCCCAGCGGCTGGGAGGCATCCACCGGTTGCGGCGCCCCCTCGCCCTGCAGCCACAGCTGGGCCTCGTGCACCGAACAGAACGCCTGCAGGCGGGCCCTGTCCACTTCGCTCAGGGGCTCGGTGTGGCGCACCAGAATGGCACTGGCCGTGCCCCGGAACAGTTCCACATGACCAATGGCACGCGGCGCCTGCAAACCGCCCAGCAGCGCCGGCAATGCACGCAGGATCGGCTGCAGCGGCTCGACCAGCACCGGGCACTCACTGATGGCGACGATGTCCTGGCTGGCCGCGGCGCGAAAGCCCACGTCCAGGCGCTTGTCGCGGGCATCCCAGCGCACCGCGATACGGGCGCGGCGACGGTAGGCGAATTCCGGGCTGGTCAGCGGCTCGGCCCAGGCCTCGGGCTGCAGGCCGCCGAGGCGCTCGAGCTGTTCGCCGAGCAGGCGCTGCTTGAGCGCCAGCTGCTCGGCATGGGGGATATGCTGAACGCTGCAACCGCCGCAGATGCGCGCATGCACACAGGGTTCGGCGCGCCGCCCGGGGCTCGCCTGGAACACCCGTTCGGTACGCGCGTCGACTACCTTGCTGCGCGCATCCAGTACCCGCGCTTCGATCTCCTCGCCCGGCAGCGCGCCGCTGACGAACCAGGTGCGCCCGTCGATAAAGGCGATGCCACGGCCATCGTTGGCCAGGCGCTCGATCTTCAGGCGCTGCTTCTTGCCCACCGGCACCTGGGCGGCACGGGTGCCACCACTGGGTTGAAAGCGCAGGCCGCCGCTCTTGCGGGCCATCAGCGCGCCACGGCGTCGTACACGCCGGTGGACAGGTAACGGTCGCCGCGATCGCAGATGATGGCGACCAGCACGGCGTTCTCCAGCTCCCGGGAAAGACGCAGCATGGCCGCCACCGAGCCACCTGAGGACACGCCGCAGAAGATGCCCTCTTCGCGGGCCATGCGGCGCATCACGTCCTCGGCTTCGGCCTGGGCCATGTCGACGATGCGATCGACCCGCTCGGATTCGAAGATCTTCGGCAGGTATTCCTGGGGCCAGCGACGGATGCCCGGGATCGCCGAACCTTCCATCGGCTGCAGGCCGACGATCTGCACGGCCGGGTTCTGCTCCTTGAGGTAGCGCGACACGCCCATGATGGTGCCGGTGGTGCCCATGGAGCTGATGAAATGGGTGATCTGCCCGCCGGTCTGGCGCCAGATTTCCGGGCCGGTGCCGGTGTAGTGGGCGACCGGGTTGTCGCCGTTGGCGAACTGGTCGAGCACCTTGCCGCGGCCCTCGGCCTGCATGGTCAGCGCCAGGTCGCGGGCACCTTCCATGCCCTGCTCCTTGCTGACCAGAATCAGCTCGGCGCCGTAGGCGGTCATCGCTGCCTTGCGCTCGGCGCTGGAGTTGTCCGGCATGATCAGGATCATCTGGTAACCCTTGATCGCCGCGGCCATGGCCAGGGCGATGCCGGTATTGCCCGAGGTAGCCTCGATCAGCGTATCACCGGGCCGGATATCACCGCGCAGCTCGGCGCGGGCGATCATCGACAGCGCCGGGCGGTCCTTGACCGAGCCGGCCGGGTTGTTGCCTTCGAGCTTGACCAGCAGGGTGTTGCTGGTGGCGCCGGGCAGGCGTTGCAGGCGAACCAGTGGGGTGTTGCCGACGCATTCGGCGATCGTGGGGTATTGCTGGGTCATGGCGTCGATCAGGTCCAGACGGCTGCAGGGGGCGGCCATGATACCGGCAAATCGTTGCAACCCCTACTCCCCGCTGCAGGCCTCGATCGGGCGCCGCGGTAGCTGCCTGACCGGCCAGAGCCCGCGAATACCGGCATTGTCAGGCAGCAACCGCGAGCATGCGAACCAGCGAATCTAAGCTGATAACCGATTCATCTAACACCGGGTGATGCCGGCGATGATCGGCGTACCGCTGACCGGGTCGTGCATCAGGGTGCACTGCACTTCATACAGCTGCGCGACCAGCTCGGGCGTGACGATGGCGCTCGGCGCACCCTCGGCCACGATCTGCCCGGCCTTCATCGCCACCAGATGGTCGGCGTAGCGGCAGGCGCTGGACAGGTCATGCACCACCATGACCACGGTCTTGCCTGCCGAGGCGAGGTCGCGAATCAACTCGAAGACTTCTATCTGGTGACCGAGATCCAGCGCCGAGGTGGGCTCGTCGAGCAGCAGCAAGGGCGTCTGCTGGGCCACCGCCATGGCGATCCAGGCGCGCTGGCGCTGGCCGCCGGACATCGACTCCAGGGGGCGCTCGGCCAGGGCCTGCAGGTCAGCGACGCGCAGCGCTTCCTCGACGATTGCCTGATCCTCGGCCGACCACTGGCGCAGCAGGCTCTGGTGCGGCTGGCGGCCGAAGCGGATCAGCTCGGAGACGGTCAGGCCGTCCGGCGCCGTGGCGTCCTGGGGCAACAGCGCCAGCTGCCGGGCGACCTGCCTGGACGGCAGGCTGCCGATGGCCCGGCCATTGAGCAGCACCGCACCGGCGGCCGGCTTGTGCAGGCGCGACAACCCGGCCAGCAGGGTGGACTTGCCGCAGCCGTTG
Source organism: Pseudomonas argentinensis (assembly GCF_001839655.2). Lineage (NCBI taxonomy): Bacteria > Pseudomonadati > Pseudomonadota > Gammaproteobacteria > Pseudomonadales > Pseudomonadaceae > Phytopseudomonas > Phytopseudomonas argentinensis. Next base: position 4,057,247 of record NZ_CP056087.1, read on the forward strand.
GGGCCGACGATCGCCGTGACCCGCCCCGGTGGAATGCGCAGGGACAAATCCTCGATGATCGCCGCCTGGGGGTAACCCAGGCTCAGGCGCTCGGCCTGCAGGGTGACCTCGGCCGCGGGCTTGGTGACGAACAGGTTGGAGGTGGTCATGGGTTCAGCTCCACAGCAGCCGCCCGCCTGGGGCGGCCTTTCATGTCAGTTTGCGCGACGGCTGGCGCAACAGGATCCACAGCAGGTAGGGCCCGCCGACCACGGCAGTGATCACCCCCACGGGAATCTCGATGGGCGCCAGCCAGGTGCGCCCGACCCAATCGGCCAGGGTCATCAGCAGTGCACCGGCAAGCGCCGAACAGAATACCGGCACACCACGGTGGCCACTCAGGTAGCGGGCCATCTCCGGTGCGGCGAGTGCCACCAGCCCCACCGGGCCGGCCACGGCCACCGCCAGTGCGGTGAGCAGCACCGTGGTGACCAGGGTCAGCAGGCGCATGGCCTTCAGGCGCACGCCCAGGCCCACCGCCACGCTGTCGGAAAAGCGCATCAGCTCCAGGCGCTGGGCCAGGTACTTGACCGGCGGCAGGCACAGCAGCAGGCCGCAGCCCAACAGCCACACCGCCTGGACGGGCCGCGCGTTGAGGCTACCGACCGTCCAGGGATAGGCGACGTTGGCGGCGTCGATGTCGGCACGCGCCAGCATCAGGTTGGTCAGCGCGCCGAACACCGCGCCCACGGCGATGCCCACCACGATGAAGCGATAACCCCGCGCCCCGGCGCCGGCACTCAGGCCGAAGGCCAGTACCGCGGCCGTGGTGGCGCCGGTCAATGCCAGGGCGGAAGGCGCCAGGGTGGTCGGCACGGCGACGATGGACGCCACCGCGAAGGCCGTGGCGCCGTCATCGATGCCGATCACCCCGGGTGTGGCCAGGCGATTGCGCGCCAGGGTCTGCAGCAGGCAGCCGCCAATGCCGAATGCCGCGCCGGTGAGCAGGCCGGCGATCAGACGCTGCAGGCGCAGCTCCTGAACCAGAAACACGTGCATCGGCTCGCCCTGGCCAAAGGCAGCGGCCAGGGCCGTCCATGGCGACAGGCCAGCGGCGCCGGATGCCAGGCTGATGCCGGTGATGGCCACCATGGCCAGGGAAAGGCCCAGCGCGGCATACACGCCACGGCGGTTGAACAGCAGGCGCAGCGAGCCGACCGCCAGCAACCAGAAGCCACTGGGCGCCTTGGCTGAAGTCGTTGCATTCATAGGGTCGGCAACCTGTGGCTGCGTACCACCGCGATCAGCACGGGCGCGCCGATCAACGCGGTGACCACGCCGATCGGCAGCTCGTAGGGGCTGACCAGCAGGCGCGAGAGGATATCGGCGAACAACACGATGATCGGCCCGAGCAGCAGCGACAGGCCGATGGTGCGACGGATATCCGGCCCCACCAGGCGGCGCGCCACGAAGGGCACCACCAGGCCGACGAAGGCCATGGGCCCGGCCGCTGCGGTGGCGGTGCCGACCAGCACGGCGACGCCCAGCAAGGCGCCCAGACGGGTCAGACCGGGGTGATGGCCGAGCCCGGTGGCCATCTTCTCGCCCAGGGCCAGGGCCGCCAGCGGACGAATCAGCGGCGCCAGCAGCAGCAAGCCGAGCAGCAGGCCCGGCGCGCTCCAGGTCAGCACGTCCTGGGGGCGGCCGGCCAGGGCACCGATGATCCAGAAGCGGATTTCGTCGGAACTGCGCTGGTCGTGCAGCAGAATCAGCGTGCTGATCGCGGTGAGGATGCCGGAGAACGCGGCGCCGGCCAGCACCAGGCGCACGGGGTCGTCGCTGACGCCGCGCACCTGGGTGACCAGCAATACCAGCAGGCACCCAACCAGGGCGCCGCCGATGGCCACGCCCAGGTTAAGGGTCGCCGCGCTGGCGCCCAGGCTGATCGCCAGCACCACGGCAAACGACGCCCCGGCACTGACGCCAAGCAAGCCGGGCTCGGCCAAGGGATTGCGGGTGGCCGCTTGCAGCACCACCCCCGCGGTCCCCAGCGCCACGCCGACCAGCACACCCAGCAGGGTGCGGGGCAGGCGCAGTTCGAGGAGCACGAAGCGCGCCTCGTCATCCACGCCGCCAATCAGCGCCGACAGGCTGCGCAGAATGCCCACCTCCCCCGCGCCGATCAGCAGGCTGGCGATGCACAGCAATGCCAGCACAGCGCTCACCGGCGCCAGCGCACCGGCCAGCGTCAGGCGAGCGGGTTTTGCCGCGCTGCTCATTGCGAGGTGACGGCCTTCTCCACGTCATCGAGGATCACCTTGGCGGCCAGCGGGCCGGCGCCGCTGCTCCAGATCTGCCCGTCGACGCTCTGCACATGGCCGCTGCTGACCGCTTTGAGGCGCGCGAAGGCTGGCTGCTGGCGCGCCTGTTCCAGGGCCTTGTCGCCATCGGCATTGAGGGTGGCGAGGAACAGCCAATCGCCGTCGATGCGCGACAGGTTCTCCAGGCTCAGGGCATCGCTATGGGGTTTCTGGGTCAGCTCGGCGGCCATCGCCGTGCCCTTGAAGCCCAGCTGGCCCAGCAACTGGCCCACGAACAAATGCTGCGACATCACGCCCGGGCCCTGGGGGCTCCAGCGCACCACGGAGGCGACCTGGCCTGGCTCGATCTTGCCCTTGAGGCCTTCGATACGTGCCTCGACCGCCGCGATGGCGGCCTGGGCTTGCTGCTGCTTGCCGAGCGCCTGACCATAGAACGCAACGTTGTTACGCCAGTCGGCAAAGGAATCGCCCTTGGGTACCAGAGTCGGCGCGATCAGGCTGAGTTTCTGATACTGGTCCTTGGTCAGCTCCGGCGCGGCCAGGATCAGATCCGGTTGCAGGGCGAACACCGACTCCAGGTTGGTCTCCCGCGCGGTGCCGACGATCCTGATATCGCCTGCCTTGTCTTTCAGGTAGTCCGATACGTCGCTGCCGCCGCGGGTGGCGACGCCGCCCAGCGGCTTGACACCGACGGCCAGGGCCACGTCCAGGGCGTTCTCGCTCAGGGTCACCACGCGCTGCGGCGTGCCCTCCAGCCTGACCTCACCATAGGCGGTATCCAGGCTGCGCGACTCGGCCAGGGCGCCGCCGAACGGCAGCAAGGCAACCAGGCCGGACAGCGCCAGCAGGCGGGAGCAGCGAGATAGGCGAGCGATCATCAACATATCCTTTCTTCAACGGTAAAAATCGTGTCGCCGCGTCATAGGCTGTAGCGCGGCAGCGGCAATACTGCATCACAAATGCGCAGGATTTTCATTTACATATGTAAATCCTGAGCGACTCATTGCGCCCCCCAGTGGGGAATGACGCCGTCATCCCCGGCACCCAGGCGCAGCGCCGGACCAAGGGAGGCCGGCAGCATGGGCCCGTGGCTGAGGTCGGGATATCGCTTGTAACGAACCGGGCCGTGGCCAGCTGCCGCCAACTGCTCCGCAAGCTGTTCGTCGGCATTGGCCGGTAGCGCTGCGACGGCTTCACGCCGGGCACGCACCTGCGGGTCGTTATCGTTGCCGGCTGGCCGGCGTTCGTGCAGCGCGCCACCGGTCAGCAGCGTCAGGTCCAACGGCTGCGGGCGGGCGACGAAGGCCTGGGCCTCCTGGAGGATGAAGCCACCCTGCCACCACAACGACGGATCGGCGGCGATATAGCGCTGGAAGCTCGCCGGCCGGGTGAACAGCGCATGCAACGTGAGCAGCCCACCGTAGGAATGCCCCCAGAGGCTCTGACGTTGCCGGTCGATAGGCGCTTGCGCCTGCACCAGGGGCTTGATGCGCTGCTCGATCAGATCGAGAAACACATCCGCCCCGCCACCACGCCGTTGCCGGGCGATATCGTCGATCACCGGCTCGCCGCCGGGCAGCGGCGGCGTGTAGTCATAGGCACGCGCCGCCGCATCGAAGCGCAGGTCGGTGGCATAGCCGATGAACACCAGCACCGGCGGCCCGCGCCTGGCCAGGTCGGCCAGCTGCGCCTCCTGCAGGGCGCCCAGGGCGGCGTTGCCATCGAGCAGGTACAGCACCGGATAACCCGCACGGGGCGCGGCCTGCTCGGGAATGGCGATCCAGATGCGGTAGTGGCGCTGGCCATCGGCCGAAGCGAGCTCCTGCCGGGTGAAGCGGTAATGGGCCGAACCCTTATCGGCCAGGGTCGGGCCCAGCGGCTGGGACAGATCAGGCTTGGCCATGGCATCCCCGCTGATCGCCAGCAGCACGACTAGAATGCGCAACCATCCGTTCATGAGCCCACGGCTGCCTGCACGAAGACGTATGACCATTACGCTCCCCGCTTGCGCATTACAGCAGTCCCGCACTCGGGAAGCGGGCTCAGCGCCACGGCCTTCGAGCTGAGCCACTCGCCGAATGCGCTTGCCTGCTGGGCAGTGGCGCCATCGGCGCGCAGGGGATGCGCATGCCCGGCCCACATCAGCATCTGCAGGGCCTGCAGCAGCACCCCCGGCTCGCCGGAAAAAACACTCAGGCCACGCAATTCGGCAAATGACCTGGGCCCTGCCTGCAAGGCTTTCAGCACCGGCTCGAATATCGCCTCCGGCCCCGATATCGCCCCGATCGGCGTGGAGAAGTTCAGCGCCCCCGCAGGCGGCATGGTTGCCATCGCCATGAAACGGACAGCATCCAACTGCAGCAGATGTTGCTCGCTGCTCAAGGTCTCGGGTTGCCGCTGGAACATGTCCAGGCGCTGGTGTTGATTGCGGGCGGTGTCCTTGATCGTCTCGCGCAAAGCGCTCTGAGCCACGCCGGACAGTATCGGCTGGATATCGCCCGGGATGGAAAGGCTGTCCATGTTCTCGAAGCAGTTTGCACTGCCGATATAGGTCAGCTCGGCCTGAGCGACGATCCGGTGCACGTCGGCAGAATGCTGTGGCCGCCAGTAATCGGTCAGAAATTCATGGGCTAGATAGGTCAGGTGTTCTTTCTCCAGAGCAGCCAGTTCGTCCTTCAGCCCGGGATCGTCTTCGAATGCCCCCGCCCCGCTATCCGCCAGGCGACGCAGCAACTCCACGCCATGGCGAGCGGCTTCAGCCGAGTCACCCGGCATGGCGAGGGACACCTCATGGAGAATTTTCTGAATGGCGGTCAAGCGTGTCGCACCGGGATGACACATATAGTGCAGATAGAACAGACCGCCGGGTTTCAGGTAGCGGTGAAGGATCTGCAAGATACTGGCCTGGGCCTGGGGAGGCAGCCAGGACCACGTACCGTGGCATGCGATGAAGTCGAACGGTTGCAGATCCCGGCTGGCGAAATCCCCGAAGCTGGCCTCGACGAACTGGATGTTCTTCAACCCGATATCGTGTGCGGCCTGCTGAGCGAGCGCTATATGCCCCGCGTTGAAATCGACACCGACGAACTCTCCGAGTGGATTGCTCGCAGCCGCCACGAGCAGGTTGATACCCGCACCGCATCCGAGCTCGCAGTAGCGGTAGGAGCGACGGATATCCGGTGCTGCGCAGCCCAGGCTGGTGGCTATGTAGCTCATCCAAACCGGCTGCATTTCCTTATGGAAATGCAGCGGATAGGGTACATCGATCACATAGCCCTCACGGCGGCTCATCTGCGAACTCCAGGTCAAACAAAGCACAGGCATCAACACGCAGAAATCCAGCCTCCATAACGCCAGGCGTCTGGGCTGGATAGCAGCGGCACGCGGTGTGGTCAGAAGCGGCTGGTAAAACCTACATAGAAGGTACGCGGATCCCCGTCGCCATAATCGTCATCGGTTTTCACAGCATCATTGAAAACATTCTGTACGCCGGCGCGCAGCGTCAGATTCCTGTTCACCGCATAGTTGCCACCTAGATCGACAGTGGTATTGGCCTCGGCGAAGCTGTCCGCGCCGGTCGCGGAAGGTCGGTACAACTGCTTGCCGAGGTATTGCGCGGACAGGTAAGTGGAAAGTTGATTGTCCACCTGCCATTCGAGCAACGCATTGGCGGTCCACTCCGGCGTCATCAGCAGCGCTTCGCCTGTCGTGGTGTTTTCCGACTCGATCATATAGGTCGCGTTACCGCTGAACGACACTGCAGCGGTGACCGGCATGCCGAACGACAACTCGACGCCGCTGGTCTTGGCTTCCTCGATGTTGTACTGCTGGGTGTACCAGATGCCATTGACCTGACCCAGAAAGCCATTCTGCATCATGTCTTTGATCTTGCTGGCGAAGTACGTGGCCTCGAAGCGGTACTCGTTCTCGTCGAACGTCACACCCAGCTCATAGTTGGTGCTGATCTCCGGCTCGAGATCCGGGTTGCCGACCATGAAGCACTGGCCGCCCATGTAGCCAAGCGGCGCCAGCGATGTGCAGCCCATGCCCATCGATGAAGTGCCCGAGCTCAGGGAACGCTCCTTCAGGTTCGGCGCACGGAAGCCCTTGGAGACACCGCCCTTGATCGTCCAGGCGTCGGCAGGGTGATAGACCAGGTAGGCGCGAGGACTGGTGTGGGCGCTGAACCCGTCGGTACGATCGGTACGCAGGCCCAGGGTCAGCGTCAGGTCGTCACGCAGGAATACCTGATTCTCGGCGAAGACCGCCCAAGCCCAGCCTTCAGGCTTCTTCTCCGCCGTCAGCGCCTCTGCCTGGCCTGGCGGAATGAAGGCCGCGATGTTGCCGATATTGCCTGGGTTCTCGACCTCTTCCTCCTTGTACTGCAGGCCTGCGGTCAGCCACTGGCTGACACCCAGCTCGAAGGGCATGTCGAATTTGAAATCCGCCACCGCCTCCTTGGATTTCGCCCCCCCATTGGCGCTGTCCGCCTGATCGGCCTTGTTCTCGAACGTGTTGACGTACAGGTCGAGCTTGGTTCCCACCTCACCGAAACGTCCTTCATGACCAATGCCAAACCCTCGACTGACCATTTTCGAGGAACCGAATGTTTCATTGGTCTCACCAGCGGCCGCTCGGGCCTCCACGTCATCGAACGAACGGGCACGCTCCTCGCCTGCCGAGGCATCGATGCTGAAGCTATGGTTTTCCGAGGCCTGCCAGTTGAGCTTGCCGTTGACGTTCTTCGACAGCGCGCCGGTCGAGCCCGTGGCGCCGGAGTCGGACTCACGGTCACTGAAGCTGCCGCCCAGGCGTAAACCAAGGCTGTCGGTCAGGGGGCCGCTGACATTCACGCCGATTTGCGAAGTGTCGCCAGAATCGCTGGGTTGTGGACGGCTGTAGTTGGACGTAATCGAGCCACCCCATTCGGGAGAGACCTTGCGGGTGATGATGTTGATCACCCCGCCCATGGCTTCCGAGCCGTACAGCGAAGACATGGCGCCACGTACCACCTCGATTCGCTCGATGGACTCGGGCGACAGCCAGTCGAGATCCTGGGGGATGGTGTCAGGCCGATGCCCCAAGAGCTGCGAACTGCCGATACGTTTGCCGTCGACCAGAATCAGGGTGTATCGGTCCGGCATACCCCGGAAAGAGATTTTGGAACCCGCCCCGGTTGCCGAATACCCGCCGGTAACGCCGGGTAGCGTGCCGAGAACCTCTGCGATGCTAGCCATCGGCTTGCGCTCGATGTCCTCACGGGTGACAACGCTGATGCTGGCTGGAGCATCACGTAAATCCACTTCCGTGCCTGCTGCCGTCACCACCGTGGAGCCGAGCTCCAGCAGCGAACTCTGACTCTCATCCAGATGCAGAGCTGATGACGCGTCCCTGGCCTCGTTATCGACCTCTTGTGCATAGGCAGTCGGCACACTGAACGCCACCATGATGGCCGTGGCCAGCAGACTCGGGTTGTACTTCGGATTCATCGACATCATCCCCATACCGCATGAGTGTCAGGCCCAGACGGGCGAAAACGGCGGTAGTGGATCTCCTGAAAGCTCGCCCTAGAGCGCTCCCGCCGCGATAACGGCGCAAATGATAGTTAATATCATATGAGAGTAAACGTCATTTACAGTCTATACACTTTGCGCCTGCCCCTCGGCCGCCGGTAGCAACAGATGCATCTGCAGCCCGCTGCCAGGCGGACTCTGTGCCCACAGGCGACCGCCCTGCAGGGCGATGGCGCTGCGGGCGATGCTCAGGCCGAGGCCGAAGCCACCGTCGCCAGGGCGCGCGCTGTCGAGCCGGGCGAAGGGTTCGAAAATGGTTTCCAGGTAGCGCTCCTCGATACCGGGGCCCTCGTCGATCAGGCACAGGTGCCAGCAATCGTCTTCCCGCACGCCCGTCAGGCGCACCTGTCCTGCGGGCGGTGAGTGGCGAATGGCGTTGCGCAGCAGGTTTTCCAGGGCCTGGGCCAGGCTGGTCAGGTTGGCGTACACCGTGCAATCTTCATCAACCTCGAACAGCAGGCGCTCGCCGGACCAGGCGGCCTCGAAACAGGCGTCCTCGACCAGCATGTCCCAGAGCTGCTGCAGGCGAATCGGCTCGCGGGCGAATTGCGGGCGCTCGGAATCCAGCCATGCCAGCTCCAGGGAATGCTCCACCAGGGTCTGCATGATGGTGATTTCCCGATCGAGGCGCTGGCGCAGCACCTGCGGGTCGCTCTCGCCTTCGCTGGCCACGCGCAGGCGGCTCAGCGGCGTGCGCAGTTCGTGGGACAGGTCACGCAGCAGGCGTCGCTGATACACCACGGTGCCCTGCAGGCGCTCGGCCATATGGTCGAAGGCGCGCCCCAGCTCGCCCAGCTCGTCCTTGCGGGCCGCCACCGGTGGGCCGACCCGTGCGCTCAGGTCGCCGGCACTGAGGCCATTGGCCTGGCGGCGCAGGATCACCAGGGGCGCGATAAGCCAGCGATACAACAGGGTGCCCAGGAGAATGGCCAGGCAGGCGGGCAATACGCTGTGCAGCAGGAAATCCCATATGGGCCGGGCGTTGCGCGGGTCCAGGCGCTGCGGCAACTCCAGCACCAGGCGTGCCTGCCCGTCGCTGAACGGGATGTAGAACACCGGCTGCCCACCGGGCCGGCCGACCTTTTGATCGAGCCGGCGCACGAAGCTCAGGCGCAGCGCCTCCTCGTCACTCAGCGCGCAGGAAGACAACGACCGCTGATGCTGGTCCACCACCACGGCCCAGACCTGCTCACGCTGGTAGAAGTCGTGCAGAAACTCGTCCAGCCCTTCGCGACCGCGCTCACGCCAAGCCGCTTCCGCCTCGCCGGCGATAGCGCTCAGCTCCTGCTGGCTGCGCGGAGACAGCGTGGACATCGAGTCGTACACCCGCTGCTCCAGGTCCAGGTGCATGCTGACGGTCAGCAGGCAGAACAGCGCCAGACCGACGATCAGCTTCCAGAACAGCGAATGCCACCCCGGCACCTCAGGCATCCCGGGCCGTCAGCACATAACCCTTGCCCCACACCGACTCCAGGCGCTTGCCGTTGTAGGCGACGCCCTTGAGCTTGCGGCGCACGTTGCTGACGTGCATGTCCAGGCTGCGGTCATGCTGGGAATAACCGCGGTGCAGCACGTGCTGATAGAGGAAGGCCTTGCTGAGCACTTCCTCGGCATGCCGGGAAAAGGTTTCCAGCAGGCGGTACTCGGTGGAGGTGAGCATGGCCCACTGCCCTTCATGGCAGACGTCGCAGCGGTCTTCATGAAAGGTCAACGCATCGGCCTGCAGCGGCGGTTGGCCGCGGCGCTCGTAGGCGACCCGGCGCAGGATGGCCTCGATACGCACGCTGAGCTCGCCCAGGCTGAACGGCTTGGGCAGGTAGTCGTCGGCGCCCTTGCTGAAGCCGGCGATACGATCCTGCTCGGCGCCCAGGGCGGACATCAGGATGACCGGCACATGGCGCTGCTCGCGCAGGCGTTGCAGCACGTCCAGGCCGTTGCTGCCAGGCAGCAGGATGTCCATGAGGATCAGATCGAAGTGCTGCTCCCGGGCCAGGCGCAGGCCTTCGCTGCCATCGTGGCTGAGGGTCACTTCGAAGCCGCTGCCATGCAGGTGGGCTTGCAGGTGGGAGGCCAGGGCCGGGTCGTCTTCGACCGCGAGAATTCGGATGGCGGGGGTAGCTGAGGACATCATGGCAATGTGGCTCTGAAAAGCGAATGCGAGCGATTCTACCTATTGCTCGTGCGCCCGTAACCCGCCTTGCAACGGGCAAGCGTCGCCCGGCCGGAATCGCTACACTGCCTGGCATCGTCGAAAGGGGGCATTGCGTGTTCAAGGATATCGGCATCAAGGGTCGGGTACTGATGCTTACCCTGCTGCCCACCAGCCTGCTGGCATTGGTACTGGGCGGCTACTTCATCTGGATGCAGCTCTCCGGGCTGCAGGCGCAACTGCTGCAGCGCGGCCACATGATCGCCGAACAACTGGCGCCCCTGGCCGCCCCCGCCTTGCTGCATGGTGACCAGGCGCTGCTGCAGCGCATCGCCACCGAAGCCCTGGAGCAGCCGGACGTGCGTGCGGTGACCTTCCTGACCACGCAAAGCGAGCGCCTGGCCCACGCCGGCCCGAGCATGCTCAACAGGCGCCCGGTGATCGACAGCAGCACCGTGGACATCGCCGAACAGAGCAGCCAGGACGCCACCCGCTTTCTGCTGCCGGTGATGGCCCAGCACCTGACCCTCAGCGGCGAGGAACGTGCCAGCGCCGAGGCCGAACCGATCGGCTGGGTGGAGTTGGAACTGTCGCACCACAATACCCTGCTCAGCGGCTACCGCAGCCTGCTCACCAGCCTCTTGCTGGTGGTTACCGGGCTGATCATCACCGGCCTGCTGGCGCTGCGCATGAGCCGCAGCATCAACGACCCCCTGCTGCGCATCAAGCACGGCGTCGCCCTGCTCAAGGACGGCCACCTGGAAACCCGTCTGCCGCCGTTGGGCAGCCACGAACTGGACGAACTGGCCTCGGGGATCAACCGCATGGCCGAGTCCCTGCAGGCCGCCCAGGAGGAAATGCAGCACAGCATCGACCAGGTCACCGAGGACCTGCGTCAGAACATGGAAAACATCGAGATCCAGAACATCGAGCTGGATTTCGCCCGCAAGGAAGCCCTGGAAGCGAGCCGCATCAAGTCCGAATTCCTGGCCAACATGAGCCACGAGATCCGCACGCCCCTCAACGGCATCCTCGGCTTCACCAACCTGCTGCAGAAAAGCGAGCTCAGCCCGCGCCAGCAGGATTACCTGAGCACCATCGAGAAATCCGCCGACAGCCTGCTGAGCATCATCAACGAGGTGCTCGACTTCTCGAAGATCGAAGCCGGCAAGCTGGTGTTGGAGAACATCCCCTTCAACCTGCGCGACCTGCTGCAGGATACCCTGACCATCCTCGCCCCGACCGCCCACGAGAAGAAGCTCGAACTGCTCTCCCTGGTCTATCGCGACACCCCGGTGTGGCTGTCGGGCGACCCGCTGCGCCTCAAGCAGGTGCTGACCAACCTGGTCAGCAACGCCATCAAGTTCACCCGTGAAGGCAGCATCGTCATCCGCGCCATGGTCGAGGAAGAGACCGCCGACCGCGCGCAGCTGCGCATCAGCGTGCGCGACACCGGCATCGGCCTGGGCGAAGAAGACCTGCGCGCCCTGTTCCAGGCCTTCAGCCAGGCCGACAACTCCATGTCGCGCCAGGCCGGCGGCACCGGCCTGGGTCTGGTGATCTCCAAGCGCCTGATCGAACAGATGGGCGGCGAAATCGGCGTGGACAGCACACCGGGCGAAGGCTCCGAATTCTGGGTCAGCCTCAACCTGCCCAAGGCGCGCAGCGAGGCCGACGAGCAGCCTCGCGCTCTGGCCGGACGCCGCGTGGCGATCCTCGAAGCCCATGAACTGGCCCGCCAGGCGCTTCAGCACCAGCTGGAGGATTGCGGCCTGCAGGTCAACGCATTCGCCGATCTCGGCAGCCTGTGCGAAGCGGTCAACTCGGCCGCCGGCAGCGCACAAGCCTTCAGCTGCGCCGTGCTGGGCGTCACCAGCGACGACCTGTCGCCGGCCGCGCTGGGCAAGCAGGTCTGGGCGCTCGAGCAGCAGGGCTGCAAGAGCGTGGTGCTCTGCCCCACTACCGAACAGACGCTCTATCAGGACAACGTGCCGGACTGGCACAGCCAGCTGCAGGCCAAGCCGGCCTGTACCCGGCGCCTGCAACGTGCGCTGATCGAACTGGTGGCGCCACGCCAGTCCCGCCAGGCGCGCCACAACCTGCTGCGTTCGCCGGCCATTCTCTGTGTGGACGACAACGCCGCCAACCTGCTCCTGGTGCAGACCCTGCTCGACGGCATGGGCGCCAAGGTCACGGTCGCCAGCAGCGGCTTCGATGCCCTGGTGGTCACCCAGGAGCAGGACTTCGACCTGGTATTCATGGATGTGCAGATGCCCGGCATGGATGGTCGCCAGACCACCGAGGCGATCCGCCAGTGGGAGCACGACAACGCCCGTACGCCGATGCCCATCGTCGCCCTGACCGCCCACGCCCTGGCCAACGAGAAGCGCACGCTGCTGCAGAGCGGCATGGACGACTACCTGACCAAGCCGATCAGCGAGCGTCAGCTGGCCCAGGTGGTGCTCAAGTGGACCGGCCTGACCCTGGCGGGCAATCCGCAGGAGCCGCAGCCCGATACCGCCGCCGCGCCTGCCACCGCCGTACTCGACAGGGAAGAAGGCCTGCGCCTGGCCGCCGGCAAGGCCGACCTGGCCGCCGATATGCTCAACATGCTGCTGGCCGGGTTGCCGGGCGACCTGCAGGCCATCCGCCAGGCACGCGCCGACGGCGACCGCAATGCCCTGATCGAACGCATCCACCGCCTGCACGGCGCAACCCGTTACTGCGGCGTGCCGCAACTGCGCGCCGCCTGTCAGCACAGCGAAACCCAGCTCAAGCAGGACCAGCCGATCCGCAGCAGCGGCCTGGACGAACTGGAGCAGGCGATCGAGCGCCTGCAAGAGGAAGCGCACGATGCGCCCGTTTGATCTGGAGACATCAGCAGCCCGTGGAGCGACGATGCAGGTGCCGCCGCCCGCGCAACTGCCCCTGAGCAAACAGCTGAAAGCCGGCACCCGCCGTGAGCACGACAGTGTCGACGCACTGGTGATGCGGTCGCGGCCCTTCGAGAGCCTTGAGCGTTACGGTTACTTCCTGCGCCTGCAGCACCGTTTTCATGGTTCGATCAATGGGCTGTACGACGATATGGAGCTCAATCGCCTGCTGCCCGGCCTGAGCGAGCTGCCACGGTTCGAGGCGGTGTGCACCGACCTCACGGACCTGGGCCTGGCTTGCCCGCCCGCTCCGGTCCCGGTTGCGCCTACCAGCACCCATACCGCCCTGGGCTGGCTGTACTGCAGCGAGGGGTCCAACCTGGGCGCTGCCTTTCTGTTCAAGCAAAGCCAGCAGATCGGCCTGAGCGCTGAAAAGGGTGCCCGCCACCTGGCCGCCCACCCCGATGGTCGCGGCCTGCAATGGCGCCAGTTCGTCGCCCTGCTCGACGGCCTGGCGCTGAGCGAAAGCCAGCGCGAAGAAGCCGTCGGCGGCGCCGTGGCGGCATTCGAACTCTATCGCGCAGCCTTGCGGAACATCTTTCCCGCTGCCTGATGCTTCACTGCGACGCCGGGCTAAACCCAGGCGTCGCCGCCCGCCTTCCGCTGTCACGCCCTGCTAGAATGCCGTCCTCACCCGGAGGACCCATGGCCGAACACGACTTTCGCTACAACCTGCTCAACCCCGAACACACCCTGATCGAGTGCCGCGCCCTGGCTCCAGGTCGTTATCAGGTCACCGGTAACGGGGGTTCGATCAAGGGCAACGACACCCTGGTCGTCAGCCTCAAGGGCAGCCGCGACCTGAGCATGCGTCTGCAGGTCGACAAGGTTCGCCATCTGATCAACCCGCCCGGCCAATGGGTCGCCGTCGCCCACGGGCCGGCGTTCACCGAGCTGTCGATCTTCAACTGGCAGGTCACCTGCGACAGCTGCGCCAGGCAACTGGACTTCGAATTCGCGGTCGACAGTGCACTGGGCAAAAAAGTCCAGACGCCAGCCGCCGACGCCCGCCTTGCCGAGCTGGGCTGGCGCAAACAGCAGGACAAGCACCTGTGCCCTGCGTGCATTAGAAAGGAGGCCTGATGAAACCGCTTCTCGCCCTTGGTCTGCTCGCCGCAGCCCTGGCTGGCTGCGCGGCAAAACCTGTGCAGCTGGAAAACGAGCGCACCTACCGCGTGGAATGGATCGGCGAACGCCCGCTGATCGACAATAGCCACCTGACCATCATCCTTGGCGAAGACGGCCGTGCCTACGGCAACGCCGGCTGCAACCACTGGTTCGCCAGCTATCAGCGTGACGCCGACAAGCTGACCTTCGGTGACGCCGGCAGCACCCGCAAACTGTGCGCACCGGCATTGATGGAACAGGAAAACCGCTTCCTGCAGAGCCTGACGAGCATCGAGCGCTGGGATGTTTCGCCCATCAAGCAACTGCGCCTGTGGCCCGCCAGCGGCAAACCGATCCGCCTGTGGCCTGACGAATAAGCGGCGCTATGGCCAGGTGAGCCGCCCTGCCCACCTGGCCATCCTCTTTCTACCGTTCAGAGGTGGTGAACAGATCCAGCTGTTCATGCTTGCCGCGCAGATCCTGCAACCGCACGCCAACACCGAGTAACCGCACGGGCCGATTGCCGCGGGCATGGGCACTGGTCAGCAACACTCGATAGCTTTCCAGATCCCGCGCCGCGCCAGCCTGTTCCAGGGTGGTCTGGGTAAAGTCGTGGAACTTGACCTTGACGAAGGGCTTGCCCGCTCGGTAGCTGCTGTCCAGCCGCGTCATGCGCCGCTCCAGCTCTTCCAGCAGGGCCGGCAGCTGCGCCAGACAGGCCTGCAGATCCGGCAGGTCCTGATCGTAGGTGTTCTCCACGCTCATCGACTGGCGGCGGCTGTCGGTCTGCACCGCCCGCTCGTCGATGCCGTGCGCCAGGCTCCATAGCCGCTCACCGAAACTGCCGAACTCGCGCACCAGGCGCAGCTTGTTCCACTCGCGCAGATCACGGCAGGTACGTATACCCAGGCGGGTGAGCTTGTCCGCGGTGACCTTGCCCACCCCATGCAGCTTGTTGACCGGCAGCTCGGCCACGAAGTCCTCGACCTGATCCGGGGTGATCACGAAGATGCCGTTGGGCTTGCGCCAGTCGCTGGCGATCTTGGCCAGGAACTTGTTGGGCGCCACGCCCGCGGACACGGTGATATGCAGGTCACTGGACACCCGCCGGCGAATGTCCTGGGCGATACGCGTGGCGCTGCCGCCGAAGTGCTCGCAGTTGGAGACATCGAGAAAGGCCTCGTCCAGGGACAACGGCTCGATCTGGTCGGTGTAATCGCGAAAGATCCCGTGGATCTCCCGGGACACCGCGCGGTAAACGTCGAAGCGTGGTTTGACGATCAGCAGGTCCGGGCACAGCTTCAGCGCATGCCCCGAGGCCATGGCCGAGCGCACGCCATAGGCGCGCGCCTCGTAGTTGCAGGTGGCAATCACTCCGCGCCGATCGGCCGAGCCGCCCACGGCCATGGGCTTGTCGGCCAGCGCCGGGTTGTCGCGCATCTCGACCGACGCATAGAAGGCATCGCAATCGATGTGGATGATCTTTCTCTGCCGCCTATCCATGTAGCTCTATCGAATGTTCCCAGATCAAAGGGGGGGGGTTAACGGCAGCCGTTCAGGCGCCGCCGCAGGGCGCCATTGTCCTCCCTCGATGCCGACACGGCCAGCGGATTGCGCTGGCTTAGCTAACCTGAACGCACCGGGGCGGCAGCCGTTTCATTGCCTTGATACCGGCCATCCGAAAGTTCCCTGCCAACCCGAAAGATTGCCGACCTCACGTCGGATATGGGGTGAAGCCGCTTCTACCGTTGCCGATAGCCTGGGTAACTGCGTTCCATCCAGCGAAAGGCGATCATCATGCTTCTACGACGTATAAATGTGGCTCCCCGAGCGGCATTGTTTTTCTCATTAATCGTGTTGATCGTCGTCCTGCTGGGCGCAGTGGCGATCATCCAGATGAAAACCCTGCGCGAAGTCGAACAGGACGTGGAAACCAACTGGATGGCCAGCGTGCGCCTGGCGGGCCTGATGAACGCCGGTGTACTGCGGCTGAGACTGGAAAGCCTGCGGGGCACCACCACGGACGACCCACAAATTCGCCAGCAAACCCTCGATGGTTTCGCGGGATATCGGACGGCGTTCTTCGATACGGTCAACAACTACGAGAAGCTGGTGACAAACGAAGACGAACGCAAGCTCTACGGGGATATCCGTGCCAGCGCCCAGGCCTACGCACGGCTTCTGGATCAGTTCGAGCCCCTGATGCGCAACGGCGACAATGCCGCAGCCGTGGCACTGATCAACACCTCGATCAGGCCGGCGACCAATGCCATGCAGGAGCAGATTACCGCCCTGCGCGATTTCAACGACCGTGGTGCAGAAGCGGCGGGCATTCGCGCCAGCCAAGCCTATTCCACCGGCCTGACCCTGGTTGGCACCCTGATTGCCATCGCGATCATTGCCACGATTCTGCTGGCCTACCTGTTGACACGCAGCATTACCGTGCCGATCAGCGAAGCGGTGCAGATCGCCCAGCGCATCGCCAAGAAGGATTTGACGGAAAGAATCGTGGTGATCGGTGAGGACGAAGCGGCTGCCATGTTGAGCGCCCTTCACCAGATGCAGGGGAATCTCCGCCAGACCATCGGCCATATCGCCGACAGCTCGAACCAGCTGGCCTCGGCCTCGGAGGAAATGGCCTCGGTGACCGAAGAATCCAGCCGCGGCCTGGTTCGTCAGAACGACGAGGTCAACCAGGCCGCGACAGCGGTAACCGAAATGAGCGCCGCGGTCGATGAGGTCGCCCGAAATGCGGCCGAAGCCGCCGATGCCTCGCAGCGCACCCATGCGCTCACCAGCGCCGGCATCGACAACGTGGCACGCACGCTCAAGGCCATCCAGGATCTGACCCAGAACGTGGGCCATACCAGCGGCCAGGTGCAGCAGCTGTCGGCACGCGCCCAGGAAATCAGCAAAGTGGTCGAGGTGATTCGCGCCATTGCCGAACAAACCAATCTGCTGGCCCTCAACGCCGCCATCGAAGCGGCTCGCGCAGGCGAGCAAGGCCGTGGCTTCGCCGTAGTCGCCGATGAGGTACGCGCGCTGGCTCATCGCACTCAACAGTCCACCCAGGAAATCGAGCAGATGATCGGTGGCATACAAAACGATTCCGTGCAGGCCGTCCGCGCCATGGAGCACAGCCAGCAGATGGCCGGCGATTCCACCGCGGTCGCGCAGAATGCCGACAGCTCGCTACAACAGATTGCCGAGGCCATCACCCTGATCAACGAGCGCAACATCCTTATCGCCACCGCGGCGGAAGAACAGGCCCAGGTGGCTCGTGAAATTGACCGCAACATCACCAGCATCCGCGAACTGTCGACGCAAAGCGCCGAGGGCGCCAGCCAGACCGCGATGGCCAGCGGGGAGGTCTCGAAACTCGCGGTTGGGCTGAATCGTGTAGTGGGAGAGTTCGTGATTTGACCGTTTAGCTACGCACCCTGGCATTGAGGGACCAATGCCAGATCGCGGCGCTCCCCTGGCCTGCACGGCCTTCTCTACTGTCACCGAACAATACGCCGGGAGCGCCCGCAAGGCGCGCTCTTGAGCCGCAGGCACAGGCCTTCCCCGTGCTAACCATTTGAACGGAAAACAGATTTTTCTCCGATAAGCGTTGACACTGGGCCTCAGATGAATAGAATGGCGACCGCGGGATGGAGCAGTCTGGTAGCTCGTCGGGCTCATAACCCGAAGGTCGTCGGTTCAAATCCGGCTCCCGCAACCAGATACCCAGAAAGGCCACTCAATCGAGTGGCCTTTTTGTTTTTCTGCATCTTCGATTTAACCAATTGATTAAAAAGAAGAAATCGATTGACAGAAGCCTCATCTCGGATAGAATGGCGGCCGCGGGATGGAGCAGTCTGGTAGCTCGTCGGGCTCATAACCCGAAGGTCGTCGGTTCAAATCCGGCTCCCGCAACCAGATACCCAGAAAGGCCACTCAATCGAGTGGCCTTTTTGTTTTTCCGCCCTGCCAGTTTTAACCGATTGATTGAAAACGCAAAAGTCGGTTGACAGCATTCGCTTTATCCATATAATGGCCGCCGCGGGATGGAGCAGTCTGGTAGCTCGTCGGGCTCATAACCCGAAGGTCGTCGGTTCAAATCCGGCTCCCGCAACCACCTTCGAAACAAAAGCCCCGACAGTTCGCTGTCGGGGCTTTTGTTTATGGGCGCTGAAAAAACCAGCCTCGCCGTCACCCCACGCTGATCGACCCATCTTTCCAGGTGCCTGCCATGGACACCTTGAAGCGCTTCGCTCAAGCTCATACATTATTTGATACAAATTGGAACTTGGCTTCCAACCTTCAATCTGAGCCGCACTGCCCAAGAGGTATCCGATGCGCGCCAGCTCCGACGCTACTGCTCCCCCTTCGCTGCCCAAATCCAAACTGCTGCTCTGGCGCCAACGCCTGGATCGATACCGCCAGCCCCTGGGGCTGAGTGTCGCCCTGGCACTGTTCGTCATCGCCCTGCTGGCCTGCCGGCATCTGCTCGATGAGCTGGACCCCGGCGCGCTGCATACTTCCATTCTGGCGGTGCCCAAGCTCAATCTGTTCGGCGCTGTCGGCCTGACCGTCATTGGCTTCATCGCCCTGCTCGGCTACGAGTGGTCGGCCAGCCGTTATGCCGGTGTCAGCCTGCCTGGCCGTACCCTGGCCACCGGTGGCTTCTGCGCCTTCGCCATCGGCAACGCCGTGGGCCTGTCGATGCTCTCCGGCGGCTCGATCCGCTACCGCCTGTATGCCCGCCATGGCATCGGCGGCGTCGAAATCGCCCGCATGACGGTGTTCGCCAGCCTATCCCTGGGCTGCGCGCTGCCCATTCTCGCCGCCCTCGCGGCACTGGCTGACCCATCTGCCGCGGCCGCTGCGCTACGCTTGCCACAAGCGTTATTGATAGTCGTCGCCGTGGTGCTGCTGGCACTGGGCGCGGCTTTGCTGCTGGTGCTGCACCGCGCGCGTCTGGCTGAACGGCCGAACGCCGATTGCGTGACGGTGCGGGTGAGCCGCCACCTGCTGCGCATGCCGGGCGCCCGCCTGACCCTGCTGCAGGTGCTGATCACCCTGGTCGACGTCAGCGCTGCGGCCGGCGTGTTGTATCTGCTGCTGCCCGAAGCACCGCCCTTCACCACCTTCCTGCTCGTCTACCTGCTGGCCCTGGCCGCCGGCGTGCTCAGCCATGTGCCGGGTGGCGTCGGGGTGTTCGAGGCGGTGCTGCTGGCCGCCTTCGCCAGCGAGCTGGGCGCTGCGCCCCTGGCGGCGGCGCTGCTGCTCTATCGCCTCATCTATATCGTTCTGCCGCTGCTGGTGGCCTGCCTGCTGCTACTCGGCATGGAGCTGCGCCGGCTGGTCAACGCCCGCCAAGCGATCCGCGCCGCCAGCGGCCTGGCCGCGCCGATCCTCGCGCTGCTGGTGTTCATTTCCGGCATGGTGCTGCTGTTCTCCGGCGCGACGCCGAGCCTGGACGAGCGCCTGGAGATTCTCGACTTCCTCATTCCCCACCGGCTGATCGACGCTTCACACTTTGGCGCCAGCCTGATCGGCCTGCTCTGCCTGCTGCTCGCCCAGGGGCTGCGTCGGCGCTTGTCCGCGGCCTGGGCGATGACCCTGGGCCTGCTGGTGACCGGCGCAATCCTGTCGCTGCTCAAGGGCTTCGACTGGGAAGAGGCGCTGCTGCTGAGCATCACCGCCGGCTTGCTGGCGCTGTTTCGCCCCTACTTCTATCGCCCCAGCCGGTTGATGGAATTGCCCCTCTCGCCCTGGCATCTGGCGGCCAGCGCCTGCGTGCTTGGCGCCTCCATCTGGCTGCTGTTCTTCGCCTACCAGGACGTGCCCTATGAAAACCAGCTGTGGTGGCAATTCGCGGTGAACGCCGATGCGCCACGGGGCCTGCGCGCCGCCCTGGGCTGCGTACTGGTGCTCGGCGTGGTGTTCCTGGCCTGGCTGCTGCGCGCCGCCCCGCCGGCCATCACCTTGCCGAGCAGCGAGGAGCTGGACCGTGCCGCGCAGATCGTCAAGGCCTCCAACCAGGCCGACGGCGGCCTCGCCCTGACCGGTGACAAGGCGCTGCTGGTGCACCCGGAGGGCGACGCCTTTCTGATGTATTCGCGACGCGCGCGCAGCATGGTCGCGCTGTTCGACCCCATTGGCACCGCCCAGCGCCGCGCCGAGCTGGTGTGGCAGTTCCGCGACCTGTGCGACCGCCACCACACCCGCCCGGTGTTCTACCAGGTACGCGCCGAAAACCTGCCGCTGTACATGGACATCGGCCTGACCGCCATCAAGCTTGGCGAAGAGGCGCGGGTGGACCTGAACCGCTTCGAGCTGGAGAGCACCGGCAAGGCCATGAAGGACTTGCGCTACACCTGGAACCGCGGCCAGCGCGACGGCCTGGTGCTGGAGTTCCACGAACCCGGTCAGGCGCCGTTCGACGAGCTGCGTGCCATCTCCGATGCCTGGCTGGCCGGCAAGCAGATGCGCGAGAAAGGCTTCTCTCTGGGCCGTTTCGATCCGACCTATCTGAACCGTTTCCGTATCGTCATCGCCCGGGTCAAGGGCCGCGCCGTGGCCTTCGCCAACCTGCTGGAAACCGACAGCCGGGGCCTTGCTACCCTGGACCTGATGCGCGTGCTGCCCGATGCGCCGAAGCTGACCATGGAATTCCTCATGCTTGGCTTGATCCTGCACTTCAAGGCCGCCGGCTTCGCCCGCTTCAGCCTGGGCATGGTGCCGTTGTCCGGCCTGCAACCACGCCGCGGCGCGCCACTGGCGCAGCGCCTCGGCGCGCTGGTGTTCAAGCGTGGCGAAGCGTTCTACAACTTCCAGGGCCTGCGCCGCTTCAAGGACAAGTTCCAGCCCGACTGGGAACCGCGCTACATGGCCGTACCGGCCGGGCTCGACCCGCTGGTGGCGCTGACCGACACCGCCGCGCTGATCGCTGGCGGCTTTACCGGACTGGTGAAACGCTGATGACCCGTACCGCCAAACGTCGGTTGCCGATCCTCGCTCTGCTGCTGGTGGTGATTGCCGGTGGCCTCTACCTGTGGCTGCGCCCACCGGCTACTGCCAGCCTGGCGCACCATGGGCTGGCGTCCGGCGGCGACCTGCAGGTCGCCACCCCGGGCGGCAAGGTCCAGCGCCGCGTGCTGCTGGTGCTGCCGAGGGATCAACTGCTCGGTGATGAACAGCTGCTGGAGCTGGCCCAGTCCAACCACGCGCTGATCGGCCAGTACCCGGCCACCACGCAAAGCTGCGAAGCGCAAGGCAAGACCCTGCAGGACGCGGCCGCGCATCTGGGCGGGCCGCCGAACCTGGTCGTCGGCAGCGAGAACGCCGCCATGCTCGCCTGGCGCTGGCTCGCCAGCCAGACCGACGACCAGGCCCAGGCGCTGTCGGTCGGTTTCGCGCTGCAGAAACCCGACTGCGATACCCCGCCGCCGGCGAGCAGCGGCCATGGGCATTGGCTGGCCGCCTGGAACGACAACCCGGACGACGCCAGCGCCCGCTTCGTGCGCGAGCAGGCCAACGCCGAAACCCTGATCGGCGATTACGACACCGCGCCCAAGGCGCTGCTGATCGCCCAGTTGCGCCGCCTGCTGCAAGGCGCCAGCGACGACCTGCCGGTGGTCGAGGTGCCGTCCACGCCGCCTGGCGATACGGTAAGCCTGTTCTACTCCGGCGACGGCGGCTGGCGTGATCTGGACAAGGCCGTGGCCGAGCAGATGGCCGAGCGCGGCTACCCGGTGGTCGGCCTCGATACCCTGCGCTACTTCTGGCAGCGCAAGAGCCCGGACCAGGCCGCCAGCGACCTGTCCGAGATGATGCGAGAGTATCGCGAGAAGTGGCACGCCAAGCGGTTCGTGCTGATCGGCTACTCCTTCGGTGCCGACGTGATGCCGGCGCTCTACAACCGCCTGCCCGACAGCGACAAACAGCAGGTCGATGCCGTGCTGCTGCTGGCTCTGGCGCGCAGTGGCGCCTTCGAGATCCAGGTCGAGGGCTGGCTCGGCAAGGACGCCGACGAAGCCACCACCGGGCCGGAGCTGATCAAGCTGCCGGCCGAAAAGGTGCTCTGCGTGTATGGCAGCGAAGAGGCGCCGGAGAGCGGTTGCACCCAGCCGCAGAGCGTCGGCGAGAAGCTGGAGCTGCCGGGCGGCCACCACTACGACAAGGATTACCCGGCCCTGGCCGAACGCCTGATCATTGCGATCAAGAGGCGCCAGCAGGCCGCGCAGTGATCCTCGTGCTGCCGGTTACGCGACCGGCAGCACCCTTTCGCTTCCACCAGAAAGTCGAACGCCCTGCCACGCCTGAATCCACCAGCATGATCAGGCATTAGCTCAGATGCCCCCGCCTCCACCCAGGCGGTAGCCAAAGCGGCAAGGCCCTTGGCACGCGGTCGCGGCTACCCGGCGTATCGACGTACGCTGCAACAGCAGCTTTCGGCCCTGGTTGAGCGGCCCGCATCCACATCCTGTCGGCAGTGCTGGAAAAGTGCCTCGCACGCCGCTAGAATTGCGCACTTTTTGACCAGAGGCGCCCAAAGCGCCCGGCCCGTCTTAGCCCTGAGGTTCACCTGCATGACCACCACCGCCACCCCGAAAGTTGGGTTCGTTTCCCTTGGCTGCCCCAAGGCCTTGGTAGATTCCGAACGCATCCTGACCCAGCTGCGCATGGAAGGTTATGAAGTGGTACCGACCTACCAGGACGCCGACGTGGTGGTGGTCAACACCTGCGGCTTTATCGACAGCGCCAAGGCCGAGTCCCTGGAAGTGATCGGTGAAGCGATCAAGGAAAACGGCAAGGTCATCGTCACCGGCTGCATGGGCGTCGAGGAAGGCAACATCCGTGACGTGCACCCCAGCGTGCTGTCGGTCACCGGCCCGCAGCAGTACGAGCAGGTGGTCAACGCCGTCCACGAAGTGGTGCCGCCGCGCCAGGATCACAACCCGCTGGTCGATCTGATCCCGCCGCAAGGCGTCAAGCTCACCCCGCGCCACTACGCCTACCTGAAGATTTCCGAAGGCTGCAACCACAGCTGCAGCTTCTGCATCATCCCGTCGATGCGCGGCAAGCTGGTCAGCCGCCCGGTCGGCGATGTGCTCAGCGAGGCCGAGCGCCTGGTCAAGGCCGGCGTCAAGGAACTGCTGGTGATCAGCCAGGACACCAGCGCCTACGGTGTCGACCTCAAGTACAAGACCGACTTCTGGAACGGCCAGCCGGTCAAGACGCGCATGAAAGAGCTCTGCGAAGCGCTTTCCAGCATGGGCGTGTGGGTGCGCCTGCACTACGTGTACCCCTACCCCAACGTAGACGACATCATCCCGCTGATGGCCGCCGGCAAACTGCTGCCGTACCTCGACATCCCGTTCCAGCACGCCAGCCCGCGCGTACTCAAGCTGATGAAGCGCCCGGCCTTCGAAGACCGCACCCTGGCGCGCATCAAATCCTGGCGCGAACAGTGCCCGGACCTGACCATCCGCTCGACCTTCATCGTCGGCTTCCCCGGCGAAACCGAAGAAGACTTCCAGTACCTGCTCGACTGGCTGACCGAAGCCCAGCTCGACCGCGTCGGCTGCTTCCAGTACTCGCCGGTCGAAGGCGCGCCGGCCAACGACCTGGACGTCGACATCGTGCCCGATGACGTCAAACAGGATCGCTGGGACCGCTTCATGGCCCACCAGCAGGCCATCAGCACCGCCCGCTTGCAACTGAAGATCGGCCGCGAAATGGACGTGCTGATCGACGAAGTCGACGACCAGGGCGCCGTCGCCCGCTCCTGGGCCGACGCCCCGGAAATCGACGGCAGTGTCTTTATCGAAGGCACCGACTTCCAGCCGGGCGACAAGGTGCGGGTGCGCATCATCGACGCCGATGAGTACGATATGTGGGCAGAGCGGGTTTAACCCCTCGCCTCAGCAAACGCCCACTGCGTCGCCTGACCCAGTGGGCGTTTTTGTATTGGCGCCGATGGAGATGGCCGGCACGAGCCGAGTAGTGTCTTGCCAGTCCCAACCAGGCGCTGACGGCCCCTTGGCACGTCACCGAAGCGCAAGGATCACTGTATGAGCCTTGCTCAGCAACAACGCCGCTTGCAATCACCGATGCTTCGGGGCGTTCAGAATTGTAAAGAAGGCAAAGCTCAGATTCCTTTATGCCCCTTTGGTAGCTCCAATCTCTGTCGCGGGTTTGTCACTCTGCATTTCTTATGATGGTAATACCGTATTTGCAGATCAGATCGTGTGGCAACCGTGCAATTCAAAGGAAATAGTTTTGGAGTGCGACCTAGCCTCTTCCAACGCTTTCGTTGAGATAAATAACCGGCATCGAGTTCGACTATGCCATGCCATTTTGGATATGCACTGGCGGGCTTTAACTAGGTGCTAGGCGCTCAACGCCAAACGTGCATACCATTCTAACCAATGGTTCAAAACCGCTCGCTATCACTGAGACCGGCCTAAAGCCCGCCCCTTATCCCAACGTTAGGACTGGTCATGCACATCGAGGCCTATAATTATGAAATACGACGATCAGAAAATTTCGGAAGTTGTTCTGGCACTGCTTGGAGTGTTTGAGTTTGAAAATGGCAGGATCTGGAAGCGGATTGAATTCAGCGTAATGGATGAGCTATTTGAAAAAGGCTACATCACCGACCCAAAAGGCAAATCTGAGTCTGCTTACTTAACAGAGGAAGGTATGCAGCTAGCTAACAACTTGCAAAAAAGCACTTTTCCGCACAGGAGTAGCCTCTAACTATGTGTTCACCCCCATTTTCCTCGAGCCGGGCGCTAGGCAAACGGTCAAATACCAGTCGTAAGCAAACCAGAGCAGCAAGTAGGATGGACAACGCGAAGCTTGTTCACCGCACTCTGCACGGGACTTAACTCTGCGACTCAATATCGCCACGGTGGATGGAAACAGCCATCCACCCTACCCATTAGCGGTAATCCGTTCGATGAGCATCTTCCAAAAATCCTGGACACGCGCCTGGTCAGGCCTCGGGCTGCAGCCTGACGCCAATCTCCTCGAGAGGTTGCTTGCCGCCTATGCAGAGCCTCAGCGCCATTACCACTCCCTGCAGCATCTGGAGGAATGCCTGACGCATTTCGATCAGGCTCGGCATCTGGCCAAGCACCCCGAGGAGGTCGAAATTGCCTTGTGGTTTCACGATGCCGTCTATGACGTTCGCGGTACGGCAAATGAGCAGCAGAGTACAGACTGGGCTGTGCGTGCCCTGCTGGCCGGCAACGCATCGCGATCTACACAGAACCGCGTCGAGCAGTTGATCATGGCCACCCGGCACGATGCAGCGCCTGTCGATAGTGACGAGCGCCTGCTGGTCGATATCGACCTTTCGATTCTTGGTGCTACGCCCGAGCGCTTTGCCGAATACGACATGCAGGTGCGGGCTGAATATAGCTGGGTGCCGGAAGTTATCTACGGTATGAAGCGCAAAGAGGTGCTCAGCTCATTCCTGGCCCGCTCAAGCATTTACAGCACGCCCTATTTCTACGGACGCTATGAGGCACAGGCGCGTATCAACTTGGCGGTATCTGCCTGATTGGCAAAGCAATCGCGGTCATGGAAGCCTGCACGGATGATCGCGGGCATTGCCGAGGCTGGCATTGGTATAGCTAGCCTCGACGGGTAAACAGTCGACACCCGGTAACGCATCTCGCTGCACAGCCCCAAGTTCCCCCGCCAAGCGTCCAGCCTGTCTCACTTTGTCCAACCTTCGTGCACCTGGATGAATACGATTCGCACCTGCAAACGATTCGTAAGGACTATTCCATGCACGCGCCCTTCCCTCGCCGCCCTGTCGGCACGCTGATTCGCCTGGCGACTCTCTGCCTGGCCACTGGCAGCACCCTTGCCCATGCCGAGCCCCTTGAACTGGACGATATGGTGGTGACCGCTTCCGGCTTCGCCCAGAACCTGGAAGACGCGCCAGCCTCGGTCACCGTGATCAGCGGTGATGACCTGCGCAAGCGCTCGGTACAAAACCTGGCCGATGCGGTGCGCGACGTGGAAGGCGTGGTGGCCAACGGCGGTGCCAACGAGACCGATATCCAGATCCGTGGCATGCCGGGCGACTACACGCTGATTCTGGTCGACGGCAAACGCCAGAGCGGGCGCGATTCGCGGGTCAATGGCAACCGCGGTTACGAACAGAGCTTCGTGCCGCCGGCTGCGGCCATCGAGCGTATCGAAGTGGTGCGCGGGCCGATGTCCTCGCTGTACGGCTCGGACGCCATCGGTGGGGTGATCAACATCATCACCCGCAAGGTATCGCCCGAGTGGGGCGGCAATGTGTCCTACGACTATTCGGCGCGCCCGAACAGCGATCAGGGCAATGCCCGCAATACCCAGTTCTACCTCAATGGCCCGCTGGTCAACGAGGTGCTGGGGCTGCAGGTATGGGGCAATTACCTCGACCGCCAGGCCGATGACGACGCCGAAGCCAACGAGGGCTTCGCCAAGTCCGACAACAAGAGCCTGACCGCACGCCTGGCCCTGACGCCGACCGAGAACCACGACTTCCTGCTCGAAGCGGGCGCCTCACGTTTGAAGAATGGTGATGGCCTGAGTGCCAACTGGTCGACCCGGGAGCAGAAGAACAACCGTGATCACTGGTCGCTGACTCACGAGGGCCGTTGGGGCTGGGCGGATTCGACGCTGTCGTTCGCCGAAGAGACCACCAGCCGCGAAGGCAAGGCCACGCCGGCGCAGGCCGACGTGTACGGGCGCAAGCCGGAGATCCGCAACCGCGTGCTGGACGGCAAGCTGGTGATCCCCACCGATTACCACGTCACCACCACCGGCGTGCAGTGGAACGAGGCCACGCTGACCGACTGGAACCAGGCCAACCGCGGCACCCCGCGCGAGCGTGAGAACGAGGAATACTCGGTGGTGCAGAAGGCCCTGTTCGCCGAAGACGAGTGGTCGATCACCGATGAATTCGCCCTGACCACCGGCCTGCGCCTGGACCATCACGAGCAGTACGGCAGCCACGTCAATCCCCGCGTCTACGGGGTCTGGCACCTGACCAACGAGTGGACGCTGAAAGGCGGCGTGGCCCGCGGCTTCAAGGCACCGGAGCTGCGCGCGGTGATCGACGACTACGCGGTGGTGCGCCGTAACCGCTTCGTGCAGTTCGGCAATGCCAACCTCAAACCCGAGAGCAGTACCAACTATGAGTTGAGCGCGATGTGGTCGAACCGCGACGACCTCTCGGCCGGCGCCACGCTGTTCTACAACGACTTCAAGGACAAGCTCTCCACCGTCACCACCACCGAACAGTGGCAGGGCCTGACCGTGATGGAACGGGTCAACGTCGACAAGGCGGTGATCCGCGGCCTGGAGTTGAGCGGCAACTGGCAGGCACTGAGCAACGTGGCGATCAAGGGTAACTTCACCTACCTGGACTCCGAACAGAAGAGCGGCGTCGACAGGGGCCGACCATTGTCACTGACACCCAAACGCAAGGCGAGCCTGCGCGCCGACTGGGATATCAGCAACCGAGCCCTGGCCTGGGCCGCGACCCACTACAACGGCGAGGAGTATGGCGCCACGCTGACCGGCCAATCGTCGCGCGCCTACACCACTGCCGATGTCGGCGGCTCGTACAAGCTGACCGAGGCGCTGACGCTCAATTCGGCGATCTACAACCTGGGCAACAAGCGCCTGAATGATGAGGACGACGGCACGGTCAATTACGGCCGCACCTACTGGCTGGGAGCATCGCTGGACTTCTGATGACCTGATCGTTCCCAGGCGGAGCGTGGGAACGATCACAAGGGAGAGCCAGCATGTTGTGGGAGCGCGCCATGCGCGCGAATCGCAGGCATGGACTGGGCGTCCCCGCCCGCTCCCACAGGGTATCGCCGAACCGCTGCCAGCGCCTTGTGACTTTCGAGATGAGTAGACCGGTTGGCGATCCGCTTCGGCCCATCAACCGGTCGCCTTGTCTAGCCATGAACGACCGCCTTTATCTGCGGCATCTCCCGCCTGCTCATCTCATCGGCCTGCCTGCCCAGGTACCAGCCAAGCGCGCCCCAGACCAATGCGCAGCCCGCGCCAACCAACGCCACCAGCACCGCGCCCTGGCCAAGCAGATCGAGAAAGCTCTTCACCCAGCCGCTAAGCGCGTCGCCGGCGCGGTAGACCACGGTGTCGATAAAGTTCTTCGCCTTGTATTTGCTCTCCGCGTCCAGCGGTGCGAAGAGCATTTCCCGGCCTGGCCGCACGAATGCGTATTCACCGATGCGCCGCACGATCATCAGCGCCGCCAGCATGGCAAAGCTGGGCGCCAGGGCGAGGCCGATAAAGCCCACGCAGACCAGCAGCGGCACCATGGCCAGCAGCACCCGCACGCCCATCTTCTGGGCGATGCGCCCGGTGATGAACACCTGCGACAGCAAGGCGCCGGCCTGCACGATGACGTCGATGATGCCGAACACGCGGATCTGCGCGTCGCGATCCGGGAAGCGCTCGGCCACCAGGCGTGCCTGCTCGAAGTACAGAAAGGTGGTCACCGTGGCGAGCAGCACCACGAACCCGGCGATCGCCAGCAGATAAGGCGATTGCAGCACCCGCGTCAGGCCGCTGAACGGGTTGCCGGCCACCGGCTTGCGCGAACTCTCGGCCTTCACGGCGCCCGGCCGGCCTGCGCCGCCGACTTCTCGCCAACGCATCAGCGGCGCCTTGAGGGCCAGGGCAACGCCCAGCAGCACACCGGCCAGCAATACCAGGCCGCTTTCGCCGATCACCCCGACCAGCAAGGCACTCATGGCCGGCCCGACCAGGCCGCCGACACTGGCACCGGCGGCGATAAAGGCGAACAAGCGCTTGGCCTGCTGGCTGTCGAACACATCGGCCATCAGGCTCCAGGCCACCGACACCACGAACAGGTTGTAGACCGAGATCCACACGTAGAACACCCGCGCCAGCCAGACGTTGTCATCGCCGAGCTGGAACAGCACGGCGAAGGCCAGCAGGTTCAGGCAGAAGAAGCCGTACACCCAGTCGACGAAATGAATGCGCGGCACCCGTGAGCTGAGCCAGGCGAACAGCGGCACGGCCACCAGCATCACCACGAAGGTGGCGGTGAACAGCCATTGCAGGTTCTCGACCCCGGCCATGATGCCCATCGACTCGCGGATGGGCCGCAGCATGAAATAGCCGGAGAACAGGCAGAAGAACAGCGCGAAGCCGGCCAGCGCCGGCCCCAGTTCGTGGCGCTCGGCGTTGATGGCGGCGCCAAGGCGCCGCACCAGAACAGTGGGAAACATGATGGGCGCTCCTGGCGGTTATCAGCGGTAGGTGACGCCGGTCAGTTGTTCGGCGACCGTCCACAGGCGTGCGGCGGCCTTGGCATCCTGAGCAACCGCCGGCACCGTGGCCAGGCCCAGCGGCCCGCGCTTTTCTTCCTCGCCGGTCGGCCCGTAGTAGGCGCCGCCCTGGGCCTGGTGCGCGGTGGCGGCATAGAGCGTCGGCAGTGCACCCTGGGCGGCGGAGTGGTACTCGTCACGATCCTTGGCCCAGTTGCGGCCGAACTCGCTGTCCAGCCCCGGCCCACGGGCGATCAGCTCGGTCACGGCAACACCCGGGTGCGCGGCGATGCTCTGGATGCCCCAGCCCTGCTGCTCACTGCGGCGCTGCAGCTCGAAGGCGAACATCAGGGTCGCCAGCTTGGATTGCGCATAGGCGGCATAGGGGTTGTAGGCCCGTTCGGACTGCAGGTCATCGAAGTCGAGGTTGCCGCGCAACACGGCGATGCTCGACAGCGTGACCACCCGTGGCGCAGTGCTCTTGCGCAGCAGCGGCAGCACATGGCCGGTCAGGGCGAAGTGGCCCAGGTAGTTGGTGGCCAGCTGCAGTTCATGGCCGTCGGCCGAGGTTCTGCGCTCCGGCGGCGCCATGACCGCCGCGTTGTTGATCAGCCCGTCGAGGCGTGGCAGCTTGGCATTGAGGCGCTCGCCAAGGGCTTTCACCGAAGCCAGGTCGGCCAGGTCGACTTCCTCGAACTGCACCTGGGCGCCGCGAATTTCCTCCTTGATGCGCGCCATCGCCTCCCTGCCCCGCTGCGGGTTGCGAGCGGCGATCACCACTTCGGCGCCCGCGGCGGCCAGGGCCTTGGCATCTTCGAAGCCCATGCCGCTGGTGCCGCCGGTGACCAGGAAGATGCGCCCGCTTTGCGAGGGCATGTCCGCCAGGCTCCAGTCCGGCTTGGGCGGGTTCTGGGCGGTAGCACTGTTCGCCTCCAATGCGAAGCCCAGGGTCAGGCTAAGGGTCGCCAGCCACTTGCGCCAGGGGGCGCCGGGGCTGGCCAGGGTTTCGGTTGGTACGATGGTGGCTGTCATTGTTCGGTCCTCTCGTTGGTGGAGATCCAACGGTTCGCAGCGATGCGGCCCGTCGACGTGAACCATTGTTCATCGGCGGGCAGGCCACGATAAGCCGTATAAAATTGGACGCCATGTACGACCATTCGTACAATCCAGCCACCAACCTCGAGGTGTCCAGCCATGCGCCAGCCCAACCTGACGGACGTCGCCCTGTTTGCTGCCGTGGTCGAAGCCGGTGGCTTCCGGGTGGCGGCGCAGAAACGCGGCATGCCGGCCTCGTCGATCAGCGACTGCGTACGTCGCCTGGAAAGTGACCTCGGCGTGCGCCTGCTCAACCGCACCACCCGCAGCGTGTACCCCACCGAAATTGGCGCACGCCTGCTGCAACGGCTGCGCCCGGCCCTCGCTGAAATCGGCGCCGCCTTCAGCGACCTCGACGACGAGGCGCAACAGCCCGTGGGCACCTTGCGCCTCAACGTGCCGGTGCCCATCGCCCGCTTCGTGCTGCCGCGCCTGGTTCCTGCCTTTCTCGAGCGTTACCCCGGCGTCAGCGTCGAGGTGACGATGGACAACACCTTCGTCGACGTGGTCGCGGCCGGCTACGACGCTGGCGTGCGCTACGAGGAGAGCCTGGCCAAGGACATGATCGCCGTGCCCATCGGGCCACGCCGGCAACGCTTCGTGGCCGGCGCGTCGCCGGCCTACCTCGCGCGTCACGGCACGCCGCAGCAACCGCGCGATCTGCTCGAACATCGCCTGATCGGCCATCGTTTCGAGAGCGGCAAGCTGGGTGTCTGGGAGCTGGAGAAGGATGGCGAGATCGTCCGCGTGCCCCCCCAGGGGCCGCTGCTGTCCTCGTCCCAGGACCTGGAAGTGGGCGCCGCGGTGGCCGGCGTCGG
Source organism: Pseudomonas argentinensis (assembly GCF_001839655.2). Taxonomy (NCBI): domain Bacteria; kingdom Pseudomonadati; phylum Pseudomonadota; class Gammaproteobacteria; order Pseudomonadales; family Pseudomonadaceae; genus Phytopseudomonas; species Phytopseudomonas argentinensis. Next base: position 4,088,551 of record NZ_CP056087.1, read on the forward strand.
CATCATCTACACCTTCGAGGAATACCTGGGCCCACTGTTCGCACAGGGCGCGCTGGCGCCGGTGCTGGAAGACTGGTGGCAGGCGTTCGACGGCCCCTACCTCTACTACAACGACCGCCGCCACGTGCCCTCGCCACTCAGGGCATTCGTGGATTTTCTCAAGGCCGAGAACCAGGGCTGAGCCAGCTCACCCCTGCGCCGGTAAGCGCACCACCGCGCACAGGCCGGCAGGCGGGCGGTTTTCCAGGCTCAGCTCACCGCCATGGGCCTGCACGCAGGCGCGGGCGATGGCCAGCCCGAGACCCAGGCCTCTGCCACGCCGCTCGCCACTCAACTGCACGAACGGCTCGAACACCTGCACCAGCTTCCCGGGCTCGATGCCAGGGCCGTGGTCGAGAATTTCCAGGCACAGCTCGCCGGACGCATGCCGCTGCAGGGTGACCTGCGCATCGCCGCCATGCTGCAGCGCGTTGTCGATCAGGTTGGTCAATGCTCGCTTGAGGGCCAGCGGCCTGCAGCGGCAGAACAACTCGTCACCGAGCCGCCAGACGACCGGCTGATCGAGGGTGCGATAACGCTGCGCCAGGTCTTCCAGCAGCCGGTTCAGGGACAGGCGCACCGTTGGCTCCTGCACCGCATCGTCGCGGATGAAATCCAGCGTTTCGGCGACCATGGCACGCAGCTCGTCGAGGCTTTCCAGCAGATCCTCGCGCAGCCGGCCCTCATCGAGCAGCTCGAGTTGCAGGCGCAGCTCGGTCAGCGGCGTGTTGAGGTCATGGCTGAGCGCCGCCAGCATGCGCGTGCGCCCTTCCACATGGCGAGCGACGCGCTCCTCCATGCGGTTGAACGCCTGGCCCAGCTCCTGCGCCTCGCGGGGTCCCGATAGCGGCAGCGGGGCGATACGCTCGCCGCGGCTGATGCTCTCGGTGGCCGCGGCCAAGACAGCGAAGGGCCGTACCACCCGGCCGACGAAGAACAACAGAATAAGCAGGATCGGCACGATACTGACCGGCAGCGCATAGGCCAGCAGGCGTCCCCATTCGTAGGCGCCGGACGGATGCTGCAGGGCATTCAGATACGCCCCGCCCGGCAGCGCGATGCTGCTGCGCAGCCGCAGCGGCTCCCAGCCCGCCGGGCTCAACACCTGTTCGCGGGCCGGGCCGCCGCCGACACGTTCGAGCTGCATATGGATCCGCTCGGGCGGCACCTGCAGCCGCGTGGCCAGCTGACGGGTCAGGCGCCGTTCTTCGGCACGCATCGAGAAAGGCTGCACGTCCGCCGCACCGGCCACCCAGAACCGCGCCTCGGCGTCGCCCATGGCCGTCAGCAGCAACCCAGTGTCGGTCGGGGCCAGCTGCGTGGCAGCGTGGTAGGCGGTGCTCAGCCGCTCCAGCACCTGATCGCGAGACAGCGGGTGCACCAGCGCGCCGGTGCGCTGCAACAGCAGCACGGCAATGGCGTGAGACGCCAGCAGGGCGATGATCAGCAATACCGCGAGCTGATGAACCAGGCGCTGCGGCCACAACCGCACCAAGCCCTTCATGCAGAAGTTACATCCGCCACCAGCATGTAGCCGTCGCCCCACACGGTGCGCAGCAGGTCATCGCGTCCGGAACTGGCGATCAATTTGCGGCGCAGGCGACTGACCTGGCGGTCGACGGTGCGGTCGAACAGGTCGCTGTCCGCCCGGGCGGTCAGGTCGATCAGTTGCGCGCGGCTCAACAGCTGATGGGGATGTTCGAGAAACACCTGCAACAGACGCCCCTCCGCGGTACTCAGCCGCGTGGTATGTCCCGCGCTGTCGCACAGGCTGGCACTGCCACTGGCGAAGGCCAGGCCGGCGAACCGGTAATGGCGTACCGGCGCCGGCGGCTCGACCCGCTGCGGCTCTGCCTCGACCGGGCCGCGCCTGCGCAGCACGCTGTTGAGGCGCGCCACCAGTTCGCGCGGTTCGAAGGGTTTGGTCAGGTAGTCGTCAGCGCCCAGGTCCAGGCCACGAATGCGGTCGCAGGTGGCGTCACGGGCGGTAAGCAGGATCACCGGCATGCCGCTGCGCCGATGCAGGCGGCTGCACAGCTCGAAACCGTCGCCATCGGGCAGCATCACATCCAGCACCAGCACATCGAACGCCTCGCCGTCGAGCAACTGCCACATGCCTTCGGCGCTTTCCACGGTGCGCACGTCGAACCCGTGCTTGCGCAGGTAGGCGGCCAGCGGCTCGCGGATCTTGCGGTGGTCATCGACGACCAGCACGCGCGGGGCGGAAAGCGGAGAGCGTGAATTCATGACGGCGCGCAGAGCTGCTTATGCGGAGGATTATCATTTGCATGGCGATGATACCCCAGTGCCATCCCGCCTGCCGAGTCGCCACGGCGCAGCGCACCGTCTCATACCATTTGCTGACATGCGGTTTCGCGGCGCGCACGCCGCGGCTTATCATGCCGGCCATGATCAAAGACCCGTTTCAACGCCTGAACCTCGACCGCGAGGTGCTCAGCGTCAGCCAGCTCAACAACCGCGCGCGCCTGCTGCTCGAAGATGTCTTCGGCGGCATCTGGGTCGAGGGCGAGATTTCCAACCTGGCGCGCCCGGCTTCCGGGCACATCTACTTCACCCTCAAAGACAGCCAGGCCCAGGTGCGCTGCGCGCTGTTCCGGCAGAACGCCGCGCGGGTGCGCCAGGCGCTGCGCGACGGCCTGGCAGTCAAGGTGCGCGGCAAGGTCTCGCTGTTCGAGGGCCGTGGCGATTACCAGCTGATTCTCGACGTGGTAGAGCCGGCCGGTGATGGCGCCCTGCGCCTGGCCTTCGAGGCGCTGAAGGAGAAGCTCGGCGCCGAAGGCCTGTTCGCCGCCGAAAGCAAACGCGCCCTGCCCGCCCATCCACGGCGCATCGGCATTGTCAGCTCGCCGACTGGTGCGGTGATCCGCGACATCATCAGCGTGTTCCGACGCCGCGCCCCGCAGGTCGAGCTAAGCCTGATTCCCACCGCCGTGCAAGGCCGCGAGGCCACCGCGCAGATCGTCCGCGCCCTGAAGCTGGCCGATGCCCAGGGCTTCGATGCGCTGATCCTGGCCCGCGGCGGCGGCTCCCTGGAAGACCTGTGGTGCTTCAACGAGGAAGCCGTGGCCCGCGCCGTGGCGGCCTGCGTGACGCCCATCGTCAGCGCGGTGGGCCATGAAACCGATGTGTCGATCAGTGATTTCGTCGCCGACGTGCGCGCCCCCACCCCGTCGGCCGCCGCCGAACTGCTGGCGCCGCACAGCAATGACCTGGCGCAACGGGTCAACGTATTGCAACGGCGCCTGACCCTGGCGATGAACGGCCGCCTGGCCCGTGAGCGCATGCGCCTCGACGGTCTGACCCGGCGCATGCGCCATCCCGGCGAACGGCTGCGCCAGCAGGCCCAGCGTCTCGATGATCTGGACATGCGCCTGCGCCGCGCCTTCGCCCAGCAGCTCAATCAGCGCAGCCATAAAGTGGCGCAACTCGAAGCCCGTCTGGCCGGTCAACACCCGGGGCGTCATCTCAAGTTGCTGCGCCAGCGCCTCGACAGCCTGGCCGAGCGCCTGCCACGGGTGATGAAGGAAGGCCTCAAGGCACGTCGCCTGGCGTTGCACAGCCAGATGCAGACGCTGCACGTGGTCAGCCCGCTGGCGACCCTGGGTCGTGGCTACAGCATTCTGCTCGACGAGCGTGGCCGGGCGATTCGCAGCGCGGCTGCCACCCAGCCCGGGCAAAGACTCAAGGCGCGCCTGGGCGAAGGCGAACTGGAGGTGCGCGTCGAAGACAACCACCTCGCGCCCGTCACGCTATCGCTGCTCGACTGATACCAATTAAGGAAGCTCCATGCGTTCGTTGTTGTTGCTGCTCACCCTGTGCCTCGCCCTGCCCGCCCACGCCGAAGGCTTTATCAGCCGGCTGCTCAACAAGCCAGTGCCGGGCGGCGTGGCGGTGGTCGACCTGGGCAGTGGTGCCAACGCGCCCAGCGCCACCTATCAAGGCAAGCCGGTGCTGGTGGTGAAAGAGGACGGGCAACGCTGGATCGCCATCGTCGGCATCCCGCTGAGCGTCAAACCCGGTACCCAGCAGATCGAGTCCGCTGGCCAGCGCCTGAGCTTCCAGGTGGGCAGCAAGAAGTACGTCGAGCAGCGCATCACCATCAAGAACCAGCAGCAGGTCAACCCGAACGCCAAGAACCTTGCGCGCATCGAAAAGGAGCTGGCCGAGCAGACCCGCGCCTACCGGCAGTTCAGCCCACGCCAGCCGAGCAACCTGCTGTTCGACAAGCCGGTCAACGGCCCGCTGTCGAGCCCCTTTGGCCTGCGCCGCTTCTTCAATGGCGAAGAGCGCAACCCGCACTCCGGGTTGGACTTCGCCGCCAACCGCGGCACGCCGATCAAGGCACCGGCGGCCGGCACGGTGATTCTGGTCGGCGACTACTTCTTCAACGGCAAGACGGTGTTCGTCGACCATGGCCAGGGGCTGATCAGCATGTTCTGCCACCTCTCGGAGATCGGCGTGAAGGTCGGTGATGAACTGCCCCGTGGCGGCGTGCTCGGCAAGGTCGGCGCCACTGGCCGCGCCACCGGGCCGCACCTGCACTGGAACGTCAGCCTCAACGATGCGCGGGTCGATCCGGCGATCTTCATTGGTGCGTTCAAGCCTTGAGGCGAGGTAGCTAGGCGGCGCTGCATGTTCGCGACTAATCTGAGCGGCAGTCGCCCGACCGCCCCCAGGAGCTCCGATGATCACCGTCCACCACCTGAACAATTCGCGCTCGCAGCGCATTCTCTGGCTGCTCGAAGAACTGGGCGTCGATTACCAGATCAAGCGCTACGAGCGTGACCGCAAGACCATGCTCGCCCCGCCGGAGCTGCGCGCCGTGCACCCGCTGGGCAAGTCGCCGGTGATCACCGACGGCGACCTGACCCTGGCCGAGTCCGGCGCCATCATCGACTACCTGGCCAACCGCCATGGCCCGCACCTGCTACCCCCTGCCGACAGCCCCGAGCGCCTGCGCTGCAATTACTGGCTGCACTACGCCGAAGGTTCGGCCATGCCGCCGCTGTTGCTCAAGCTGGTGTTCGACAAGGTGGAAAACAGCCCGATGCCGTTCTTCGTCAAACCCATCGCCCGGGGCATCGCCCGGAAAGTCAAGAATACCTTCGTCGCCCCGCAACTCAAGCTGCACCTGGACTACCTGGAAAGCGAGCTGGCCAAGAGCACCTGGTTCGCCGGCGAGCAATTCAGCGCCGCCGACATCCAGCTGAGCTTCCCCCTGGAAGCCGCCGCCGCGCGCGCCGGCCTGGACGCCAGCCGCCCGCGGCTGGTGGCCTTTCTCGAACGCATCCATGCCCGCCCCGCTTACCGGCGCGCCCTGGAAAAAGGCGGCGAATACGCCTACGCCAAGTGAGGCCACGATCGGCGTCATGCGATGGGCGCCCGTCGCCGCTGCACCGCTGGAGACCTGCGCAGCCACCGAGCCAATGGTTACCAGAGATGCGCCAACGCCCGCCGGCAATCCGGGTTTGCTAAGGTACGCGCGCCATCGCCCGGCGCGCCGACGATGGCGGCCATGAAACGAGCGAGAGACGCGATGAACGAACAGTACCAGGCCACCCTCAAGTGGCTTCAGCAATACCCGGAGTTGCACGCCCTGATCAGCCTGAGCCTGCTGATCCTCGGTGCCTGGATCGCCAACTGGGTGGTCAAGCGCATCCTGGTGCGCGGCCTCTACCGCGCGCTGCGCTCGACCAGCATCGGCCAGGACAAGGTACTGGGCGACTCCCATGTGGTGCGCCGCCTGGCCAACATCGTGCCGGCGCTGATCCTGGCGGGCGGCATCAAGGTGATTCCGCACCTGCCGGCGGCCGTGGTCACGGTGGTGGAAAACGTTTGCAGCGCCTTCATCATCCTCACCATCGCCCTGGCCATGGGCGGCGTGCTGAATCTGGTCAACGCCTTCTACCAGCGCCGCCCGAACGCACACCTCAAGCCGATCAAGGGCTACATCCAGGTGGTGACCATCGTCATCTACGCCATTGCCAACATTCTGATGATCGCCACGTTGATCGACCGTTCGCCACTGATCCTGCTCTCCGGCCTCGGCGCCATGGCCGCGGTGCTGATGCTGATCTTCCAGGACACCCTGCTGTCGCTGGTGGCCAGCGTGCAGATTTCCTCCAGCGATATCGTGCGCGTCGGTGACTGGATCGAGATGCCACAGCTCAATGCCGACGGTGATGTCATCGATATCGCCCTGCACACGGTCAAGGTGCAGAACTTCGACAAGACCATCACCACCATCCCGACCAAGCGCTTTATCAGCGACCCGTTCAAGAACTGGCGCGGCATGCAGGAGTCCGGCGGGCGGCGCATCAAGCGCTGCCTGTACCTGGATCAGACCAGCGTGCGCTTTCTCAGCCCGGACGAGATCGCTCGCCTGCAGCGCTTCCTGCTGCTCGGCCAGTACCTGAGCAGCAAGCAAAGCGAACTGCTGAGCTGGAATACCGAGCTGGCCGAAGCGGCACAGGAGCCGGCCAACACCCGCCGGGTGACCAACATCGGCACCTTGCGCGCCTACATCGAGCTTTACCTGCGCCAGCACCGCGGCATCAATCAGGACATGACCCTGCTGGTACGCCAGCTGCAACCCACCGCCGATGGTCTGCCGCTGGAGCTGTACTGCTTTACCAATACCGTGGCCTGGGCGGCATACGAAGGCTACCAGTCGGATATTTTCGACCACCTGCTGGCGATCCTCCCGGAGTTCGGCCTGCGCGTCTTCCAGCACCCCAGCGGGGCGGACATGCGCGAGCTGCGCCCTGCCCTGCACGGCAGCGGCTCTTCTCCGCTCTGAATACCGAGCAACGCACCCGCAAAAAACTCCTCAGGCACGCAATAAAAAACCACCAAGGCGCTTACCTTGGTGGTTTCCACCAATTTCCAAGACAGACTTGCCAGCTTTACCCTCAATGGTTAGGGTTGAGCCCATGACTATCTCCCAGACCCTCATCCTGCTTCGGCAACACGCCAATCTCTGTCTGGTCGCTCAGCGACTGCGCTAGGGTCTGCCGGCCCCCTTCTCGCGTTTCGCTTTCTCTCTTTTTCCAGCACGGCCCACCCTGGCCCTCGCCTTCAGGATCGATTCATGAGCATGCTCAAAGACCCGTCGCAGAAGTACCGCCCGTTCACCCGGATTCAGATCCCGGATCGCACCTGGCCCGACAAGATCATCGACAAGGCGCCGATCTGGCTGTCCACCGACCTGCGTGACGGCAACCAGTCGCTGATCGAGCCGATGGATGCCGAGAAGAAGATGCGCTTCTTCAAGTGCCTGGTGCAGGTCGGCCTGAAGGAAATCGAGGTGGGCTTCCCGTCCGCCTCGCAGACCGATTTCGACTTCGTGCGCGAATTGATCGAAGGCGGCCATATCCCGGACGACGTGACCATCCAGGTACTGACCCAGGCCCGTGACGACCTTATCGAGCGTACCTTCGAGTCCCTCAAGGGCGCCAAGAAGGCCATCGTCCACTACTACAACGCCTGCGCACCGAGCTTTCGCAAGATCGTCTTCAACCAGGACAAGGCCGGCGTCAAGGCCATCGCCGTTTCCGCCGGCACCACCATCAAGCGCCTGGCCGCTGCCGCGCCGCAAACCCAGTGGGGCTTCGAGTACTCGCCGGAAGTGTTCAGCAGCACCGAGATCGACTTCGCCGTCGAGGTGTGCAACGCGGTGATCGAGGTGTTCCAGCCGACCCCGGCCAACCCGTTGATCCTCAACCTGCCCGCCACCATCGAGTGCGCCACGCCGAACAACTATGCCGACCAGATCGAGTGGTTCGGCCGCCACGTGAGCAAGCGCGACAGCGTGCTGATCAGCGTGCACACCCATAACGACCGTGGCACCGGTGTTGCGGCTTCGGAGCTGGCCGTCATGGCCGGCGCCGATCGCGTCGAAGGCTGCCTGTTCGGCAACGGCGAGCGTACCGGCAACGTCTGCCTGGTAACCCTGGCGCTGAACCTCTACACCCAGAGCGTCAACCCACAGCTGGACTTCTCCGACATCGATGCGGTGCGCAAGGTGGTCGAGGACTGCAACCAGCTTCCGGTGCACCCGCGCCACCCCTATGTGGGCGACCTGGTCCACACCGCCTTCTCCGGCTCCCACCAGGATGCCATCCGCAAGGGCTTCGCCCAGCAGCAGGATGGCGCGCTGTGGGAAGTGCCCTACCTGCCGATCGACCCGGCCGACATTGGCCGCGACTACGAGGCGGTGATCCGCGTCAACAGCCAGTCCGGCAAGGGTGGCATCAGCTTCCTGCTCGAGCAGGAATACGGCATCAACCTGCCGCGGCGCATGCAGATCGAGTTCAGCCAGGTGGTGCAGAAGGAAACCGACCGCCTGGGCCTGGAGATGACCGCCTCGCAGATCCACAAGCTGCTCGACAGCGAATACCTCAAGGCCACCTCACCCTATGAACTGAAGGGCCATCGCCTGGAAGAAGAGAACGGCGAAAGCCGCGTCGACGCCAAGGTGCAGGTCAACGGCCAGGAACAACGCTGGAGCGGTTCGGGCAAGGGCGCGCTGGAAGCCCTGGCCTCCAGCCTGCCGGTCGCCGTCGAAGTGATGGACTACCACGAGCACGCCATTGGAGGCGGCGCCAACGCCAAGGCGGCCTGCTACATCGAAATCCGCCTCGATGGTCAGCGCCCGCTGCACGGCATCGGCATCGACGAGAACATCACCACGGCGAGCTTCCGCGCCCTGTTCAGCGCCCTGAACCGTGCGGTGAAACAAGCCGAGGAAAAGACCCAGGCCGCGTGATAATCGGCCTGCGGTAAACGACAAAGGGACGCTTCGGCGTCCCTTTGTCGTTTCTGAGCTCGTAGGGCGGACCGGGACGCCGGCCGCTCGTAGCGAAGCGAACAGTCCGCCATAACCTATCGATCCTGACACAACGGCAACGGCGTACTGCTTCGCGAGTACGCCCTACTGCGCTACCGCGACTTAGCCGGCTTCATCTGCTTCTGCAGGGTGTTGCCCCTGAAGAACGCCGGCGCTTGCCAGCGGGCGATGAACATCAGTACCAGGCCCAGCAGCAGGATCACCACGGCGATCACGAACACCAGGCCGAGACCACCGACGTGCGAGCCGCTGCCGAAGTCCGGCGACATGCTGTCCAGGGTGGTTTGCCAGAAAATGACCGACAGCATCACCGCCCCCACCAGCGGGCACAGGCCGCGCATGAAGAAGTGCCGTGCGCTGTCGAACAGGCTGTGGCGAAAGTACCAGACGCAGGCAAACGCCGTCAGCGCGTAGTAGAAGCAGATCATCATGCCCAGGGCGGTGATGGTATCGGCCAGCACGTTCTCGCTCAGCGTGCGCATGGTCACGTAGAACACCGCGGTGGCGATGCCGGCGGCGATGGTCGCGTAGCGCGGCGTCTGCGAATGGGGGTGCACGCTGGCGAAGCGCTTGGGCACCGCTCGGTAGTAGCCCATGGCAAGCAGCGTGCGCGCCGGCGAAATGAAGGTCGATTGCAGCGATGCCGCGGTACTGGCCAATACGGCGATGGACATCAGGATCGCCAGCGGGCCCATCACCGGGCCGGCCAGGTGGGCGAAGACGTTTTCCTGGATCTGCGCATTGCCCAGCCCCAGGCCGCTGTCGCCGGTGCCGGCGAACTGCAGGGTGGCCGCTGCGGTGAACAGGTACAGGGCGAGAATCAGCAGCACGGTCAGGGTCGCTGCGCGCCCCGGCACCTTTTCGCTACCGACCGATTCCTCGCTGACGGTCAGGCACACGTCCCAGCCCCAGAAGATGAAGATCGACAGCGACAGGCCCGCCGCGAAGGCCGAGAACGAATCGATATTGAACGGGTTGAACCACTCGGGATGGAAGACCACCGGCGAGCTGTCCGGCGCGGCGGCGAAGGCGGCGATGGAGAAGCCGATCAGCACCACCAGCTGCAGCGCCACCAGGGTGTATTGCACGCCCATGGTCATGCCGATGCCCCGGCAGCACACCCACACCGCCATGGCGATGAAGGCGCAGCAGGTGACGATGTTGACCAGCAGGTTGCGGGTCAGGTCGGCCAGCCAGTCCAGACCGGTGAGCTGGGCAAGGAACAGGTAGAAGAAGTCCACCGCGATGCCCGCCAGGTTGGACAGCACGATGGTGGTGGCGGTGACCAGCCCCCAGCCGCCGATCCAGCCGATCATCGGCCCGAAGGCCCGCGCCGACCAGGTGAAGGAGGTACCGCTGTCCGGCTCCGCGGCATTCAGCTCGCGGTAACCCAGGGCCACCAGCAGCATCGGCAGAAAGCCGACGATAAAGACTGCCGGCAGGTACACGCCGACCTCGCGCACCGTCGGGCCCAATGCGCCGGTCAGGGTATAGACCGGTGCGATGGTGGAGATGCCCAGCACCACGCAGGCCAGCAAACCGACCTTGCCCTGGGCCAGGCCCTTGCCGGAAACCACGGCGGCGGCGCCAGCGACGGGCGTTGCCTGTACGTGCGATGCCGACGCGTCTGTGTAATCACTCATAAGTCTCTGCCATCGTCTTGGAATTGTTTCCGAACGTGGCCGGGATCTGCCTGGCGCAACTCGCTGCGCCGGCTGGCTGAGGCTGCAGAGCCGATCCCGACCCGTTCAGGTCAGAGCGCCCCGAACCCGAGGGGGTTCAGGGCGGATTCAGCGGGCGTCGCGCGCCTGGGCATAGGCCTGGCAGGCATCGCGGAACGCCTGGAACAACCTCAGCGATTCGGGGTTGTCGCTGAAGCGCCACTCCGGGTGCCACTGCACGCCGATCAGAAAGCCCGGCGCATCGGGAATCGACACCGCTTCCACCAGGCCATCGGGCGCCAGCGCTTCGACGCGCAGGCGCTCGGCCAGGCGGTCGATGCCCTGGCTGTGCAGCGAGTTGACCTGGAACTGCGCCGGCAGGCCGATCCGCTCGAACACCCCGCCCGGCTGCACGGCGACCGCGTGCTGCGGCGCGTACTGCTCGGCCACCGAATCGCGCTGCGGCTCGCGGTGGTCCAGGTAGCCCGGCAGCTCCTGCACACGCTGGTGCAGGGTGCCGCCCAGGGTCACGTTGAGCTCCTGGAAGCCGCGGCAGATGCAGAACACCGGCACACCCTTGTCGATCGCCAGGCGCAGCAGCGGCAAGGTGTTGGCATCACGGCTGGGGTCGTGCTGGGTGCCTTCCAGGCTCGGCGTGCCCTGGTAATGCCGCGGCTCGACGTTGGACGGCGAGCCGGTAAACAGGATGCCGTCGAGTTGCTCGAGCAGCTGCCGGGGGTCACTCGGCGTGCTGCGCGCGGGCAGCACCAGTGGCAGGCCGGCGTAGGCCGCCGCTTCGACGTATTTGTCGCCGACCGTGTGCGAATCGTATTTGCCAAGTTGCTGCCGGCAGGCAGTCACGCCGATCAGGGGCATGCGGGTCATGGTGTTCTCTCCGGAAAAGCCTGCCGACGGCGCACGTCGGCAGGCGCAGCATCAGAAACCCAGGCGGTCACGCAGCTGGTAATAGGCGGCACCCAGGGCGGTGAAGGGCACGCGCAGCAGCTGCCCACCCGGGAACGGGTAATGCGGCAGCCCGGCGAAGGCGTCGAAACGCTCGGCCTGGCCGCGCAGCGCCTCGGCCAGGACCTTGCCGGCCAGGTGCGTATAGGTCACGCCATGGCCGCTGCAGCCTTGGGAGTAGTAGATGTTCTCGCCGATGCGGCCGACCTGGGGCAGGCGCGACAGGGTCAGCAGGAAGTTGCCGGTCCAGGTGTAATCGATCTTCACGTCCTTGAGCTGCGGGAAGGTCTTGAGCAGCTTGGGGCGGATGATCGCCTCGATGTCCGCCGGGTCGCGGGCGCCATAGACCACACCGCCACCGTAGATCAGGCGCTTGTCGGCTGTCAGGCGATAGTAATCGAGCAGGTAGTTGCAGTCTTCCACGCAGTAGTCCTGGGGCAGCAGGCTGCGGGCCAGCTCGTCGCTCAGCGGCTCGGTGGCGATCACCTGGGTGCCGCAGGGCATCGACTTGCTCGCCAGTTCGGGCACCAGGCCGCCCAGGTAGGCGTTCCCGGCGACCACCACGAACCTGGCCTTCACCTGCCCGTTCGGCGTATGCACCACCGGCTGCGGGCCGCGATCGATGCGGGTGGCCGGGCTCTGCTCATGGATCGCGCCACCCAGTGAGGCCACCGCAGCGGCTTCACCCAGGGCCAGGTTGAGCGGGTGGATATGGCCGCCGCTCATGTCCAGCATGCCGCCGACATAGCGGTCGGTGCCGACCACTTCGCGAATACGGCGCTCGTCCATCAGCTCCAACTGGGTATGGCCGTAGCGCTCCCAGAGCTTCTTCTGGGCTTCGAGGTGGCCCAGCTGCTTGCCGGTGATGGCGGCGAACACGCCACCGTCCTTCAGGTCGCACTGGATGCCGTACTTGGCGACCCGCTCACGGATGATGCGCCCGCCCTCGAAGGCCATCTCGCCGAGCAGCTGGGCCTGGCGCGCGCCGACCTGCTTTTCGATGACGTCGATGTCGCGGCTGTAGCTGTTGACGATCTGCCCGCCGTTACGCCCCGAGGCGCCGAAACCGACCTTGGCGGCTTCCAGCACGGTCACCCGGAAACCGTTTTCCAGCAGGAACAGCGCGGTGGAAAGGCCGGTGTAGCCGGCGCCGATGATGCACACATCCGTCTCGACGACGTCGGTGAGCGCTGGGTAATCGACCCGCGGGTTGCGCGAGGCGGCGTAGTAACTGTCGACGTGTTGAGTCATTTGAAACTCCCTAACAACTGCAAATTTCCGCCTTGGGACAAAGCCGTTCAAGAACGCGCGAGCTAGAGCCATGCAAGACCTAGGCGGCCCCGCAAAAAGCAGGCAAGGAAGCGACCGGGGTCGCGGGCGATTGTACTGTGGTACATGAGCATTCCGAGCCTGTTTTTTAACGCCGCAGGGCCGACGCGCAGCGGGTCGGTTTTACCCTCAGAGCTTGATCCAGGTCGCTTTCAGTTCGGTGTACTTGTCGAAGGCATGCAGCGACTTGTCGCGGCCATTGCCCGATTGCTTGAAGCCGCCGAACGGCGCGGTCATGTCGCCGCCGTCGTACTGGTTCACCCACACGCTGCCGGCGCGCAACGCCCGCGCGGTGCGGTGGGCGCGGGAAATGTCGCGGGTCCACACCGCTGCGGCCAGGCCGTAGGGCGTGTCGTTGGCGATGCGGATGGCTTCCTCGTCGCTGTCGAAGGTAATCACCGACAGCACCGGGCCGAAGATTTCCTCGCGGGCGATGCGCATGGCGTTGTTCACGCCGGCGAAAAGGGTCGGCTGCACGTAGCTGCCGCCGGTTTCCTGCAGGGCGCGTTCGCCACCGGTAAGGATCTCGGCGCCCTCCTGGCGACCGGCCTCGATGAAACCGAGCACGGTGGCCAGGTGGCCGTCATCGACCAGTGCGCCGACGCGGGTGTCCGGCTCCAGGGCGTGGCCGGGTTTCCACCTCTGCAGCGCCTCGACCACCATGGGCAGGAAACGCTCCTTGATCGAGCTTTCCACCAGCAGGCGCGAGCCGGCGACGCAGACTTCGCCCTGGTTGAAGGCGATGGCGGTGGCCGCTGCCTCGGCGGCGGCCTGCAGGTCCGGCGCATCGGCGAAGACGATATTGGGGCTTTTGCCGCCGGCCTCCAGCCACACGCGCTTCATGTTCGACTCACCGGAATAGATCAGCAGTTGCTTGGCGATCCTGGTGGAGCCGGTGAACACGAGGGTGTCGACATCCATGTGCAAGGCCAGGGCCTTGCCGACGGTGTGGCCGTAACCGGGCAGCACGTTGAACACGCCGGCCGGAATGCCGGCTTCCAGCGCCAACTGGGCGACACGGATGGCAGTCAGCGGCGACTTCTCGGAGGGTTTGAGGATCACCGAATTGCCGCTGGCCAGCGCCGGGCCGAGCTTCCAGCTGGACATCAGCAACGGGAAGTTCCACGGCACGATGGCCGCCACCACGCCGACCGCCTCGCGGGTCACCAGGCCAAGCTGGTCGTGGGGCGTGGGCGCCACTTCGTCATACAGCTTGTCGATCGCCTCGGCGCTCCAGCGGATGGCATTGGCCGCCGCCGGTACGTCGATGCTCAACGAATCGCTGATCGGCTTGCCCATGTCGAGGGTTTCCAGCAACGCCAGTTCCTCGACATTGGCCAGCAGCTTGTCGGCGAAGGCGATCAGCACACGCTTGCGCTGTGCCGGGGCGAGTCTTGCCCAGTCGCCGCGCTCGAACACGGCGCGAGCGGCCTTTACGGCCAGCTCGGCATCCTCGGCCATGCAGCTGGCCACGCTGGCCAGATGTCGGCCATCCACCGGGCTGATGCTGTCGAAGGTCGCACCGCCCACGGCATCGCGATAGCTGCCGTCGATAAAGGCCCGGCCCTCGATGCGCAGGCCCCGGTAACGCTGCTCCCAATCCTGGCGAGTCATGGTGGTCATGTTCATCACTCCCTCAGACGGTATGCAGGTACCAGTTGTATTCCAGGTCGGAAATGGTGGTCTCGAACTCGTGCATTTCCGCTTCCTTGCAGGCCACGAAGATGTCGATGTACTCGGGACGGATGTACTTGTTCATCACTTCGCTGTCGTCCAGCTCGCGCAGGGCATCGCGCAGGTTGTTCGGCAGGCTCTGCTCCAGCTGTTCGTAGGAGTTGCCCTCGATCGGCGCCCCCGGCTCCAGCCTGTTGGTCAGGCCGTGGTGAATACCGGCGAGGATCGAGGCCATCATCAGGTACGGGTTGGCGTCGGCACCGGCCACGCGGTGCTCGATGCGGATCGCGTCGCTGCTGCCGGTCGGCACGCGTACCGCCACGGTGCGGTTGTCCAGGCCCCAGCTCGGCGCATTGGGTACGTAGAACTGCGCGCCGAAACGGCGGTAGGAGTTGACGTTCGGACACAGGAAGGCCATCGACGCCGGCATGGTGTCGAGGATCCCGGCGATGGCATGGCGCAGCGGCGCGTGCTGCTCCGGATCGTCGGTGGCGAAGATGTTCTGGCCGGTCTTCTTGTCGAGCAGCGAGATATGCACGTGCAGACCGTTACCCGCCTGGCCCGGATAGGGCTTGGCCATGAAGGTCGAATCCATTTCATGGTCGTAGGCGATGTTCTTGATCAGGCGCTTGAGCAGCACCGCGTAGTCGCAGGCCTTGATGGCGTCCTCGACGTGGTGCAGGTTGACCTCGAACTGCGCCGGGGCACTTTCCTTGACGATGGCGTCGGCCGGCAGGTCCTGCTCCTTGGCGGCTTCGAGCATGTCCTGCAGGCAGTCGACGTACTCGTCGAGGTCGTCGATCAGGTAGACCTGGGTGGAAATCGGGCGCTTGCCGGAAATCGGCGAGCGCGGTGGCTGCGGGCGGCCGTTCACGTTTTCCTGGTCGATCAGATAGAACTCCAGCTCGAAGGCCGCGCAAATGGTCAGGCCCAGCTCGTCGAACTTCTCCACCACCTGGCGCAGCACTTCACGGGGGTCGGCGAAGAACGGCGCGCCGTCCAGCTCGTGCATGGTCATCAACAGCTGTGCGGTCGGGCGCTTCTGCCAGGGCTCCTTGCACAGGGTATCGGGGATCGGGTAGCAGATGCGGTCGGCATCGCCGATGTCCAGGCCCAGGCCGGTGCTTTCCACGGTGGAGCCATTGATGTCCAGGGCGAACAACGAGGCCGGCAGGTTGATGCCTTTTTCATAGACCTTGTGCAGGCTGGCGCGCTCGACGCGCTTGCCACGCACGATACCGTTCATGTCGGTGATCAGCAGGTCGACGTACTGAACCTCAGGGTGCTCCTTGAGAAAGGTGTTCGCTTCGTTGAGCTGAACAACACGTGGGGAAACCGAAGTCATGGGAAATACATCCTTTCGCATCGGCGCGCCCGCGGAAGACATCTCACGAGCCTTGGCGCCTCATTATTCTGGGTATCCGCTAGCGGATTTGATTCTAGGCAACGCCTTGAGTATAAGTGGGCGCACACGCAACCGATACTGGCAACAGAGCAATTGATGATTGCATCTACGCAATACCAGATCAGCCACGTCGACCTCGCCCTGGTGCTCGCCCTGGTGCGCGGACGCTCTCTGGCACGGGCCGCCGAACAATTGCAGGTGGATGTATCGACGGTGTTCCGGGCCATCCGCAAGCTGGAGGCCAATCTGGGCATCGCCCTGTTCGAGAAGAGCCGCCGCGGCTACATGCCGACCCAGAGCGCCCAGGCCCTGGCCGAGCAGGCCGAGCGCGCCGAGCAGGCCCTGGATGCCGCGCGCATCGCCCTGCAGCATGGCGAGAAAGTCATCAGCGGCACGGTGCGCCTGACCTGCACCGATGCGGTACTGCAGAACCTGCTGCTGCCCAGCCTGGCCGAACTGATGCCGCGCTACCCGGCACTGTCGCTGGAGCTGGCCACCACCAACACCTTCGCCAATCTCAGCCGCCGCGACGCGGACATCGCCCTGCGCCTGTCCAACGCACCGCCCGAGCATCTGGTCGGCCGTCAACTCGGCCACACCGCCTATTACATCTGCGGCCGCCCGGAACACCGCGACGCCTTTGTGCAGGCGCCGACCTCGGTGCCGTGGATCGCCCCGGACGATTCCATGCCCGACCACATCACCGTGGCCTGGCGCCATCAGGTGCACCCCAGCCTGGTGCCGCGTTACCGCTGCAGCAGCATGTCGGCGGTCGCCACCCTGGTCCAGGGCGGCCTGGGCATCGCCGCCCTGCCCGACTTCATGGCCCGCAGCCTCGATGGCGTGGAGCGCCTGAGCGAGGCACTGGTCGCTTGCGACACCGACCTGTGGCTGCTGACCCGCCCCGACTGCCTGGCGCTGCGCTCGGTGCAGACGCTATTCGACGAACTCACCCCGCTGCTGCGCGCGCGCCTTAACAGTCGCTAGGCGATCCGACCCCGCTCTAGGGTTGCGGCGCGGCGCGCTGCGTTTCAGTCACGCCGTCATAAAACCCACTGCTGGCCCCCACGCAGAGCCTGAGCGCAGGTCGATCCGAACCCGGCAAACCGCAGGGCGGGGGAATCAACTACCGGCCCGTACCGCCTAAACCACAGGATCAGGACAGACAGCGACAGGATTGTGCAATCGACCCGGCACCGGACTGCACTACGCTTATCCACCCCCGCGGCCACAAGCCGCTGATTCACAATCGACAGGAATTGCCCATGACCACCATTCTCGGCTACGCCGCCCAGGATTCCAGCAAACCTCTCGCGCCCTACCGCTTCCAGCGCCGCGCCGTCGGCGCCAACGACGTGCAGATCGACATCCTCTACTGCGGCGTCTGCCACTCCGACCTGCACACCGCGCGCAACGAGTGGAAGAACACCCTGTACCCCTCGGTGCCCGGCCACGAGATCGTCGGCAAGGTCACCGCAGTCGGTAGCGACGTGACCGGCTTCAAGGTCGGCGACCTGGCCGGCGTCGGCTGCATGGTCGACAGCTGCCAGAGCTGCTCGTCCTGTTCCGAAGGCCTGGAGCAGTACTGCGAGGCCGGCTTCACCGGCACCTACAACGGCCCGCTCTTCGGTGGCGAAAACACCTTTGGTGGCTACTCCGACAACATCGTCGTCGACCAGAAGTTCGTCCTGCGCATCCGCCACACCGACAACCTGGCCGCCGTGGCGCCGCTGCTCTGCGCCGGCATCACCACCTACTCGCCGCTGCGCCAGTGGAACGTCAAGCAGGGTGACAAGGTGGGTATCGTCGGCCTCGGTGGCCTCGGCCACATGGGCGTGAAGATCGCCGCCGCCATGGGCGCTCACGTGGTGCTGTTCACCACCTCGCCGAACAAGCGAGAAGATGCCCTACGCCTGGGCGCTGCCGAAGTGGTGGTGTCGAAGAATGCCGACGAGATGGCGGCCCACGTCAACAGCTTCGACTTCATCCTCAACACCGTGGCCGCGCCGCACAACCTGGATGCGTTCCTCGGCCTGCTCAAGCGCGACGCCACCATGACCCTGGTCGGCGTACCGGACTCGGCGCACCCGTCGCCGGAAGTCTTCGGCCTGATCTTCAAGCGCCGCCGCCTGGCCGGTTCGCTGATCGGCGGTATCGCCGAAACCCAGGAAATGCTCGACTTCTGCGCCGAGCACAACATCGTCTCGGACATCGAAATGATCGATATCCAGAACATCAACGAAGCCTACGAGCGCATGCTCAAGAGTGACGTGAAATACCGCTTCGTGATCGACATGGCTTCCCTGGCCAAGGATCAGAACGCCGCCTAACAAGGGTGTCTGGTTGCCAACCGGCCCGGTTTCGCCCTCGCGAACCGGGCCGGTGGCGTTTCAGGCTCAACGAAACTCGAACGGATCGGCGTCCTGATGCGCCGGGAAGCGCTCGCGGTAGGCGACTAATGCAGAGCCATCAAGACGCTGATGGAACACGCCCGTCCTATCCCCGGCATCGAGCAGGCTGTCGCCCTGGAAATCCAGCACCTGGGAATCGCCGCTGTAGGGGTGACCCTTGCCGTCCACGCCGATGCGATTGACCGCCGCGACGTAGCAGAGGTTTTCGATGGCTCGCGCCGGCAGCAGGCGGTTCCAGTGCAGGCGCCGGGCGGCTGGCCAGTTGGCGGTGTAGAGCAGCAGGTCGGTGCCCACGGCATCGCGGCTCCATACCGGAAAGCGCAGGTCGTAGCAGATCAGCGGGCGTACCCGCCAACCCTTGACCTCGAATACTGCCTGGCGCTCGCCGGCGGCATAGTGCTGGTGCTCACCGGCCATGCGAAACAGGTGGCGCTTGTCGTAATGGGCCAGCGAACCATCCGGACGCGCCCACAACAGTCGATTGCGGTAGCTGCCATCGGCGGCCTGGATGATCAGGCTGCCGGTGATCACCGCATTTATTCGCCGGGCCTGCTCGCTGAGCCACTGGCTGGTGGGGCCGTCTTCCGGCTCGGCCAGCTCGGCGGACTGCATGGAAAAACCGGTGCTGAACATCTCCGGCAGGATTACCAGGTCGGCGCCCGCAGCCTGCTGCAGCTGGGTCTCGAAGTGGGCGCGATTGGCCTCAGGGTCGTGCCAGGCCAGGTCGCTCTGGATCAGCGCCAGTTCGAGGTGGTCTTGTTTGCTCATCGATAGCCCTCCCGTGATATCGCATGCCAAGCGGTGGCCAACGCATCGCGGTTGTCCACCCTACAAGGTGCTAGATGGCGCTGAGTTTTTCCGCTGCCTGGCGCAGGGTGTCCTCGCGCTTGGCGAAACAGAAGCGTACCAGGCGCTGCGCTGGATCCGGCCGTTCGCTGAACACCGACACCGGAATTGCCGCCACGCCGTGCTCGCGGGTCAGCCACTGGGCCATGGCCACGTCGTCCAGGTCCGGGCGGATCGCCGAGTAGTCGGCCAGCTGGAAATAGGTACCCGGCGTGCGGCTGAAGGTGAAGCGCGAGCCCGCCAGCAGGTCGCAGAACAGATCGCGCTTGGCCTGGTAGAACGCCGGCAGCTCGCTCACATGTTCGGGCCACTCGGCCATGAAGTCCGCCAGCGCACATTGCAGCGGCGTCACCCCACAGAAGCTGACGTACTGGTGCACCTTGCGCAACTCGGCGCTCAGCGCCGGAGGCGCCACTACATAACCGGTCTTCCAGCCGGTGACGTGGTAGGTCTTGCCGAACGAGCTGACCACGAAAGCCCGGGCGTAGAGCTCGTCGTGGCTCAGTACGCTGGCGTGCTGGCGGCCGTCGAACACCAGGTGCTCGTAGACTTCATCGCTGAGGATATGGATGTCGCGGTCACGGATCAGTGCGGCCAGGCGATCCAGCTCGTCGCGGCTGATCAATGCGCCGCTGGGGTTGTGCGGCGTGTTGAGCACGATCAGCCGGGTACGGGGGCTCAGCGCCGCTTCCAGGCGTTGCCAGTCGATGGCGAAATCACCAGCGGCCAAGGGTAGGTGGATGCAGCGCCCGCCGGCCAGGGTCACGCTGGGGTCGTAGCTGTCGTAGCAAGGGTCGAAGACGATCGCCTCGTCGCCGGGATGAATCAGCGCCTGGATCGCGCAGAAGATCGCCTGGGTGGCGCCCGGCGTGACGGTCACCTCGCTGTCCGCACTGACCTTGCGCCCGTACAGCCGCTCGATCTTCAGGGCGATCTGCTCGCGCAATGCCGGCAGCCCGGTCATCGGCGCGTACTGGTTGTGCCCCGCCGCCACGTGCCGGGCCAGCGCTTCGCGCAGGGCCTCGGGGCCGTCGAAATCCGGGAAGCCCTGGGACAGGTTGATGGCGCCGGTCTGGGCCGCCAGCTGGGACATGGTGGTAAAGATGGTGGTGCCGACAGCGGGCAACTTGCTGGTGAACATCGAGGCGTCCTGGGCAGTTGGGGCAGACGCCGAGGATAGCCGATGGCGCGAAGCCCACGCACCCGGTAATAATCGCGGGCCAACCGATGAGAAGCCCATGAACGTCGAAGATCTGCGCCTGTTCGTCACCACCCTGGACGCTGGTAGCTTCACCGCTGCCGCCGACACCCTCGGGGTGACCAAGCAGTACGTCAGCCGCCGCGTCGCCGCCTTGGAAGCGCTGCTCGGCGTGCGCCTGCTCAACCGCACCACGCGCCGCCTGCAGGCCACCGAGCTGGGCCTGCTGCTGTACGACAAGGCCACCAACATCCTCGCCGACCTACGCGATGCCCAGGAGCTGGTGTCTGCCCAGGGCGCTTCCCTGCGCGGCACCCTGCGGGTCAGCGCGCCGATGACCTTCGCCACCCTGCACCTGAGCCAGGTGCTGCCGCTGTTCATGCAGCAGCACCCGCACATCAACCTGGAGATCGACCTCAACGACCGCGCCGTCGACCTGCTCGCCGACGGTTACGACATGTCGATCCGCATCGGCACCCTGGAAGACTCCAGCCTGATCGCCAAGCGCCTGACCGACATGCAGACCATCCTCTGCGCCAGCCCCGCTTACCTTGAGGAACACGGCGCACCGGCCGACCTCGACGAACTGCAGCAGCATGCCTGCCTGCTCTACGGGCACAGCCGCCACGTGGAGTGGCGCCTGCGCGAGGCCGGCAAACCCAGGAACCTGAGCATGCGCGGCCAGTTGCGTGCCAACAACGGCGAGCTGATTCGCGATGCGGCCGTGGCCGGCATGGGCATCGCCTACCTGCCCACCTTTATCGTCGGCCAGGCCCTGGAGAGCGGCGCGCTGGTGCCGATCCTCGCTCAGCACTGGCCTGCGCCCGCTGCGGTGTATGCGGTGTATCCACAACACCGGCAATCCGCCCGCGCGGTGCAGGTGTTCTCGGATTTCATCAAGCAGCAGATAGAGCACCTGAACGCCTGATACCGTCAACCTGAAGCGGACAATAAATCCATTTCCAGCTAGTTAATCAATCTGCAGATAGTCAGTAACATTACCTCCATGCCGCCGATAGAGGCCGCACTTATCAACCGGAGGATTCATCATGCTGGCTATCCGTAAAGCGACCGACCGTGGCCATGCCGACCATGGCTGGCTCAACTCCTTTCACACCTTCTCGTTCGCCAGCTACAACAACCCGAAGGAGCGTGGCTTCTCCGACCTGCTGGTGATCAACGACGACACCGTGGCCGCTGGCCAGGGTTTCGGCGAGCACCCGCACCGCAACATGGAGATCTTCTCCTACGTGCTGCAAGGCGCCCTGGAGCACAAGGACAGCCTGGGCACCGGCTCGGTGATCCGCCCTGGCGACGTGCAACTGATGAGCGCCGGTAGCGGTGTGTCGCACAGCGAATTCAACCACTCGCGTAGCGAGCCGGTGCACTTCCTGCAGATCTGGATCGTGCCGAGCGAACGCCAGGCCGAGCCGCGCTACCAGCAGGAGCACTTCAGCGAGGCGCAAAAACGCGGTCGCCTGCAGCTGATCATCTCGCCGGATGGCGCCGATGGTTCGCTGAGCGTGCGCCAGAATGCGCGGGTGTATGCCGGGCTATTCGACGGTGCCGAGCAGGCGCATCTGCAACTGGACGATGACCGCTACGCCTACGTTCACGTGGCCAGCGGCAGCGTCCAGCTCAACGGCGAGCAGTTGCAGGCCGGCGATGGCGTAAGGCTGCGCGACGTGCGCGACCTGCACCTGAGCAAAGGCCAGCAGGCCGAGGTGCTGGTCTTCGACCTGCGCCCCAACGAGCTGCCCTCGTTGTACTGATGGCTGCGTGAGCGAGGCGAACCAGGGATTACAGGGTTCGCCTCGCTCTATATCAGGCTACGGGGCTGTGCGGCGCCTGTCGCCAGCCCCTAGGCGCTTATATACGCCTGCCTTAGAATGAGCCTCCGCCGCCCGCCGGCCATCTGCTCAGTCGAAAATTCCATGCGCTGGTTGCTCGCCTTTACCCTCTTCTCGCTGGCCCTCGCCGGCCAAGCCGCCACCGCGCCCGCCGCTCCCGTGGCCACCGTCGACAAGGTATTGGTGGAAAAGTCCCAGCGCCGGCTGCAACTGATCAGCGGGGCAAGACGCTCAAGTCCTATCGCATCTCCCTGGGCAAACAGCCGCTCGGCGCCAAGCTGCGCGAGGGCGACCTGCGCACGCCGGAAGGTTTCTACTGGATCGACTGGCGGCGCAAGAGCGAGAAGTACAACCTGTCCATGCACATCTCCTACCCCAACGCCCGTGACCAGGCCCAAGCCAAGGCCGCCGGGGTGAAACCGGGCAGCATGATCATGATCCACGGCACGCCGCTGGACGACGAATACCCCGAGTGGTTCTTCCATACCCTGGACTGGACCGAAGGCTGCATCGCCATGAAGAACGCCGACATGCGCGAGGTCTGGGCGCTGGTTAAAGACGGCACGCTGATCGAGATTCGCCCCTGACGGCCTGTTGAGCTGGCGTGATTACCAACGGATAGTGCGCGCCACCTCGGTGCCGCCCGGCGCCAGCCATTGCCCACTGACCAGCAGCGGTTGCAGCGCCGCGCCAGGCTCGACGCGCCCCGTCAACCTGGCCTGCCGGGCGAGCAGATCGGCCGCCAGGTCGGCATGGTGCTGACCGGCCAAACTCAGCTGCCCTGCCAGTTTCCAGCCGGTGCTGCAATCCAGCGCCAGGCGCGCCTGGCCCAATTCCAGCTGCCAGGGCGCCTGCAGCGCCAGCCCATCACCCTGCAACTGGCCCTCGGCTGAGCGGCAACGCGACGCGCTGCCGCTCAGCACGATACGGCCCTGCCACTGCCCCGCCAGGCGGTAATCGGTCGCCAGCGTATGAGGATCGCTGACCGGCTGTAGCGAGGCCTGCCAGGCCCAAGGCCACCCGGCCACCTGCAACTGCCAGCGCTGCCCCTGGTAACCGGCGCTCGCCTGGGCCCTGGCTCGCCAGGGTTGCCATTGCCAACGCAGCGGCCCCAAGTCCCCCAGGCGCTCGGCCTGCCCCTGCCAGAGACTGCCGCTGATGCCGGCCAGCGGTACCGGCAGGGGCGCCAACAGCCAGCGGGCGGGCAGCTCGACCAGCAGGGTCAGGGCGAATACCAGCAGCGCCCACAGCCACGCGCGCCGGCTCATCGCTGCAGGGCCAGTTCGAAGTGCAGCGCCGACTCCTCACGGCGCAGGCTCCAGCGCAACAGCTGGGCGCCCTCCCGCTCCAGCTGCAGGAGCCAGTCCTGCAACACGCGCTCATCCTTGAGCCGCCCCCGTACCAGCCAGTGCGCGGTGTCCGGCTCCAGGGTGTCGATGCGGATGGCGCGGGCCTTGGCAGCCTGCTGCAGGTCCTCGGCGCTCAGCGTCCTGTCGGCCCGCAGGGCCAGGCTCGCGCCTGCCAGCGCCTGCCATTGGCCAAAGGCCTGCCAGCGCTGCTGGCCTTCACGCCAGGCCAGCAGCGCCAGCAGTACGGCGATGATTGCCACCGCCAGCAGGCGTAGGCCGCGGTGTTCGAGATTCAGGCTCATTAGGCGCCTCCGAGGTCGAAAGTCAGATCGAGTTCGTCGCCGGCCTGGCTCACCTGTACCGCCACGCCAATAGCGCCCGCCATCGCCTGCCAGGCTGAATCGTCGATGGCTTCATGGCCCTGCAGGCGCAGGGCCCAGCGCTGCCCATCGAACTGGGCAGCGCTCAATTGCCAGCCGGCGTTGGCACGCAACCAGCCATCGAGCTCGGTCTGCAGATGCTGCAGTTGCCGCAGGCGCAGCTGCCGCTCGTCCGCGCCCAGACGCTGCTGCTTGACCCGCTGCGCGGCTTCGCGCAGTGAAGCGACCGGGCCGACCACGGCTTCCACCTGCGCCTGATAGACGCCCTGCTGCCGCCATTGCTGGCTGGCCCACAGCCCCGCCCAGAGCACGGCCAGAGCCAGGCAGGCAGCCGGCAGGCGCCACAGGCCAGGGCTGAGTGCGCGCGCCTGGCGCTTCGCCCGGCGCCGTTCGAACAGGCTGGGCAGGTCATCCAGCGCGGCGAGCGGCTCGGGCCAGGCGCCCTCGAGCCTGTGGATCTCCAGCTCGCCCCAGATACCGGCAGGCGCCGCCGCCTGCAGCTCGACCGGCCAGGCCAGCCAGTGCTGGCGCGCCTCGGCGCTGCTACCGACGAACAGACTCGCCCCGCCCTCCTGGCGCCAGCACCAGGCGGCGCCGGGAGCTGGCACCGGCAACAGCTGGAACTGCGCCCAGCAGCGCTGCACATCGAGCTGCCACTCGGCGCATTGCGCCAGCCAACCGTCGAGCAGCGCCTGCTCGATGTAGACCAGCCTCATCCAGCCGGGCTCGCGGGCCAGGCAGCCGCAGGCCAGTTCCTCGGCGCTCTGCAGCAGGCGATCCTCGAGCAGCAACGGCCACTCGTGACGCTTCAGCCCCGGGGGCGCCGCCACCTGAAAGTGGCTGCACCGCTCCCCCGGCAGCACCAGCGCCACCCGTGCACCCGGTATTGCCGGCGGCGTTCCCGAACCTGAGGCCGGCACGCGGCCCTGCTCGACCCGAGCCCACTGCCAGGCCTCGCCATGGCTGCCCGGGCGCAGCAGCAACCAGGGCCGTGCCGCACGGCGACGCCAAGGCTCAAGTTTCATGAACGGCCCCACGGCAGGGCGAAGGTACAGACATAGGGGGCTCCATCACGCTGAAACGTCAGGCGCACGCCCCTGTCCGGGCGCAACCTGTCCGTCGATGGCCAGGCCAGCCAGCGGCTGTCCTGGCGAAAACTGAAAGTCACCGATTCGACCCGGTCCAGCTGCTCGCGCAGGGTCCACGCCGGGGCGCCTGCGGCGTACAGATCACCGGAGGTGTACAGCAGCAGGCGCTGGCTGCGGCGCTCGTATCCCAGACGCTGGCGCTGCAGGCGGGCGCCGCCTTCGGCGCTCGGCCAGGCGCCGAGCGCCACCCACTGCAGTTGCAGCTCGTCCGGCTGCCAGTCCAGCCAGTTCAAGGCCAGCGGCAAGCGGCGCTCATGCAGCTGACGCAGCACGGTGGTATCGAAACGACGCTCCAGGGCCAGGCAGAAATCCAGTACCGGGATACCTGGCGCGCCCTGGGACAGGCGCTCGCGCACATTGATCCAGCCATTGACCAGGGCGGCCAGCAGCACGCCCAGCAAGGCCGTCAGCGCCAGGGCGACCAGCAGTTCGATCAGGGTCAAGCCGCCCTGCCTGGCGTTCATGGGCGCACCAGAAACAGCTGATACAACCCCAGCGACTCGCGGCGCTCGCCATCGGCGAACAGGCTCAGCTCGGCACGCCGCAGGTTGCGTACCCCGGTGCCCTGCATCTGCAGTTGCCAATGACAGCTGCCGTGGCCCTGGGCGAGCACCCCGGCGAGGCTGTTCTGCGCCGGCCAGAGTTGCTCGACCGCAAAACGTGCTTCCAGCTCACGGGCACACAACGCCCCGAGCTGATGCTGCTGAACGCTCTGCTGTACGGCCAGGCGCTGGCGCAGCACCTGGCTGGTCATGACCGCCAGCACGGCGGCGATACCGAGGGCGACCGTCACCTCGAGCAGGGTGAACCCGCGCTGGCGCTTCATGGCAACGACGTCCGCTGCAAGCGCCCGGCGCTTTCCCACTGCCACTGTTCGCCGCCATCGGGCCAGTGCCAGCGCAATGCCTGCGCACGCCCGACACCGTTTGGCGTGAACACCAGACGCGGCTCACCGGCAGCCGGCCAGTCAGGCCTCAGCAGCGCCGGCCATTCGCCCAGCGCGACCGCCTCGACCTGCCAGCGCAGCCCCTCCCGATCGCGCACCTGGCGCACGAACTCGGGGCGCTGGCCGTTCCAGCGCAGGCCATGAATCTGCCCGGCGTGCAACGCCTCGGCGGCCTGGGCGCGGCTGGCGGCGGCAAGGCGCTCCAGGGCCTGCTGCGCCGGCGCCTCACCGCTGTCGAGCCAGGCCACGCTGAGGCTGGTCAGCAGGCCGGCGATAAACAGCACGACCAGCAACTCCAGCAGGCTGAACCCGCGCTGCTCGGACACCCTTCAGAGCTCCCCGCCACTTAGAGTGGACGACGCTTTACCCGCCCACCGCTCACGATCGCAATGGTGGACAAAAAGAGCGTTGTCCACCCTACGGATTACGATCGCAACGGTGGACAACAGCGTTGTCCGCCCTACGCAAGTGCCTGCCACCTTGTCGCAACTCCCGCCCATGGCAGCGTCTCAGAGTTCCCAGTTGCCCAGGTCGGCATCGATGCCCTCGCCGCCCGCGACGCCATCGGCGCCCAGCGAGTAGACATCGACCCGACCATGCTGGCCCGGGCTGCGGTATTGATAAGGCTGGCCCCAGGGATCCTCGGGCAAGCGGCGGATATAGCCGTCGGCACGCCAGGCACGCGGCAGCGGCTCGACGGTCGGCTTGGCCACCAGTGCCGACAGCCCTTGCTCGTTGCTGGGGAAGCGCAGGTTGTCGAGGCGGTACATGTCCAGGGCCTGCTCGAAGGTGGACAGGTCGGCCATCACCTTCTGCTTCATGGCCTTGTCCTGGCTGCCCAGCACGCTGGGTGCGACCACGGCGATCAACAGCCCCATGATGAAGATCACCACCATGATTTCCATCAGGGTGAAGCCCCGCTGGGTGAAACGATTGCTGCGCATGATGGCGCTCCTCCTTACAGTGTCAGGCCCTGGTTGAGCTGCATGATCGGCAGCAGCACGGCCATTACGATGAACAGCACCACGCCGCCCATCACCAGAATCATCAGGGGTTCGAACAGTGCCATGGCGGTGTCCACCTGGCGGGCGAAGCCACGCTCCTGGTTGTCCGCCACGCGTTCGAGCATGTCCGGCAGGGTGCCGCTGGCCTCGCCACTGGCCACCATGTTCAGCAGCAACGGCGGGAAATGGCCGCTGGCCTCCAGCGCCCGATGCAGGCTGACGCCGCCCTTCACCTCATTGCCGACCCGCTCCAGGGCCAGACGGATGCGCCGGTTATTGACCGTGGCGGTGGCCACCTGCAGGGCCTCGAGCAGGGGCACGCCGCTGCCGACCAGAATCGCCAGGCTGCGTGACAGCCGTGCGCTTTCCAGCACCTGCAGGAGCACACCGACCTGGGGCAGGCGCAGCAGCAGATCATCGCGGCGCAGGCACCAGTGCGGTTTGCGCAGCAGTAATTTGCCGAGCAACCCCGCCAGCAGCGCCGCCCCCAGCAGCCAGGGGCCGAGCAGCACCAGCGCGTTGCTGATGCCGATCAGCAGCGTGGTGATCCACGGCAGGCTCTGCCCGGCATGGGCGAACTGCTCGGTAAGCTTGGGCACCACGAAGGTCATCAGGCCGATCACCACGGCCAGGGACACCCCCATCAGCACGGCCGGGTAGATCAGCGCGGTGCGCGCCTTGTGCTGCTGGCGTTGCACCTGCTCCAGGTGCTCGGCCAGGCGTTCGAGCACCTGGGCCAGGCGGCCGGAGCGCTCCCCGGCCTCGACCAGCGCGCAATACAGGGCCGAGAACACCCCGCCCTGGCGGGCCAGGCTGCGGGCCAGGCCGACGCCCTCGGCCAGCGAGCCGCGTACCGCCACCAGCAGGCTGCGCAGGGCGGGCTGGACCAGCTGCCGCTCCAGGGTGCCCAAGGCGTCAACCAGCGGAATGCCAGCGCCGGTAAGGGTCGCCAGTTGCCGGGTCAGCTCGCACAGCTGGGCGCGGCTGACCCGCTGGCGGCGCGGTTGGCGGCTTTGCGGGTCGTGACGGTGCAGCTCACGGGCGAACAGCCCGTTTTCGCGCAGCAACTGCCGGGCATGGCGCTCGCTGTCCGCCTGCAGGCTGGCCTTGTGCGCCTTGCCGGCCAGGTCGACGGCCTGATAGCGATAGGTCGGCATGCTCAGCCCTGCACCGCGCGCAGCACTTCGGCCAGGCTGGTGTCGCCGCGGCCCAGGCAATCGCAGGCCATGGCCGCCAGGCTCTGCCGACGCTCCTCGAGGTAGGCGTGCATGCTCACCTCGCTGGCGCCGCTGTACAGCAGCGCGATCAGCCCGTCGTCCAGCTCGATGAATTCGTACAGCCCCAGGCGCCCCTGATAACCGCTGCCCTGGCACTGCGCGCAGCCCACCGGATGAAAGCTGTGGTCGAGGCCGGCCAGCTCAGGCAGCAGCTGCCGCTCGGCGGCCTGCAGGGGGCGCCGCTCGGCGCAATTGCACAGGCGACGAACCAGGCGCTGGGCGAGCACGCCGCGCAGGCAGGAGGCGATCAGGAAGGGCTCGATACCCATGTCGCGCAGCCGGGTCACCGCGCCCACGGCGCTGTTGGTATGCAGCGTCGACAGCACCAGGTGCCCGGTAAGGCTGGCCTGCACGGCGATCTGCGCGGTTTCCCGGTCACGGATTTCGCCAAGCATGATCACGTCCGGGTCCTGGCGCAGGATCGCCCGCAGGCCACTGGCGAAGGTCAGCCCGGCACGCGGGTTGATGGCGGTCTGGCCGATGCCGGTGATGGCGTATTCCACCGGGTCTTCGACGGTGAGGATATTGCGGCTGCCATCGTTGAGGCTGTTGAGACTGGCATACAGCGTGGTGGTCTTGCCCGAGCCGGTCGGCCCGGTGCTCAGCACGATGCCGTTGGGGCGGCCCAGGCAGGCGCGCAGGCCCTGCTCCACCGCAGAGGGCATGCCCAGGTTGGGCAGCGCCAGCAGGCTGGCCTGCTTGTCCAGCACGCGCATCACCACCCGCTCGCCGTGGATGCCCGGCAGGGTGGAGACCCGCACGTCGACCTCACGGCCGGCGGCGCGCAGGGTGATGCGGCCGTCCTGGGGCTGACGCTTTTCGGCGATGTCCAGGCGCGCCATGACCTTGATGCGCGACACCAGCATCGCCGACAGCGCCCGTGGCGGGCGCAGCACCTCGCTCAGGTGGCCGTCGATGCGCAGGCGCACCACCAGGCTCTGCTCGAAGGTCTCGATATGGATATCCGAGGCCTGCAATTGCAGGGCCTGGGCGAACAGGCCGTTGATCAGGCGGATCACCGGCGCCTCGTCATCGCTCTCCAGCAGGTCCTCGATGCGCGGCATGTCGTTCATCAAACTGTCGAGATCGACCTGCTCGCCGATGCCCTCGATCAGCGCCGCATTCGCCCCCTCGCCGGCCTGGTACAGCTGGCCCAGGCGCTGTTCGAACTCGCTGCGTGGCAAGCGACACACCGAAGCCGGTGCACCCTCGACGCGCAACAGCTCCTGCAACTGGTCGGTGTCGGCGTCCTCGCACAGCCACAGGCTCCAGCTGCCCTCGCCGGGCACCCAGGCCAGGCCGGCCTGCCGGGCCAGGCGATAGGGCAACAGGCCCATTACCAGGCGCCCCCATCGAGGCGCGCGCGGCTGGCCGGGAACAGCTGCTGCAGCCCGGCGTCGCCGTCCAGCGCCGGCAACTCCAGCGCCGTCTCGCGCTGCAGGTTCTGGTATTTATCGGCACTGAAGCTGGCGATGCTCGGCCCGTCACGCAGGATGCGCGGGCGGATGAACACCATCAGGTTCTGTTTGACGCCGCTCTTGCCGGTCGAGCGGAACAGCCGGCCGAGGCCGGGTATGTCGCCGAGCAGGGGCACCTTCTGGTCGGTATTGCTGGTTTCATCGCTGATCAGCCCACCGAGAATGATCAGGCCGTTGTCCTCGACCATGACCTTGGTCTTGATCTCGCGCTTGTTGGTGATCACGTCGCTGGCCGAGGCGAAGTCGGCAATCGACGACACCTCCTGGACGATGTCCAGGCGCACGCTGTTGTCGATATTGATCTGCGGCTTGATGCGCAACTTCACGCCGACCTCGCGGCGCTCGATGGTCTGGTACGGGTTGCTGTTGTTCTGGGTCACCGAGCCGGTGACGAAGGGCACTTCCTGGCCAACCAGAATCGACGCCTCGGCGTTGTCCAGGGTCAGCAGGGTCGGGGTGGACAGCAGGTTGAAGCCGCTCTTGCTCTTCAGCGCATTGAGCAGCACGGCGAAATTGAAGCCACCGCCGAAATGACCGATGCCGGCGGTCGCGCCGTTGACACCCGACAGCAGCTCGCCGAGGGCGGCGTTGTCGCCACTGGCCGCCGCACCGGCGATGCTGGCGATATTCGCGCCACCAGCGCTGAAGTTGACCACCCCGGCGCCGAGTTTCTCGTCGGCGAACAGCCACTGCACGCCCAGCTCCTCGGCGCGGGAATCGGAAACCTCGGCGATGATTGCCTCGACCACCACCTGGGCGCGGCGGATGTCCAGTTGCTCGACGATCGAGCGGTAGGCCGCCAGTTCGCTGTCCGGGCCGACCATCACCACCGCGTTGGTGCCCTCCTCGTATTCCAGGCGCACCCCGGAATCGCTGATCGGCAGGCGCGCGACCTGGGCGCCCTCCGCGCCCTCGCCGGGGGCCTGGGGCGCCTCCTGGCTGAGACCGCGCAGCACCTTGACCACCTCGGCGGCGTTGGCATGGCGCAGGTAGATCACCTGGGTATTGGAGGCGCGCAACTCGCCGCCCGGTCGATCCAGCTGGGTCAGCAGGGCGCGCACCCGCTCACGGCTGTCGGCACTGCCGCGGACCAGCAGGGCGTTGCTGCGCGGGTCGGCGATCACCTGGGCGCCGTCGGCGCCCTTGTCGCTGGCCAGCAGGCGAGTGATCAGCGCGCTGGTATCGGCGGCGCTGGCGTGCTGCAGGGGCATCACCTGCAGCGGCTCGTCGC
Organism: Pseudomonas argentinensis; assembly: GCF_001839655.2. Taxonomy (NCBI): domain Bacteria; kingdom Pseudomonadati; phylum Pseudomonadota; class Gammaproteobacteria; order Pseudomonadales; family Pseudomonadaceae; genus Phytopseudomonas; species Phytopseudomonas argentinensis. The sequence continues at coordinate 4,119,609 of NZ_CP056087.1, forward strand.
TGACCTGATCGAGTTCGGCGAGCAGGCGGTCGATACGCCCCAGGTTGCTGCGCCAGTCGGTGACCACCAGCAGGTTGGCGGCAGGGTACGGGGTGATGACCCCGACCCGCGGATCGATCAGCGGCTTGATGATGCCGAGCAACTGCTCGCTGGCGGCATTGCGCACGCTGAACACCCGGGTGGCGATACCGTCGCCGGCGGCCGGCTGCCCGCCGCTGGGGTCCACGGGCACCGGTTCCAGGCGCGCGGCCTGGTCAGGCAGAATCTTCACGCTGCCGTTGGGCAGGTTGACCGCGGCGAAGCCCTGGGCACGCAGTTGCGCCAGAAAGATGTCGTAGATGGCTTCGCTGTCATGGCGCTCGACGGTGCGCACGGTGACCTTGCCCTTGACCCGCGGGTCGACGATAAAGGTGGTGCCGGTGATCTGCGACACGCTGTCGATGAACTCGCTGAGCTCGGTGTCGACGAAATTCACCTCGTACAGCGGCGACTCGGCGACCGGCAGGTCCAGCAGCTCATCGGCCAGAATCTGGGTAGCGCCCAGGGCCAGCAGCGCGGCCAGGCAGTAGCGAACAATCATCTCTTATCCTTGCCGCTTGAAGCCGGTCACGGCAGGCCGTGGCGGCCAGGGCAGGCGCTCGCGCCGCCCCTGGTTATCGAAAATCAGCCCCGTGTCGTCGATGTCCTGCAGCACGATGCCGGGGGCGAGGCGTTGCCCGCGGCGGTAGCTGCGTACCTGCTGCTCGTAGCGCAGCACCACCACCGTGGCGCCCAGCGGCTGCGCGCGCAGCCCGCCCAGGTACTGGACCGGCAGCCGGGTCAGCGGCACTGCACCGTCGTCGGCCTGCAGCTGCCAGTGGCCAACCAACAGGCCGGGCGGCGCGGCCACCTCGACGGCGGCGGCACGGGCCGGTTGCGGCTCACGGCTGAGCAGCAGCACGCACTGCGCCGCCAGCCAGGCCCCGAGGGTCAGCCACAGGCCGTTCCACAGGCGCGGCGCGCTGATCAACTGATGCCTCTGGGGTGCCAGCCGGGATGGCCCTGCACGTAGCGCACGCTGGGCAGCTGCAGGGCCGGCAATTGCCAGTCGGCCGGCTGCCTGCTCAGCCAGGTTTCCACGCGCTGCCAGAGGGGTTCACCGCGGGCATCGGCGCTCAGGGAAACGCTGCGACACAGGCCGTCGAGCGGCGCCAGGCCGGAAACCCGCTTGCCGCCCGGGCTGTAGTTGACCTGCCAGGCCTGCCCCTGCCAGCGCGGCAGGTCCTGGCTGTTGTCGAGCAGCAGGGGGTCGCCGAACAGCTGGTCGGCGGCGTTCTCCAGCACGCTTTCCAGCGGCTTCACCGGCGCCTCGACCACGGCGGCCGGATAGCCGCCGGTCAGGCTGATCAGCTGTTCGCGGGTAATCGCCTGGCCAGCGGCCAGGGGGCTGTCGTAACGCAGGCCGGGCAACAACACCTGCATCCGGCCGTCATCGGAGAGGGCCTGATGCAGCAGGCGGTCCCAGCTGCCACCGCGGGTGTCGCGCCGCCACAGCGCCTGTGGCGCCCTGGCCAGGGGCTGATCGAGCCAGGCGGCGTGGGGCGCGCGCTGGCTCTGCAAGTGGCTGCGCAAGTTTGCTGCATAGGCCTGGCCGGCCGGGGAAAGCAGTTGCTCGAAGGCGGGGTGAAAACGGGCGACGAAGGTCCATCGCCCGGCCTGGCGCTGGCAACCGATATGAAAGGCACCGCTGGCCCGGCAGCCGCCGAGCACCACCGGCACCCGCCTGCCGCTGCTCTGCAGCACCTCGATCGGCGTTGGCCAGAAATCCTGCCCGCGGGCACACAACAGCAGGTCGGTATCGCCCAACCGTTCGGCCAGCCAGAGGCCGGGCCCGGTGCCCACGTCGGCAAGGGCGATGACCAGATCGGCCTGGCCACGCGCCGCCTTGAAGGCTGGCAGCAGCGATTGGTACCACTGTTTCAAGGAAGCCTTCTGATCCCCGGCATAGGGGTCGGTGATGCCTACCACGGCAATTCGCAGGCCAGCACGGCGGATCAGGGTGAAGGGTTGCACCCCCAGGGCCTGGGCCTGATCCTCGGCCAGGCTGGCACCCAGCACCGGCCGAGCGAACTGTCGATAGAGACCGGCGCAGCGCTGTGGCCACAGCAGCCGCTCATCGCTGCTGACCCGCACCTCGCTGCCCAGCAGTTGGCTACCCTGGGCGCCACTCTCGCCCTGGGTCAGATAGGCCAGCCCGCTGCCGTTCCAGCCCTGGCCGTTCTCCAGGGTCAGGCAGCGCCCGGCGCCGTGGCGCTGGCGCAGTTCTTCCAGCACGGCGCCCAGCACCGCGTAGCCACCGATGCTGACGGCCTCGGCCAGGTGCGCATCAAGCAGCGGGTTGAGTTCGCTGCGCGCCTGGTGGGCATGGCTGCCGCTGAGCCAGGGCGCGCGCCCGAGGTGGGAAACCGGCCCCAGCCGGGTCGCCGGCACCACCGGCTGACCGGGCTGGCGGGCATCCAGGGTATCGGCGATATAAAGCAATTCCAGTTCCGATTGCCCGGCCGACCGTGGGGTCGCGAAGCCCGAGCAGGCGCTGAGCAGCGGTGCCATCGCGCCGATGCCCATCCAGCCCATCACTTCCCGTCTGCCGATGTCTGTCATCGCCCCGCTCGCCTCACCTTTATGCATGGTCGGGGCGGGATACTGGGCAGCTTATGTGACAGTTTAATGGCGGTTATTCGACAGCCCTACCGCTAGTCTGAATTGAAAAAACCAGATAAATCAGAAAGCTAGCGTCATAAAGCTTTCAATAGCCATTAACAGAACTGCCAAAAAATCATCACACACGGTCTCTACAGTCCCGGTTTCCTCAAGCCGCTTCACCAGAAAAAGGACATGACCTGATGAGTCGAGATACCGGCGATAACCTGGACCGCAATAGCAGTGGCAACCTGCCCATGGCATCGGTTCTGGACGCGTACCTGAGCCGCCGCAGCGTGATGCGTGGAGGCCTGGGCGCGGCAATCGCGATGATCGCAGGCACCGGCCTCACCGGCTGTTTCGACAGCGGCGGCTCCAGCAACGACAGCGCCCCCAGCGAGCCACCCGCCGAACCGAACCTGGCCCTCGGCTTCCAGTCCATCGCCGGCTCGCGTACCGATGCCTGCGTGGTGGCTGCCGGTTACAGCGCCTACGTGCTGGCCCCCTGGGGCACGCCGTTCAACTCCCTGGCCGCCCCCTGGAAAGACGATGGCAGCAACACCGCCACCGACCAGGAAAACTCGGCCGGCATGCACCATGACGGCATGCACTTCTTCCCCATCAACGGCAGTTCCGAAGATGGCCTGCTGGCGGTCAACTACGAATACATCGACGAAGATGCCCTGCACCCCAATGGCCCGACCACCGTCAACGGCCGACGCCCGGCCGAGGAAGTGCGCAAGGAAATCAACGCCCATGGCGCCGGTGTCATTCGCATCAGCAAGGTCAACGGCCGTTGGCAGGTGGTCGATAACGACCCCCTGAACCGCCGCTTCACTACCGCCACCGTGATGGACATCTCCGGCCCGCTGAGTGGCACCGACCACCTGAAGACCAAGTTCTCGCCGACCGGTACCCAGACCCGCGGCACCAACAACAACTGCGGCAACGGTTACACGCCGTGGGGCACCTACCTGACCTGTGAAGAGAACTGGCCGTCGATCTTCATCAACACCGGCACCCGCCCTGCCGACCAGTCGCGTATCGGTATCGGCACCAGCACCGGTCGCTATGGCTGGGAAACCGCCGCCGGGGATGCCTCGGAACAAAACGACGAATTCACCCGCTTCAACATCACCCCAAGTGGCGCGTCGGCCACCGATGACTATCGCAACGAAGCCAGCACCTACGGCTACATCGTCGAGATCGACCCCTTCGATGCCAGCACCCGCGCCGTGAAGCGCACTGCACTGGGCCGCTTCCGCCACGAAGGCTGCTGGCCGGCGCTACCGGTGGTCGGCAAACCGGTGGTGTTCTACAGCGGCGACGACTCGAACAACGAGTACCTGTACAAGTACGTGTCCAACGCCCTGTGGGAGGCCGCCGACGCCAACCCCAGCGACCGCCTGGCCACTGGCGCCAAATACATGGATAACGGCACCCTGTACGTGGCCCGTTTCGATGCCGACGGCACCGGTGCGTGGATCCCGCTGGTAGCGGCCACCCCGACCACCGATGGCAGCACCCTGGGCGCCAAGTTCACCGACCTGCCGGGGATCATCCTCAACACCCGGGGCGCGGCCGATGCCGTGGGTGCAACGCCGATGGACCGACCGGAGTGGACCGCCGTCAACCCGCTCAATGGCGATGTCTACCTAACCCTGACCAACAACAGCGCGCGCACCGCCGCCACCGTGGACGCCGCCAACCCACGCGGCCCGAACCGCCATGGCCACGTGATCCGCTGGCACGACAGCGACGATCAGCTGAGCTTCACCTGGGACATCTTCGTGTTCGGCGCCAATGCCTCGGCCACGCCGGACATCAACCGGTCGGGCCTGACCGAGCTCAACCAGTTCGCCAGCCCGGACGGCATGAGCTTCGACAGCCGCGGGGTTCTGTGGATCCAGACCGACAATGGCGAATCCAGCGTGACCAGCTACACCAACGACCAGATGCTGGCGGTGATCCCCACCAACCTGGTCGACACCAACGGCCAGCAGGTACCGGTCAACGCGCAGAACCAGGTGGACCTGCGCCGTTTCTTCGTGGGCCCCAACGGCTGCGAAGTGACCGGCATCGCCTTCACCCCGGACAACAAGTCGATGTTCATCAACATCCAGCACCCGGGCAACTGGCCATACAGCGACGTCGCCACCGAGGAAACGCCAGCCGGCACCACCGTCCGCCCACGGGCCTCAACGGTGGTAATCCAGCGCAACGACGGCGGCGAAATCGGCGTCTGACCGGCCCACGCGGCACGGGGCAATCTCGTGCCGCCTCTCTTCGCCTGGGTGGCGCAACCGCGACGCCCAGGCGCTCTCTTCTCAGAACCTGTTCACGATCATTCGCCGTAATTGCACCTGCAATGACTGCAACGTGGCGCAAGCAGCCGCAAGCTGCAAGCCCCGAGCTACAAGTTAAAAAGCAGTCCACAGTGCTCTAGCTTCTTCTTGCAGCTTGCAGCTTGCGGCTTGAAGCCCAATGTCCGCTTTTGCAGTCGATTCCAAGGATACAAGCTTCCAGAAACCCAGAGATCGTGAACGGGTCTCAGGTACCGCTTGCCATCAGCCCCTAGCTACAAGGCGAACGGCAAGGGTTCCCGGCTGATCACCTGCACCCGTTGCGCGGGCACCTGTGCGTGCCAGCGCACCACCCCCTGGGCCTGCACCTGGAACTGGCTGCTGATCCGCCGGCCATCCTGCTCGAACTCGAGCTGCAGCAGGAAATCACCGCTGTTGAGCAGCAGCCCTTCGCTCAAACGCTCGAACGTCGGGTCGTCCAGCGCGCCCAGGGCCTCGCGCAACGCGGCCACATCGCGGTAACCGTTGGCCGGTCGGCCGGTGATGATGCGCGCCAGCAGCGAGCGCGCGAACTCGCCCTCGTAGAGCGCGTCGAGCAGGGGCAGATGCTCCAGGCTCAGGGCATTGGCATTGAGTCGCCAGCCTGATGTCTGCGGCAGCGCACAGAGCTGCGGATAGCGCAGCTGCCGGCCACGCTGGGGGGTGAGCAGCAGATTCAGCTCGCTCATGTCCACCATCGGCTGATTGGCTGCCAGCCGAGGGGGCGTCTGGCGCAGGTACTGATCGCTTTCGGCGCCGTGCAGGCGGCTTTGGCCGTCGCTGTCGATCCAGTCGGCCAGGGCCTGCACCAGTTGCTCGGCGGCCAGGTCGTCGCCGAGCAGATACTGCAGCTGACGCTCGGCCCGTTCGGCCTCCTGGCCGGCCAGCGCGTTGACGTTGAAGCAGCTGTGCAGATCACGAATGCGCAGGGTCGCCGCGCCGCCGGCGAAATCGTAGCGCAACGGCTGGCCACGCAGGGCTTGCCAGAACAGCGGGCTCTGCCGCCAGGCAGGATCGCGCAGCGCCTGCTCGGCGAACGCCAGGCCGGCCACCTCCAGGGCCCGCGCCTGGATACGCTGTTGCTGCAGACGCACCGCATCGACCTGCTGACGGCCCTGCTGCACCATCCACGCCAATCCGCCGGCGAGCATGGCCAGGGCCACCAGCACCATCAATAACGCTGCGCCGCATTGCCGCCTGCACCCCATCACTCAGCCCTCGAAAACACGGAGCCGACAGTCAACAGGCTGAATGTTGCAGAGAGGTGGCAAGCGCCTCTTTTCGTCATCGCCGCGTCACCGTAGCGTCACAAAGCCCAGGCAGATTAGCCCTTCAATTTCATGGCGTTGGAGCGTTTTTCATGGGTGGTATCGGTATCTGGCAACTGGTCATCGTGCTGTTGATCGTGTTCCTGCTGTTCGGCAGCAAACGCCTCAAGACGCTGGGTGGCGATCTGGGTGAAACCATCCAGGGTTTCCGCAAATCCATGGCCGGCAACAGCGAAGCGGACGAGCCACCAGCCCAGGTGCAGCAGCAGGCACCACTGGCCGAAACCGCTCAGCCAGCCCAGGCCCACTCGGACCGGCCGGCCTGATGTTCGAAATAGGCTTCACCGAACTGCTGCTGGTCAGTGTGGTGGCGTTGCTGGTGCTCGGCCCGGAACGCCTGCCGGTGGCGGCCCGCACCCTGGGCCGCGGCCTTGGCCAGGCAAAACGGGCAATGAACATGCTGCGTGACCAGGTGGAACGTGAGTTGGATGCCCAGGCCGTGAGCAAGGAGCTGGATGCCCTGCCGTTGCGGCAACTGGAGCAGGAGCTGCGTCGCGGCACCAGCCTGCAGGCGCCGCAGCCGGCGACCGGCAAAGCGGAGGGCACGCCATGAGCAGCATGCCGTTGACCGCCCACCTGGGCGAACTGCGCAAGCGCCTGGTGCGCTGCCTGCTGGCGATCGTGCTGGCGTTCCTGGGCCTGTTCCCCTTCGCCCAGACCCTTTACACGCTGATCTCCGAACCGCTGCGCCGCTACCTGCCCGAAGGCGCGAGCATGATCGCCACCAGTGTGACCTCGCCGTTCCTGGCGCCATTCAAACTGACCCTGATGGTCGCCGTGTTCCTCTGCATGCCGGTGCTGTTGCATCAGGCGTGGGGCTTCGTGGCACCGGGCCTGTATCGCCGCGAGCGACGCATCGCGGTGCCGCTACTGGTCTCCAGCATCCTGCTGTTCTATGCCGGCATGGCCTTCGCGTTCTTCGCGGTATTCCCGATGATGTTCGGCTTCTTCGCCAGCGTCACCCCCGATGGCGTGGAGATGATGACCGATATCGCCCTGTACCTGGACTTCATCCTCGCCCTGTTCCTGGCATTCGGGCTGGCCTTCGAGATTCCCGTGGCCACTTTCATCATCGTCTGGGCCGGGCTGACCGATGTCGACACCTTGCGTCGCAGCCGGCCCTACGTGATCGTCGGCTGCTTCGTGGTCGGCATGCTGCTGACCCCGCCGGACGTGTTCTCGCAAACCATGCTGGCGGTGCCGATGTGGCTGCTGTTCGAAGTCGGCCTGCTGGCCTGCGGCAGCATCCAGCGGCGCCCGCAGCAGCAAGGCGAGCAGGAACTGGCCGTCAGCGAGTAGGCGAGGCAGGCGCCTCGCCCACGGATCAGATGGCGGGATTGGTCTATCGATAGCCTGCTGGCAGCCAGCAGGCCGGGTCAGAACTGCAGATCGGACAGGCGCCACACTTCGAAGGCGGGCACTTCATAGGGATGGGCTTTCTTCAGGGCCTTGACGGCGTTGTGGATCAGCTCGTCACCGACCACCAGCTCGACCTTCCACTCGGCAACCGTCGCCAGCTCACCGCTTTTGCCAATGAACGGCGTGCTGCCTTCCAGCGGGCGGAACTGGCCGCGCCCCAGGGTTTGCCAGCAGCAGTGTTCGTAACCCGCAGCGCGTCCGGCGCCCTCCGCGAAAACGGCGGCTTTCACGCTTTCCAGGTGGCTCTCTGGAACGTAGAAACACAGCTTGTACATCAACTACTCCACTGCAAGTCGCTGAAAACAATGTGCTAATCATGCCACAGCATAATGGCACATTGCCTAGCGAGATTCGTGATACAGCCAACACTGCTGAAATATTCAGACTCATCTAGCCGGCCGCCGTTTCGCCGCGCCCTGTGCTGCGCGAGTCGCCGGCCACTCCCTGCAGACTAGCCGCTGCCATGCAAAAACCCAGGCGCTACGTCTCAAAACCGACGACCTGAACCACCTCCGAATTGATACCCCAAATAAAAAACGCCAGGCAATGCCTGGCGCTTTTGGTGCTGCGAGCGGTGTCGATCAGTCGACCCACACCCGCGCATTGCGGAACATGCGCATCCAGCCGCCGTCTTCCTGCCACTCGTCCGGGCGCCAGGAGTTCTGCACGGCGCGGAATACCCGCTCCGGGTGCGGCATCATGATGGTCACGCGGCCGTCGCGGCTGGTCAGACCGGTTATCCCGCGCGGCGAGCCGTTGGGGTTGGCCGGGTAGGCTTCGGTGACCTTGCCGTGGTTGTCGATGAAACGCAGCGCCACGGTGCCGGACAGGTCGGCTTCGAGCAGGGCTTCTTCGCTTTCGAACTCGGCATGACCTTCGCCGTGAGCGATGGCGATCGGCATGCGCGAACCGGCCATGCCACGCAGGAAGATCGACGCCGACTCCTGCACCTGCACCATGGCTACGCGCGCCTCGAACTGCTCGGAGCGGTTACGCACGAAGTGCGGCCAGAACTCGGTGCCCGGGATCAGCTCGCTGAGGTTGGAGAGCATCTGGCAACCGTTGCACACGCCGAGGGTGAAGCTGTCCTTACGCTCGAAGAAGCCCTGGAAGGCATCGCGGGCACGGGCGTTGAACAGGGCCGACTTGGCCCAGCCTTCACCGGCGCCGAGCACGTCGCCGTAGGAGAAGCCGCCGCAGGCAACCAGGCCCTTGAAGTCGTTGAGGTCAACGCGACCGGCGAGGATATCGCTCATATGCACGTCCAGCGCGGCGAAGCCGGCGCGGTCGAAGGCCGCGGCCATTTCCACCTGACCGTTGACTCCCTGCTCACGCAGCACGGCGATCTGTGGGCGCACGCCCTTCTTGATGTACGGCGCAGCGATATTGTCGTTGACGTCGAAGCCCAGCTTGATCGACAGGCCCGGGTTGTCCTCTTCCAGCAGCGTGTCGAATTCCTGATCCGCGCAGTCGGCGTTGTCACGCAGACGCTGAATGCGGTGGCTGGTTTCCGCCCACTGACGCTGCAGCAGACGACGCTGGCCGGTGAACACCGGCTGGTCGTTGAAGCTGATCGTCACGTCGCCGTTGTTGACCGGCTTGCCGATCACCGCCACGCAATCATCCAGGCCAGCGGCGCTGAACTGGGCGAGCACGTCCGGGGTGGCGTCCTGGCGAACCTGAATCACCGCGCCCAGTTCTTCGTTGAACAGGAAGGCGGCGAGTTCTTCACGGCTCTCCACCAGGCCGTCGAGTTGCAGGCTGAGGCCGCAATGACCGGCGAAGGCCATTTCCAGCACGCTGACCAGCAGGCCACCGTCGGAGCGGTCATGGTAAGCCAGCAGGTGACCGTCGGCGTTGAGGCCCTGGATCACCGCGAAGAAGGCCTTGAGGTCTTCGGCATCGTCGACGTCCGGCGCCTGCCTGCCGAGCTTGCTGTACACCTGGGCGAGGATCGAAGCGCCCATGCGGTTCTGGCCACGGCCCAGATCGATGAGGATCAGATCGGTCTCGCCCTTGTCCATGCGCAGCTCGGGGGTCAGGGTCTGGCGCACGTCGGCGACCGGCGCGAAACCGGTGACGATCAGCGACAGCGGCGAGGTGACGCTCTTCTCAGCGCCCTCTTCGCTCCACTTGGTCTTCATCGACATCGAGTCCTTGCCGACCGGAATGGTCAGGCCCAGCTCGGGGCACAGCTGCATGCCGACGGCCTTGACGGTGTCGTACAGGCGGGCGTCTTCACCCGGGTGACCGGCAGCGGACATCCAGTTGGCCGACAGCTTGATGTCGGACAGCTTCTCGATGCGCGAGGCGGCGATGTTGGTAAGGGTTTCACCAATGGCCATACGCCCGGACGCCGGGGCATCGAGCAGCGCCAGGGGGGTACGCTCGCCCATCGCCATGGCTTCACCGGTATACACGTCGAAGCTGGTGGCGGTAACGGCCACGTCGGCCACCGGCACCTGCCACGGGCCGACCATCTGATCACGGGCAACCAGGCCGGTGATGGTGCGGTCGCCGATGGTGATCAGAAAACTCTTGCTGGCCACGGCCGGGTGGCGCAGTACGCGCCCGGCGGCTTCGCCGATATCCAGGGTGCTCGGGTCGAAGTCATCGCCCAGTTCGGCTTCACGGGTGACCGAACGGTGCATGCGCGGCGGCTTGCCGAGCAGCACTTCGAGCGGCATGTCCACCGGGGTGTTGCCGAAGTGGCTGTCGGTCACGGTCAGGTGCGGCTCTTCGGTGGCTTCACCCACCACCGCGAACGGGCAACGCTCGCGCTCGCAGATGGCCTGGAAACGCTCGAAGTCCTCCGCGCTGACAGCCAGCACGTATCGCTCCTGGGACTCGTTGCTCCAGATCTCGTGCGGGGCCATGCCCGGCTCGTCGTTGGGCACGTTGCGCAGCTCGAAGCGGCCACCGCGGCCACCGTCGTTGACCAGTTCCGGGAAGGCGTTGGAGATACCGCCGGCACCGACGTCATGGATGAAAGCGATCGGGTTGGCGTCGCCCAGCTGCCAGCAGCGGTCGATGACCTCCTGGCAGCGGCGTTCCATTTCCGGGTTCTCGCGCTGTACCGAAGCGAAATCCAGGTCCGCCGAGCTGGCACCGGTAGCCACCGACGAAGCAGCGCCGCCGCCCAGGCCGATCAGCATGGCCGGGCCGCCGAGCACGATCAGCTTGGCGCCGACGGTGATCTCGGCCTTCTGCACGTGGTCTTCACGAATGTTGCCCATGCCGCCGGCGAGCATGATCGGCTTGTGGTAGCCGCGCACTTCGTCGCCATGGGGGGTGGCGATCGACTGCTCGAATGTACGGAAGTAACCGGTCAGTGCCGGACGGCCGAATTCGTTGTTGAACGCGGCGCCGCCCAGCGGGCCTTCGATCATGATGTCCAGCGGCGTGACGATCCGCTCGGGCTTGCCATAGGCCTGCTCCCAGGGCTGTTCGAAGCCGGGGATGTTCAGGTTGGAGACGGTGAAGCCGGTCAGGCCGGCCTTGGGCTTGGCACCGCGACCGGTGGCGCCTTCGTCGCGAATCTCGCCGCCGGAACCGGTGGACGCACCGGAGAACGGAGAGATGGCAGTCGGGTGGTTGTGGGTTTCCACCTTCATCAGGATGTGCACCGGCTCCTGCACCGCGCCGTACTGGCGGGTTTGCGGATTGGGGAAGAAGCGCCCGGCGGTGTGACCCTTGATCACCGAGGCGTTGTCCTTGTAGGCGGACAGCACGTTCTCGCTGTGCATCTGGTAGGTGTTCTTGATCATGCCGAACAGCGACTTCTCTTGGGCTTGGCCGTCGATGTCCCAGCTGGCGTTGAAGATCTTGTGGCGGCAATGCTCGGAGTTGGCCTGGGCGAACATCATCAGTTCGATGTCGTGGGGGTTGCGCGCAAGATTCCGGAAGGCGTTGACCAGGTAATCGATTTCGTCTTCGGCCAGGGCCAGGCCCAGCTCGACGTTGGCCTTTTCCAGCGCGGCGCGACCGCCACCGAGGATGTCCACGGCGGTCAGCGGCTTGGGCTCGGCATGGCTGAACAGCTTGGCGGCGTCCTGCAGGTTGCTCAGCACCAGCTGGGTCATGCGGTCATGCAGCAGCGCGGCGACTTGCTGCACGTCAGCGTCGCTCAGCTCACCGGCTACGTAGTAGGCAATGCCCCGCTCCAGGCGGCGAATCTTTTCCAGACCGCAGTTGCGGGCGATGTCGCTGGCCTTGCTCGACCACGGCGAGATGGTGCCGAAGCGCGGGATGGTCAGCAGCAGGCGACCGCTGGGTTCCTGCACCGGCACGCTCGGGCCGTACTTGAGCAGACGGGCCAGTACCTGCTCTTCGTCGGCACTCAGCGCACCGTCGACATCGGCAAAGTGGGCGAACTCGGCGTACAGGCCGGTCACAGCAGGCACTTTACTGGTCAGTTGCTCGAGCAATTTACCGTGGCGAAAAGCGGAAAGGGCGGGAGCGCCGCGCAGGATCAGCATCAGGGGACAGCCTCTGGGAAGGGGGTGTGCTTTGAGGGCGCATATTCTAGCCTAAAGCGACGAGCGCGGCACGCCCGCTCATGCCCTGGCGCGCCAGCCAGCGCCCCTCTGCAAAAGCGCTTTCGCCTAGCAGAGCGCAGCCGCGCTGTCCAGATATGGCACGGCACGACGTTGGCGTATACTGCGCCGATGCCCTCTCCTTACCTGATTGGCAAGCGCTACGCCGGCTGGCTGTCGGCGATCGGATTACTCCTGATGCTCAGCGGCTGCGCGGAACCTCCGAGCAGCCTGGAGCGGATCAAGGAGGAAGGCGTGCTGCGCGTGATAACCCGCAACAGCCCGGCCACCTACTTTCAGGATCGCAACGGCGAAACCGGTTTCGAATACGAGCTGGTCAAGCGCTTCGCCGACGACCTGGACGTGAAACTGGAAATCCAGACCGCCGACAACCTCGACGATCTCTTCGACCGCCTCGGCAAGCCGGGTGGCCCGGTGCTGGCCGCCGCCGGCCTGGTGGAAAGCGAAGGCCGCCAGCAGAGCGCACGCTTCTCCGTTCCCTACCTGGAAGTCACCCCGCAGATCGTTTACCGCAACGGCCAGCGCCGCCCAAGCCGCCCGGCGGATCTGATCGGCAAGCGCATCCTGGTGCTCAAGGGCAGCAGCCATGCCGAGCAACTCGCCGCGCTGAAGATCGAGGAGCCGGAGCTGCAGTATGAAGAGTCGGCCGACGTCGAGGTGGTCGACCTGCTGCGCATGGTCGACGAAGGCGAGATCGACCTGACCCTGGTGGACTCCAACGAACTGGCCATGAACCAGGTGTACTTCCCCAACGTGCGGGTCGGCTTCGACCTCGGCGACTCACGCAATCTCGGTTGGGCCGTGGCGCCGGGCGAGGACACCAGCCTGCTTGAGCAGGTCGATGGCTTCCTGCGCCGCTCCCAGGACAACGGCAGCCTGCAGCGCCTCAAGGAGCGCTATTACGGCCATGTCGACGTGCTGGGTTACGTGGGCGCCTACACCTTTGCCCAGCATTTGCAGCAGCGCCTGCCCCGTTACGAGAAGCACTTTCGCAAGGCCGCTCAGGAACACGGCCTGGACTGGCGCATGCTCGCCGCGGTGGGCTACCAGGAGTCGCTGTGGCAACCCGGCGCCACCTCCAAGACCGGCGTGCGCGGCCTGATGATGCTGACCCTGCGCACCGCCCAGGCGATGGGGGTGTCCGACCGTCTCAACCCGCAGCAGAGCATTCAGGGCGGCGCCAAGTACCTGGTGCACGTCAAGGAGCAGCTGCCGGACAGCATTCAGGAGCCGGATCGCACCTGGTTCGCCCTCGCCTCCTACAACATCGGCGGCGGTCACCTGGAAGACGCGCGCAAGCTCACCGAAGCCGAGGGCCTGGACCCCAACAAATGGCTCGACGTGCAAAAGATCCTGCCGCGCCTGTCGCAGAAACAGTGGTACAGCAAGACCCGTTACGGCTATGCCCGTGGAGGCGAGCCGGTGCACTTCGTGCGCAACATCCGCCGCTACTACGACATCCTCACCTGGGTGACCCAGCCGCAGCTGGAAGGCAGCCAGGTCGCCGAAAGCGGCCTGCACGTACCGGGGGTCTCCAAGGATCACCCCGAGCAGCAGGAAAAGGCGCCGCTCTGAGAACCTGTTCAAAGTCTTGTATGCGCATGAAGCGGCAACTACAAGGCAGAAGCGGACATTGAGCTTCAAGCCTCAAGCGTCAAGCTGCAAGAAGAAGCTAGAGCACTGCGGACTGCTTTTAACTTGTAGCTTGGGGCTTGCAGCTTGCGGCCGCTTCCGCCACTTAGCTGCCAAATCTACGAGCCTGGGCTGAAAGATTATGAGCAGGTTCTAAGAGCCCGCGCTTTCACCCTGCCGCCGCTAGCGAACGCTCTTCATCACCTCGATAAACGCCCGCAGCGCCGCCGATACATGCCGGTGGCTCGGGTAATAGAGGCGCAACCCGCCCACCAGCGGCGCCCAGTCCTCCAGCACGGCGACCAGCCTGCCTTCGGCCAGCCAGCGCTGTGCCGCCATATCCGGCACATAGGCGATTCCCATCCCGGCGACGGCCGCCTCGATCATCAGCTGCGTATGGTTGAGGGTCATCGCCCCTGGCACATCGACCGTGACCTGCTGGCCGCGCTGCTCGAACTCCCAGCGGTACAGCTTGCCGCTGGGCAGGCGCTGACGGATGCAGCGATGGGCGCGTAGGTCCTCCGGCGTGACGGGGCGCCCGGCACTGGCCAGGTACTCGGGCGACGCCACGGCAAGAAAGCGGAAATCCTCGCTGAGGGCGACCGCGATCATGTCCTGGGGCACCGCCTCGGCCAGCCGAATGCCGGCATCGAAGCCTTCGCGCACCACATCCACCAGGTGACCGTCGCTGACCAGATCCAGGGAAACCTGCGGGTAGCGCTGCAGAAAGGCCGGCACCACGTGCTTGAGCAACACACGCATGGCCTCCTCGCCACCGTTGATGCGCAAGGTGCCGGTGGGATGGCCGCCCTCCTCGGTCAGCGCATCGATGGCGTGGTCCAGCCCCGCCAACACCGGCGCCAGGCGCTGCAGGAAGTGCTCGCCGGCCTCGGTCGGCGCCACGCTGCGGGTGGTGCGGTGTAGCAGCCGCACGCCCAGCCGGCGCTCCAGCGCGGCGATGGCATGGCTCAGCGCCGACCGCGAAATCCCTAGCTCATCGGCTGCCTTGCGAAAGCTGCGGTGCTGCGCCACCGCCATCAGGGCGGTGAGATCGGTCAGCGTGGGCCTATTCATTGTTCGCCCCCATTCACCAGCTCATGCGGATTAAAGCCGATTATCGCAACAAAAAACCGGGTTTAGAGTGAACGCTTCACGAAATGATCAAGGAGCACAGCATGAACAAGACCTGGCTTATCACCGGCGCCTCGTCCGGGCTCGGCAAGATCATGACCACCCAGCTGCTCGAACGCGGCGATCGGGTGATCGCTACCGCGCGCCGTCAGGAGGCCCTGCAGGACCTGGCGAGCGCCTATGGCGAGCAGCTGCAGGTGCTCGCCCTGGATCTCACCGATACCGCGCAGATTCGCCGTGGGATCGACCACGCCTTCGAGCGCTTCGGCCGCATCGACGTGATCGTCAGCAACGCCGGCTATGGCCTGTTCGGCCCGGCCGAGCAGGTAAGCGACGAGCAGATCGACCGGCTGCTGGCCACCAACCTCACCGGCTCGATCCAGCTGATCCGCCGCAGCCTGGCCCATCTGCGCGCCCAGGGCGGCGGGCGTATTGTGCAGGTGTCGTCCGAGGGCGGGCAGATAGCCTACCCCGGCTTCAGCCTCTACCACGCCAGCAAATGGGGGATCGAAGGCTTCGTCGAAGCCGTGGCCCAGGAAGTCGCGCCCTTCGGGATCGAGTTCATCCTCGCCGAGCCCGGCCCGACTCGCACCAACTTCGCCGCGGCGCTCGATCTGGTTGCGCCCTCGGGGGCCTATCGCGACACACCAGCCGGCCAGGTTCACGGGATGATCGCCAGCGGCGAATTCGAGATCCGCGGCGATGCCGTCAACACGGTCGCGGCAATCATCCAGGCGGCCGATGCGGCCAACCCGCCCCTGCGCCTGCCCTTGGGCAGCACCGCTTATGAGAACATCCACCGCGCCCTGAACCAGCGCCTCGCGATCCTCGAAGCCCAGCGCGATGTGGCCTTCTCGGCTGACAGTCGGGAGGCCTGATATGTACCCGCATTCCTTGATCCGCCTGGCCGCTGCGGCGGCGTTGCTGCTGGCTGCCATGGGCAGCCACGCCGAGCCGAAACCGAACCAGGTTGCCGGCACCTGGAACCTGATCGCCGCCACGGTCGAAAGCGACGGCGTGATCAGCCACCCCTACGGCCCCGAACCGCGGGGCCGGCTGGTGTTCACGCCGGATCTGCACTTCGTGGAATTTCTGCACGATCCGCGCATTCCGCGCTTCCAGTCCAACCAGCGGGGCGGCGGCAGCGACGCGGAAAACCGTGCGGTGATGGCCGGCAGTCTGGCGCTGTACGGGCGCTACACCGTCGATGAGCAAGGCAACTTCAGGGGCAACACCGTGGAAGGCTCGTCGTTCCCGAACTGGACCGGCGACGTGCGCACCACCCGGGAACTGCGCATGGAGGTCCAGGGCGAGCGCATGATCGAAAGCTTCCAGCGTCCTGGAGGCGCCAAGGTCAGGCTGGTGTTCGAGCGCGCTCGATAGGCGAGAACGCCTCAGCGCGTGACGGTCTGATTGCCCATGGCGCAGAAACTCTGCGCCTGCTTCTTCGCCGGCAAGGCACGCAACCGTGTCGAGCATTGCGCCAGACTCGGCGGGCGGCTGATGCTCAGCACCGCGTCATTATCGATGCTGATCAGGTACGGCTGGTTGTAGCGCACCTTGTCGTACCAGGCGCTGATCTGCAGGTCGCTGTAGACACAGCGGTAGCGCATATGGCCGGTGAAGCCCTTGAATTTGTCGCGCTGGAAGATGTGGTGATACTGCATCCAGTCGCGCTCGCGCTGGCCCTTGCGCACGGCATCCAGACAGCCCTGCAACTCGGTGATCTGCGGCTCATGCAGAAAGATGCTCTGGGCCAGATTGGAACCGTCCAGCTGCGCAGTGGCCACCAGATACACCTGCCGCTCCGCCGCCTGGGTAGACGCGCCCAGCAATGCCGCTACTACTGCCAACATTCTTGCTTTGATCAACCTCAATGCTCCTCGAGTGTTGTCACGGGCCTGTGGGAATCCCCGGCCCTATGGCCTAGTTCCTTTAAACCGACTAACCCCGCCGCGCCTTGAAAAACGCCTTCAACACCTCACCACACTCTTCAGCCAGCACCCCACCTTCTACCAGCACCCGATGGTTGAGAAAGCCCTGGTCGAAGAACTGGCCGCGGCTTACCGCCATGCCCGCGCGGGGTTCGCTGGCGCCGAATACCACGCGCTGCACACGCGAGTGGACGATAAGCCCCGCGCACATGGCGCAGGGTTCCAGGGTCACGTACAGGGTGCTGCCGGGCAGGCGGTAGTTGGCGATGGCCTGGGCTGCGGCGCGGATGGCGACCATTTCGGCATGGGCGCTGGGATCCGAGGTGGAGATGGGGCAGTTGAAGCCGCGGCCGATTACCTCGCCGTCCTGCACCAGCACGGCGCCCACCGGCACTTCGCCACGGGCAGCGCCCTCGGCAGCCAACGCCAGCGCCTCGCGCATAAAGCGCTGGTCCTGGCTGCGGTCGATGATCAAGGGGGCTTTCAAATCCGGGCTCTCAAATCAGGCGATCTCGATGGCGGCCATCAGGCCGGTTTCCATATGGTCGATGACGTGGCAATGGAACATCCACACCCCGGGGTTATCGGCCACGAAGGCGATGCGCGCGGTCTCGTTCTTGCCGAGCAGGAAGGTGTCGGTGTAGTACGGCTCGATCTTGCGGCGGTTGGAATCCAGCACCTTGAAGATCAACCCATGCAGGTGGATCGGGTGCTGGTACTGGGCCATGTTGCGCAGCACGAAGATGTAGTGGCCGTCCTTTTTCAGCTTGGCGATGGGCCGGTCGGCGCAGGTCTTGTCGTTGATGTCCCAGGCCTGGCCGTTGATCTGCCAGTACTTGTAGCGGCCGGCCGCCTCATCGGCAGGCGACGCCAGGGAGGCCGCCCATTCGAAGTTGAAGCGCAGGGTCTCGGCCTGCGCCAGGTCCGGCTCGACCACCGGGTTCGGCGGCAGCGCCGGCGGCCACTCGGCGGAAGGCTCGCTGCTGGCGACGGACTTAATGGTGGCCAGGCGCAGCGGCCCGTTGCGCAGCGACAGCGCTTCGCTGCCAACCGCCGGCACCTTGAGCGCCAGGTCGATACGCATGCCCGGGCCCAGCCAGTACTCCTTGCCCAGCGGGCGCGGCTCGATCGGATTGCCGTCCAGGGCGTAGATTCGCGCATCGCCCTTGGGCAGGTTGAGCCGGTAGGTGATGGTGCTGTCGACGTTGATCAGGCGCAGGCGCACCACTTGCCCAGCCGGCAATTCCAGGCTCGGCAATGACACGCCGTTGATGGTCGACAGGCGCCCACGGGTGCCTTCCCGGGCAGCCTCGCGGGGCACGCTGAACTGGGTGAAGGCGCCCTCCTCGTCCACATGCCAGCTCTTCAGGCACAGGGTGCGCTCATGGCGGAAACCGGTCGGCTCGCGCTCGTCGATGATCAGCGGGCCGACCAGCCCGCGGCCCAGCTGTTTCGCGCTGGACTCGTGGGGGTGGTACCAGTAGCTGCCGGCATCCGGGGTGACGAAGCGGTAATCGAAGAATTCCCCCGGCAATACCGGCGCCTGGGACACATAGGGCACGCCGTCCATTTCCAGTGGCAGGCGGATGCCATGCCAGTGGATGGTGGTGGGCTCGGGCAGGTGGTTGATGAAACGCACCCGCAACTCGTCGCCCTGGCGGCAACGCAGCTCCACACCCGGTGCCTGACCGCCAAAGGTCCAGGCGGGCGTGACATGGCCGGGCACCAGTTCGATATCGTGGGGCGCAGCGATCAGCTCGTAGTCGTGGGTCTTGCGGTCGAACGTCCGCCCTAGCCAATAGCGCGCGCCGCCAGCGCCGAGACCGACCACGCCAAGGCCGACCAGACCGCCCAACACCTGTCTACGGGTGAAACTCATGAAACCTGCTCCTGAAGCGGGACTGCGGTGACGCTAATCAGGTTTGTTCGATACGCCTCTGCGGGCGCTAGCAGACGGTTAAAAAAACTACCTACGTTGCCGGCCTGCTGAAAGCTGCGCACGATACACCTTGAACGCCGGGGCGTTAAGCCGCGACGCCATGACATCGCTTCCTGCCCGCGCTCAAGAGCGCCGATAAGCCCGTGTGGTCAGCAGATACACCGGCAGCCCCGACACCAACACGATCAGCGCGGCATAGGGCGCGGCGCCTGCGTACTCAAGGTTGCCGGTGTGCGACCAGACCTTGGTTGCCAGGGTTTCCAGGCCGGTCGGGCCGAGAATCAGGGTAGCGGTCAGCTCTTTCATGCAGTCGAGAAATACCAGCACGAAGCCGGCACCGATAGCCGGCGAGATGATTGGCAGGGTCACTCGCAGAAAGGTGGCAATCGGCGTATGCCCCAGGGTGCGCGCAGCCTCTTCCAGTTGCGGCGAGGCTTTTTCCAACGCCACGCGGATCGGCCCCTGGGCCATGGGCATGAACAGCAACGCATAGGCCACCAGCAGCAGGATGCTGGTCTGGTACAGCGCAGGCACATAGCCAAGGGCGAAGAACACCAGCGACAGGGCGATCACCAGGCCCGGCAAGGCGTGCAGCAGATACGGCAGACGATCGGCCAGGGTGGCCATGCGCCCGTAGTAACGCACCACCACCAGGCATACCGGCAACGCCAGCAGGCAACTGAACAAGGCGCCGCCAAAGGAATAGGTCAGGGACGACCACAGCGTCTGGGCGATCTCCGCCACCGGGAAGCTCGCCGAGCTGCCTTCGACGATCCAGAAGCCCAGCATCACCAGCGGCACGCCGCAGCCGATGGCCACCAGGGCCAGCAGCAGCAACTGAGCGGGCACGCTCCAACGCCCCAGACGCACCCGCGCCGCGCTGCGTGCCACACCCTGGCCGGTGCGCGCGAAACCACGCCCGCGCAACCGGAATTCGCCCCACAACAGCAGCATGCACAGCCCCAGCAGCAAGGCGGACAGCATGGCCGCGTTGCTGCCACTGAATTCCAGCTCGAACTGCTGATAGATGGCAGTGGTGAAGGTCTGGTAACGCATGATCGACGGCGCGCCGAACTCGACCAGCATATGCACCGCCACCAGCAAACTGGTGGCCATCAGCACCGGGCGCAGCAGCGGCAGCGTGACCCGCCAGAACACCTCACGGCGACTGCAGCCGAGCATGCGTGCCGACTCTTCCAGGGCCGGGTCGAGGTTGCGCAGCACCGCCACCACCGGCAGGTAGATCAGCGGGTATTTGGACAGGATCATCACCAGCACCGTGCCGCCCAGGCCTTCGAACAGCGGGCTGATCGACACCCAGGTAAAGCCGCTGACGAACGAGGGAATGGCGAACGGCAAGCACAGCAGCACGTTCCACTGGCGGCGCCAGCGCAGGTCGCTACGCTCCACCAGCCAGGCCAGCGCCAGGCCGAGCAGCGCACAGCCCAGGGTCACCAGCACCATCAGCTTCAGGGTGTTGGCCAACAGGCCGAACACGAATGGCCGCCACAGCAGCGCAAAGGCTTCGTGGGGGCCGACCTGGGCCGCGCGCACCACCACGAAGAACAGCGGCAGCGCGGCGAGCAGCAACAGCGCCAGCACCGGCAACTGCAGCCAGATCGGCGGCGCCTTGCGGCGACGGCTGCTGAGGGCCGGCGCCGGCAGCGGCAGTTCGGGGGTGACCGCCTGGGGTTGCATGGTCAGTTCATACCCACTTCGCGTTGCAGCTCCAAGGCATCCTCGGCCAGGCCGATCTGCGCGGCGGTGATGGCCGGCGGCTTGAGCTGGTCATAGGGTTTGAGCAGCGGGTCGGCCGCCACCTTGGGGTTGACCGGGTATTCGGCGGACTGGGTGAGCACGGCCTTCTGGCCCTCCTCGCTGATCATGAAGGCGAGAAACTGCTGCGCCTCCTTCGGGTGTTTGCTGGCCTTGACCACGGCAGCGCCGGAGACGCTCGACAGGCCACCGGCGTCGCCATCGGCGAAGTAATGCAGCCTGGACTTCAGCTCGCCCTTCTCTTTCTTCAGCGCCGTCCAGTAATAACTGTTGACCAGTGCCGCCCCGACCTCGCCGTTCTCCACCGCCTTCATGGCGATCACGTTGTTGGTGTAGGTAGAGCCGAAAGCCTTGAGCCCGGTCAGCCATTCCTCGGCGGCTTCGCGGCCGTTGAGACGAATGACGGCTGCGGTCTGACCGAGGAACTCGCCACTGCTGGGCACAAAGGCGATTTTGCCGGCCCACTCGGGATCGGCCACTTCCAGTACGCTTTTCGGCAGCTCGGCCTCGCTGACCAGATCCGGGTTGTAGGCCAGCACGCGCACGCGCGAGGTGATGCCGATCCAGTTGCCGTTGTCATCGGAGAACCTGGCATCGATCTGCTTGAGGGTGCTGTCGTCGACCTTGGCCAACAGGCCCTGGCTGCCGAGCTTGATCAGCGGCGGCGCCTCTTCGGTGTAGACGATGTCGGCCGGCGAGCGATCGCCCTCCTCGGCGATCTGGTTGGCCAACTGGCCGCCACCGCCCTTGCGGATCAGCACCTTGATGCCGGTCTTCTTCTCGAAGGCAGCCGCCACGGCCTTGCCGGTGGCTTCATGCTGGCCGTTGTAGAGGGTCAGGGTCACCGGATCCTCGGCATGGGCCAGGCTGCTCAGCAGCAGGCCGCAGGACAGAACGCTGGCGGCGATCACGCGCGCCAATCCGGTTACTCGATGTGCCGACATAAGCCTGTTCCCCTGGAAACAAATAGTTACCAGAGGATTATACGGGCCAACTGCGTCTGATTCTCAGGAAAATCCACCTGGAGATTCAGCGGTGATGAAACGCAAAAGCGCGAGCGGCCTGCACCGCTCGCGCCCCGCACCGCCGTTTCCGAGTCAATCGTCGGTCGGCTGCAGTTCGCGCAGCTCGCCGCCCTCCTGCTCCAGGCGCTGCAGAAAGCGCGAGCGATCCAGCAACTGGTAGGGGAAGTACAGGCCAGGTTCCGTCGCCGCGCTTCCGTCCAGGCCCAACAACCGTTCGATGAGCATTGCCACGCTCAGGGCCGTCAGCAACGCGGCGCCCTTGGGATGCACCACGGCATGTCGGGTGCGCAGCGGCTTGCCGTGCGAGTCCTCACCCGACAGTTCGATAAGGATCTCCGTCGACATCGCCCCGCCCTGACGGCGCGTCGAGCTGACGCCGATGGCCATGTTGAATTGCACGTTCGGCGCATCCGTGGCCGCCGCGAGACCGACGACATCGATGGACGAAAAGCCGTTGGCTCCGATCGGCGTGCCGTCCACGGCGCGGAAGCGGGCCTTCGCCTCCTCGCCTTCGCGCCAGAGGTAGCGGTTGCCACGCCGTGTCAGCGCAGCCGGGAGCATCCTGTTCAGATGCTCGAAATCGGTGGCAACGGTCGGCCCGCCGGTATCCTGCTCATCGACCAGGGCGTTGATGCGGATCTCGTCGACCCGCCGAAACGCCTCGGCAATGCGCAGCGTCGCCACCGTGGTGGCGCCCACCATCCATTCGTAGCCAAGCACGATGGGCGCGGCGTCAGGTTTGTGCATGTAGGTGGCGATTTCCGGGGCGATCTCGAACACCCCGGAGGAAATGCTCAGGTGCGGCACGCCGCGTTTCTGAGCGAAGCGCAGGCCAGCCAGGTCATGGTCCATATAGAAGACCACCACCGCACTCACCGGTTGCTCGCCGAGGCCGAGGTCATCGGCAGCGGGATCTATCACCACCGCCCGCGCATTGCCGATTCGCTCGGCGGCTTGCCGGGCCTTGGCCAGATCGCGGCCACCGATCAACAAGCCAAGGTCGGGATGCTGGGCACGCAGCGCCGCAGCCGTGTGGCTACCGATGGCTCCAGAGCCACCCATCAACAGAACAGGATCAATAGACATGCTGTACGTCCTCCGGTTACTGGCTTAACCTACCTTTAGTAGGAACCTGTAAACGAGCCTAGCCCCTTTAACCTACCTTTGGTAGGTTTCTGTTCTGGAACCCGACGACGTGCAAAAAAACCATCACTCTGCCACTACCCCATCGACAGGTCGGTTGTCGAAAGCCGAACGTCGACGTCAGCTGCTGGAAACCGCGCGGCAGGTGGTGCGCCAGGAAGGTGCCGACCGCCTGACCCTCGGCCATCTGGCCACGTGCGCCGGCGTGTCCAAGCCGGTGGTCTACGACCACTTCGGCACCCGTTCCGGCTTGTTGATCGAGCTGTACCGGTGGATCGACATCGAACGGATCAATGCCTTTCGCGAACTGATGGCGGGCACCACCCGCAGCCTGGAGGACACCGCACAGCTGTTGTCCAGCGCCTATATCGACTGCGCATCCAATAACACCGACGAGTTCTACGCCGTAGGTGCCGCCCTGGCGGGCAGCGATGAGAAAGCTGCGGTGTTCCAGGAGCTGCTCGCCAACTGCGTGCAGATGTTCGTCAGCGTGCTCGAGCCCCACGCCAACCTGCCGGCAGCCGAGCTGGAGCGGCGCTGCGCCGGTCTGGTCGGCGCGGGGGAAGCCCTGGCAGGCGCGCTGGTGCGCGGCCGGTATGCCAAGGCGGAGGTGATCGCCACCTTTACCTCGCTGATTCAGGGCGCGTTACAGCAGCCTGCCTGAGCCGCCTTGTGCGGGTGAGTCGCTTGCCAAAACGCATCGCGGCAGTCTTCAAATACAGAACAATTCAAACCCTACAAAAAGAGACCGGTAGATGATCGACTTCAACAACAAGGGCTTTTTCAAACTCAAGCAGAACGACGAATACGCCCAGCGCGTCAGCGACCTGCTGCTTGAAAACGAACAGGTCATCGACGCCTACAAATCCATGCGCGACGGCGTGGTGTTCACAGACAAGCGCATCATCGCGGTCAACGTGCAGGGCCTTACCGGCAGCAAGAAGGATTTCACCTCCCTGCCCTACAAGAACATCGTCGCCTACTCGATCGAAACCTCCGGCACCTTCGACCTGGACTCGGAGCTGGAAATCTATTTCTCCTCACTCGGCAAGGTGAAATTCGAGTTCACCGGCAAGACGGCGATGGTGGAAATTTCCAAGCTGATTTCGGCCCATGTTTTCGGCTGACGCCAGCGAGCGGCAAGGGGTCTATGCCAATAAAAAGGCGCGATTAACGATTCGCGCCTTTTTCATAAGTGCTGCCTCACCTCGCAGAGTGATAGCAGCCATGAACACCGCCCGAGGGCAAAAATGCTCGGGCTACGGTGCACCCACTTACCAGTTGTAACTCACCTTGGCGGTGATTTCGCGGCCAGAATTGTAGTAGTTCGCACTACCGCGACCGACCACATGTTGCTCGTCCAGTAGGTTGCTGAGGTTAACCGCCAGGTCAGTCCCTTTAGCGATCTGATAATTGAACGCGGCATCAAATATTGTAGCGCCTTTGCTCTCGCCATTGTTGTTCAGGTCATTGAAGTAATAGGACCCTATATAACGGGCGCCCAGGCCGACGCTAACAGCTGTTCCCGGCACGCTGTAATAACTCCAGAGCGAGGCCGAATGCTTCGGAGCGGTAACCAGCCTGTTACCCTTGATTGATACGACGTCATAGGCCGCGCCGTTCCATACCTGCAGCGCGCCGCGCAGCACCTCGGTGTCCATATAGGTGTAGCCACCTACCAGACTCAGGTTATCGGTCAACTCTGTCTTGGCCTCCAGCTCGAGGCCACGCACACGCTGCTCACCCACAGTCTGCTGATCGATAACGCCGTTCTGCTGCACGACCGCTGTGGCGACATCTTCCTGAGTCAGCTCATAGACAGCGGCAGAGAACAGCGCATTCATTGATGCCGGCGAATACTTCAGACCGACTTCGTATTGTGTGCCGCGCTCTGGAGTAGTGCCCACCTCAGGTGGAGCGACGGACTCGACCATGCTGATGTAGGTGGATAATTCGTCAGTGACTATATAGGTCAACGCGCCACGGAAGGAGTTTTCCGAGAAGCTATCAGACGCCTTGCTTCCGGCGAGGTAATCAGTCTCCGAAACGTCCATGGAGTCATTGCGCATACCGAAAGTGACAATGAAACGCTCGTAGAACGAGATATTTTGTTGCAGGAATACAGATTTGACCCGGTTGTCTCGGTCCTTGTTCTCATAAATGATCGGTGCAGAAACACCGGTATATCGCGGATTGGCTACATCAATTGGATCTGCCGAACCATATACGGAAACCCCCTTGCTCGTGGAATCGAGATATTCCACGCCCGCGATGCTGCTGCTATCGATGTTCTCGAAACGCGCATCGTATTGCAGGATGACGTTGCCATTGAACTGCTCGGCTTCACTGTCGTACCCCAGGTAACCCCGGTCAACCAGAGTTCCGCTATGACCGGAAGCGTCACTGATATAGGCATAGCCGTACTCATCGGACAAATCGCTGTAGCGCAGATTGCTGCTCAGCGTAAAGCCATTATCAAAGTTATGGCTGAAGCTGCCACTGATATTGGTGCGCTCGACATCATGGAAGTTGTAGGTTGGCTCGCCAAAGAACTCGTCGCGATCATATTCCCTGTCCATCGGGTAACCGCCGCTGTTCGGCGTGCTGTCCTGGCGCAGGTGATCCACCACCAACGTGGCCGAGGTAAAAGCCGTTGGTGCCCAAGTCAGCCCTCCCATAACGAAGTTGTTATCGTCTTGTGAGTGGTCATATTCCCGATCACTGCCCTGAAACTTACCAGTGAATCGATACGCGAGAGTCTGATCCGCATTCAGCGAATCACCGACGTCGATACCCGTCTCCTTGTGATCGAAAGAACCGTAGCTCGCATACACTTGTCCAAACTTGTCGAAGCGCGGCTTCTTGGTCACGAAGTTCACCGAGCCACCAGGGTCGGCAGGGCCGAACAGCGTCGAGTTGGCCCCACGCAGTACTTCGACACGCTCATAGGCGAACGAATCTTCACGCACGCCACGCATCGAACCCAGGGTCAGGCCGTCGCGGTAAGTCGTAGCATTGAAGCCTCGGATCTGGAAATAGTCATTGCGATCATCAGTACTGTAGTAGTCGGCAACAACGCCTGGTGTGTATTTCAACACTTCTTCAGTCGTACTGGCGTTGCGCTGCTCGATTTCCTTCTGCGTGATCACCGAAACCGAAGCCGGCGTATTGAGAATGCTGGTCGCAACCTTGCCCCCTACCCAAAGCTCCTGAGCGACCACCGTGCTGGCATCATCGCTGGCGGCCGCCTGCGTGTTGACGATGATCGGCGCGAGGCGATAGGCCTCCTCCTCACTGATGGTGGTGGCCTCCTGGGCATTTACGCTCAGGGGAACGGCAACCAGCGGCGTGCAGAACAGGGCGGCAGCGGTTCGCTGCCAGGACATGGTTGTAGGAATGGCCCTGGGTTTGCAGTGAGTCATGCTCAAGATCCTTGATTGTTGGAAGCCCCCTGCCGCGAGCGCCATTCAGTGCTGTCGCAGAAATCAGCAGAGGTCGTACAACAATCATATTCGAAAACCTCTATCACAACGATAGTCATTAACAATAAAGTTCCCGACTGTCGCATAAAAATCAGCAGCTTGATCTGCCGTTGGCGGCGCCAGGCCTATGCCCCCCTCCCAATTGAAACGTCGCGGCCCGCGCCGGCTCGATCAAAATACGGTACGCAAGAAGCACAAAAGCCCGCATTACGCGGGCTTTTGGCTTCCTGACCACTGACTACCGGCTCAAACCGGACGCGGGATCATTCCCACTCGATCATCAACAAGCCGCCCGAACCCGCTTGGCTTAAGGGACTGGCTGAAATTGACATGGGCCTTACCGCCACTTCTACCGTCAATCGCGCAGAGCTTTACTAAGGCGAGAGATAGATCGATTTGCGGGGCGACGGATCTGGCAACGCCATCATCAATCAGCCTACATATTATCCGCAAG
The DNA here is from genome assembly GCF_001839655.2 of Pseudomonas argentinensis. NCBI lineage: Bacteria > Pseudomonadati > Pseudomonadota > Gammaproteobacteria > Pseudomonadales > Pseudomonadaceae > Phytopseudomonas > Phytopseudomonas argentinensis. The sequence continues at coordinate 4,146,449 of NZ_CP056087.1, forward strand.
CCGCCCCCGAGACGAACCCGAACATGCCGTCGCTGAATCAGGGCCGAGGTGTTGCCCGTCTTCAATCTCACCTACGCCACAGTAGGTTGCCATCCTGAAACCCTCGGGCTAGAGTGCGCCCGTCGTGGTAAATCCCACGACCGGGTGTGACAACCTGATTCGTTCGAGGCGCGGTAGCGCCATAGCTTAGGTAGCCAGCAATACGATTGCTTGGCTGCTTAACTTCTATGGCGGGCCGTGTGGGGCAGGCTTTTGCCTGGCCGGTTCCCTCGGACGCCGGTTTGTCACCCCCGCACGGTCCGCCACCCATATCCGAGTGACAACGGCGGGTGACGGCTCCTTAATCGTCTGAGGAGCACAAGGAAAATGCGCTACCCCTTTTTTACCCGAGAGCTCCGCCTTGGGCTTCAGGTCTTGCTGTCCACCTCTGACCCGGAGGTGCGCCATGGCTGAGTTCGAATCCTGCGTTGTACCTTTCCCGCTGCAGCGAAGCCCGCTGCATGAATCCGAACGCTCTCCCCTACCCTCTGAAGCTGCCGCTGAACTGCGCGGCGTCATGCTCGGCAATCTGCTGGATCAGTTGGCCGAACCCGATGGGTTGCAGCCGGATGATCTGCGCGTGCGGATCGCTGCTTACTCAGCTCTGGATCTGCTCGATGAGATGGTCGTGCTCTATCGTCGCGCCCTATCCGAGGCGCGAGGGGGGCGAGATGAGCAAAGGTGTAATAACCTGCCTTCCACCTCACGACGGCCACCCAGGTGTGGAAATTACCTGGGCCACCGACTGCAAGGAGGCGTTCAATCAGGGCGCAATGCTGGCCCAGAGCTGGCTGGATAATGCTCGCAGTGGTTGGCTCTGGGCAGTCATGATCGCCGAGCGCGACTTACTAGCATGTGCGATAGAACGGAGAGCCTTTGAAGTGGGCTTCCTCAGCCGCGTCCACCAGCGCATATGCTCACCCAGGTGCTGCGGCCAGTCGGCTAAACCCCTTTCCTTGGAGCGGTAAAGCTGATGTTCGCCAGCCGGCCTTGCCGGCTTGCGCTAACCGTCACATGCCGTCAAATTTTGGCCCCCATAACGCGGGCTCCCTAGAACAGGCAGAGAACGGCCAAAATCAGCCGCTTTTTCTAGTACTAGTGATGAAGTTTGGCGCCCTTAGGGGGCTACTAAGTCCTAGCTTAGAAAGGGTTAGTACCGAGGCTTCGACCATCCAGGATAGCCGTCGAGTTCTTCTAGCAGGTCATCGCGGTCATCCTGGATACGGCGATTGCCGCTGGATGCTGGGCGCTGCTCGAGTTCCTCGAAAATGAGGATGGACTGAGTCTGTTTAGTGGGGGCGTGGTAGGTCGTTTGCTCATAGCAGGCAAATCGTCGGGCATCATCACTGTTGCTCCAGTCCAGGCCCTCAGCATCCGCTTCGTGAAAGCCACTGGCTCCGGACATGAAAGCCTTTGCAGCTGCGGAGTTCTTGGGCAATGGAATGTCCCTAGATATCCAGACTCGAGCCTCTTTCAGTGCCTTCGAGGTGATGGCGTATTTGACGACTCCTTCCTCGGCCACCACAAACGCTAGGTGGGCTCCAGAGGCTTGAGCAAATCTGGAGGCGACGCATGATCGGGACGCCTGAAACTGTTCAGCCAGTTCCGCTAGATGCTCAAGCGTAAAGTCTTTCTCTTCAGCAAGAGGCTGAATCACTCCCCAGGGCACCAAGCACTCAGCGGCAAAAATGTCGCAAAGCACCTCTTCAGGAGGGCGGCCAGTAAAGTGTTCCAGCTCAGCAGCTGGAACCTTTTCTTCATGGTTGGATTTGAGTTCGAGGACGTGGTGGGCGATCTCATGAAGGATCGTAAATCTCTGACGGAGGGGGCTGTCATCCTGATTGACCCAGATACAGGTCTTTCCACGGCGAACAACGGTGCAGCCGGCTTCACCCTCTGCCATCTCCGTCCGAGCAACTCGAATATCCAGAAATGAAGCGAGGGCTTCCACATCGACAGGCACCGTTGTGATACCCGCATCTTTCAAGAGCTTTCGAGCCCGAGCGACCGCAATGTTTTCGTCCATGAAAATCCTCGCTCTACATCTGTTGAATGAGCTCGATCCGCTTGAGCCAAGCTTCCTCTGTGTTAGGTCGCTCACCTCGGAAGCTCATGGTTGCAACGTCCTCGAAGTCCTCCCAAGGGATGTCTTCACGAGACATCATCAGGCGGTAGAGCGCGTCGTCGAGGGTTACAGGCTTTGCCAGCAGTTTAAACACCTCAGCCTCGCGAGGCCCCAACCCCAGAGCCTGGCCCAATCGGGATACGACGTCGTCGGAAGGGGCCTGTTTACTACCCTTTTCTAGTCTCCAGATGTACGCGTGATCTAGATCGCCTGCGCGCTTCTCCAGCTCACGAAAGCTCAGCTCTTGCCGTTCACGCATGGCTGCGATGAACCCCGCCAAATCCATTTTTTTCTCCAACCGCTTGCATTGCCCGCGAAGGCGGGAGTAGTCTGTTGTCCAGCCAGACAACAGCTGCGTTTCATGCTCCATGATAAGCGGCTTTTTTTTGAAGTCCACTGTTGTCTGGCCGGACAACGACCTACGGGTCGTTTTTATGGGCGGCGGTGTTGTCCAGACAGACAACGCGGCGTCTAACTCATGCAAGAGGGCTTTACCATGACTCAGTTGAACGATCTCGACGTGGAGGACGTGGCCGCCGCTGTATCGGTTGGCCGCGAAGTTCGCGAGCACGGGCCTTACAAAATCCAGGTGGGTAATGAGAACCTGGACTACCGGTCTTTGGTGATCACTGATCCAGTTCCGACCGGGCAACAGGTACTGGAAGCAGCGGGACTGCGCCCAGTCAGCGAGTACCTGCTCTACCAGATGTATGCCAATGGCCATCTCGAATTGCTCAGCCCGAGCGAGACGACCGATTTGCGCCAGGCAGGGATCGAGAAATTCCTGGCATTCAAGAGCGACCGCTCGTTCCGCTTCTTCATCGATGGTCGCTCGCAGGACTGGGGAGGCCAGCGCATTTCAGGCCGCACTCTGAAGCACCTCGCAGGCGTCGACGCTCATAAATATGAGGTTTTCCTGGTGATCCCCGGCGAGGACGATGAGCTGGTTGAAGACAATGAGCTGTTTGACCTGGCTCGCCCTGGGGTGGAGCACTTCGCTGCAGTCGAGATCAGTATCAAGGTCTTCGTGAACACCCTGCCTGCCTTCGTCCACTCCCGCTACCTCAGTTACTGGGAGGTGGTACGCCTTGCCTATCCCGACGCGGTGCCGTCGCCCAATGCTCAGTTCACGGTGACCTACGCCAAGGGCTTTGAAGGCAACTCGCTTACCAACCTGGTTGAAGGCCAGATCGTCCGTATCAAGAAGGGGATGCACTTCAATGTCACACCAACTGATAAGTCGTAGTCCGCAGCTCCTGCGCTTGCGCAATGAAGGGTACAACCTCGAAGTCATGGGTTCTTACCTGCTGGTTCGCGAGGTTCCCTACGTGAATGCGCAGCGCCAGGTCTGCAAAGGCGTGCTGGTCATGACGCTCAACCTCACTGCTGATGTGGCAGAGAGCCCCGGCGACCACACTGCATATTTCATTGGCGAAATCCCCTGTGACTCACAGGGGAGACCACTCGAGCAGATCATCAACAACAGCAACCAGCAGCAGCTGCTGCCCGAGTTGGCGGTGAACCACTACTTCTCTGCCAAGCCTCGCACTGGAAATTACGCGAACTACTACGAGAAGGTGTCGCTGTACGTGGCCATGCTGTCTGGCCCAGCCAATGCTCTCGACAAGGATGTCACCGCAAAAACCTTCTCGCCCATCCGGTCGGACGCGGATGAGTCGGTGTTTGTATATACCGATACAGCCTCTGCGCGAGCAGGTATCGGTATGCCTACCGAGAAGCTCAAACGGCTGAAAATTGCGATTGTGGGATTGGGCGGTACAGGCGCGTACATCGTGGATCAGGTGGCGAAGACACCTGTGGCTGAGATCCACCTGTATGACGGCGATGCCCTACAGCAGCACAACGCGTTTCGTTTCCCCGGGGCTGTGCCGTTCGCGGTACTGGAGCGGGGTATTACGAAGGTGGAGTACCTGTATGAGGTCTACAGCGAAATGCACCGCCATATCACTCCTCACGCGCGCATGATCACTGCGGACAATGTGGGTGAGCTTCGTGTCTTTGACTATGTGTTCCTGTGCGTCGACAACACCAAGGCACGCAAGCTGGTGGTGAAGGAGCTCAAGGGGACACAGACCACTCTGATCGATGTAGGCATGGGCGTTCATTTGGTTGGCGAGACGCAGCAGATTTGGGGGACGTGCCGGGTGAGCGCACTTACTCCTGAGCACCATGATCATGCTGATCGGACGATGCCGCTAACCGAAAATGACGCTGAGGATATCTACCGCTCGAACATCCAGATCGCTGATCTGAACGGCCATAACGCGATGCTAGCCATTGGGGTTTGGAAGCGACTCTGCGGCTTCTACTCCGATAACAGTCAGGCTAGTCACATCACCTATTCGACCAACCTGAACGAAATGGGTAACAGCGAGGAGAGGCTATGACAATTCGTCGCCTCACCCCACAGTTTGTAGAGCATTTCCCGGAGAGGCTCGAGCCTGGTGAGATTTACCTCGCAATGGAGTTCGCTACTGCAGTGCATCTGTGTGCGTGTGGTTGCGGAAACAAGGTAATAACGCCGTTCTCTCCGACTGACTGGCAGATGTCCTTTGATGGTGAGTCGGTTTCGCTGAAGCCCTCGATAGGAAATTGGTCGTTCCGCTGCCGATCACACTATTGGCTACGATCAGGCCGGATTGTTTGGGCTGGCGATATGTCCCAAGAGGCAGTCAATGCAGTTCGCAATCGAGACCTTCGAGCGAAGGTACTGCACCAAGCAGCTCGGGCTAAGGGCGAGGACGCAGGTCAGTCGGAGTGGGTAGATCCTCAGGTAGAGCCTAAGGCCGCGACTTGGTTTGATCGGCTCAAAAGCCGGCTTGGGTTGTGATGGGATGGAGCATCGGAAATCTACGTTTGAAAAGAACGGGGAAACTCTTCAGCAGTTGACTGAGGGGCCGACGCCATTCCGCCAAGCGAGCTCTGCTTGGACTGCTGTGCCGATGATTTAAGGCTCTGATTTACTGGATGAGAAGGCTTATCGTTACCGAAAGCATCCAGAGCGCGCAAAGCATACTCAAGTGATAATGCGGAGTGATCGAATTTGTATGAGGTCAACCGCCTACCGCACGCTATTCTCCAAAAAACCAGCACAGTTTTTCATAAAAAATCCCATGAAAATAATGAGTTGCGTGCGAGTTTCATATGTATTTTGCTGGCTGCTAGCAATTTGCTATATTTGTTCAAAGAGCCAATCAAGGATGTAAGGCCGCAGCATGCCAACATTGAAGTGCCTCCACACGGGTAAAGACATCCCGTACGCCATCTCCGATGGCATTGATCTCCGCACGACGGTCAGCCTTGACGTGGATTGGGGCGAGGAGAAAGCAAGGCTCTTCGGGCAGCTGATCGCAGAGAATCCAGGCGCCTTGGACGATCCTGCTAAATGGGATGAGCTGCTTAATACCTATCAGTTAAATGACTATCACTGGGCATGGGCTCAAAAAGCCCGGCAGTGTAATTCTGCTGAATATTTTTGGTTTTATTTAATGGCGGACGGTAAAGTCCAGGCCGCATGTATTATTAAACACCCCAAAGAAAGCCGGGTGGATAATGCGGGAATTTTCTATGTCGATTACCTTGCTGTTGCATATTGGAATCGGCGAAGGAATGGTTATGCTCGGCGCTTCGATGGGGTTGGTACGAAGCTATTGATTCATGCAATAAATTATTCAATTAATGTCTTAGGATATCGCCCTGGATTCTCGCTTCATTCTTTGCCTTCATCGGAAGGTTACTACCGAAGCCTGCAAATGACAGATTATGGAATTGATGCCGCTTACCAGAATCTTCGGTATTTTGAAGCAACAGAGCCAGTAGCTCGGTCAATAGCGCAAGGAGCTGCGTGATGAGCGAGGGTAATTTCTCTCCTTGGGATGACGCTCCCATAATCCCAAGCTCCGAAACGTCACCCCAACCATTGTTTGAGGCATTTAAGCGCTTTAGCGAAGAGCTTTCAGGTAAAGACATCGATTCGCGAAAGCCGGCGAATATGTCGAGGCAAGAGTATTTGGCAATGCTCGCGTTTCAGTCGACTGAGGTGGCCGGCGTTCTATATAGAAAGAACCCCCAGGCACACGAAACAAAAGTCCAAGCTTGGCTTTCGTCCTCTATCACGATGGCAAAGCGGCTTTCACTTACGATGGCTGCGGAATACAAAGGTATCTCTCAGGACGATATCGGTAACATTATACGACTAAGCCTGAAGCCGGAGAACATTGCTAGGCTGCCAGATATTCTAGCTGAACAGCATGGTGTGGCTTTGATAGTTCAGCCCGGTTATACCTCGATGAAAATGGACGGCTGCGCACTAAAGTTGCCAGACTCTCGGCCAATGATTGGGATTACGCTTCGATACAATCGTTACGACAATTTTTGGTTCACCCTTGTGCATGAGCTCGCACATCTTTGCCTCCATGATGATCATCTTGATACTCCAATCGTAGATGACTTAGATGAAGCTGTAACAGATGACATAGAGGCAGAAGCGAACGCATTTGCTAGAGAATGCTTTGTCCCGCGTCGTGAGTGGCGCGTTCTATATGAAAATCGTCACAGCGAATCCCAGCTAGAGAAAACGTGTGCGGATCTTGGGGTTCATCCAGATATTGTCGCAGGCTTAATAAGGTTTGCTGCCAAAGACTACAAGCTCTATCCCCGCCGTCATCGTACAGTGGACGTTAAAAAACTTTTGGGGTTTGCGGATGTATAAATACGCTCCGTTTCTGAAGTTTAAGCAAAATGAGATCCAAGCGGTATTTTCCATATATCCTGACATTCAGGGCTTTACTTTGCCGCTTTTTGATATACCTAAAGAAAAAAAACAAGACACTGAACTAGATATACTAAATAGGCTAAGCAAGGGCGAGAAGCAGTTAGCTGCTCATTCAAGAAAGATCCCGAATCTAAAATTCTTCATAGATAACTTTGATATTGACGACAGCGTACTTTTGGGCGGCACCCAGCAGTACCGATATATCCTCGGCAAGCTTGAGACTTACAACATTATACCTATTGTTGCTTTTGATCGGGCGCCGGATCACAACGTCGCAGCTATTGAATACTGCAAGCGAAAGTGCAGCAGATTAGGAATCCGACTGCAAACTGAGGATTTTCAAAGCTTCAATTTGCTTAAGCTGAAATTGGCTCAGATTTTGTCTGAGGCGACTGAGGCAGGCGTGACGACCACCTATCTCATTTTCGACTGCAGGATGATTGAAAGTCACGAGGACGTTGACGATCTTAAAGCTTCGATTGAAAAATTCTACAACCAATGCAGCCAGCAATTTTCCATTAATCATTACATAGTTGCTGGATCGGTAATCCCTGCAAACATTACAAAACTAATGAAAACCAAAACCACAATGATGGTTGAAAGGTTAGAGGATAAGCTTTGGAGGAAGTTGACAGCCATTCCGGCACTTTCAGGAATTAATTACGGTGACTATGGGGTAGTTAGCCCTGAGTTTTCAGAGGCGGACTTACCTGTCGAGTTAATGCCTAAATTTATGGCCCCTAAAGTTTTTTATACAACGAAAGGGGAGTTTTATGCTGAGCGCGGAGGGCAGTTTCAAGGCCATGCCAAGGGGTACGGCCAATATTTCGATATTGCGGACAACATAGTAAGCAAGCCCTATTTTCGTGGAGCCGGGCATTCAGATGGCGACAAGTATATACACACAAGGAGTCATCTGAGTGCGCGACGCCCTAAGAAGGGTGGTTCGCCTGGTAGCTGGATAAAAGCAACCCTCTCAGCTCACATTACGTTTGTCGTAAGGAAGCGTTAGTTCGGTTTAGAATGGCGCTTTGGATCTGCGCCAAGGCGTCGCTCTTATTGACAATGGACCCTAGGTTCTTTGCGAAGTCATTTCGATTGCCGGACTTCTTCTGTATCACTCCCATCCTCTCGGAAACGTCGAGAAGCTCCTGACGCCAAAGCATCATGAGCGCCTTGTTGGTGACGAAGTCAGGATTATTGGATGCTTTGCGTTCATATCTAAATATGACTCGGTCGCCCTTATCCTGCGCAACCAAAACACCCCAGTATTCAGGAAGGTTCCGCAGCGCCCAGCGAACATGTTTAGTGGTAAGCACTAGCGTAAGTTTGGGGAAGGAGTGAGAGAATACTTCCGCTTGCTTTAGTATTCGCTGAATGCTATCAGTTTCACCCTTGATCTCGTAGCAGTGCATTTGCTTATAAAATGCGACGACGTCCGCAACAGCATTTCCATTGTGCACATGAAGTTCTTGCAACACATGGGTCGGTCGAGGAGACCTAGTATTCAGATGCTGCACTAGCGCATTTCGAATCTCAGCATCTTTAAGCATGCAATAAATGCTCCACTGTAAAGCTTGTAAACTTTTATTTTACACACGCAATATAGATAAATCGACAACGAAGATGTGGCCTACTTCATGCCGCGGGTCTTTCATCGATGCCAACAGGCAGCAATGCGAAATCAATCGCCCTTGGGGCGCCCCCTCCATACCTATGCGTAAGCATTTCTGTCAGCGCCCTTTTGGCCCAGGCCGTGTAAAAGCGTTGGCATCGACCTTGCTGTGATTTGATGGAGTCAAACTCAGCAGGGCTAGCCATGAAGCGTTTCATACAGGGAGAGCATCGAGGCCAAAGCACACTGCCGCGCGCACCCACCCGAAAGGCTGATGCTCAGGCGCGCGCACCCGGCAATCAGCCTGGAGCAACCGCATTAAGCCGCCAGTTGATTGAGACCGTTAGTCTTACGGTTTTGCACAAATCCGTCGATACGTATCCACGGATTTACGGATTGGTGGGGAAGCGGATCTGCGCTTTTGCGGATTTACGGAAAACCGCCGATACGGTTTTCCGGTTTTGTAGAAAGCCGTAGAACCGCATCTTCGGAGACTGCAGCCGCACACGCCATATGCCGCCCGTTGGGCGAGACTGCGAGACGCGAGCTCGCACACGAACAGGCCAGGGTCTACCAGTGAGGCGCACCTGTTCACCCTTGAGCTACGCTTACCGACAGCGGCTAGAAACGCCTCCAGAGCCCTTTAGAACGCTCCAGCCGCTTTACCCCACAAGTCATCTGAAGCGTTTCAACGCGCTCCTAGGCCGTTCCCTGCAAACGCGCACAGACCCGGGGGCGACCATCGGCGCTAACACCAGCAAGAGGACGACGCGCCGCAGATCGCAACGCATCCCCTCGGCGAGATTATCTGGAGCCGCCTGCGCCCAGCTTCGGAGCGACGCCCTCTCCTGCCTCGGAAACCGCTGAAACATCGCAGCGCTTGCCCACCAGGCGACCGGATCTCCGGCGCGTGCCGTCAACGGCACGGGGATAACTTTGGGAAAAGCTGTGAATGCAGTCGTGCTATCAGGCGCACGCCGGCACGTGCTATCAGGCGCATCACTCTCGTGCTATTAGGCGCATGAACTCCGCTGCAGGCCACGGCTGGCGGGGCTTCCAGCTTCCCTTAACTTAACTAACTTAAAAGCTCTAACTTGTTATTGGGGCAGCGCCTGTGTGTGAACAGGTGCTAATCGGGGCAGTCTGGCCGGGGAGATCCGGCCATGATCGTCGCCCTGCTCAACCAGAAAGGCGGGGTGGGCAAGACCATCCTGGCCACCCATATCGCCGGCGAACTGACCCTGCGCGGGCAGAACGTCATCTTGCTCGATGCCGACCCGCAGGGCTCGGCGCCGGACTGGACGCAGCGGCGCAGCCAGCAGGGCTTGCCCAGGCTGTTCAGCGCCGTCGGCCTGGCGCGCGAGACGCTGCACCAGGAAGCACTGGAGCTGGCTCGTCGCGCCGATCACGTGATCATCGACGGGCCACCGCGCATCGCCGCCCTCGCCCGCTCAGCGTTGATGGCGGCAGATCGCGTGTTGATCCCGGTGCAGCCGAGCCCCTACGACCTGTGGGCCAGCGCGGAGATGGTCAACCTGATCCGCAAAGCGTAGGTGTTCAGGCCGATGCTACGCGCGGCGTTCGCTATCAACCGCCGCGTCAGCACCACGGTGATCGGCCGTGAAGCGCGCGGCGCCCTGGCCGACCAACCGCTACCGACACTGCAGACCGAAGTACGCCAGCGCATCGTCTTCGCCGAGAGCGTGGCAGCCGGTCGTCTGGCACGTGAACTGGCGCCGGACAGTGCCGCCGCGCGGGAGGTCAGCAGCCTGGTGGACGAGTTGCTGAGGTGGTCGCCATGAGCGGCAAGCGCATCGGTATCGGTGCACGTCCACTGGCAGATCCGCAGGCCGAAGCCTGGATACGCCAGGGCGTCGCCATCGATCACGGCAAGGTCGAGCGCTACAGCGCTCGGCTGACGCTGGACGTGACGCCAGCACTGCGCACGCGCATCAAGCTGGCGGCCTTCGACCGCGGCGTGACCATGGCAAAGATGCTGCGCGAGGTGCTGGAGCAGCGGGCAACGTCATGACGTCGGGAACTCACCAGGCATGGCGACCGCTGACACTGCTCACAGGCGCATGTTCGCCCCAGGTTCGACAGCGCTCGCAACGTCGCCACCACGGCTGATCCACAAAAGGTCCGACAGCGTCCCTGACGGCGTATCGCACTTCGCCGGCCAATTCACTGGCGCCTGGCGATCTGATGCTGGTTCACCTACTACTAGAGGAATGCAATGGCTACGCAGCACGGCTACCTGCCGGCGAATGCACCGCCATTGAAGACCGTGGCGGCGATGGTGCCGCAGCACATGTGCATGCAAGAGAGTCAGGTGCTGTGCACATCAATGGCGTCCTTATTGCCTGGCTCTTGCGCAGGGATCGACAGAGTCGCGCGCTGCTAGTCTGGCAGGCCTGTCGGCGCTTGGTTGGTGATGAATGCTCCGGCTCAGCAGCACCAACCCGAAGTCATTCCACAGTCGTTACTTAGGTCCGTTGTCTGTCGGCGCGGTGATCGTTCGGGCGCAGCTCTTGAGGTCAGACTCATGTCTGATGAGCTGTCGATTGTCGCGTCGATCTGGATGTCGATAGCGTGTGCTCAGCCTGCGCATTCAAGCACCGCGGCCCCGCGGATACCTCTGCCCTCGGCTACCACCCAGCGACTGCGAGATCCTTAGTATCCCCCAGCCTGATTACCCTGCTCAGGAGCACAAAGACACGGAAAAAGCGGAGGGCAAGATAAAAGGAGGCGGCACTTCGTTGGCCTGGAAAGCAGTCTGCACGGGGGTTGGAGACGGCACCCAATCAATGCGTCTGCGTGCCGCCTACGCCGCAAACCTGCGCCAGCACTGGCTCTGAAGCGTGCCTAACACGCCAAACTACGATCAGGCTGGAGGTTCACTCTGGATGGTCTTGCATTAACGGTTAGCTGTCCGGCCAGCTAGCCGATACGCACTGGGTCATCGAGTGGCTCAATGCCATGGTCAAACTCGGCTCATCTTGGTTAAGCTGCCCTCACTTACGCACGATAAAGCCATACAGGGCTTATTAAGTGGGAACGCAACCGAAGGATCGATCATGGCGGCCAGCAGTAACTTTGCCTTTCTCCAGGAGCACGACCCCGTTTTCCTGCAGCTTGCGAGCACAGCCGAGCAGGTCTTCGCCAGCGATCCCAACACCACACTGATCAAACTGCGCCAACTCGGCGAAGCGCTGGCTCAGGACTTGGCCAGCCGCGCCGGTATCGAGTTCGATGCCACCACCACGCAGTCCGACCTACTCTACAAGCTCAGCCGCGAGATCCAGCTGGATCAGAACATCCGCAGCCTGTTCCACACTCTGCGCGTCGAGGGCAACAGAGCCACCCATGAGTTCCGCACCCAGCATCGCGAGGCCATGGATGGTTTGAAGGTCGCCCGCGCTCTGGCCATCTGGTATCACCAGTCGTTCGGCAAGAATGCTCATGCGTTCAAACCTGGCCCGTTCGTCACCCCCGCAGATCCCAGCGCACCGCTGCGCGATCTGCAAAGCCAGATCGAACAGCTCAAGACGCAGCTCAGCGAGTCCAGCCAGCAACTGGAGAGCAACCAGAAGCTGGCCGACCTGCTCAAGCAGGAGGCTGAAGAATACGCCGTGCTTGCCGAGCAGATGGATGCCGAATCACGCAGCCATAAGCAACTAGCAGCCGAACACGAAGCCTCGCTGCAAAAGCTGCGCAGTGAGCACGAACAAAGCCTCAAAGCCCTGCAGCAGCAGCTGGCTGCCCAGCCACAAGCCAGCCAACAGGTCGCCAAGCTGACTCAGCAGGCCAGCAGCAGCTTCGATCTATCCGAAGACCTGACCCGTATCTTGATCGACCAGCAGTTGATCGACGCTGGCTGGGAGGCCGACTCCCTCGACCTCACCTACAGCAAGGGAGCGCGCCCGGAGAAGGGCAAGAACAAGGCCATCGCCGAATGGCCCACCAGCAGCCCCAAAGCATGCGCCGACTACGTACTGTTCGCTGGTCTCACGCCCATCGCCATCGTTGAAGCCAAGCGTAAGCGCATCAATATCGCCGATCGTATCCCCCAGGCCGAGCGCTATGCCCGTGAGTTCAACTTGGCGACAGAGCATCAGCAGCCCTGGCTACTGGCCGGCCAAGCTCAGCCCTGGAACGATGGCCAGGGTGGTCACTTCCGCGTGCCCTTTGCCTTCGCCTGCAACGGCCGGCCCTTTATCAAGCAGCTCGCCGAACAGTCCGGAACCTGGTTCCGTGACCTGCGCAGTCCGGCCAATACACGCCGTCCGTTGCAAGATTTCCACAAACCGGATGACCTGCTCGACCTGCTCAAACGCAGCCAGGCAGACGCCGAGGCCAAGCTCAAGGCCGAGGGCTTCTCCTACCTCAAGCTGCGCGACTACCAGGAGAAAGCCATCCAGGCCGTAGAGCAGGCCCTGGCCAACAATCAGCGTGACTGCCTGCTGGCCATGGCCACCGGCACCGGTAAAACCCGCACCATCATTGGCCTGATGTACCGATTTCTGAAGGCCGAACGCTTCAAGCGCATCCTTTTTCTGGTGGACCGTAGTGCCCTAGGCCAGCAAGCCATCGACTCGTTCAACGACACAACGCTTGAGCAGAACCACACCCTGGCGCAGATCTACGACATCAAAGAGCTGGGCGACATGGCTGCCGAAGCGGAAACCCGCATTCAGGTGGCCACCGTGCAGGCTATGGTCAGCCGCATTTTCCGCTCGGATAACCCGCCGCCCGTGGGCGAATTCGATTGCATCATCGTGGACGAAGCCCACCGGGGTTACACCCTCGATCAGGAGATGACCGAAGGTGAGTTGGCCGTGCGCGATCACAGCCAGTACCTCTCGCAGTACCGTCGCGTGCTCGACCACTTCGACGCTTGCCGCATCGGCCTCACCGCCACCCCAGCCAAGCACACCAGCGAAATTTTCGGCAAACCGGTCTTCACCTACAGCTACCGCGAGGCCGTGGCCGACGACTGGCTGGTGGATCACGAACCACCGATCCGCTATGAAACCCAGCTCAGCAAGCACGGTATCCGCTTCGAGAAAGGCGAGTCGGTCAGCGTCATCAACACCCAGACCGGCGAAGTAGACGTAGCTGAGCTGGAAGATGAACTCAGCTTCAACATCGAGTCGTTCAACCGCCGCGTGATCACCCCGGCCTTCGATAAAGTCATCTGTGACGAGCTGGCTAAGGAGCTGGACCCGTTTGGCGAAGAAAAGACTATGATCTTCTGCGTCAACCAGGCCCACGCCGAACGGGTGAAAAACCTGCTCGACGATGCCTTCAAAGAGGCCTACGGCGAGCAATACAACGAAGCGGCCGTGCGCATCATCACCGGGCAAAGCGACAAGGTTGAGCAGCTGATTCGTCGCTACAAGAACGAGCCCAACCCTAGTATCGCCATCACCGTCGACCTGCTCACCACCGGTATCGACGTGCCGAAAATCTGCAACCTGGTATTTATGCGCCGGGTACGCTCGCGCATCCTCTACGAGCAGATGAAAGGCCGTGCCACCCGCCGCTGCGACGACATCGGCAAAACCGTATTCCGCATCTACGACCCCGTCGACCTTTACGCCAGCCTGGAAGCGGTCGACACCATGAAGCCCCTGGTGAAGAACCCCAACATCAGCCTGGAGCAACTGGTCAGCGAACTCACCGGCGGAGCCAGCCATGACGCACCCGGCAGCCAGGACGACAGCAGCCATGCCCATGACGTGCTCGACCAACTGAGCCAACGCGTCATGCGTATCCTGCGCAAGGCCCAGCACAAGGCCGAGGACAAACCCACGCTCAAGAAAAAGCTCGATGAGCTGCAAGAAGTTTGGGGCGTTGAGCCGGCCCAATTACATAAACACCTGCACGACCTTGGCCCGCAGCAAGCGGCCAACTTCGTCCGCCAACACAGCCAGTTGCTCAACCAGCTCGCCGCCGTCAGCGCCCTGCTCGGCTCGGAGAACTACCCGGTTATCTCCACCCACAGCGACGAACTGCTGCTGCGCGAGCAAAACTACGGACAAAACCAGAAGCCGGCTGACTACCTGGAAAGCTTTAACGACTTTATTCGCAGCCAGCTCAACCAATCTGCGGCTCTTGGCGTTGTGGTCAACCGCCCCAAGGATCTGACCCGCGAACAACTGCGCGAAGTCCGCCTACTGCTCGACCAGCACGGCTTTAGCGAAGCCAGCCTGCAAAGCGCCTGGCGCAATCAGACCAACCAGGAAATCGCCGCCAGCATCATCGGCTATATCCGCCAGGCGGCCATCGGCGAAGCCCTGCTGCCCTTCGATCAACGGGTGGCCAAAGCCATGCAGGCCATCTACGCCCAGCAACCCTGGACGCCCGTGCAACGCAAATGGCTGGATCGCCTGGCCAAGCAATTGGTGCACGAAGTGGTCATCGACCCGCAGCAGGTCAACGATGCTTTCCGCAACGATGGCGGCCTCAAGGCGCTGGATCGCAACCTGGGCGGCAACTTGGAACAGGTATTGGAAGCGTTGAATGACAACCTGTGGTCGGCTGCTGGATGAAAGGTCCGCAATCCCTCCATTTCAACCAAAGAGAAAGCACCGTACAACGTGCGGCAGGCTTTGCTGTGCTGCCCTTCCGTCCATCCGAGCAGTGCCAAATACCCTGCAAAACAATGCCAAATCTCTTGCAAAACGATGCACTGGTGCATAACCTCTCACGTAACACACCCGCCATGCCTATGGTTGCTTCGGCAGCTACGCACAAATTGAGCGGGTTTTTTATGCCCGATTGTTTTTCCGCATGAAGCCCTTCAGCAAGCCAGCCATTGATATTCCTGCGCAGCTGACCCTACTCAAACAGCGCGGACTAACCATCCAGGACGAAGCCAAGGCGCACTGCTTTCTGGAAGCGGTCAGCTTCTTCCGCCTCACGCCCTACATGCGCCCATTCCAGCTTTTGGAAGATGCCGACCACGGTTTCAAGCCCGGCACCCGCCTGCAGGCACTCACCCGTCTATATGACTTCGACCGTCGCCTGCGCCTGCTGGTCATGGATGCCATCGAGCGCATAGAAGTCGCGGCCAGAGCCGTCATTAGCAACCACATGGGGCCGCAATATGGCTCGCACTGGTATCTGGAGCCAAAGCTCTTCCAGCGCGGCTATCGGCACCAGACGCTGCTCGACAGCATTCGTAGCAAGCAGGACAAGGCGTTCCAGGATCATCTGCGCGAATGCCAGCGTATCGACGCCTCCCAAGCCTCTGACGCCCGCAAAGAGCAACTCAAGAGCATGCGTGCCAAGGAAAGTTATGCACGCCATTACGCCCTGACGTACAACACCCCCGACCTGATGCCCGCCTGGGCGGCCATGGAAGAAATCACCCTGGGCGATCTCTCGCACCTGTTCAAGGGCCTGGCCCGCGACGCCGACAAAAAGGCCATCGCCAGACGCCTGAAGCTACCGGCCCCTCTACTGCAATCCTGGCTGCACACCCTGACCACCATTCGTAATATCTGTGCGCACCACGCACGCCTATGGAACCGCGAGTTGGGCATCCGTCCCGAGCTACCCCGGACGGTTAATTTCCCCTGGCCGCAACACCTGCAACAACCCGGACAACATGCCCGCCTGTTCACCGTGCTGTGCATCCTCAACCTGCTGATGCGCCAGGTTAGCCCGCATACCAGTTGGGACAGGCGTCTGCACGACTTACTGGCAGAGTTTCCAGAGACCAACCTACGGGCCATGGGCTTTCCGCCCGACTGGCAGAACGACCCTTTCTGGCAAACACCCGACTAAGCCTCCCTATTTCCCCGTGAGCCGAATAGCAGATGTATTCGGCTCACGTCATGAGCCAATTAGAGATCACCCCATGACCAACTCCGATATCGTTCAGAAGCTCTGGAACCTCTGCGACGTGCTGCGCGACGACGGCATCAACTACAGCGACTACGTCACCGAACTGGTGCTCCTGCTGTTTATCAAGATGGAATACGAACAGGCCCAGAGCGGCAACCAGTTCGAGCACAAGCTGCCCGCAGGCGCGCGCTGGCCGGATCTCACCGACAAATCCGGTCTTAACCTGCTCGACCACTACCGGCAGATGCTGCTGGATCTGGGCAAGAACAGCGACCCGCTGATCGCCGCCATCTATGCCGACGCGCAAACGCGCCTGAAAGAACCACGCCACCTGGAACAACTGATCAAGAGCCTAGACGGCATCGACTGGTTCAGCGCCCGCCAGGATGGCCTCGGCGATCTCTACGAAGGCCTGCTGGAAAAGAACGCCAGCGAAACCAAATCCGGCGCCGGCCAGTACTTCACTCCGCGCCCGCTGATCGACAGCATTATCCGCTGCATCAAGCCACAGCCCGGCGAAGTGATTCAGGATCCGGCCGCCGGCACTGCAGGCTTTCTGATTGCCGCCGATGCCTATATCAAGCGCCACACCGACGACCTCTATGACCTCGATGAGAAAGCTCGTAGCTTCCAGCGCAACAGGGCCTTTGTCGGCATCGAACTGGTGCCCGGCACGCGCCGCCTGGCCCTGATGAACACCCTGCTGCACGGCATGGAGGGCGACGAGGAAGGCGTGGTGCACCTCGGCAATGCCCTTGGCCAGGTCGGCGCCAGCCAGCCCAAGGTCGAGGTGATTCTCTCCAACCCGCCCTTCGGCACCGCCAAAGGCGGCGGTGGCCCGACCCGCGACGACCTCACCTACAAGACCAGCAACAAGCAGCTGGCCTTTCTGCAGCATATCTATCGCGGTCTGAAACCGGGTGGCCGCGCCGCCGTGGTGCTGCCGGACAACGTACTGTTCGAGGCCGGCGTCGGCACCGAGGTGCGCCGCGACCTGATGGACAAGTGCAACTTGCATACAATCCTGCGCCTGCCCACCGGCATTTTTTATGCGCAAGGCGTCAAGACCAACGTGCTGTTCTTCCAAAGAGGCACCGCAGATAACCCGCGACAAGAACAAGGCTGCACCCAGCGCGTCTGGGTCTATGACCTACGCAGCAATATGCCCAGCTTCGGCAAACGCACCCCCTTTGGTGCTCAACACCTCAAACCCTTCGAGGACGCCTACGGCGATGACCCCAACGGCAATAGCTCGCGCGCCGAGAATGTCGAAGGCATTGGCGAGCTCAGCCGCTTCCGAGTGTTTACCCGTGAACAGATCCGCGAACGCGGCGACTCCCTGGATATCAGCTGGCTAAAGGATGCCGATAGCCTGGATGCAGCCGACCTGCCCGCCCCGGAAGTGTTGGCCGGTGAGGCCATGGCCGAACTGACCGAGGCCCTGCATGAGTTGGAAGAGCTGATGAAGGCGCTGGGGGCTGGTGATGAAGTGGCGGCGCAGAAGCAGTTGATGGCGGAGGTGATGGGGTTGGCGGTGGTTGAGGGGAACGGGGAATGAGTGAGTTGCCAAGCGGGTGGGCAAGGACCTCACTTGGAGAGATCGCAACGTGGGGATCAGGCGGAACTCCGTCTCGCAGTGAGCCGAACTTCTACGGTGGCTCAATACCCTGGATTAAAAGTGGCGAGCTAAATGCTCGCTATGTGAAAAGCACCGAAGAGAACATCACTGAAGCTGCCGTGAGTGGGTCCAGCGCCAAGATCTTTCCTGCGGGCTCAGTAGCCATTGCTATGTACGGGGCCACAATCGGAAAAACGGCCATTCTTGGAGTGGATGCTGCAACGAACCAAGCCTGTGCTGTGGGTGCTCCAATCGAAGGTTTGACCTCTTCAGAGTTCCTGTACCGACTGCTGCAGAACGAAAAAGATGCATTCATCGAGAAAGGGAAAGGCGGGGCTCAACCAAATATTTCACAAGCGGTGATA
Source organism: Pseudomonas argentinensis (assembly GCF_001839655.2). Taxonomy (NCBI): domain Bacteria; kingdom Pseudomonadati; phylum Pseudomonadota; class Gammaproteobacteria; order Pseudomonadales; family Pseudomonadaceae; genus Phytopseudomonas; species Phytopseudomonas argentinensis. The sequence continues at coordinate 4,164,860 of NZ_CP056087.1, forward strand.
AAAGCGCATGAAGTGAGCCTTCCGCCACTCGCCGAACAAACCCGAATCGCCCAGAAACTCGATGAACTGCTGGCCCAGGTCGATACCCTCAAAGCCCGCATCGACGGCATCCCCGCGCTGCTCAAACGCTTCCGCCAATCCGTCCTCGCCGCCGCAGTTTCCGGGCGGTTGACGGAAGAGTGGCGTGGATTGCAGTCGGATAGTTTGCCGCAGAGTCACAGCGCCGACATGCCAGCCGGTTGGTCTGTGATCCCGTTGGGTAATTACGCCGCGAACCATGATGGTGCTCGCAAGCCGATCTCAGCCAAAGAACGCGAGTCGCGGAAGGGGGATCATCCTTATTTCGGTGCTACAGGACAGATCGACAGAATCGACGGCTATACACATGACGGTGAGTTCGTGCTGGTTGGTGAAGATGGTGCAAACCTTCTGACTCGGGCTAAACCTCTCGCCTTCATCGCCAAAGGACAGATATGGGTGAACAATCATGCTCACGTAATTGCCAGCCCATCCGGGCATTCAAATACTTACTTGGCGATTTATCTGAATACTCTCGATATAACACCGTGGGTCAGTGGGTCGGCCCAGCCGAAGCTGAACCAGAAAAACATGAACGAAATCCCTGTCCACGTTCCGCCCCCTGCTGAGCAGGTTGAAATCGTCCACCGCGTCGAACAACTATTCGCCTTCGCCGACCAATTGGAAGCCAAAGTCGCCTCGGCCAAAAGCCGTATCGACCATCTAACCCAAAGTATCCTGGCCAAAGCCTTCCGCGGCGAACTGGTGCCGCAAGACCCGAACGACGAACCGGCCAGCGTGCTGCTGGAACGCATCAAAGCCCAACGCGCCGCCGCCCCCAAGGCCAAGCGCGGCAGAAAGGCCTCAGCGTGAGCAACACCGGACAACTCTTTACCTTACAGTCGCCAGCAAAGCTAACCACAACCGAAGCGCGGAATCGCTGAATGACTGTTTTAACGAGCGGAGTTCGAAAGGTCGATATTTCTTATCGATTCCACCCAGTGGGCCAGGGATTATTCACATCTGGCCGGATTGTCCATAACTATCGACTCCACTCATGGACGCCCCCGGTATTCAGCTGGGTCTACGACTGTGGAACGAGCAGCTCAATAAGCAAATTTCTGCTTCCCGAACTCAACCATTTCGGGATGGAGTCTTTGCTGCTGGGCAGCAGCATTGATCTCGTCACGCTTTCTCACTTCGACAGCGATCACATTAATGGGCTTACCGAGTTACTCGAGCGCGTTTCAGTTCAAACGCTACTCCTGCCACTAATCCCTCTGTGGAAGCGTCTTGAGTTGGCCTTTATGGATGGTGTTCGTCTGGACAGCGAGACCATGGACTTCTACCTGAACCCCGTTGCTTATCTGATGAATCGCTTTCCTGAGCGCCTTCAGACCATCGTATTAGTGCCTGCCAGCCTCCCTCCGCCAGAGAGATCTTCCGAGAAGATCAACGAGCCAAGGCCCTGGGTAGAGGCGGGACAAAGTCATATTGCAACAGAACAGGAACTGGACGCCGATCTTTCCGAAGAACTGAAAACGCTTGATCCCCGCCAGAGAGATAGCATTAAGCAGTTAGCACCTGCGGGCACGATCCAGGTCTCTCAGTTCTGGGAGTTCATGCCTTACAACGACCTTCATATGTGTCCTATACCTCCACCTGCCTTCATTGCTAATGTCAGCTCCCTCGGGGCTCAGTTGCTGAATCCAAAATGCTCTAAATTCCATCGGTCCGTGCTGCTATTGGCAATAAGAGGGCACTACAGCTCTCTAGCCGGCCATACAGCTCACGCGCGCAACCGTATCTCTCTCTTTCTGTATGCAGGCCCGATTGGGCGTGTAACCGTATCTCAAGCGATTGGCTCTACCTTCATGAGACCAGGGGGCGTGGAGACAAAAGCCACTATCAACCTGCCGTTTGGTCCTACGACACAACAGCGACTGTCGGTGCTTTATACCGGTGACGGATACCTCAGCGATCAGCGCAGCGTTGATGCCCTATTTGCCTATTTAGGGCCTTCACGAATTGCTAGCTTGGCCTGCTTGCAAGTGCCCCACCACGGGGCTAGGTCTAATTGGGCAGCAGGGCATGCCGCGCAATTTGATCCTCATATGGCGGTATTCTGCAGCGACCCAGCCCGGAAGAACCTTAGACACCCACACAGCGAAGTGGTGAGCGACTTTAGTGGTTACTCAACCGTATCCGTCGATAAGAAAAAAGGGGCCGTTATTGAGGGAACCCTAGTCCTGCACTGATAACGCTGAGGCTGGGCGAGCCCGACGAGCTTTGCCTAACACGCATGTAAGGATACAGAGCCAATGTCCGTACCGACCTACGACCAGTTTATCGAACCCGTCCTGCGCTTTCTTGCGGCTCGCCCGAACGGTGCGACAGCAGCGGAAACCCAGGAAGGCGCGGCCCTCGCCCTTGATCTGAACAGCGCTCAGCGCGAGGAAACCATCGCCAGCGGTCAAGCTACCTACAAGAACCGCGCCGGCTGGGCACATGATCGGCTCAAGCGCGCCGGCTACTCCAGCAGCGCCAAGCGCGGCTATTGGAAGCTGACCGAGGCAGGTTTCGCCTTCGCCCAAAGCCACCCGGCCCCGCTCAGCGTCGAGCAGGTCGAGTATCTGGCGGTGAATTTCATGAGCGTGAAGCTGAAGTCCGCCCCCGATGCCGCCTCGCTGGACGAGACCGACGACACGCCGACGCCAACCAATCTTGCCACCAGCAGCCCGCAGGAGCGCCTCGAACAGGCAATTTATGAGCTGCGGGCCAGTGTCGCCGGCGACCTGCTGGACAACCTGCTGCAAGCCAGCCCGACCCGTTTCGAACATATCGTGCTCAATGTGCTGCATCGTCTGGGCTACGGCGCCAACCGTCAGGCCCTGCAGCAGGTCGGCGGCAGCGGCGATGGCGGTATCGACGGAGTGATCTCGCTGGATGCCCTGGGCCTAGAAAAGGTCTATGTGCAAGCCAAACGCTGGCAAAGCACGGTCGGCCGCCCAGACCTGCAAGCCTTCTACGGCGCCCTGGCCGGCCAGAAAGCCAAGCGCGGCGTATTCATAACCACCTCCGGCTTCACCGCCCAGGCGGTCGACTTCGCCCGCTCGGTCGAAGGGCTGGTGCTGGTCGACGGCAAACGCCTGGTCAACCTGATGCTGGATCACGAGGTTGGCGTCAGTTCGCAGCTCTACAAGGTGCCGAGACTCGACAGCGACTACTTCGACGAATCACTCGGATAGGCTAAAACGCCTCACACAAGCGATGCCAAAGCAGGGCAACGATTATTGCAGACTACAAATATTTACCCCCACACAAGTGAAAATAATGACTTATAGAAATATCGAATTCAAAAAAATAGCCCTTCAGCATCCTGAAACTTATGTCGCAATGCTGAAGGATGGAGTTGAACACTGGGAGTCATGTTTTGATAACGCGATATTGCGCGACAACAATTCCGATAACTACCCTGCACTTAGAGCCTTGTTTCTCAGCGAGGGCTATTCATATGATTTTTTTAAAATAGAAGCTGGCGGATGTGACCATACCAACTGGATTCGAGGGCGAAACGGGGAGGAAATTCACACCAGCATTAGCTATCAGAGCGCAGACTATATCGAGCTGAATGCCCTTTCAAAATAATATCTCTCCCAGCACCTCAGCCCCCTAAGCAAGGGCCGCAAATAGCGATGATGGGATAAAAGCAAGCTCTGCCTTTCCAGTCAGCGAGGAGGCAGGGCTCTTGGTTCCAGAAGTCTCGACGGTACAAAAATCGTACACTGACAGTACAGTGCCCAGCTTTTACAGTTCTCGCCAAATTACGTTTAACCCGCTCTACAACGCTACTTTCAGCTAACTGCACCTGCGCTAGGCTACGCCCGATTTTACTGGGCTTGCAGCGTTTCTAGGCAACTCATAATCCTCTGGCCCACGGTTCGCAACGCGCCCCCCAGAACTGAGGGGGAGCTTCAACACAGCCTGGGCCGGAAGCAGCCTCTGCACCAGACTACGCCACAGCATGTTGTTCCGATAAATACCGGCATCCACCATCTCACCATGGAGCGTAATCATGGAGATAGAGATGGATACTTCTTCGCGTACTACCGAGGTTCTCGATACAGACTCTGACCAGTCCCTTCCCTTACCGGGCACGGAAGCCTACGAGTCGCTTCCGCAGTTTCCGAAGGGTAGCCCCCTGCCCTTCCGGCGAACAATTCGCAAGCATGAGCTGAGACAGATCGTCCCCCTGGCTGAATCAACGATCTATGAAATGGAACGTCGCGGTGAGTTCCCCCGCCGCTTCAACCTGACACCACGTTGCGTGGTCTGGGATCTGGCCGAGGTGGAGGCCTGGGTCGAGGAGCGCAAGCGGGCGCCTCGGGTCAATATCAGCAAGCCGGATGTTTACCTGAGGAAAACCCGCCCAGTCCGGGCGGGCTCAAACCAAGCATGAAGTCGGCGCCGTCCTCATCCGACAAGGGCTTGCAGTTCCTTGGAGGCGGGACGCGTTAGCCGCCGTTCTTCCTTGGCCAGATTGACCTGCAAGGCCACCTGAGCCACGTCCAAGATACCGCCAGGCAGCAGATAGCTGCCTTTGGCCTGTAGCCAGGCCAGCACGTCTGCCAGATGCCAGATCGATGCACTGCCCTCATGTACCGGCGTCGGGAAGCTGCTCGGATAAGCCAACATCAGCTTGCGCATGTTCTGGCGCGACACACCGACGATCTCCGCCACATCGGTGAGTCCGACCAGATCTGGCGCCACCTCGATCAGCCTGGCCGACGGTACGGCATTGCGCACATCAGCCAGTGCGCTGCACACAGCCGCCTCAGCGTTCTCCGCTTCGCGGGTGAACTCCAACGCCAGGCGACCTGGCTGGCCAATGCCAATCAAAGCATCGTCGCAGCCGGCCTCGCCGAGGCGCTCGACCAACGCTTCCGGGTCACGGTCATCGTCGGCCAGTTGGTATTTCAGGGTGAAGATGTATTCCATAGCGCTACTCCTCTGCGCCCTCAGCGGTCTGCCGCTGCTTACGGTGCGTGGTGCAGTTGTCGACGACGCGCCGAAGGGCACGCGCATGGTTGCCTGGGTTCTTCGGTGTGCTCCACACGCTGGTGATGCAGAACTCGCCGCAGCGGCACTCTTCATCGTTGTAGGGACAGTAGATTCGTCCCCAAGCGTGGCTACCACCCAGCTCTATGCGCCAGCCCTGCTCTTCGGCATGCCTGAGTGCTTCTTCGACCTCTTTCTTCGAGTGAGAAGGACGGGTCATCAGTGATCTCCAGTATTCGCACGACCGGCAAGGTTGTCAACTGACAACCTTGCACTTTCCTTAAACCGTGGCACTCAGCACCGGCACTACGACGTTGTCCGGCAGCAGCTGGGGAACATGAGTGCGGCCATCGATCCAAGCGTCGATCATGTCCGCCCACTCCTGCAGCATGTGCCGGCGCTGCTCCGCGTACTCGGCCTTGTTGTAGACCGAGCGAGAGGAGCGACCATCCTCGTGAGCCAGGCATTTCTCGATCCAGTCGCCGTTGAAGCCCACCTCGTTGAGCAGCGTGGAACCCGTCCTGCGCAGGTCGTGGACGGTGAACGGCTCCAACGGCAGGCCTGCTTCCTTCGCACGGGAGGCGATGAGCTGGGTGATGCGGTTCAGGGTGGCGTGCGACATGGAGCGATAGATGTCATAGCGCGAGGGCAATACGTACCGGGAACCAGCCGCACAGGTGTGCAGCGCCACGAAGATGTCCAAGGCCTGGCGCGACAGGTAGACAACGTGCGGGTTACGCCCCTTCATCCGCTCCTTGGAGATCGTCCAGGTGGCGTTCTCGAAGTCCACCTCGTCCCAGGTTGCCTCGATCAGCTCGCTCTTGCGTACCAAGGTCAGCAGCACCAGCCGCAAGGCCAGCTTAATCGTGGGATACGCGGCGATAGTCTCCAGTTGATGGAAGGCCAGCCGAATTTCGGTCGGGCTCAGTGCCCGGTCCTTCGGCACGAAAGTGGCGATGGAAGACGCCTTAACGTCGTCAGCCGGATTCTCGACCTTCTCGCCATGCAGGATCGCGAACGCGTAGACCTGTTTCACGATGTCGCGAATATGGACCGCAGTTGCCGGTGCCCCTCGAGCCTTCACCTTGGCACACAGTGCTCGCAGATCGTCAGGGGTGATTTCGGTCAGCAGCCGGTTCTCGAAGACCGGCAGGATGTCTCGGTCGATGATGCTTTTGCGCATCGCGCGCGTGCTGTCGGCCATGCGCGCACCGGCCAACCACTTCGTCAGCGTTTCACCGAAATTCTTGGCAGCGTTCAGGCGTCGCTTTGCGCGCTGCTTTTCCAGGGAGGGAGACTTGCCAAAGGCGACCATGCGCTTGGCATCGAGCAGCTTCTCGCGAGCCATGGCCAGGGAAATGCCAGTTGGCCCATAGCGCCCGATGGTCAGCGTTTCTCGGCGTCCATTGAGACGGTAGTCGTAGCGAAAGGTGACGGTACCGGTAGGCGATACCGTCACGTACATACCATCGCGGTCGAAAGCCTTGTACAGCTTGGACTTGGGCTTGAGATTGCGCAGTTTGGTATCAGTAAGCATCGAGGTTTTTACTCCTGTTCATGACGGCTTTTACCGTCAAGGGTCAGGAGACCTGTTGATGCCGGGAAAGCCGCACGGGGCAAGCTTTCCCAAGGAGCGATTTACCGTCAAAGACCGGTTTTGACCGGATAGTAAACAGAACGGTCTCAATCCGACCGCTGTTTACTACCGTCCCCGCTACCGCCAATCCGTTCTGCTAATCGGCGATAGGCCCCGATAACCATTGCAACGAATTTTCTTTTAAATCAACACGTTGCAATTGGCTATCGATACATCTCAATGAGCCCAGAAGGACCCGACATCACTCCCACTCGATGGTCGCTGGCGGTTTGCTCGATACGTCGTAGGTAACACGGGAGATGCCGTCGATCTCGTTGATGATGCGCCCGCTCACGGTTTCCAGCAGCTCGTAGGGCAGGTGCGCCCAGCGTGCGGTCATGAAGTCCACGGTTTCCACGGCGCGCAGGGCGACGACCCAGGCGTAGCGACGACCGTCACCGACCACGCCCACCGAGCGCACCGGCTGGAACACCACGAAGGCCTGGCTGGTCTTGTGGTACCAGTCGGCCTTGCGCAGTTCTTCGATGAAGATGTGATCCGCGCGGCGCAGGATGTCGGCGTATTCCTTCTTCACTTCACCGAGGATGCGTACGCCCAGACCCGGGCCCGGGAACGGGTGGCGGTAGACCATGTCGTAGGGCAGGCCCAGCTCCAGGCCGATCTTGCGCACTTCGTCCTTGAACAGTTCGCGCAGCGGCTCGACCAGCTTGAGGTTCATCTCCTCCGGCAGGCCGCCGACGTTATGGTGGCTCTTGATCACGTGGGCCTTGCCGCTCTTGGCGCCAGCCGACTCGATCACGTCCGGGTAGATGGTGCCTTGGGCGAGGAACTGGATGTTGTCCAATTTGCTGGCTTCGGCATCGAACACGTCGATGAAGGTACGGCCGATGATCTTGCGCTTCTTCTCCGGGTCGGCTTCGCCGGCCAGGTTGTCGAGGAACTGCTGCTCGGCGTCGGCGCGGATCACCTTGACGCCCATGTTCTCCTTGAACATGGCCATCACCTGATCGCCTTCGTGCAGGCGCAGCAGGCCGTTGTCGACGAATACGCAGGTCAGCTGATCACCGATGGCCTTGTGCAGCAGCGCGGCGACCACCGAGCTGTCGACGCCGCCGGACAGGCCCAGCAGCACGTTGGCGTCGCCGACTTGCTCACGCACCTGGGCAATGGCGTCTTCGACGATGTTGGACGGCGTCCACAGGGCTTCGCAGCCGCAGATGTCCTGCACGAAGCGGGTGAGGATGCGACCGCCCTGCTTGGTGTGGGTCACTTCGGGGTGGAACTGCACGCCGTAGTAGCCACGGGCGTCGTCGAACATGCCGGCGATCGGGCAGCTCGGGGTGCTGGCCAGCACGTTGAACTCGCCAGGCAGCTGGGTGACCTTGTCGCCGTGGCTCATCCACACGTCCAGGCCCAGCACGCCGTCGGCGTCGACATGGTCTTCGATGCCGTCGAGCAGGCGGCTCTTGCCGACCACGTCGACCCGGGCGTAGCCGAATTCGCGCAGGTCGGAACCTTCGACCTTGCCGCCCAGTTGCTCGGCCATGGTCTGCATGCCGTAGCAGATGCCCAGCAGCGGTACGCCGAGGTCGAACACGGCCTGGCGCGCACGCGGGCTGTTGGCCTCGTGAACCGACTCCGGGCCGCCGGCGAGGATGATGCCGCGCGGGGCGAAGGCACGGATGTCCTCGTCGGACATGTCCCAGGGATGCAGTTCGCAGAACACGCCGATCTCGCGCACGCGGCGGGCGATCAGCTGGGTGTACTGGGAACCGAAATCGAGGATCAGGATACGGTGAGCGTGAATGTCGAGGGCCATGGGTGCCTCTGCGAGGCAGCTGCAAGCTGCAAGCTGCAAGTTGACGAAGAAAGCGGCAGCCACACGCTCGATGGCTTGTGGCTTGCCGCTTGGAACTTGGGGCTGGTGGGCTTTAGCCCACCCGGTAGTTCGGGGCCTCTTTGGTGATCTGCACGTCGTGGACGTGGGATTCGGCCATGCCGGCACCGGTGATACGCACGAACTCGGGCTTGGTGCGCATCTCTTCGATGGTCGCGCAACCGGTGTAACCCATGGAGGCACGCAGGCCGCCCATCAGTTGATGGACGATGGAGCCCATGGCGCCCTTGTAGGCCACACGGCCCTCGATGCCTTCGGGTACCAGTTTCTCGGCACCGGCCGAGGAATCCTGGAAGTAGCGATCCGAAGAGCCCTGGGCCTGGGACATGGCGCCCAGCGAGCCCATGCCGCGGTAGGCCTTGTAGGAACGGCCCTGGAACAGTTCGATCTCGCCCGGCGCTTCTTCGGTACCGGCCAGCATGGAACCGATCATCACGGCGGACGCGCCGGCGACTATGGCCTTGGACAGGTCACCGGAGAAGCGGATGCCGCCATCGGCGATCAGCGGGATACCGGTGCCTTCCAGCGCAGCGGCAACGTTGGCCACCGCGGAGATTTGCGGCACGCCGACACCGGCGACGATACGGGTGGTGCAGATCGAGCCCGGGCCGATGCCGACTTTCACGGCGTCAGCGCCGGCTTCGGCCAGGGCCAGGGCGGCAGCGCCGGTGGCGATGTTGCCGCCGATCACCTGGATATCCGGGAAATTCTGTTTGACCCAGCGCACGCGCTCGATCACGCCCTTGGAGTGACCGTGGGCGGTATCGACGATGATCACGTCGACGCCAGCATGGGCCAGGGCAGCAACCCGGTCGCCGGTATCGGCGCCAGTGCCGACCGCGGCGCCAACGCGCAGACGACCCTGGTCGTCCTTGCTGGCCAGCGGGTAGGCCTTGGCTTTTTCAATGTCCTTGACGGTCATCATGCCTTTCAGCGTGAAGGCGTCATCGACGATCAGTACTTTCTCGATGCGGTGCTTGTGCAGCACTTCACGAACGGCTTCCTTGGCAGCGCCTTCCTTGACGGTGACGAGGCGCTCCTTGGGGGTCATCACTTCACGCACCAGGGCGTCCAGGCGATTCTCGAAACGCACGTCGCGGGAGGTGACGATACCGACCAGGTCGCCGTTGCTCAGCACCGGCACACCGGAGATGTTGTTCTGGCGGGTCAGCTCGAACAGGTCACGCACGGTGGCGTCGGCCTCGATGGTGATCGGATCCTTGACCACGCCGGACTCGAACTTCTTGACCTTGCGCACTTCGGCAGCCTGCTGCTCGATGGTCATGTTCTTGTGGATGATGCCAATGCCACCTTCCTGCGCCATGGCGATGGCCAGGCGGGCTTCGGTGACGGTATCCATGGCTGCGGAAAGCAGCGGGATATTCAGCTCGATGCCGCGGGTAAGGCGAGTCTTGAGGCTTACGTCCTTCGGCAGAACGTCGGAGAAACCGGGAATGAGAAGAACGTCGTCGAAGGTAAGGGCTTCTTGACTGATACGCAGCATGGCGGGGGCTCCCAGGCGGGAAAATTGGAAGCGCGCCATTATACCGAGTCAGCCTCTGTCACTCAATGTAAAGAATGGCGATCGACCGTTCGGCGTTTAACCGAAATGATTCTCGGCGAGCAGGGAACCGAAGCGCATTCGCGTAGCCTGAATTATCTCAGGCTCAAGGAAGAGCTCCCCTTCCTCCTTGAATTCGTCACCCTCGACGAGTTCTCGACGCCTCATTCAAGCCTCTACCACGGTCACCGGATAGCCCAGCCGCTCGGCGAACTCTTCGAGAAAGCTCGCCGTGAAGCGCGCCTGCGCCCAGCCGTTGAAGATGAAGCCCAGGTTGGAAAACCCGCAGGGCTGCAGGAACAGAAAGCCGTTGATGTCGTCTTCATGCCCACACAGCGGGCAGGCGAAGTTGTCGGTTTCGCCGGGCATCCACTCATCCAGGCTCTCGAACAGCGCCTCGCCGATCTCCTGCCGGCACTCCGGGCAACCGGCTTCCTCGAGAAACCCTTCGGTGGGCGTATAGATGCAGCGCCGGTAGATGACCTCCAGGCCGTTGACCGGCTGGGCGAATGGCAACTGCCCGGCCGCCTCCACCACCCGGCTCGCCCCCGGCGCGATGGCGTAGGCCATGCCGCTGCGCCCGCAGGTGGTCGGCAGCGCCTCGACGATATCGCGCTTGGCCAGCCAGCGCAGGATCTGCTGCGCCTTGCGCTCGTGACCGGGAAAGCTGGAAATGCGCGGGACGATGATGCTTTGCGTGGCCATACCGACTCTTCGGGGTAACGAAACCGCGCAGCTTAGTGGCAGCCGCCAGCTGGCCACAAGCCGGCCAGGACTGACGGCCCTGCCCGCTCGCACCTCAGGAGCACGCCAGCGTGCGGGCCTGACGCCGGCTGACATAGCGCTCGCGCAATTTGTCGTAGGCCAGGTTGTAGCCCAGGGTGTAGGGCAGGAAGAACAGGATCAGCCCGATATCCAGGAAAACCGCCGCCACCAGGCTGATCGACAGCCACCACGCCGCCAGCGGTACCAGCACCAGGATCAGGCCGGCCTCGAACAGCAGCGCATGGCTGATTCGCGCCCACAGGCCGCGCTCGAAACCCATGCGCCGCTGCGCGGCATCGAACAGAATGTTGAAAATCATGTTCCAGAGCATGGCGATGGCCGAGAACATCAGGGTCAGGGCGCCCATGTGCGCCAGCGACTTGCCCATCGCCCAGGCCAGCAGCGGTGCGCACACCATCACGGCGATCAGTTCGAACAGGGTGGCGTGTAATACGCGCTCTTTCATGGAGCGCCGGGCAACGGTGGACGGCTTCATTTCAGACTCGCTAGGTAGGATCGATGGCGCTATTCTCATCGGCAGAACTGCGAGCTGAAAGTTAACTGCCATCGGTTAAACCGATATGAATCTATCTCCCGAATCCCTTCAGGCCTTCGCCCAGGCGGCAGCCACGGGCTCGTTCAGCGCCGCGGCCCGGCGCCTGGGCAAGAGCCAGTCGACGATCAGCGAGGCAATTTCGCGCCTCGAAGTCGACCTCGACGTCACCCTGTTCGTGCGCGGCGCCCGGCAACTGGCCCTGACCGAAGCCGGCAGCAGCCTGCTGAGCCGCGTGCAGGACGTGCTGGCCGCCTCGGACCGCCTCCTGCGCCAGGCCAGCCAGCTGGCGGCGGGCCTGGAGCCCAAGCTGACCCTGGTACTCTCCGACGCCTATCAGGCCAGCCAGTACCAGGCGCGCCTGAGCGAGCTGGATGAGCGCTACCCGGATCTGGAGTTCGAGTGTTTCTTCGCCGAACACGCCGATGTGCTGGATCTGGTCGGCCAGGGCCGCGCCCACCTGGGCCTGCTTGCCGCCCAGGCCAGCTACCCGCCCGAGCTGGCCCACGCGAGCCTGGCGGACGCGGCGGACTTCGGCCTGTTCGTCGCCAAGGGGCACCCGCTCGGCCAACTGCCTCGCGTCACCCTCGAAGACCTGATGCACTGGCGCGTGCTGCGCCTGAGCAGCGTGGCGGACCACCCCGGCGAACTGGATGACCTGCCCGGCAGCGGGGGGCGCTGCTGGTCGGCGCCGGACTACCTGCTGTTGCTGGAAATGGCCGCCCTGGGCTTCGGCTGGGCCGCCCTGCCCCGGCAACTGGTGCAGAGCCACGGTAACCAGGGCCTGCATGAGCTGGCGGTCAATGGCTGGCCGAAGCAGGTACCGGTCGATGTCGTCTGGTCTCGCGTAAGGCCCCTGGGCCCGGCAGCCTCATGGCTGCTGGAACGACTATTGAGCGCCTGACGGAGGCCGCCATGGAAAGCGTTACGCCGATCGATCTGGAGCGCCGCAGTTTCACGGCCCTGCGCTGCGTCTTTCTGGTGATCATGGTGCTGGCGGTTGGCGGGTCGCTGTATGCCTTGATCGCGACGGCCTTCAACCTGTGGCTGGCGGTTTTTCTGCTGCTGCCCAATGGCCTGCTGATCTACCTCGGCGTCTTCGCCAAGGACAACACCCTGCGTAACACCTACGAGACCTTGAAGATGCTTGGCGACACCTTCGGCTGAGCCTGGTGCCGGGCTTCGGCGAGCTGGGCTATGCTGCTCGCCCCGTCAAGGAGAAGACCATGATCACCTGTTACCTGCGCTATATCATCGATCCCTACCAGTTGGCCGAATTCGAGCACTACGCCAAATTGTGGATTCCCCTGGTGGAGAAGTTCGGCGGCCAGCACCACGGCTATTTCCTGCCTAGCGAAGGTGCCAACAACGTGGCCCTGGCGCTTTTCAGCTTTCCCAGCCTGGCCGCCTACGAGGACTACCGCGAGCGCTCCATGCAGGACGAAGAGTGCCAGGCCGCCTTCGCCTACGCCCAGCAGAACCGCTGCATTCTCAGCTACGAGCGCAGCTTCATGCGTCCCGTTGGCGTCGAACCCCGTTAACGATCATCTGGTTTCCAGGCACTTGGATCCGGTGAACCGGCTGCAATAAGGCAAAAGCGGACGGTCATCGCTGGCTTTGTAATGTCTTTCTTGCGCAAAAATAACTGACCACGCCAATGGCGCCTTCAGGAGGCCGAGTGGAATCGTTGTGGAGAGGGTTGAGCGACATGGATGTCGCGAAAGCCGCGATGGGCCAAGGATGGCCCTTCGCGGCGTGCCCTCGGAACAATGATGAAGCGAGGGAACCCCGGCGAGGCCGGGGCCGGATGTCGGGGCTAGACCTTTTGGTTACTTTTGGGGCAATGCCAAAAGTAACCCGCTCGTCAGAGCGGAACCGAGCGCATAAACAACTCGGTAATGCTGGCCCCATCGTGGGAATGGGCTATGCCTATTATTTCGCGGGCATGGCCCGCTCCCACAGATAATCACCAGCCTCCCTAACGTGGCCGACCGGCCGCTTCCGCGACGTTGCAGTCACTACCTGCGCAATCACGGCGAATGATCGTAAACAGGGTCTAGGCCCTATAGCTCACCGGCATAACACACTGGCGAGCTGCTCGCGCCCCGCCGATCCAGTTCATCCTCGAGAAACTCCTGCAGCACGCGGGCATTGTTGTGCTCCCTGTCGCGGGCGGCGTACAGCAGCGTCAGCTTGCCTGCTGCGGCGCGTACCAGCAGGCCTTGCCAATACTCCGGGTGCGCCGCCAGTTCGCGGCGATAGCCCTGGCTGAACACCTCGAACGCCTCGGCCCGGTGAGCGAAGGCACGGCGCAACTCCGCCGATGGCGCCACCTCACGCAGCCACTCGTCATGCTGCAGCCGCTCCTTGCTCAGGCCCCTCGGCCACAACCGATCGACCAGCACTCGATAGCCGTCACCCTCTCCATAGGGTTCATACACCCGCTTGCAGCAAATCATCGCTGGTCTCCTTGAGATTGCCCGGCGGCCTCGGTAACGTGGCCGCTCGCCAGTCGGAGAGCCCCATGCACATCAGCCGTAAACTCCTAGTGTTCACCCTGCTGCCCCTGTTCGCCAGTTGTGCGGTGTATACGGGCAAACCCGTGGACGTGGAAAAAGCCCAGACCCGCCTGCAGGGCGAACTGACCCGCGAGAACGGCCAGCTGTGGCTCAAGCCCTGCGAGGATCCACGGCGCTTCGCGATCACCGAGGGCACCACCACCATCACCCAGGATGCCAGCGAACTGCTGGGCGATGGCCACTCGGCGCTGTTCGCCGACCTGCGTGGGCTCATGGGCTCGACCCCGATCAGCGGCGCCGACGGCGCGATGCAGGTCGGCCGGGTATACCGCCTGCAACCCGAAGGCCACGGCTGCGACGACCCCAACTTCAAACGCACACTGGTGCGCGCCGCCGGCCAGGAGCCGTTCTGGAGCGTCACGGTAAGCAATCAGGGCATGGTGCTCAGCGGGCCCGACCGTGAACCGCTGGCATTGCCCTATATGGAAGAGCAGTTGCCCGAGGGCCGCATCAACCTGACCAGCGAAGCCAATGGCGAGCGCGTGGAACTGTGGCTGGCGCCGCAACGCTGCGTGGACAGCATGAGCGGCGCGGTGCAGCACATGAGCGCCCAACTGCGCCTCAATGGCAAGCTGATGCGTGGCTGCGCGGCGTTCGGCGGCGCGCGCAACGACTAACGGGTCAGAGCAGGATGCCCTTGTCGCGGGCCCGCTCGTGGCACAGCTGCAGCACCTGGCGGCGCTCGTCGTTCTCCATGGCGCTCCAGCGGGTGATCTCGTCGACGTTGCGCTGGCAGCCGATGCAGATGTCTTCTTCATCCAGCGCACAGACATGCACGCAGGGCGAGGCGACCGGACGCTCGAGGGTCCGCATCAGTCGTCCTGCTCGGCCAGTTCGGCGGCGTAGCGCCGGGCGTTGTGCACGTAATGGGCGGCGCCGGCTTCGAGCAGCTTCCTCTGCTGCTCGCTGAGCTCGCGCACCACCTTGCCGGGCGAGCCCACCACCAGCGAGCCGTCGGGGATTTCCTTGCCCTCGGCGATCAGCGCATTGGCGCCGATGATGCAATGCTTGCCGATGCGCGCCCCATTGAGCACCACCGCGTTGATGCCGACCAGGCTGTAATCGCCCACCGTACAGCCGTGCAGCATGGCGTTGTGGCCGACGGTCACCCCGGTACCCAGGGTGAGCGGCGAGCCCGGGTCGGTGTGCATCACCGCGCCGTCCTGCACGTTGCTGTTCTCGCCGATATGAATCAGTTCGTTGTCGCCACGCAGCACGGCGCCGAACCACACGCTGGCGCCCTCATCGAGGCGCACGTTGCCGATCACCGTGGCGTTGGGGGCGATCCAGCTCTGCGGGTGTTGGTCGACGCGGGCATTGCCCAGGCGGTATTTCATGACGGAAGTCTCGCAGGCTGGCTCACTTGAGGTGAACGTAATGTTCGGGCGGGCGGCGCATGTCGATGTCGGCGTCGTAAACCAGGTTGACCAGCTCCACCAGCATGATCGCCGTCAGCCCCCAGATCTTGTACTCGCCATAGCGATAGCTC
Source organism: Pseudomonas argentinensis (assembly GCF_001839655.2). Taxonomy (NCBI): domain Bacteria; kingdom Pseudomonadati; phylum Pseudomonadota; class Gammaproteobacteria; order Pseudomonadales; family Pseudomonadaceae; genus Phytopseudomonas; species Phytopseudomonas argentinensis. The sequence continues at coordinate 4,180,377 of NZ_CP056087.1, forward strand.
GGCACGTACCAGCTGTGCCCGAGGTAATCGATACGGTGGGTGACCTCGCGGGGGTCGTTGCGAAAGAACGCCAGCGGCACCGAGAACACCGCGGCGATCTCACCGTCGTTGGCCTGGTAGTCGACGAAGTCCGGCACCACCCCGACGTAGGGCGTGACCTGAATGCCATGCCTGGAAACCAGGGTACTGAGCGGACCGACGATCTCCACCAGCCCCGGCGGCAGGCCAATTTCCTCATCGGCCTCACGCAACGCGGTTTCGATCAGATCACGGTCTTCCGGGTCGCGGCGGCCGCCGGGAAAGGCGACTTCGCCGCCATGGGTGGACAGGCCGCTGGCACGCAGCGTAAGCACCACGTCGGGCTCGTCGCTACGGGTGATGGGCACCAGCACCGCGGCTTCGGGAAAGCCCTCCTGGGTTTCCATGAAGCGCGGACTGTAATCGCGTACACGTTGGAGTAGCTCGTCCAGCATGGGCATTCTCGGCATTCTTCTGCGCCGGATAATGGCACGAAAAAAGCTCGGAACCCACCCTTCAACACTCGCGAAAAGCTCGCGAGCTAGGATCATGCAAGGCGCTACGTTAGTAACAGCCTTCGGCTGGTCAAAACAGGCGGGAAAGCGGAGTGTACTTTTGTACATCAGCATTACTCGCTCCGCTCGCCCTTCGGGCCGCACTGAAGTGCATTAGCCGCAAGCGGCTTGCCGACCGGGCTGGCGATCCAGCCTGTTCTTAACGCAGCAGGGCCGACGCGCAGCAGCTTTTCAGCTTTTGAGGCGGTAGCCGGTTTTAAAGATCCACCCGACAGTCAGGATGCAGGCGAGCAAGAAGCCCAGGATCATGCCCAGGCTGACCATCACGTTGACGTCCGACACGCCGTAGAAGCTCCAGCGAAACGCGCTGATCAGGTACACCACCGGGTTGAACAGGGTCACCGTCTGCCACACCGGTGGCAGCATGCTGATCGAGTAGAAGCTGCCGCCGAGAAAGGTCAGCGGCGTGACGATCAGCGCCGGGACGATCTGCAGCTTCTCCCAGCCATCGGCCCACACCCCGATGATGAAGCCGAACAGGCTGAAGGTCAGCGCCGTGAGCACCAGGAAGGCCAGCATCCAGAAAGGATGGAGAATCTCGAAATCGACGAACAGCCGCGCCGTGGCTAGGATGATCAAACCGAGCACGATGGACTTGGTGGCCGCCGCACCGACATAGCCGATCAGGATTTCGAGGTAGGAAATCGGCGCCGACAGCACCTCGTAGATGGTGCCCGAGTACTTGGGCATGTAGATGCCGAACGAGGCGTTGGAAATGCTCTCGGTCAGCAGCGCCAGCATGATCAGGCCGGGGATGATGAAAGCGCCGTAGCTGACGCCATGCACCTGGGTCATGCTCGAGCCGATGGCCGAGCCGAACACCACGAAGTACAGCGAGGTGGTGATCACTGGCGTGGCGATGCTCTGCAACAGGGTGCGCCAGGTGCGCGCCAGTTCGAACAGGTAGATGGCGCGGATCGCGTAGAAATTCATGGCCGCTCCTTCACGAGACTGACGAAAATATCTTCCAGCGAGCTCTCGCTGGACTGCAGGTCCTTGAAGGCGATGCCGTGCTGGGCCAGGGCCTGCAGCAGCTCGGCGATGCCGGTGTCCTCCTGCTGGCCATCGAAGCTGTAGACCAGCTCATAGCCGTCGTCACGCAGTTGCAGGTCATCGCGCTGCAAGGCCGGCGGCAGTTCGCTGATCGGCTGCTGAAGGTGCAGGGTCAGCTGCTTCTTGCCGAGCTGACGCATGAGGGTGTCCTTGTCCTGCACCAGAATGATCTCGCCCTTGCGGATCACCCCGATGCGGTCGGCCATCTCCTCGGCTTCTTCGATGTAGTGAGTGGTAAGGATGATGGTCACTCCGCGCTCGCGCAGCTTGCGCACCATTTCCCACATGTTGCGGCGCAGCTCGACGTCGACGCCGGCGGTCGGCTCGTCGAGAAACAGGATCTCGGGTTGGTGGGACAGCGCCTTGGCGATCATCACCCGGCGCTTCATGCCACCGGACAGTTCGAAGATCCGCGCATCCTTCTTTTCCCACAGCGACAGGTCGCGCAGTAGCTGCTCCAGGTAGGCATCGTCCGGTGCCTTGCCGAACAGCCCGCGGCTGAAACGCACCGCCGCCCACACGCTCTCGAAGCCCTCGTTGAACAGCTCCTGGGGCACCAGGCCGATCTTCGAGCGGGCCGCGCGGTAGTCGCGCAGGATGTCGTGGCCAGCTACGGTCACCGAGCCGCTGCCCGGATTGACGATGCCGCAGATGATGCTGATCAGCGTGGTCTTGCCCGCCCCGTTGGGGCCGAGCAGCGCGAAGATCTCGCCCTGGCGGATGTCCAGGTCGATGGATTTGAGCGCCGGATGGCCGGACGCGTAGGTCTTGTTCAATTGCTGGATGGAAATGACCGGTTGCACGGATAGGCCTCGATCCTGAAAACAGCGGGCCATTGTAAAGAAATGTTGCTCTGCCCGCTTAGCCGCCTGACGACTGCGATCATGGCGATGCGCGATCGGCTGCCGTCTGCACGGTTACAAACGCCTGCTCCGCGCGCACAGGCTCATGTCGCCATTGGCCAAATTCGGAACATGGACACGACAACCGAGTCCGATACACGGCACACTCATGCACTTCACCGCGAACCCTTCACACACAAGGATCATGCAATGGCTTTCAAACACCTGATTGGCGGCGCCGCTCTGCTCGCCCTGCTCGCCGGCTGCAGTTCGACCGACACAGCACCCACCCAGGCGTCGAAACCCGCCAGCAGCAACGGCAAATGCACTGCCGAAGCCGCGCAGAGCCTGCTCGGCCAGGTGGCCACCGCCGAAATCGTCGACCAGGCCCGCGAGCAGTCCGGCGCACGCACCGCCCGCGTGCTGTCACCCGGCGACATGGTAACCCTGGACTACGATTCCCAGCGCCTGAACATCGATATCACCGAAGCCGAAGTCATCGAGCGCATCACCTGCGGCTGATTCGCCACGGCGGCCATCGTCTGCGGCACAATCGGGCCACTTCCGTCTCACCAAGGATTGGATCTGGCCCATGCAGATCGATGAAGAGCTGACGCTCAAGAAGCTGGAAATCTTTCTGGCCTTCATGCGCAGCGGCAACCTGGCCCGCGCGGCCAGCGAACTCAACACCAGCAACGTCAGCGTGCACCGCGCCATCCATTCCCTGGAAAACGCGCTACGTTGCCCGCTGTTCAAGCACCAGGGGCGCAACCTGATCCCGCTGGAAAGCGCCTACGTGCTGGAGGAGAAAGCCCAGAAGCTGATCCAGGACGCCCAGGACATGGTGCGTCTGGCCCGGGAGGCCGCCGGCTTCGGCGCCGAGCGCTTCAAGCTCGGCTCGCTCTACTCGCTGACGGTGAAGACCGTGCCCCAACTGATCATGGGCCTGAAGCTGCGGCGCAGCGAACTCAATATCGACCTGATCCTCGGCTCCAACGTCGACCTGATGTACAAGCTCAGGAACATGGAGTTGGATGCCATTCTGGTTGCCCTGAACGATGCCGAACCGCACCCCGACTGCGAGCAGTTGCCGCTGTTCTCCGATGACATCTTTCTCGCCGCGCCCAACGACTCGCCCTTCGCCGATTACAGCGAAGTGGATCTGGCCGATTTGCGCGACGACACCTTCATCACCCTCACCCAGGGCTACGCGACTTTCCGTGACGGCGAGCGGGTGTTCCAGCAGGCGGGGTTCGAGCCCAAGGTGGCGATGCAGGTCAAGGACATCTTCACCCTGCTGAGCATGGTCAGCTCCGGGGTGGGTTACGCCCTGCTGCCGGGGCGCGTGGCAGCGGTGTACGAGAACCGTATGAAGCTGATCCCACTGCAAGCCAAGTACCAGCTGCAGCAGCATATTGGGGTGGTGTTTCTCAAGGCCAGGGAGCGCGACCCGAACCTGTTGGCCCTGCTCGCCGAGTGCCGGATGTATAGCCGCCAGAGCTGAGGCCCCCTCGCTTGACGCTTCAGTTGCGGCATCGAGCTGAACCATAAAAAAGCCCGCCATGACGGCGGGCAAACAGCATCAACCCATCAAACCACGCATCAGGAAGTACAGCAGCGACGGCCCAAGCAGGCAGCCCAGGGCGGTGTAGAAGGCCGCGGTCAGGCAGCCGTAAGGCACCAGCTTGGGATCGGTCGCCGCCAAGCCGCCGGCCACGCCGCTGGAGGTGCCCATCAGGCCACCGAAGATCACCGCGCTACGCGGGTTGTTCAGGCCTATATAGGGCGCCACGAAGGGCGTGGCCACCATCACCAGGATCGCCTTGATCAGGCCGGCGGCGATGGACAGCGCCATCACGTCGGAGCTGGCGCCGATGGCCGCACCCGTGACCGGGCCGACAATATAGGTCACCGCGCCGGTGCCGATGGTAGTCAGGCTGATCACGTCGGTGTAGCCGAAGGCCATGGCCACCGCCACGCCGGCGATAAAGGAAGTGAACACTCCGAGGAACAGCGCCAGCACCCCGGCGAAACCGGCACGCTTGAGCTCCTCGACACTGACGCCGAAGCCGGTGGCGACAATGGCGAAATCGCGCAGCATGGCGCCGCCGAGCAGACCGATGCCGGCGAACAGCGGAATGTCCACCAGGCCCTTCTGCCCGCCGGTGTAGACACCACCGATATAGGACAGCAGCAGCCCGAGCAGGATGGCGATGGCCGAACCGTGCAGCCGGCCGTTGGTGAGTTTGTCGGACATCCAGTAGGACACCCACATGGTGATACCGACGATGGCGAAGCCGCTGAGCAGGCTGTAGCCGGTAATGACCTTCATCAGAGATTCGTACATGGCAGTCACCGCGGCGCTTTGGTCAGGGGAGAAGCTGCTTCGGCGTCGGACTTTTTCTGCCCGACACGGCTCAGCGCCGGCACCAGGGCAAAGCCGATGATCACTGCGGCAGCGCCGGCGAGAATCGCCATCGGGCCGCCACTAAGGGCGCCGTAGACATTCTGCTGGGCGGCCATGGCGACCACGATGGGGATGTAGATGGCGCTCCAGAACTCCACGCCCTGCTCCGATTTGCCGGTGAACAGGCCACGCTTGTTCAGGTAACTGCCCAGGAAGATCAGCAGCATCATGGCGATGCCGACACCGCCGACATTGGCGGGTACGCCGATGAGTTTGCCCAGCAGCTCTCCGATAAAGATGCCTGCCAGGGTGCAGAACGCCAGAAAGGCGACACCGTAGATGATCATTGTTGTTGTCCTCGTTTTACGATCGAAGTTGTTGTTCTTGTGCTTCGGTAAACGCTACGGCTCAGCGGTCGCGACTCACCTCCTGACGCAACATGGCGTCGAGTGTATCCAGGCGCGCTCCGGTGAAGGCGATCGCCTGCCCCGGTTCGAATACGCGGCGGGCCAGGCCGGTCAGCACGCTGCCCGGCGGCAGTTCCAGGTGCAGGCGCACGCCGCGTTCATAGGCGGTGACGAGAGTGGCCTGCCAGTCGACGACGCGGCTCATGTTATGAGCCAGGTCATCGCGCAAGGCTTCAGGATCACGGATCAGCCGCGCCGAACTGCCGCTCAGGTAGCGCACCTGGGGCACCTGCAGTTCGACCCTGGCGAAGGCCTCCGCCAGCTCGCGAGCCGGCGCAGCGAGCAACTCGCAGTGCGACGGCACGCTCATGGCCAGGCGCCTGGCGCAGCCGGCCCCCAGTGCGCGGGCGCGCTCGGCCACCCGGGCCATGGCGGCATCGCTGCCGGCAATGACAAGCTGGGTTTCCGCGTTGATATTGGCCAGGTACACGGGGCCTTCGGCTTCGGCCAGCAGCCGCTCGACGCTGCCCTGGTCGAGGCCGAGGATGGCGGTCATGCCGTAGCCAGCGGGATAGGCGCGCTGCATCAGTTCGCCACGCAAGGCGACCAGGCGCAGCGCATCGGCAAACTCCAGCGCACCGGCCACCACCGCGGCGGCATAGGCGCCGATGGACAAACCGGCAACATAGTCCGGGCGATAACCACGCTCGCTCAGCAGGCGCGCGGCGGCGACGCCAGCGATCAGCAGGCAGAGCTGCACGGCGCGAGTGTTTTGCAGCGCCTCGGCCGAGTCGAGCAGGCGCACGTCTTCGTTCAGGGCGGCACTGGCCTGCTCGATACAGGCCTGCACCACCGGCGCCTCGGGCAAGGCATGCAGCATGCCGGGCTGCTGCGCACCCTGGCCGGGAAAGGCCCAGAGTGTACTCACGCCGCCACCTGCTGCGATTGCCAGGGATCGCTGACCAGCAGCGGGCCGTTCTGGGTTTTCAGCAACACGCGGGGCGACTCGCCGGCCCATTCACCCAGCGCCACGGCGCCGCTCGGAGTTTCCAGTTGCAGATCGATGCGCCCCGGCGCCTCGTCCAGCAGGCGGCACAGGGTACGCGCCCAGTCGCGTGACAGGTGATGCGGTGCGCGCAGCGACAGATCGAGATCGCTGTCCGGGTGTGCGGCACTGATGCCGCTGGCCAGCTCAAAGCCGAGGCTGCCGGTCACCCCCCAGGCCAGGCCCAGGGCGTCGAGACGCGGTGCCATTTGGCTCAGCGCCCGCAACGCCGGCCAATGGCGCTGCGCGTGATTGTGCCAGCGCCCGGCCCGCGCCACCGCCTGTGGTGTGACCAAACGGCTGATCCCGCTCAGGCGCATCCAGGTGGCATAGCGTTGCTCACGCGCAGCGCCGCGAATACCTACCGCGACCCATCCCGCTTCGGCTGGCGCTCGACGCACCACCACCGGCACATTCCCGCCCAGGGGGGCGCGAGCCCAGGCCGGCGCCTCCGGCGGCAGGTGCTCGGAGTGCAAGCCCCAAAGCAGATCGTGTGGACGGGGTATCGGGTGCATCGATGCGTCCTCCGTAGGGCGGGTGCAACCCGCCATTTCACGACGTTCAGAGTTGGCGGGGTTAACCCGCCCTACGTTTCACCACTGCGCGCGCAAGGCCTTACGCACCTGCAAGGACGCCGCGCGATTTGCGGCGCCCAATCGCCCCCGCAGATCACGCGGAGCCTCGGCAATATCGATCAGGGCGCGGCCCAGAGCATCCCTAACACGTGATAGGTCGGCCGCCGTCGGCTGCGCGGCCTGCTCAACATCGAGCACCTCCGCGAGCAAGCCAAGCGAGGCGTAGCTGTCCAGGTCATAGGCCATGGGCGGCACCGTGGCGGCCAGCGCCTCCAGCTCGTCGACGCTGCGCAGGGTGATGCGCGCGGCGGCGGCCTTGCCCATGGCGTGCACCATCACCCCGGCATCGCGCAGGGCGATCAGGCGGTTGGCCTGGTAGCCGTGGGCGAGAAAGGCGCCGGACATGGCCTTGCCCACCAGCAGGCCGATCACCCCATGGCCGGCCAGGCGGGCACGGGCATAGGCGTCCACCGCGCCGGCCAGTGCCTGGTGGATGCCATAGGCCTCCTCGCGGCGGCCATAGGCCTGGCTCGGCACATCGACGATGGCGATCAGCGCGCGCTTGTGCGCCTTGCCGCGATCCGCCTCGATGGCCTCATCCACGGCCTGGGCCAGGCCCCAGCCTTCGAGCAGACCGACTTCGCCGTTGCGGGCTTGGGGGAATGGGTTGTTGGCATCGGCAATCACCGCCAGATAGCGCACCGCCTGGCCAGCCAGCTCACCATCGGCCACCCGCAGCGAGGCAGGCAAACCCTGTTGCGGCTGGGCATCGCCGGCCAGGGCCTGGAACCAGTGCAGGCCGCGTTGTTCCTGTGCAGTCGTCATGTTCATGCTCCCTGGTAGGCGCTGCGCACGGCAGCGGCATCGGCTTGAACCGAGGTGTCGACGGCGCGCAGGCGTTCGAGGAACCAGGCGTGGCGACGGCTGCGCTCCAGCGTGGGTTTACCCTGGGCGAAGAGCCCGTGCAGCTCGCTGCGAATGGCCTCGACATCATCACTCACGTAACCGTCGACCAGGCCACTGGCGTGGCGCTGCTCGCCGCCGGTCAGGCTCCAGATAAAGGGGCGGTCGCGGGAGTCGTATTCATTCAGCCCAGCTTCCTGCTCGATCACCTGGGGGCCGTTGAGGCCCAGGCGCGCCTCGCGGGTGACCAGCAGGTAGCTGCACAACCCGGCTGCGATGGACATGCCGCCGAAGCAGCCGACCGGGCCGGCGACCAGGCCGATCACTGGCTGAAACTCACGCAACTCGATGATTGCGGCCTGGATCTCGGCGATGGCTGCCAGGCCCAGGTTGGCCTCCTGCAGGCGCACGCCGCCGGTTTCCAGCAGCAGCACAGCGCGGGTCGGCGTGCCGCCCTTGTTGTCTTCAGCCGCCAATTCCAGAGCGCCGGCGATCTTCGCCCCGCCCACTTCGCCAAGGCTGCCGCCCTGGAAGGCGCCTTCGATGGCGATCACCACCCCAGGCTGACCATCGATCGTCCCCTTGGCCACCACAACGCCGTCATCGGCCTGGGGCACGATGCCTTGCTTGGGCAGCCAGGGCGACATCAGCCGGGCGAAGGGGTCGAGCAGTTCACGGAAGCTGCCGGCATCGAGCAGTGCGCGAGCTCGCTTACGGGCACCGAGTTCGGTGAAACTGCGCTGCGCCAACAGGCGCTGGATGTTCTGCTCAGCCATGGCTCAGTTCCTCCAGGCCCTGTTCCAGGCGCAGGCGCACCACGCCGGGAGTGGCGCCGAAATCATGGATGGCGATGTTCAGCGCCGGCAATTGCTGCTCGCCGAACATGCGCTCGAACAAGAGCTGCCAGCGTGGCGAACTGCCGTTGACCGAGGTGACCACTTCGATCGCCAGGGTGCCGGCCTGGCCGGGTTCCAGCATCACTTCCAGGTCGCCGGAGCCGACGCAGCCCACCAGCGCACGGCCCTTGGCCGGTTGCCCGGCGGGGAATCGAAAAGACAGGGTTTCCATTTCACAGACTCCCAAGCGGCGCCGGCAGGCCATGCTGCAGGCGGTCGAGGAATAGGGTGGCGGCGAGCAGATCGGCAGCACCGCCAGGCGAGGCACGCAGGTGCAGCATGTCGCGCTCCAGCTCGCGCAGGCAGCGGCGCCCATCGAGGCTGGCGCAGCCGCCGGCAGCGAGCACCGCGCGGGCGCCGCTGTGCATGCGGGTCAGCCCGGCCATGCCGGCGCGGTAGAGCACGCAGGTGTCGGCCAGCTGGGTCATGATCGCCAGCAGCGCGTCGAGGCGGGCGTTCTGCTCCCCTGCCCCGGCGGCGCGGCTGCGCGCCAGTTGCGGCAGCGCCTGCTGGATCACCGAGGGAAAGCCCAGCTGCGCTTCCTCACGAGCCCCATGCACGCCATACCGGCGGCAGACCTGGGCGCCATGGCTGTCGCCGGCGACGGGCGCGGCGCGATCTTCGAGCAGGGCCAGGCGTGCGGCACGCTGGGCAATCTGGACGGGCGCCAACATGTTCACATCCAGCGTGGCAGCGCTGCTGAGCAACCCCAGCGCCCAGATCGCGCCGCGATGGGTGTTGACCCCGCCAGTGACGCGCAGCATCTCCACCTCGCCTTCACGACCGATGCGGCCCACCGCTTCACGCAGGTGCAGGTCGATCACGCCACGTTGCCGGGCGGCCTCGGCCATGGCCTTGAAACTGGGCCACAGGGCCAGCGCCGAGGCGTGCATCAGGCCCAGGTGCAGGTCGGTGTGGGCGCCGCTACCACGCTGGTCGACCAGCCCCGGCTTGGGCGACAGGTCGGCCTCGTCGATCAGCGCGTCGACGGCCAGATCCGCCAACCAATCGCCCAGGGACAGCGATGGCTGGGGCTGAATTGCAGTCAGTGCATTCATCACCAGCTCCTGAATTTGGCGGGCGGGTTGTAGAGGCCGCCCGACCACTCGACCAGCTCGGCGATGCTCTTGGCCGCAAGCAGTTCGCGGCTGGCGTCGGTGCGGCGAATGCCGAGGTCTTCGGGCAAAGCGATCAGCCCGTCGCGGCGCAGGCGTGCGGTGTCTTTCGGGTCATGGCGCAGGCCGATGGCGGTGACGCCGGCCACCGCGGCGATCATCGCCTGGCGTTCTTCCAGCGAGCGGGCCTTGTACAGGTAGGCGATGCCTTCCTCGGTGAGCAGGTGGGTGACGTCGTCGCCGTAGATCATGATCGGCGCCAGGGGCATGCCGGCCTTCTTCGCCACGTCCACCGCATCCAGGCGCTCGACGAAGGTGGGCTTGCCGCCCTCCTGGAAGGTCTCGACCATCTGCACCACCAGCTTCTTGCCGCGTTCGAGCAGGGTCACCGGGCCTTCGCCACCAGGCGTCGCCATATCCAGCCAGGCCGGCGTGCTGTGGCGGCGACCGCGGGGGTCGTGGCCCATGTTCGGCGCGCCGCCGAAACCGGCCAGGCGACCACGGGTCACGGTGGAGGAATGCCCATCACCGTCCACCTGCAGGGTGGCGCCGATAAACAGGTCCACCGCGTACTGCCCGGCCAGTTGGCACATCATGCGGTTCGAACGCATCGAGCCGTCGCGGCCGGTGAAGAACACGTCCGGGCGCTGGGCGATATAGCCCTCCATGCCCAATTCGGTGCCGAAGCAGTGCACGCTTTCCACCCAGCCGGTTTCGATGGCCGGGATCAGCGTCGGGTGCGGGTTGAGCGTCCAGTTGCGGCAGATCTTGCCCTTCAGGCCCAAGGACTCGCCGTATGTGGGCAGGATCAGCTCGATGGCGGCGGTGTTGAAGCCGATGCCATGGTTGAGCGACTGCACCTTGTGTTTTTCGTAGATGCCGCGGATCGCCATCATCGCCATCAGCACGTGCACCGGCTTGATATGGCGCGGGTCGCGGGTGAACAGCGGCTCGATATAGAAGGGCTTGTCGGCCACCACCACGAAGTCGACCCAGGAGGCGGGAATGTCCACCCGCGGCAGCTCGTCGACGATCTCGTTGACCTGGAAGATCACGATGCCGTCGCTGAACGCCGTGGGTTCGACCAGCGCCGGGGTGTCCTCGGTGCTCGGCCCGGTATAGATATTGCCGTGGCGGTCGGCCTGGAAGCCGGCGACCAGGGCGACGTTGGGGATCAGGTCCACCAGCAGGCGCGAGTAGAGTTCGATATAGGTGTGGATGGCGCCGACTTCCAGCAGGCCGTCTTCCAGCAACTGGCCGATGCGCAGGCTTTGTGGCCCGGCGAAGGAAAAGTCGAGCTTGCGGGCGATGCCGCGCTCGAACAGATCGAGATGCTCGGCGCGGCTGACGCTGGGCATGATCATGTGCAGGTCATGCAAACGGCCAGGGTCGACCTGGGCCAGGGAGCGGGAGAGAAAATCCGCCTGCTTCTGGTTGTTGCCTTCGAGCACCACACGATCACCTGGGGCGATCAGCGCTTCGAGGGCTGCCACGATCCTGTCGCCGGGCAGCACCACGCCGTCGGCAAGGTGACGCACCTGATCGAGTCGCCGCGCTTTTTCCGCGCGACGGCGCGACCACTGCGGCGGTGGGGATATTATTGTTGTCATTGAAGACTCCACGAGTTCCGCTGTCGTGGCGACACAGTAGGAGCGTGGACATCACCCATCAATCAAGCACGGCGTCTTATCGTTACGCTCAGGTTAACGATCGGCACCGGTTAACCTTGCCGGGCAGACCGGGCATACTGCGCCACCCTCCTCCGTTACCTTGGCCACCATGCGCATTCACGTCACCTTCATCGATCGCGTCGGCATTACCCAGGAAGTGCTTGCCCTACTGGGCGGCCGCAACCTGAACCTCGATGCCGTGGAAATGGTGCCGCCGAACGTCTATATCGACGCGCCCACCCTCAGCGCCGGGGTGCTCGAGGAGTTGCGCGATGCGCTGTTCAAGGTGCGTGGTGTGCAGGCGGTGAAGGTGGTCGATATCCTGCCCGGCCAACGTCGGCGCCTGCAGCTCGATGCGTTGCTGGCTGCCATGAGCGATCCGGTGCTGGCCGTCGATGGTGGCGGCCGGGTGCTGCTGGCCAACCCGGCGCTGATCGCCCTGTGTGGCCGTGAGCCGGAGGGCGAGGCGCTGGGCGAGTTGTTCGCCGATGCCGATTTGCAGCAGGCGCTGCTCGATCAGCACTTTCGCCTGCCGCTGCGCGAGGTGAGTCTCAATGGCCAGGCGCTGTTGCTCGACGCCGCGCCGATCAGCGAAACCGCCGAAGCCGGCCAACTGGCCGGCGCCCTGCTCACCCTCTACGAGCCCAGCCGCATCGGCGCGCGCCTGGCCGCGCTGCACCATGACCATGCTGAGGGCTTCGACTCTCTGCTGGGCGACTCGACGCCGATTCGCACGCTGAAAGCGCGGGCGCAGCGGGTGGCGACGCTCGATGCGCCGCTGCTGATCCATGGCGAAACCGGTACCGGCAAGGAGCTGGTGGCACGCGCCTGTCATGCCCTGAGCCCGCGCCATGCCGCGCCGTTCCTGGCGCTCAACTGCGCAGCCCTGCCGGAGAGCCTGGCCGAGAGCGAGCTGTTCGGTTATGCCCCCGGCGCCTTTACCGGCGCCCAGCGCGGTGGCAAGCCCGGGCTGCTGGAGTTGGCCAATCACGGCACGGTGTTTCTCGACGAGATCGGCGAGATGTCCCCCTACCTGCAGGCCAAGCTGCTGCGCTTTCTCAGTGACGGCACCTTTCGCCGGGTCGGTGGCGATCGCGAGGAGCGCGTCAACGTGCGCATCATCAGCGCTACCCACCGCGACCTCGAGCGCATGGTCGCCGAAGGTGAGTTTCGCGAGGATCTGTTCTACCGCCTCAACGTGCTGAATTTGCAGGTGCCGCCGTTGCGCGAACGCGGCCAGGATATCGTGCTGCTGGCTCGGCACTTCATGCAGCAGGCCTGCGCGCAGATCCAGCGTACCCAGTGTCGCCTCACGACTGACACCTACCCGGCCCTGCTCGGCAATCGCTGGCCGGGCAACGTGCGCCAGTTGCAGAACGTGATTTTCCGGGCCGCCGCCATCTGCGAGAGCAATCTGGTGCAGGTCGGTGATCTGGACATCGCCGGAACGGCAGTGGCCCAGCAGCAGGCAGGGGGCGAAGTGACCAGCCTGGAAGCGGCCGTGTCGGCCTTCGAAAAGGAATTGTTGGAAACCTACTACGCGCGCCATCCTTCGACGAGGCAGTTGGCAGCGCGTCTGCAGACGTCCCATAGCGCCATCGCCACGCGGCTGCGCAAATACGGGATCAAGGCCAATCGCTAGGTTCTGCTGCCCCTAGGCGGGCGGGTGCTCCAGCCGTCGAGGCAGAAACACCCACACCCCTATCGACGCTTACTGGCCGGAACCACCGGCGCCGCCGCCAGCGCCACCTGCGCCGCCGCTACCGCCAGCGCCGCCACCCATGCCCCCGCCGGTGCCGGTTCCGGTGCCCGAACCGCCAGTGCCGCCACCGTTGGTGCCCGTGCCGCCTGGCATTGGATCGGAACCGGCACCGGTGCCATTGCCCGTACCGGTACCGGTGCCCGGGGTGGTGGTGGTGCCATCGGTACCTGGGGTCGGCGTGCCGGGCGTCATGGTGCCGTTATCGGCAGGCGGAGCCCCCGGAGTGGTCGACTGCTGCGGCGTGGTGGTGCCTGGAGCCGGTGCGCTGGAGTCCGCGACGGCAGGCAGAACGGCACCGGCCAGCAGGCCGCTGAGTACAAGGGCAGGAATCTTCATCTTGTTCATTGTCGTCACCTTTCATCCAGTTGGTGTGCAAGCTCATCCGCTTTCGTCAATGACAGCGAACGCTCCCTACACCCGACTGGCCACCGTTGGACAACGTTCGTAAATCAGGATAAACGGTCGCTTTTCTGCAACATCCCGATAAATTCGCCGATCCAGGCCTCCGCATCCTGCTCGGGCGTGACACTTTCGCTGGCGTCGATCCGCAGCATCGGCAGCACTTCGCGAATGCCCAGTTCGCCGTACAACTCACGCGCCTGTTCACCGCCCGCGCAGTAGGTATCGCCGTAGCTGGAATCACCCAGGGCGATCACCCCACCGGGTCGGCCACTCCAGGCCGGCAACTGGTCGCGGATATGCTGATACAGCGGCTGCAGATTATCCGGCAGCTCGCCCATGCCGGTGGTCGAGGTCACCACGAGGAACGCTTCGGGCGCGAATGCCTTGACCTCGTCGAGGGTGGCGCGGGGGTTGTGCCAGGCGTCGATACCAGCCTGTTCGAGCAGCGACTCGGCATGGCGGGCCACTTCTTCAGCGGTGCCGTAGACCGAACCGGAGAGAATCGCGACTTTCATGGAAACTCCATCGACTAGAACTGTTCCCATTATGCCGCATTGCGTCACCCGCTGCCGCCCAGAGCCAGGCGGCAATTTGCGCGCCTCTGGTAGACTGTCGAAAACCGACGGGGGGCGCTTGTGATGATCAATGCCAATTTGCTGCAACGGGTGGTCGAGGCCTCGAACGACGGCATCGTCGTCGCGGAACAGGAGGGCGAGGACCATATCCTCATCTATGCCAACCCGGCGTTCGAAACCCTTACCGGTTACAGCAGCGAGGAAATTCTCTACCAGGACTGTCGATTCCTGCAGGGCGACGACCGAGATCAGCCCGCCGCCGCGCTGATTCGCAAGGCCATCCATAGCCGCCAGCCCTGTCGAGAAGTGATTCGCAACTACCGCAAGGACGGCAGCACCTTCTGGAACGAACTGTCGATCACCCCGCTCTTCAACGAAGCCGACCAGCTGACCTATTTCATCGGCGTCCAGAAGAACGTCAGCGAGCACGTCGAAGCCCAGCAGCGGATACAGGCCCTGGAAGCCGAGCTGACAGCCTTACGCGCCGAACTGGCCGAATTGAAAAAATCGCGGTAACGGTAACGAAACACCCGACGAGTTGTCACAAGGGAGTCCCTCCACCTTACGCAGACGTCGTAATGCAAGACTCGTCGCTGTTAACCCCTCTCGAAATGGAATTCATCCAGCAGCTTACGGAAAACGCTCCCGCCGTAGCCGAACCTGACCCGGTTCTGCAGGTCGATGCTGCGCGCCAGACGGCCGAGCTGCTCGCCAGCTGCGCCGCCAAGGAGCAGCTGACCATCGAAGCGCATATCGACAACCAGCGCCTGACGTTCACGCCGCACCTGGTCACCGATGCCCAGAACACCCCGCACCTGGAACTGGGTATTCCGCAGATCTTCGAGGAAGGCTCCTTCCACCGCGCCTGGCGCCTGCAACTCGACCCGCCACAGCCGTTGCTGCGCCGTGACGGTCAGCCCAGCAGCCTGGCGGTTCACGAGCTGTCGCTGAGCGGCCTGCTGGTGGCACAAACGGCCAAGGCTTCACCGCCCGAACGCTTCAGTCTCGGCCTGGATATCGAGGATGTCGAACCGGTGATCCTGCAGGGCAGCCTGGTGCGCATCACCGACGATGGCCTGCTTGCCTACGAGCTGACTCTGGACGAAGACAGCAGCGAACGCCTCCAGGCGCATCTCTATCAGCAGCACCGCAGGCTGTACCCGCACGCGCACAGCCTGTAGGCGAATCAGGTATCCAGGCGCCCGGCCAGGAACTGCCGCAAGCGACGGCGTATCAGGCGGCCATCGCTGCCGAGACAGGCGATCGGCGAACCTCGAAAACTCTCTTCCAGCAGATCCGCCCCCTCGCCTACCAGCGCGACCGGACACGCCAGGCTCAGCGACAGGCGCTCCAGCGACTGCTGGGTATCGGCTGCCGGAGGCTGATTGGAAAACACCGCCACTGCCAGCGGCTGCATCTTGGCGCACACCTGGGGCAATTGTTCCAGCGCCTGACCGATGCCAAGGACGTGCACGGCGGCATCGGTGGGGTTGAGCAGCAGTCCGGTCACCAACAGCTCCAGTTCACGGCAGCGACCCGGCAATGCGACCAGCAGCAGGCGCTGCCCCGGCTGGTCACGCAGATTGTGCAACCGCTGCAACACCCGGCCACGCAGATAGGTGTCGAAGAACAGCCACTCACTGCCATAGCCTGGGCGCCCATAACGCAGCAGCAAACGCTGCCAGAGCGGCATGATGATGTCCTGGAAGGTCACCGACAGCGGATAACTGGAGAATACCTGGCCGTAGACGCGATCCAGCTCCGCCTCATCGAACGCCTGCACCGCCGCGAGCAGCCGGGTCTGCCATTGCGCCCACTCGCCCGAAGTGGCCGATTGGTAGGTGGGCGTGACGCTGGCCTGGGTGGTTTCGTTGCGCGTCAGGATGCGGCCGACCTTGCTGACCGGTACGCCGCGCTCGATCCACGCCAGCACACTGCGAACCGTTTCCACGTCCGCTGGCGAATAGAGTCGATGGCCACTGTCGGTACGAACCGGCTGGATGATGCCGTAGCGCCGCTCCCAAGCGCGCAGCGTCACCGGGTTCACGCCTGTCAAACGTGCCACCTCGCGGATCGGGAACAGGTCCTCCTCCTTGAAAGCATTGACGTTGAAAGGTGCGCAACCAACCAGATCGGACATAGGAAAAACCGTTGCAGAGGTCAGGATTTCACAAGTCTACTCCAGCTCGGGCCGCCATTGATTTTAATTGTACAAGCCCTGTACAGATGTTAAGAGCCCGGCTGTAGTGCTCTGTTAGGAATGGAGACTTCTACAAACGGTGCAAAGTTGAGGGGAATTTTTGTGAGTCGGGCAGCCTGAGCGGCACTCGCCGACGAACGGCGAACCGCCTGCGTGGCTTGTATATGGCGGCAGCTGGCCATTTTTCTGGACGTGGCGGCGAACGAGACTAGCTAATTGCCAGGAAACAGGAATAATCCTTGCTGCAATCACGACGCGGTTCACCACCCCGAACCGCGCCTATCGCCTGGCCCTACCCTGGCCATGTGCTCAGCAGGAGATATACGATGTCTACCGAACCGGTCACCCTGATGGTGGCGCGCCGCGTCGCCAGCGAGCGCTATCACGATTTCATCGCCTGGCTACGCGAAGGCGAACAGCTGGCCGCCGACTTTCCCGGCTATCTGGGCTCCGGCGTGCTCGCCCCACCGCCTGGCGACGACGAATTCCAGATGATCTTTCGCTTCACCGACGAGCACACCATGGCCACCTGGGAGCATTCCGCTTCGCGCCGTGCCTGGCTGGAACGTGGCAAGGGCTTGTTCGCCCAACCCCATGAACACCGCGCACTGGGCCTCGATGCCTGGTTCGGCACTGGCCTGCGGCAACCGCCGCGCTGGAAACAGACCATCGCCATCTGGCTGGCCTTCTTCCCGGTGTCGTTGTGTTTCAACCTGTTGTTCGGCAACCTGCTGGTGGATGTATCGCTGATCACCCGCGTGTTGCTCAGCACCCTGGCCCTGACGCCGCTGATGACCTATCTGTTCATTCCCCTGGTCACCCGCCTGCTTGCCCCCTGGCTGCAGGGAACCCGCAGCGCGGCGCTGCCGCGCCGAGCCAGCCCATCGACCAGTAGCTGAACCCTCGGCGCCGTCGCCGGTAGGAGTGATGGCGCCTCGCTTTCCCGTAGCGTTCGAAGGGTTGTACAGGTTGTACGGCTGCTATAACGTTGTACAACCTGGTTAGCCGGCTTTCATCGCGGCGCCTCTTCGCCTACCTGCGGTCGACTTCCCATGAGCGTCAGCAATGCCCCGATCCTGATCACCGGCGCCAGCCAGCGAGTCGGCCTGCATTGCGCCGAGCGCCTGCTCGACGACGGCCATCCCGTGATCCTGACCTTTCGCCGCGAAAAGCCTGCCCTGCAGCACTTGCGCGAGCGCGGTGCGCTGACCCTGCAGGCCGACTTCCGCGACGAAGCCAGTATCCTCGCCTTTATCGAGGAGTTGAAACGCCATACCGACAGCCTGCGTGCGATCGTGCACAACGCCTCGGCCTGGTTCGCCGAAGCACCTGGCGAGGAAGCGGCCGCCTTTGCGCAACTGTTCACCGTGCACATGCTGGCGCCCTACCTGATCAACCTGCACTGCGCCGAACTGCTGCAGCGCAGTGAGCAGGCGGATATCGTCCATATCAGCGATGACGTGGTGCGCAAGGGCTCCGGCAACCGCCCGGCCTACTGCGCCAGCAAGGCGGGCCTGGACAGCCTGACCCTGTCGTTCGCCGCACGCTTGGCGCCAGCCATCAAGGTCAACGGCATCGCCCCGGCGCTGCTGATGTTCAACGAAGACGACGACGCCGAATACCGCGCCAAGGCCCTGAGCAAATCCGCCCTGGGCTTCGAACCCGGCCCCCAGGTGATCTACCGGAGCCTGCGCTACCTGCTGGACACCCCCTATATCACTGGCACCACCCTGACCGTGAACGGCGGCCGCCACCTCAAGTGAGGCGCCGCGAGGACCCTGACGATGAACCCATTACTGCCCAACCACTACCGTGAAATCCTCCTCGGCCTCGGTGAAGACCCCGAGCGCGAAGGCCTGCTCGACACTCCCAAGCGCGCTGCCAAGGCCATGCAGTACCTGTGCAACGGCTATGAGAAAACCCTCGAGGAGGTCGTCAACGGTGCGCTGTTCAGCTCCGACAGCGACGAAATGGTGATCGTCAAGGACGTCGAACTCTACTCGCTGTGCGAGCACCACCTGCTGCCCTTCATCGGTAAGGCGCACGTGGCCTACATCCCCACCGGCAAGGTGCTGGGCCTGTCGAAGATCGCGCGCATCGTCGACATGTACGCGCGCCGCCTGCAGATCCAGGAGAACCTCACCCGGCAGATCGCCAGTGCCATCGAGGAGGTCACCCAGGCCGCCGGCGTGGCCGTGGTCATCGAGGCCCAGCACATGTGCATGATGATGCGCGGGGTGGAAAAGCAGAATTCGGTGATGAGCACCTCGGTGATGCTCGGCGCCTTCCGCGCGTCCTACAATACCCGTCACGAATTCCTGCAACTGATCGCACGGAGCAAGTAAGCATGCCCAGACTCGAACCCGGCATGGCGCGAATCCGCGTCAAGGACCTGCGCCTGCGCACCTTCATCGGCATCAAGGAAGAGGAGATCAACAACAAGCAGGATGTGTTGATCAACCTGACCATCCTCTACCCGGCCGTCGATGCGGTGCGTGACAACGACATCGAGCACGCCCTCAACTACCGCACCATCACCAAGGCCATCATCGCCCACGTGGAAGGCAATCGCTTCGCCCTGCTGGAGCGCCTGACCCAGGAGATTCTCGACCTGGTGATGACCCACGAGGCCGTGCGCTACGCCGAGGTGGAGGTCGACAAACCCCACGCCCTACGCTTCGCCGAGTCGGTATCGATCACCCTCGCCGGCCACCGTTGAGCCACCGGCAGCCCGGTTGCCGAGCAGCCTGCCGGCTTCTATCATCGCCGCCATCCCTCCCGGAGAGAGCATCGCCATGAACGACCAACAACGCCTCGAACTGGAAGCTGCCGCCTATCGCCGCCTGGTGCAGCACCTGCGCGAACGCCCGGACGTGCAGAACATCGACCTGATGAACCTGGCCGGCTTCTGCCGCAACTGCCTGTCCAAGTGGTACAAGGCCGCAGCCGACGATCTGGACATCGCCATCACCCCGGATCAGGCCCGTGAAGAGGTCTACGGCATGCCCTACGCCGAGTGGAAAGCCAGGTACCAGACCGAAGCCAGCGCCGAGCAACAGGCCGCCTTCTCCGCCAAGAACCCGAAAGGATCCGCATGAGCCATCTGAACGACTTCCGTGCCCGCCTGGGCGCCGAGCACTTTGCCTTCGCCGAAACCCTGGCCTTTATCGCCGAGCATTACGATTACCAGCCCAGCGCCTTTCGCAACGGCGAAGTGAGCAACGCCGCCGGCCAGAACGAAGGCTCGTGCAAGACCCTGGGCCTGGCCCTGCTCGAAGGCCTGAGTGACCAGGAAGCCCTGCTGTGCTTCGGCGAGCACTACCGCAGCGTGCTGGCCACCCCCGAAGGCAGTGACCACGGCAATATCCGCGCCCTGATCGGCAACGGCCTGGCCGGCGTCGAGTTCGACCAGCAACCGCTGACCCGCAAGGCCTGAAGTCCTCCCCTCACCCGGCCCGGCGTACGCCTGGCCGGTGCCCTCCCCGTCTCAAATCATCACGCCCACAGTTCATCGCCCCTGCCGGCAATACAGCCAGAGCGGTGAAAGAGGTGCGGGTGATGAAACGAAATCGGAAGCGCCCAGCGCAACCCCGGCGAATGCGGGGTCGCGCTGGGCGCTGGAGGCCAGCGCTTACAGCAGCTTGCGATCCTTGCCGGCAGCGATACGCAGGCGCAGGGCGTTGAGCTTGATGAAGCCCGCCGCGTCGGCCTGGTTGTAGGCGCCGCCGTCTTCTTCGAAGGTGGCGATGTTGGCATCGAACAGCGAGTCGTCGGACTTGCGGCCAGTGACGATGACGTTGCCCTTGTACAGTTTCAGGCGTACCACGCCGTTCACGCTGGCCTGGGAGGCGTCGATCATCTGCTGCAGCATCAGACGCTCCGGGCTCCACCAGAAACCGTTGTAGATCAGGCTGGCGTACTTGGGCATCAGCTCGTCCTTGAGGTGAGCCACTTCGCGGTCCAGGGTGATCGACTCGATGGCGCGGTGGGCCTTGAGCATGATGGTGCCGCCGGGGTTTCGTAGCAGCCACGGGACTTCATGCCGACGAAACGGTTCTCGACGATGTCCAGACGGCCGATGCCGTTCTCGCCGCCGATGCGGTTCAGCTCGGCTAGCACGGTGGCCGGGCTCAGCTCCTTGCCGTCGATGGCGACGATGTCACCGTTGCGGTAGGTCAGCTCGATGTAGGTCGGGGTGTCCGGCGCGGCTTCCGGGGACTTGGTCCAGCGCCACATGTCCTCTTCGTGCTCGGTCCAGGTGTCTTCCAGCACGCCGCCCTCATAGGAGATGTGCAGCAGGTTGGCGTCCATGGAGTATGGCGACTTCTTCTTGCCGTGGCGCTCGATCGGTATGGCATGCTTCTCGGCGTAATCCATCAGCTTCTCACGGGACAACAGGTCCCACTCGCGCCACGGGGCGATGACCTTCACGCCTGGCTTGAGTGCATAGGCGCCCAGCTCGAAACGCACCTGGTCGTTGCCCTTGCCGGTGGCGCCGTGGGAGATGGCGTCGGCACCGGTCTCGTTGGCGATCTCGATCAGGCGCTTGGCGATCAGCGGACGGGCGATGGAGGTACCCAGCAGGTACTCGCCTTCGTAGACGGTGTTGGCACGGAACATCGGGAACACGAAATCACGCACGAATTCTTCGCGCAGGTCGTCGATGTAGATTTCCTTGACGCCCATGGCCTGGGCCTTGGTACGGGCCGGCTCGACCTCTTCGCCCTGGCCGAGATCGGCGGTGAAGGTCACCACTTCACAGTTATAGGTATCTTGCAGCCACTTGAGGATCACCGAGGTGTCCAGGCCACCGGAATAGGCCAGAACCACCTTTTTGACGTCCGCCATGCCATCCACTCCACGGGGTTGTTCGAAAGCCCGTGATTCTACTTGCCATGGGCCGCGATTTACAGGGGTGCGACAGGCGATGGCGTCAAGGCGACAGGCTCAGGAGGTGGCAGCGGGCGTGGCCGGCACCGGTGGCGCCGCCGGAGTGGCCTGCTCGGTCGGTTGCACGGGGGCTTCCGGCACCTTGTCGAGCCGCACCGACACGCGACGGTTCTTGTCACGATTGGCCACGCTGTTGTTGGGCACCAACGGATA
Organism: Pseudomonas argentinensis; assembly: GCF_001839655.2. Taxonomy (NCBI): domain Bacteria; kingdom Pseudomonadati; phylum Pseudomonadota; class Gammaproteobacteria; order Pseudomonadales; family Pseudomonadaceae; genus Phytopseudomonas; species Phytopseudomonas argentinensis. The sequence continues at coordinate 4,201,925 of NZ_CP056087.1, forward strand.
TCGCTCGCCGTGGAAACGCATGACGATGCGCTCCTCGGGCACGCCCTGGGCCTTGAGATACTCCATCACCGCCAGGGCACGGCGGCGCGACAGGTCGCGGTTGGTCAGGCGATTGCCGCTGTTGTCGGAGTGCCCGTCGAGCTCGATGCGGTTGACCCTGGGGTCGGCCTTCATGAAGTCGAGGATGATCTCAAGCCTGGCCTTGGCCATGGCATCGAGCTCGGTGCCACCACCGGGAAAGCCGATGTTGGACTGGCGCACCTGGTCGAAATTCACCGGTAGCAGCTTGGCGGTGCAATTGAGGTAGTCATCGTAGGCCTTGCGAAAACGCACCGGCAGCAGCCGCACTTCCAGGCTTTCGCTGCCCAGCGAGGTGCGGTGGCGGACCAATGGGCTACGCCCTTCCAGCAGGCCGGTGAGCAGGCGCCCGGCCTGCTCCTGGCTGCTGTTGAAGGGCACCTCGCCGCTGCCGACACTGACGGCGCCGAGGTTGATGTCGCCACGCCCCGGCTGCCAGGGCGCTGCGGCGGCCAGCAAGGTGGCCGAGCCGCTGCCCAGCCAGCGCTCGCGCGCCTGCAGGCGGAAGGTCGCCTGTTCACCGGCGCGACGCACGAATTCCCCAGCGCCGAAATCGGTGATCGGCTGGCTCAGGCGGCACTCGAACTTGTCACCGGCCACCTGCCACTCGACCTTTTCCAGGCGGGTCTGGAAGCTGATCGCCGCGGCAGGCAGGCTCACGCCAGCACTGACGATCAAGCCGATGATGAGGAAAAGAGGCTGACGCACAGCGGGCTCCGGGTAAATGCAACGTACCCTTCCGGTATCGGTGGCCGGCGGAAAAACTTGAGTGCGCAGCCTAGGGCTGTTGCCGTTTCAACGCGAGCCGCGTTGCCGCGAGAAATTTCGCCAGGCCGGGCGGCGATCCGCTAGGCGGAGGACGCAGGGAATGGACTAGCCGTCCGCGTTTTCCCTTGCCAAGTCCTCCAACGACGCATGGCGAGATTTCTCGCGCAACCTAGGCGGCCCCACCCGTAGGGCCGGGTCCGTTTTGTCACGATGCGGCGTTTCTCGCCGGCTCATTTAGCCAGCTAAACTTCGCGGCTGTGTGACCCACATGGATGTGGGAAATGCCGCAAGCCCGCCGGGAGCGGGCGCGGCCCTTGCCTCGTGACAAAACGGGCTCCGGCGCGGCCGTGCGTCAAACGGCAACAGACCCTACCTATCTGCGGCGTGCCCCCGCCGCCCTTTTCCGGTAGCATTCCAGGCATGTTTCGCCCCGCCTGGAAGCCTCAATGACCGACCGCATCACCCTGCTGCGTCCCGACGACTGGCACATTCACCTGCGCGACGGCGCCGTACTGTCGCACACCGTTGGCGATGTGGCCCGCACCTTCGCCCGCGCGATCATCATGCCCAACCTGGTGCCGCCGGTGCGCAACGCCGCCGAAGCAGGTGACTATCGCCAGCGCATTCTTGCCGCACGGCCGGCTGGCAGCCAGTTCCAGCCGCTAATGGTGCTGTACCTCACCGACCGCACCACGGCAGAGGACATTCGCGCCGCCAAGGCCAGCGGCTACGTGTATGCGGCGAAGATGTACCCGGCGGGCGCGACCACCAATTCCGACTCCGGCGTCACCAGCCTGGACAACATCACCGGTGCCCTGGAAGCTCTGGCGGAAACCGGCTTGCCGCTGCTGGTGCACGGCGAGGTGACCCGCGCGGAAATCGACGTCTTCGACCGCGAGAAAGCCTTTATCGACGAGCACCTGTGCCGCGTCGTCGAGCGTTTTCCGACGCTCAAGGTGGTGTTCGAGCACATCACCACCGCCGATGCCGCGCAGTTCGTCAGGGAAGCACCGGCCAACGTTGGCGCCACCATCACCGCCCAGCACCTGCTGTACAACCGCAACCACATGCTAGTGGGCGGTATCCGGCCGCACTTCTATTGCCTGCCGATCCTCAAGCGCAACACCCATCAGCAGGCACTGCTGGAGGCCGCCACCAGCGGCAGCCCGAAGTTCTTCCTCGGCACCGACTCGGCACCCCACGCCAGGCACGCCAAGGAAAACGCCTGTGGCTGCGCCGGTTGCTACACCGCCTATGCCGCCATCGAGCTGTACGCCGAGGCTTTCGAGGAGCGCGGCGCGCTGGACAAGCTGGAAGGCTTCGCCAGCCACTTCGGCCCGGACTTCTACGGCCTGCCACGCAATACCGACACCATCACCCTGGTGCGTGAATCCTGGGTGGCACCGGCCAGCCTGCCGTTCGGCGAGCAGACGGTGATTCCGCTACGCGCTGGCGAAACCCTGCGCTGGCGCTTGCTGGAGGCGGGTCGATGAGCGAAGAACTCTACGAAGACGATCAGGATCAACCGAGCAGCGGCGCCCCGCGCCATCCGATGGCCGCGCGCTTTCGCGGTTATCTGCCGGTGGTGGTGGACGTCGAGACCGGTGGTTTCAACAGCGCCACCGACGCGCTGCTGGAAATCGCCGCGACCACCATTGGCATGGACGAAGGTGGCTTCCTGTACCCGGACCACACCCATTTTTTTCGGGTCGAGCCGTTCGAAGGCGCCAATATCGAACAGGCGGCGCTGGATTTCACCGGCATCAAGCTCGACCACCCGCTGCGCATGGCGGTGAGCGAAGAGCATGCGCTGACCGAAATCTTCCGTGGCCTGCGCAAGTCCCTGAAGGCCAACGGCTGCAAGCGCGCCATTCTGGTCGGCCACAACAGCAGCTTCGACCTGGGCTTCCTGAACGCCGCGGTCGCCCGCTGCGACCTCAAGCGCAATCCCTTCCACCCCTTCTCCAGCTTCGACACCGCCAGCCTGGCCGGCCTCGCCTACGGCCAGACCGTGCTTGCCAAGGCCTGCCAGGCCGCCGGTATCGAGTTCGATGGCCGTGAAGCCCACTCCGCCCGCTATGACACCGAGAAGACCGCCGAGCTGTTCTGCGGCATCGTCAATCGATGGAAGGAAATGGGCGGCTGGGAAGACTTCGACGAGTGAATGCCATGAAAAAATACCAGATCTTCATCGACGGCCAGGCCGGCACCACCGGCCTGCAGATCCGCCAGCGCCTGGCCAGCCACCCGCAGATCGAGGTGGTCACCATCGACCACGACAAGCGCCGCGACGTAGAGGCCAAGCTCGAACTGATGCGTTCGGTCGACGTCACCGTGTTGTGCCTGCCCGACGATGCGGCCAAGGAAACCGCCGCCCAGGCCCGTGAAGTGGGCTGCCGGGTACTCGACGCCAGCTCCGCGCACCGCACGGCCAGCGACTGGGTGTTCGGCATGGCCGAACTGGCCAAGGGCCAACGCGAAGCCATCGCCCAGGCCCGCGCCGTCAGCAACCCGGGCTGCTATGCCACCGGCGCCATCCTGCTGCTGCGCCCGCTGATCAATGCCGGGCTGCTGACCGCGGATCGCGAGCTGTGCATCAACGCCGTGTCCGGCTACACCGGTGGCGGCACCAAGATGGTCGAACGCTACGAGGGCGAAGGTGCGCCGGTCTACGCCGCCTACGGCCTGGGCTTCGATCACAAGCACATCCCGGAAATCCAGCACTGGAGCGGTCTCGAAGCTCGCCCGATCTTCCAGCCGGCGGTCGGTAGCTACGATCAGGGCATGCTGGTGATGATACCCCTGCAGGGGGCCAACGGTGCCGAGCTGCACCAGGCACTGAGCGCCTATTACCAGGGCGAGCAGTTCGTTCAGGTGCAGCCTTACAACGAGATCGCGGCCGACACGGCCCCCTTCATCACGCCCCACGGCCTGAGCGGCAGCAACCGCGCCGAGCTGCAGGTGTTCGGTGCGGGTAGCGGCCAACAGGCGCTGCTGGTGGCCAAGCTCGACAACCTGGGCAAGGGTGCCTCGGGGGCCGCGGTGCAGAACCTGAACATCATGCTCGGGCTCGAGGAAGGGCTGTGCACGCAAATCGCCTAAGCTCCGCCCAGCCCCGAAAAAGCGGCTCGTGAGCCTAATGCTGTTCACTTAAGCATTTGAGCCAACCAGAAAATCCGATACCAGTTCCCTGGCATCGGATTTTTCATGCCCATTGAGCGGCAATTGCTCGACCTTGGCGACCTTATAAATTCTCCCAATGCGGCTGCGTAGGGCGGACCGGGACGCCGGCCGCTCGTAGCCTACGAAACAGTCCGCCGCCCGGAGACGACTCACCTGCACAAGCCTGCTGCCCGCCTGTCACGGCGTACTGCCTTCGGCGAGCACACCCTACAGTAAGTACAACTATCACTGTATCGGGCTGGAAACCCAAACAAACGCCGCTTTCCATCTTGGCAAAGCGGCGTTTTTTCTTAACTGAACAGCATTACGGTCGTGAGCCGGCTTTTTGTTGCTCGGCCCATGGCACAGGTAGCGCCGGCCAATGGGTGAGGTGACGAATCGCCGCTCATCGAAAGTCGAGAAATTGTGCCAATCGGGAGTCGGTTTATCTTTGACACGCATTCTCATTAACATTAGTATCCTTCGCCATCAGTCTCAGCCAAGCGACGGGCCAAGCCTATGTATGTCTGCCTCTGCGAAGGTGTCACCGACGGTCAGATCCGCGAAGCGATCTATGAAGGTTGCTGCAGCTACCGTGAAGTCCGTGAAACGCTGGGCGTTGCCAGTCAGTGTGGCAAATGTGCATGCCTGGCCAAGCAGGTGGTACGTGAAACCCTGGGGAAGTGCAGCAAAGTCAGGTAGCGATGGCCTACCCGGGAAATTATGTTGCGGCTTGAATAAGCTATTTTTTCAAGAACCGGATCTCGTATCCGGTTTTTTTATGCCTGAAATTCAATGAGTTAGCGCCAAGACGCACAACTTAAACACTCTCATTTATATTTATTTTCACTTATATTTCAATAACTTACGTTTGACAGCCGTATTTGGCAAGCCCAGAATTCGCCATCGGTTACTCAATTCCAGGCAGGACGGGGCTTCATCATGAAAGGCGACAAGACAGTAATTCAGCACTTGAACAAGATCCTCGGCAACGAGCTGGTCGCGATCAACCAGTACTTTCTGCACGCCCGCATGTACGAAGACTGGGGCCTGACCAAGTTGGGCAAGCATGAGTACCACGAGTCCATCGACGAGATGAAACACGCGGACAAGCTGATCAAGCGCATCCTGTTCCTCGAAGGCCTGCCGAACCTGCAGGACCTGGGCAAGATCCTGATCGGTGAGAACACCCAGGAAATGCTCGAGTGCGACCTGCGGATCGAGCACAAGGCCCACATCGACCTGAAAGCAGCCATCGCCTACTGCGAAAGCGTCGGCGACTACGCCAGCCGCGAACTGCTCGAAGACATCCTCGAGTCCGAGGAAGAGCATATCGACTGGCTGGAAACCCAACTCAGCCTCATCAAGGCTGTTGGTCTGCAGAACTACCTGCAGTCGCAAATGGAAGAGTGATTGGGAGCAGTGTGTAGAAAACGGGAGCCTTGGCTCCCGTTTTTTATGCCTGTGATCTGGGCACAAAAAAACCGGAGTGCCTAAAGACGATCCGGTTTTTACTGACTCAAGGAGCTTGCGAGCTAGAGTCCTGCAAGGCGAAACCGGAATAAAAAGCGGAGTGTACTGTTATGAGCATTTTTATTCCGGTTTCAACGCAGCAGGGCCGACGCGCAGCTGCTCCTAACTTACTTCTCGACGAAGGCGCGCTCGATCAGGTAATCACCCGGCTCGCGCATACGCGGGGAAATCTTCAGGCCGAAGCTGTCGAGCACTTCGCTGGTTTCGTCGAGCATGCTCGGGCTGCCACAGATCATCGCGCGGTCGTCTTGGGGGTTGATCGGTGGCAGGCCGATGTCGGCGAACAGTTTGCCGCTGCGCATCAGGTCGGTCAGGCGGCCCTGGTTCTCGAACGGCTCGCGGGTCACGGTGGGGTAATAGATCAGCTTTTCCTTCAGCGCGTCGCCGAAGAACTCGTTCTGCGGCAGGTGCTCGGTGATGAACTCGCGGTAGGCCACTTCGTTGACGTAGCGCACGCCGTGCACCAGGATCACCTTCTCGAAGCGCTCATAGGTTTCCGGGTCCTGGATCACGCTCATGAACGGCGCCAGGCCGGTGCCGGTGCTGAGCAGGTACAGGTGCTTGCCGGGGTTGAGGTCGTCGAGCACCAGGGTGCCGGTGGGCTTCTTGCTGATGATCACCTCGTCGCCTTCCTTGAGGTGCTGCAGCTGCGAGGTCAGCGGGCCATCGGGCACCTTGATGCTGAAGAACTCCAGGTGCTCCTCCCAATTGGGACTGGCGATGGAGTAAGCACGCATGAGCGGACGGCCGTTTTCCTGCTGCAGGCCGATCATCACGAACTGGCCATTCTCGAAGCGCAGACCCGGGTCGCGGGTGCACTTGAAGCTGAACAGCGTGTCATTCCAGTGGTGAACACTCAGAACGCGTTCGTGGTTCATGTTGCTCATGTACGGGGCTCCTGAATACGTCGGGCGCGCTGATTCGTAAGCGCAATTGCGCGGCATTCTAATCGCGGCCAGAATATCTGTTAAATGAATTATCAAGATATGGGTTATCGGTTATATAGATATGCGATTCACGCTGCGTCAACTCCAGGTATTCGTCGCCGTTGCCCAGCAGGAGAGCGTCTCCAGGGCGGCCTCGCAGCTGGCCCTGTCGCAGTCGGCGGCCAGCACTTCGATCAGCGAGCTGGAGCGACAGTCCAGCTGCCAGCTGTTCGATCGCGCCGGCAAGCGCTTGAGCCTCAACGCCATGGGCCGCCAGTTATTGCCCCAGGCGGTCGCCCTGCTCGACCAGGCCAAGGAAATCGAAGACCTGCTCAACGGCAAATCAGGCTTCGGCTCGCTCGCCGTCGGCGCCACCCTGACCATCGGCAATTACCTGGCTACCCTGCTGATTGGCGGCTTCATGAAGGTGCATCCGGAAAGCCAGGTGAAACTGCACGTGCAGAACACCGCGCATATCGTGCAGCAGGTGGCCCATTACGAAATTGATCTGGGTCTGATCGAGGGCGACTGCAATCACCCGGACATCGAGGTGCAAAGCTGGGTCGAGGACGAACTGGTGGTGTTCTGCGCGCCACACCACCCCCTGGCGAAACGCGGGCATGCCGGCATTCGCGAATTGAGCGGCGAAGACTGGATACTGCGTGAGCAGGGCTCCGGCACGCGCCTGACCTTCGACCAGGCCATGCGTCACCATTCCGATGCCCTCAACGTACGCCTCGAACTGGAACACACCGAGGCGATCAAGCGCGCCGTGGAATCCGGCCTGGGCATCAGTTGCATTTCCCGGCTGGCGCTGCGCGACGCCTTTCGCCGTGGCAGCCTGGTACCGGTGGAGACCCCGGATCTGGATCTGCGCCGGCAGTTCTATTTCATCTGGCACCGGCAGAAGTACCAGACCGCCGCCATGCGCGAGTTTCTCGACATGTGCCGGGCGCTGACCGCCGGTATCCGGCGCAGCGACGAGATCGTGCTGCCCGAAGTGCGCTAGGCTCTGCTGGAGGGCTTGAAAGGGAACAGCATTCCCTGCGTCCTCCGCCTAGCGGATCGCCGCCCGGCCTGCCGAGATTTTTCGCGGCAACGCGCCTCGCGCTGAAACGTCAACAGACCCTAGCCAAGCAGGATGATCGCCCAGACGCTGGCGATCAGCGTCAGGGCCACCAGCTGGGCAGCGCTGCCCATGTCCTTGGCGGTCTTGGACAGCGGATGCAGGTCGAGGGAAATACGATCGATCGCCGCTTCGACCGCCGAATTGAGCAGCTCGACGATCAGCGCCAGCAGGCAGACGGCCACCATCAGGGCCCGCTCCGCCCGACTGACATCGAGCAGCAGCGTGATCGGAATCAGCACCAGGTTGAGCAGCATCAGCTGGCGGAACGCCGCTTCGCCGGTAAAGGCGGCGCGCAGGCCATCGAGCGAATAGCCTGCGGCATTGAGAATACGCTTGAGACCGGTTTGTCCTTTGAACGGCGACATGGGCAGTGAGCTATGACAGGGAAAGGCGCGCAGGGTACGCGAGCGCACCGTGAAAATCCCGTGAAATCCACGGGGCAAAGCTGCGATCAGGCAGCCGGCACGGACTCCAGCTGCTGCAACAGCAGCGCCGCCTGGGTACGGGTGCGTACCCCCAGCTTGCGGAAGATGGCCGTGACGTGGGCCTTGACCGTCGCTTCGGAGACGCTCAGCTCATAGGCGATCTGCTTGTTCAACAGACCTTCGCAGACCATGGTCAGCACGCGAAACTGCTGGGGCGTGAGGCTGGCCAGCCCGGCGCTGGCGGCTTTCGCCTCGGAGGACAGGCTGACCGCCTCCTCGCTTTGCGGTGGCCACCAGACTTCGCCTTCCAGCACCTGGCGCACGGCCTGCTGCAGCACTTCCAGCGAGCTGGACTTGGGAATGAAACCGCTGGCGCCGAATTCGCGGGCGCGTACCACCACGGCCGCTTCTTCCTGGGCGGAGATCATCACCACCGGAAGCTGCGGGTACTGCCCCCGTAGCAGCACCAGCCCGGAGAAGCCGTAGGCGCCGGGCATATTGAGATCGAGCAGGACCAGATCCCAGTCGGTCTTCTCGGCCAGCCGGGCTTCCAGCTCGGCGATGCTGGCGACTTCCACCAACCGCACGCCGGAACCGAGGCCCATCGTCAGGGCCTGCTGCAGCGCGCTGCGAAACAGTGGATGATCATCGGCTATCAGGATTTCGTAAGCGACCATGGCAGATCCTGTTCTTTTTATAGGCATACCGTGCTGCAGACCCCATCTGCCTGACAGCATGACGTACGGCGCCCACCAGCATGCCGAGCGCAGGCGGGGTGGTCAAGCACAGCGCTTTGCGGCAAAGTCTGCGCCCTTTTGCAGGGAGCTCACCACCATGGCCAACCACGCGCTGCGCGCCGATCTGCTGATGCTGGTCACCGCGATGATCTGGGGCTCGTCCTTTGTCGCCCAGCGGCTGGGGATGGATGCCATCGGGCCGTTCCTGTACAGCGGCCTGCGTTTCGCCCTGGCGGTAGTGGTCCTGTTGCCGGTGGTCATGCTGCTGCGCCGCCGCCGCGCGCAACCGGCCTCGCCCATCAGCCGCCCGCTGCTGCTCGGCGGCGGCCTGATGGGCGCGGTACTGGCGCTGGGCATCAACCTGCAGCAGGTCGGCCTGCTGTTCACCAGCGTCACCAACTCGGGCTTCATCACCGGCCTCTATGTGATCGTGGTGCCCCTGCTCGGCCTGCTGCTCGGCCACAAGACCGGGCTGGGTATCTGGCTGGGCGCCTCCCTGGCGGTGGTCGGCATGTTCCTGCTCAGCGTCGGCGAGGGCTTCCACGTCGCCCCTGGCGACCTGCTGCAGCTGGCCGGCGCCTTCGTGTGGGGCATCCACGTGCTGCTGGTGGGCGTGTTCGCCGCCCGCCACGACGCCCTGGTACTGGCCCTGGTGCAATTCATCAGCTGCGCGCTGATCAGCCTCGCCCTGGCCCTGGTCTTCGAGCACCTGCCCGGCGCCGAGATCATCCAGGCGCTACCGGCGATCCTCTATGGCGGCCTGTTTGGCGTGGCGGTGGGCTTCACCTTGCAAGTGATCGCCCAGAAGCATGCAATCGCCTCCCACGCGGCGATCATCCTGTCCCTGGAGGCGGTGTTCGCCGCCATTGCCGGCGCCCTGCTGCTGGGCGAATCCCTGTCCTCGCGTGGCTACCTCGGCTGCGCGCTGATGTTCGCCGGCATGCTGCTCGCCCAGCTGTGGCCAAAACCTGCCGCGCTTACAGAAAGGGCTTGAGGCGTTCGTGCAGAGCATCGCCGAGATCCACGGCACGGGGCGCCTTGGAGGCCAGGTAATGCTCGCTGAACACATCCAGGTAGGCGTTCAGCCCATCGGCGGCACGCTCGTCGCCGGCCAGCTCCAGGCACATGGCCGCGACCTCGGCGGTGCACAGGTGATCGTCACGCTTGGAGCGCCGTAGCCGATAGCGCGACAGCGCCTCCGGCTGCAGACTGAGGACCGGCAGGCCGTCCAGATACGGGCTCTTGCGAAACATCTTGCGTGCCTGGGTCCAGGTTGCATCGAGCAGCACGAACAGCGGCCGCTTGCCCGTCGTCGGCTCCACGCAGGTCACCACCCGCTCGGGCTCGGCATACTCGCCAGGAAACACCAGATAGGGTTGCCATTGCGCGTCATCGAGCAGGGCCGGCAGCGCCGGATCGACTTCGGTCCGTGACCAGCCGAAGGCCGAGGTATCGGCCACCACGTCGGCGATCAACCAGCCGGTATTGCTCGGTTTCAGCGCCTCGACATCGTGCATCACCAGGCACACCCCCGAGCGTGCGGACACCTGCGGCTTCCACGCGCACAGGCAATGGCTGGCGGCCAGGCGGCAGTCCGGGCAGCGCGCCGCCCGCGAGCCCCTGGCCAGAAACGGTTTGACGCTGCGCGCCAGGCGCGCGGCGCGCAATGCGTGAACGGCGTGGCTCATGGGCGCACGCTCGGTTTGGTCGAAATCACGCAATGAAAAGCAGGGGAATACATGGCTGGCGAACCGCCCGGCAGGAGGGGCGCGTAGTCTACCAGGGGCAGGCCGGCAGTGCCGCTCAATAGGCACGCCGCACCGACCGCAAGCTTGGTAACATCGATCATCGGTTGTCGACTTGATTCGCCAGAACGAACATAACCAGCAGCACCCGGTCTATTACCGCTCACTGCCTTCAGGAGTCTGCCCATGCAGCGCATCGCCCTATCCGTTATCCTCGCCAGCCTGCTCCTGCCAGCCGCTCACGCCGCGTCGCTCAAGGATTACGAGCTCACCAAGACGCTGGAAAAAGTGGCCAAGGAAAGCAGCGCCGGTACGCCACGGGCCATCAACGAGGACATTCTCGACCGCGGCTACAGCGTCGAAGGCAACGAGCTGATCAATCACCTCAGCGTGCGCCCCTCGCACGCCTCGCAGATGCGCGGCAACCCCGATACGGTTCGCGCCCAACTGACCAACAGCGTGTGCAGCAACCCGGGGTTTCGCAAGCTGCTGGCCAGCGGCGCGGTGCTGCGCTATGAGTTCAGCGAGATCCAGAGCAACCGCCCCATCACCACCGAGCGATTCAACAAGGTCGACTGCCGTCTGTAAGTCACTGGACTGTGCTAAAACTCGGGGCATTGACGCATAAGGAGTAGCGCAATGGACGATCACGGGAACGGCGACCTGCCTGCAAGCGGCGATGCGCTGGCAGCCGACCTGGACGACCTGGCAGCGCGGATAACCCCCGCCGGCAGCGCCAACGTTGCGCTGTACCGGGAAATGCTCGCCACCGTCGCGCGCATGGCCCAGGCTGACCGCAACCGCTGGGACGCCAAGATCATGCTGCAGACCCTGCGCGAACTGGAACGCGCCTTTGCCATGCTCGAGCGCTTCCGCCATCGCCGCAAGGTCACCGTGTTCGGCTCGGCGCGCACCCAGCCCGGTCATCCGGTCTACGCCCTGGCCCGGGAACTGGGCAAGACCCTGGCCCGCCATGACCTGATGGTGATCACCGGCGCCGGTGGTGGCATCATGGCCGCCGCCCACGAAGGCGCGGGGCGCGACCACAGCCTGGGCTTCAATATCACCCTGCCCTTCGAGCAATCCGCCAATGCGGTCATGCAAGGCAGCGGCAACCTGCTGTCCTTTCATTTCTTCTTCCTGCGCAAGCTGTTCTTCGTCAAGGAAGCCGATGCCCTGGTGCTCTGCCCTGGCGGCTTCGGCACCCTGGATGAAGCCCTGGAAGTCATCACCCTGATCCAGACCGGCAAGAGCCCGCTGGTGCCGGTGATCCTGCTCGACGAACCGGATGGTACCTTCTGGCAGGGCCTGCTCGATTACATCCAGCAGAACCTGGACAGCAACGGCTATATCCTGGCCAGCGACATGAACCTGATGCGCCTGGTGCACGATGCCGAGTCGGCCGCCCAGGAAATCGATCGCTTCTACGCCAACTACCATTCCAGCCGCTGGCTGAAGGACCAGTTCGTGGTGCGCATGCGCCATGCGCTCAGCGAAGCCGCACTGGCCCAGCTGAACCTGCAGTTCAGCGATCTGTGCAAGCACGGCGACATCCAGCAGCAACCAGCCGGTGAGGAACTCGTCGACGGCGCCGAGTTGCACAAGCTGCCCAGGCTGCTGTTCGCCTTCAGCGGACGTAATGCCGGACGGCTACGGGAATTGCTCGACGTGATCAACCAGCCTGAGCATTGGCTGAGCTGAGGGAAAGAAACGCCTGGCGTCAGGGACGGCGAACCGGGCGGTTCAACCGGAATGGCTGGGGCTGTGGGTCAGTCGTCGAAGGCGCCACGCAGCAGCTGACCGACCAGATCCATCGGGTAACCGCGATACACCAGAAACCGCATCTGCCTGGCCCGCTCGCGAGCCTCGCCCGGAAGCTCGCCGGCAAACTTGCGTTGCCAGGTTTCTCGCAGGCCTTCACGCCAATCGATACCGCTGTCACGCAGCGCCTGGTCGATATCCGCTCGCGCCAGGCCGCGCTGGGAAAGATCATCGCGGATGCGCTGCGGGCCGAAACCCGAGCGCGCGCGATAACTGATGAAACTCTCCAGATAACGCGCCTCGGACAACAGCCCTTCTTCGCTGAGGTGATCGAGGGCGGTCTCGATGTGCTCATCGCTGGCCCCGCGCTGGCGCAGCTTGCGCGCCAGCTCGACACGACCATGCTCACGGCGCGCCAGCAGATCCATGGCGGCATGGCGCACCGCCGCAGCGTTATCCAGGACAGCGGGCATCAGAAGTCGGCTTCGGTATCCACCAGGTCATCAGCCGTGGCATTGGCTTTGGCAGCCGGGCCAGATACCACCAGCAGCTTGTCGCGAATCTGCCCTTCGATCTCGCGGGCCACTTCCTGATTGTCTTCCAGGAACTTGGCGGCGTTGGCCTTGCCCTGACCGATCTTGTTGCCCTTGTAGCTGTACCAGGCGCCGGATTTCTCGACCAGGCCCTGCTGCACACCGAGGTCGATGATCTCGCCGTTGCGGTAGATACCCTTGCCGTAGAGGATCTGGAACTCGGCCTGGCGGAACGGCGGAGCGACCTTGTTCTTCACCACCTTTACGCGGGTTTCGCTGCCGACCACCTCGTCGCCTTCCTTCACCGCGCCGGTACGGCGGATGTCGAGGCGAACCGAGGCGTAGAACTTCAGGGCGTTACCACCGGTGGTGGTTTCCGGGCTGCCGAACATCACGCCGATCTTCATGCGGATCTGGTTGATGAAGATCACCAGGCAGTTGGCGTTCTTAATGTTACCGGTGATCTTGCGCAGCGCCTGGCTCATCAGACGCGCCTGCAGGCCGACGTGCATGTCGCCCATTTCACCCTCGATTTCCGCCTTCGGCACCAGAGCCGCCACGGAGTCGACGATGATCACGTCGATGGCGTTGGAGCGCACCAGCATGTCGGTGATTTCCAGGGCCTGCTCGCCGGTATCCGGCTGCGAGACCAGCAGGTCGTCGACGTTGACGCCCAGCTTGCCGGCGTAGTCGGGGTCCAGCGCGTGCTCGGCGTCGACGAAGGCGCAGGTGGCACCGGCCCTCTGCGCTTCGGCGATGACCTGCAGGGTCAGGGTGGTCTTACCCGAGGATTCCGGGCCGTAGATTTCCACGATACGACCTTTCGGCAGGCCGCCAATGCCCAGCGCGATATCCAGGCCCAGGGAGCCGGTGGAAATGGCCGGAATGGCCTGACGGTCGTGATCGCCCATGCGCATGACCGCGCCCTTGCCGAACTGTTTCTCGATCTGGCCCAGGGCAGCCGCCAACGCGCGCTTCTTGTTCTCGTCCATTGTATTCCTCACGTGATCAGAAGGGCCTGACGGCCAATAACTGTATAAGTAGACAGTATTATTCCACAGGGTTCGGCACTCGCCTACCCCGCAGCAGGATTTTCTTCGACCAGTAGTCGCAATAGTCCCTGCAGCGCGGCTTCCACGGTTTGCCGGCGCACCGCATCGCGGTCACCGGGGAACTGGAAGCGCCGGCTGAACAGCGTGTCGCCATCGCCCCAGGCGATCCACACGGTGCCGACCGGCTTCTCCAAGCTACCGCCGCCCGGCCCGGCCACGCCGCTGACTGCCGTGGCGTAGCGCGCGCCACTCTGCCCCTGGGCGCCCCGCACCATGGCCTCGACCACCTCGCGACTGACCGCGCCCACGCGGGCGAAGTGCGCCTCGGGCACGCCCAGCTGGCGGGTTTTCTGGGTATTGGAGTAGGTCACGAAGCCGGCCTCGAACCAGGCCGAACTGCCGGCGACACGGGTAATGGCCTCGGCTATGCCGCCGCCGGTACAGGATTCGGCGGTGCTGACCTGGGCGCCCTTGGCCAGCAGTGCCTGGCCGAGACGGGCAGCGAGCCCGGTGATGGGCCGATCATCGATATTCATCTGCGCTCCGGGGTTAAAGCGGGGGGTGTCGATACCGTACACTACGCGCTTTTGCGATTCAGCCGGACACTCGACACGATGAGCCAAAGCGACCTTTCCAGTCATACGCCCATGATGCAGCAGTACTGGAGACTGAAGAACCAGCACCCGGACCAGCTGATGTTCTATCGCATGGGTGACTTCTACGAGATCTTCTACGAGGACGCCAGGAAAGCCGCCAAGCTGCTGGACATCACCCTGACCGCCCGCGGGCAGTCGGCGGGCCAGTCGATTCCGATGTGCGGCATTCCGTTTCACTCGGTCGAGGGTTATCTGGCCAAACTGGTCAAGCTCGGCGAATCGGTGGTGATCTGCGAGCAGATCGGCGACCCGGCCACCAGCAAGGGCCCGGTGGAGCGCCAGGTGGTGCGCATCATTACCCCCGGCACCATCAGCGATGAAGCCCTGCTCGACGAGCACCGCGACAACCTGCTGGCCGCCGTACTGGGCGACGAGCGCCTGTTCGGCCTCGCCGTGCTGGACATCACCAGCGGCCGCTTCAGCGTGCTGGAAATAAAAGGCTGGGAAAACCTGCTGGCCGAACTCGAGCGCCTCAACCCGGCCGAGCTGCTGATCCCCGATGACTGGCCCCAGGGGTTGCCGGCCGAGAAGCGCCGCGGCTCGCGTCGCCGCGCGCCCTGGGACTTCGAGCGCGACACCGCGCAGAAGAGCCTGTGCCAGCAATTCGGCACCCAGGATCTCAAGGGCTTCGGCTGCGAAACCCTGACCTTGGCGATCGGCGCGGCCGGCTGCCTGCTGGCCTATGCCAAGGAGACCCAGCGCACCGCCCTGCCCCACCTGCGCAGCCTGCGCCATGAGCGCATCGACGACACGGTGATCCTCGACGGTGCCAGCCGCCGCAACCTGGAGCTGGACGTCAACCTCGCTGGCGGCCGCGACAACACCCTGCAATCGGTGGTCGACCGCTGCCAGACCGCCATGGGCAGCCGCCTGCTCGGCCGCTGGCTGAACCGCCCGCTGCGCGACCGCGCGGTGCTCGAAGCGCGCCAGGAGTCGATCGCCTGCCTGCTGGACCGCTACCGCTTCGAAACCCTGCAGCCGCAGCTCAAGGAAATCGGCGACCTGGAACGCATCCTCGCCCGTATCGGCCTGCGTAACGCGCGCCCGCGGGATCTGGCGCGCCTGCGTGACGCACTCGCCGCCCTGCCCGAGCTGCAGCAGGCCATGGCGCAACTCGACTGCGCCCACCTGGGGACGCTGGCCGGCGCCATCAGTACCTACCCGGAGCTGGCCGAACTGCTCTCGACGGCGATCATCGACAACCCGCCGGCGGTGATTCGCGATGGCGGCGTGCTGAAGACCGGCTACGACGCCGAACTCGACGAGCTGCAGTCGCTGAGCGAGAACGCCGGCCAGTATCTGATGGACCTGGAAGCCCGCGAGAAGGCCCGCACCGGCCTGGCCAATCTCAAGGTCGGCTACAACCGCGTGCACGGTTACTTCATCGAGCTGCCGAGCAAGCAGGCCGAGTCGGCGCCGGCCGACTACATCCGTCGCCAGACCCTCAAGGGCGCCGAGCGCTTCATCACCCCCGAGCTGAAGGAGTTCGAAGACAAGGCGCTGTCAGCCAAGAGCCGCGCGCTGGCCCGGGAAAAGCAGCTCTATGAAGCACTGCTGGAGCGCCTGATCGGTCACCTCGGCCCGCTGCAGGACAGCGCCGCGGCGCTGGCCGAACTGGACGTGCTGAGCAACCTGGCCGAGCGCGCCCTGAACCTGGACCTCAATCGCCCGCGCTTCGTCGACGAGCCGTGCATGCTGATCGAGCAGGGCCGCCACCCGGTGGTCGAGCAGGTGCTGACCACGCCGTTCGTCGCCAATGACCTGAAGCTCGACGATGCCACGCGGATGCTGATCATCACCGGCCCGAACATGGGCGGTAAGTCGACCTACATGCGCCAGACCGCCTTGATCGTGCTGCTCGCCCATATCGGCAGCTTCGTGCCGGCGGCGCGCTGCGAGCTGTCGATGGTCGACCGCATCTTCACCCGTATCGGCTCCAGCGACGACCTGGCCGGTGGCCGCTCGACCTTCATGGTGGAGATGAGCGAGACCGCCAACATCCTGCACAACGCCAGCGACCGCAGCCTGGTGCTGATGGACGAAGTGGGCCGTGGTACCAGTACCTTCGACGGCCTGTCGCTGGCCTGGGCCGCTGCCGAACAGCTCGCCAGCCTGCGTGCCTACACGCTGTTCGCCACCCATTACTTCGAGCTGACCGTACTGCCGGAAAGCCAGCCGGCGGTGGCCAACGTGCACCTCAACGCCACCGAGCACAACGAGCGCATCGTATTCCTGCACCACGTGCTGCCCGGCCCGGCGAGCCAGAGCTACGGTCTAGCGGTGGCGCAACTGGCCGGCGTGCCGGGCCCGGTAATCCTGCGTGCCCGCGAGCACCTGGCGCGCCTGGAAACCACCAGCCTGCCCCATGATCTGCCGCCGCAGGGCGCCGGAAAATCCGCCGCACCGATGCAGAGCGATCTGTTCGCCAGCCTGCCGCACCCCGTGTTGGAGGAGCTGCAGCTGGTCAATCCGGATGACCTTAGCCCGCGCCAGGCACTCGAACTGTTATATGCATGGAAGGCGCGGGTCTAACGCCAGCGCCAACTAGCTGATAGAATCCCGCGCGCTCCGGGAGCGCTGCAGCCTTTAGCCTGGCCCGCAAGCCCATTCCAGAGCCTGAGAGCGGCCTGTTGAGAAACCGCTCGCTGCCGTAGCCCGAGGAGAAAACTAAAAATGACCTTCGTCGTCACCGACAACTGCATCAAGTGCAAGTACACCGACTGCGTGGAAGTCTGTCCGGTGGACTGCTTCTACGAGGGCCCGAACTTCCTGGTGATCCACCCGGATGAGTGCATCGACTGCGCGCTCTGCGAGCCCGAGTGCCCGGCGCAGGCCATCTTCTCCGAAGACGAGATACCCGATGGCATGCAGGAATACATCGAGCTCAACGCCGAGCTGGCGGAAGTCTGGCCGAACATCACCGAGCGCAAAGACGCCCTGCCCGATGCCGAAGAGTGGGATGGTGTGAAAGACAAGCTGCAGCACCTCGAGCGCTGAGCGAGGCGGCACCGGCCGCGAGCGAAAATGCCGCTACCCGAGAGGGAGCGGCATTTTTTATGGGCGCCTGGCTGAAGTGGCTAGGGCCTACGTTCACCAGGCAGCGCCGCCGAAACTTTTCTGCGGGCAAAAAAAAGGGGCGGTTTTACCCGCCCACTCTTTTGTCCCTATTCCCTGAAACTCCCAACTCATCATCCTGATGAATCGCGTCCCGCGATGTCCTGGTCATTGTCCCTGACGACCTGCGCTTGTCCCTAAGCACGGTTCAGATATTAACGACCCACGGATGTATCACAACGCCCTTCCAACAGATGCCAACAAGCTCACCGCGACCGCGTCAAATATATAAACCCTTTATTTTCAACAATTTGGATCACTCAACTTTGGAATCGCCAGCTTTACAACGAAAAACCACCACCATGGCTTACAGCGCTTGTAAGTAATGGCTTACATGGGCAGGAAGAAAATATGCGGAACCAGCGAGGCGGCGTGGGATCACGCCTGGCAGGCCGTCATACCGAAGCGGCAAGCGGATGGAAGCTGAAGTAGTAGCGCAGCGCTTCGACCATCTCGAGGTAATCCCCGGGCGGCGTTTCGAGGGCGAAGCCCGAATCGAAGCTGCCGGGCGTGACATCTTCCTGGCACCACAGGCAGGTGGCGGTGAAGTCGATGTAGCGAAAGCCGTCGCAACCGGGAATCTTCAAGCGCAGGTCGAAGCAGCCGCCCACCAGTACCGGCAACGGGCTGATCAGCATCATGCCGTCCGCCGACACATTGCCCAGATGACCGATGGGTTTGTCGGTAAAGGCATTGAAGACGTTCAGGTAGTACGGCAGCTGATGCCGCTCGATATGGCGATTGGCGTTCATGATGGCAGAAGGCTATGAGTGTCGGTCGAGTATGCCGCCTACCTGGCGAACTGACCAGCGCTCATTGACAACGGCCTGATAACTGGCCGCCCAGTTGCACCCGCGCGGCGTCCAGTTCCTGATCGCTGTAATAGTGACGTTCGCCATTGGCGACCGGTTGATAGTAACGACGCCCCTCGGGCATCGAGGCAAGCGCTGCACGCAACTGGGCGCACTCCCTGGCGAGCTGCGCCTGCTGTTCGCGGCGGGCCTGGGCCGCCTGGGCCTGTTCGTCGCGACGCGCCTGAAAGTAGCGCTCGGCGCGCTGCTCACGCGCCTGGGTGGCCGCATCACGTTCGACGACCTGCGGGCGAACCTCGACGGCCTGGGCATTGGCACCTTGCGGCTGCTGGCCGTAATGCACCCTCCCCTGTTCGTCCACCCAGCGATACACCTGCCCGAAGGCCAGGTGCGGTAACAATAGAAGGCCTATCCAGGCGCGCATCGCGGCAATCCCCCGGTCAATATCTCCATGCCGTCAGAGCGTTCCGGCAGGCGATACCTTGGCGGGCTCCGACGCGCCATGATGGCCGAGCTGACGCAGGGTTTCCAGCCGTGCACGGGCACGAAAGGCGTATTCGCTGGCCGGGTAGCGGCCGATGATGAACTGATAGGTCTGCGCCGCATCGAGGTACAGGTTCTGGCGTTCCAGGCACTGCCCGCGCAGCAGGGAGATTTCCGGTTGTACGTAGCTGCGCGATCGGCTCGAGCGCTCGGCCTGGGACAGATACAGCAGGGCGTCTTCGCAATCGCCCCGGTCATAGGCCTGATAGGCCTTGTTCAGATGATGGTCGAGCGACATGCGGGTGCACCCGCCAACGACCAGCACACAGCACAGCAGCAACAGAATACGCATGGGTTTCTCCTCCAATGAGCAGCGTATCGGCGCGCCCCGGAAAAACTGAACAGTCGCAACATGCTGCATTGCGTTGGAGGGCGAACAATCGGCGACAGACCCTAGACTGATGCAGGTCAACGCATGCCCATTGAGGATGGGCTGCAATGCCAGGCAATCACTTCGCGAGGTCGACCCCATGAAACTGGAAAAGCTACTGGTCGTGATCGACGCCAGCCAACCCAGCCACCCGGCCCTGGAACGCGCCGCCTGGCTGGCCCGCCGATCCCAGGCGCGCCTGCATGTACTGCTGGTCGAGTATAGCGCCGCCCTGGATGGCAGCATGCTGGAAAACAGCCTGCAGAACAGGGCCCGGGAAGCCCTGCTCGAGCAGCGCGGCACCTGGCTGCAGGAGCTGCTGGCACCGCTGCAGCGCGAAGGGCTGGCACTTGAGCAGGAGGTTCGCTGGGGCAAGCGCCTGCACGAGACGGTACTGGAAACCGCCGATCAACTGCAGCCGGATCTGGTACTCAAATCCGCCGCCCACAACAACCTGCTACGTCGCCTGCTGCTGACCGACAGCTGCTGGCAACTGATGCGCCATTGCCCGTTTCCGCTGTGGCTGGTGCACCACGCGGAATGGCGCGGGCACAACCTGTGCACCGCCGTCGATCCCTTGCACAAGGACGACAAGCCGGCAGCCCTCGACCACCATCTGATAGCCACCAGCCAGGCGCTCGCCACGGCCCTCGGCATGCACGCCGATATCGTGCATTGCCACGCGCCGCTACCGCGCACCCTGCTCAACAACACCGAGCTGCTGGCCACCTACCAGCAATACGTCAACGACGATGCCCAGCAGCATCACAGGGCCTTCGACGACCTGATTCGCCAGCATGGCATCGAGCCGGATGCCGCTCACCTGCTCGAGGGTGCCCCGGAAAACATGCTGCCGCGCTTCGTGCGCAAGCATGAAATCGACCTGCTGGTGATGGGCGCCATTGCCCGCGGCCGGCTGGACACCATCCTTATCGGCCACACCGCCGAGCGCCTGCTCGAATCGGTGGACTGCGACCTGCTGGTGGTCAAGTTGCCCGCTGAAAAGTAGTGCAGCGGAACAATGACTACAGCGCGGCGGCGTAGTAGCCTCGCGGTCTGCTTCAATCTAGGAGTCCGCGCATGACCGTTCGCCGCACCAAAATCGTCGCCACCCTCGGCCCAGCCAGCAACTCGCCGCAGATGCTGGAAAAGTTGATCCTGGCTGGGCTGGATGTCGCCCGTCTGAACTTCTCCCATGGCACGCCGGAAGAACACAAGGCACGCGCCCAGCTGGTACGCGACATCGCCGCCAAGCACGGCCGCCACGTGGCCCTGCTGGGCGACCTGCAAGGCCCGAAGATCCGTATCGCCAAGTTTGCCAACAAGCGTATCGAGCTGCAGGTCGGTGACCGCTTCACCTTCTCCACCAGCCATCCGCTGACCGAGGGCAACCAGCAGGTGGTCGGCATCGACTACCCGGACCTGGTCAAGGATTGTGGCGTGGGCGACGAGCTGCTGCTCGACGACGGTCGCGTGGTCATGCGCGTGGAAAGCACCACCCCCGATACCCTGGAATGCGTCGTGCTGATCGGCGGCCCGCTGTCCGACCATAAAGGCATCAACCGTCGCGGTGGCGGCCTGACCGCCCCGGCCCTGACCGAAAAGGACAAGGCCGACATCAAGCTGGCGGCGGAAATGGACCTGGATTACCTGGCCGTGTCCTTCCCCCGTGATGCAGCGGACATGGAATACGCCCGCCAACTGCGTGACGAAGCCGGTGGCAAGGCCTGGCTGGTCGCCAAGATCGAGCGCGCCGAAGCGGTGGCCAATGACGAAACCCTCGACGGCCTGATCAAGGCCAGCGACGTGGTGATGGTTGCCCGTGGCGACCTGGGTGTGGAAATCGGTGACGCCGAGCTGGTAGGCATCCAGAAGAAGATCATTCTCCACGCACGTCGCCACAACAAGGCGGTGATCGTTGCGACCCAGATGATGGAGTCGATGATCCAGAACCCGATGCCGACCCGTGCCGAAGTGTCCGACGTAGCCAACGCCGTGCTCGACTATACCGACGCCGTCATGCTGTCGGCCGAGAGCGCCGCTGGCGCCTACCCGCTGGAAGCCGTGCAGGCCATGGCGCGCATCTGCCTGGGCGCCGAGCGTCACCCCACCGGCAAGAGCTCCAGCCACCGCATCGGCAAGACCTTCGAGCGTTGCGACGAGAGCATTGCCCTGGCGGCCATGTACACGGCCAACCACTTCCCGGGCGTGAAGGCGATCATCGCCCTGACCGAGAGCGGCTACACGCCGCTGATCATGTCGCGCATTCGCTCCTCGGTGCCGATCTACTCGTTCTCCCCGCACCGCGACACCCAGGCGCGCTCGGCCATGTTCCGCGGCGTCTACACCATCCCCTTCGACCCGGCAGCCCTACCCCCGGGCGAAGTCAGCCAGGCTGCGGTGGACGAGCTGCTCAAGCGCGGCCTCGTCGAGCAGGGCGACTGGGTGATCCTCACCAAGGGCGACAGCTACCACACCATCGGTGGCACCAACGGCATGAAGATCCTGCATGTCGGTGACGCACTGGTCTGAGGACCAGCGCAGCAACAGGAAGGCCCGCATCGATGCGGGCCTTTTCATTGCCGAACACTTAGGCGTGGGGCAGGAACAGGTCGCTCAGTAGCTGGCTGCGCGGCAGACCGGCCAGGTACAAGCGCCGCGAAACGGCCTCCACGGTCTCGGGGCCACCGCAGAGCAAGGCTACCGTCTGCCGTGAAGCGGGCCGCAACGCGGCCAGGAATGCCGGCATGGCGGCCGCCTCGATCAACTCGACCTGTAGCTGTGGGTGGCGCTCGGCAAGCGCCAGCAATGGGGCCGCCAGGTAATGCTCGGCACCTGTGCTGGCCAGGTGCACGACGCGGATCGGCCCTCGATGATCCTGGCGCAGCGCCTCGCGCAGCAACGCCCACAAGGGGGCCAGGCCGGTTCCGGCGCCCAGTAGCCAAAGCGGGCGCTCCTGCCAGCCCGGGTCGTAGTGCAGTGCTGCGCCGCTCAACGCGCCCAGATGCAGGCTGTCGCCGACCTGCAGCTGGCGGGCGGCATCGCAGAAGGCGCCGGGCCGGCCACAGTCGATATGAAATTCAAGGCCGGCATCCTCGCCCGGCAGGCAGGCGAGCGAATAAGGTCGCGCGATACCGTCGGCCCATAGCAGCAGATGCTGGCCCGCCCGGTAACGCAGGGGTAGCTGCGGCTGCAGGCGCAGGCGCAATACCCGCGCGCTGAGCCACTCCACGGCCTGCACCTGTGCCGGCATGGCATCGCGGGTCGGGTCGAATACCTCCACCTGCAGCGGTTCGACCACGCTGCATTGGCAGGCCAGCCGCCAGCCCTGCTCGCGGCGCGGCGCATCGAGGGCGTCGGGTTTGGCGTCGCGCGGCTCGCCTGCCACGCAACGCACCAGGCAGGCCTGGCAACTGCCGGCGCGGCAGCTGTAGGGCACCGGCACACCGGCGGCGAGCAGCGCGTCGAGCAAATTGCAGGCCGGGGCGACGTCCCAGCAGCGATCACTCAGTTGCAGCCGGGGCATCGGTCAGCTCCCAGGTCGAGGCGCTGCGATTGCGACCGCTACGCTTGGCCTCATAGAGCGCCTGGTCGGCCCGGTGCAGGGCCTCATCGAGATTGTCGTGCATGGTCACCAGGGTCATTCCCACGGACAGGCTGAGATTGGGCACCTTAACATTAACCGGCTCGCATTCACTGAACGCTATGCGCAGACGCTCGCAGCAGGCCAGGAAGGAATCGGCATCGGTATCGGGTATCAGCAACACGAACTCCTCCCCTCCGTAGCGGGCGATCATGTCGCCCTCGCGCAGGCAGGCGCTGGCGACGCCGGCGAAGGCCTGCAGCACACGGTCGCCGGCGGCATGGCCGAAACGGTCATTGATGGTCTTGAAGTGATCCAGGTCGATCAGCGCCAGGCCATGCTGGCGAAGGGGCGTCAGGCCCTCCAGCGCCTGGGCGGCCATGCGCAGGAAATGCCGACGGTTGTACAGACCGGTGAGTTCGTCGGTGGCCACCATGTCCTCGAGCTGGCGCATCATGCCACGCAGGGTTTCCTGGTGCGCCTGCAGGGCGAAGCGACGTTTGCGCATGCGCTGGCGCATCTGCTGCATGTACCAGGCGAACAGGTTCAGCCAGGCCAGCACCAGGCCCAGCACGCAGATCTGCAGCACCGCCAGGCCGAGGTCGCGGGTGATACCCGCCTGGATCTCATAGAGGTTGACGGCCAGGAAGCTGACGAAGGCCAGGCACGCACAGCGAAAGAACACCCAGGTGCGCAGCTGGAACAGGCCGAACAGCATGGACATGGGATACACCACCAGCAACGTGCCGCGCCCGTGATCGAGCATGGCGACCAGCGCCGTGGTCAGCCCCAGGGCGACCAGCACCTGCACCTCGGTCAGGCTCGGGTCGCCGAAGCCCAGGTTACGGCCGCTGACGAACACCCCGAGAAACGCCATCTGGCTGCTGATGGCGGCGGCCAGCAGCAGGATGACCGCACTGCCGGGTACGCTGAACAGATCGCATGAATAGGCGACCAGTACGACGGAGGAGATCGACAGGTAGGTGGCCACGGCCATACCGAAGCGCTTGAGCAGCAGGCACTGCAGGGTATTTTTATTGATTTGCTGGTTGCTGGAGGTCATGGGCTCCCTCCCATACTGGCAACTGGCCTCCACTCTAACCGTGCGCCATGAAAAAGCCTAGGGTCTGTTCCCGTTTCACGCACGGCCGCGCCGGAGCCAGTTTTTGCGCGAGGCAAGGCACGAGATGCGAAGTTTGGCGGGCCAAATGAGCCATCGAGTAACGCCGCATCGCGCAAAAACTGGCCCGGCCCTTTGGGTTGCGCGGGAAATGGCCTCCGCTGTCGTTGCAGGACTTGGCAAGGGAACGACCATTCCCTGCGTCCTGCGCCTAACCGGAGGCTATTTCTCGCAGCAACGCGGCTCGCGCTGAAACGGGAACAGACCCTAGTGACCTTATGGAGTTATCGCGGCCGTTCAACGGGTGTCCCGGGCGCCGCCCCCGCGGTATACTGCCGCGCCTTTTAGAACGCGCCGGCAACGTTCCGGCATTTGAAGTTCCTGCCCTACAAGGGAGCGCCCCACATGACCGTGATCAAGCAAGACGACCTGATCCAGAGCGTCGCCGACGCCCTGCAGTTCATCTCCTATTACCACCCCGTCGACTTCATCCAGGCGATGCACGAAGCCTACCTGAGGGAAGAATCGCCGGCCGCCCGCGACTCCATGGCGCAGATCCTCATCAACTCGCGCATGTGTGCCACCGGCCACCGCCCGATCTGCCAGGACACCGGCATCGTCACCGTATTCGTCAAAGTGGGTATGGACGTGCGCTGGGACGGCGCCACCATGAGCCTGGACGACATGATCAACGAAGGCGTACGCCGCGCCTACAACCTGCCGGAAAACGTCCTGCGCGCCTCGATCCTGGCCGACCCGGCAGGTAGCCGCAAGAACACCAAGGACAACACCCCGGCGGTGATCCACTACTCCATCGTTCCTGGCGACAAGGTGGAAGTGGACGTCGCGGCCAAGGGCGGCGGCTCCGAGAACAAGTCGAAGATGGCCATGCTCAACCCCTCCGACTCCATTGTCGACTGGGTACTCAAGACCGTGCCGACCATGGGCGCTGGCTGGTGCCCGCCGGGCATGCTCGGCATCGGCATCGGCGGTACCGCCGAAAAGGCCGCGGTGATGGCCAAGGAAGTACTCATGGAGCACATCGACATCCATGAACTGCAGGCCCGCGGCCCGCAGAACAAGATCGAAGAACTGCGTCTGGAGCTGTTCGAGAAGGTCAACCAGCTGGGCATCGGCGCCCAGGGCCTGGGCGGCCTGACCACCGTGCTCGACGTCAAGATCATGGATTACCCGACCCACGCCGCCTCCTTGCCGGTGTGCATGATCCCCAACTGCGCCGCCACTCGCCACGCCCACTTCGTGCTCGATGGCAGCGGCCCGGCCGAGCTGGAAGCGCCGCCCCTGGACGCCTACCCGGAAATCGTCTGGGAAGCCGGCCCGTCGGCGCGCCGCGTCGACCTCGACACTCTGACCCCGGAAGACGTGCAGAGCTGGAAGCCGGGTGAAACCATCCTGCTCAACGGCAAGATGCTCACCGGCCGCGACGCCGCGCACAAGCGCATGGTCGAGATGCTCAACAAGGGTGAACAGCTGCCGGTCGACCTGAAAGGCCGCTTCATCTACTACGTGGGCCCGGTCGACCCGATCGGCGACGAAGTGGTTGGCCCGGCTGGCCCGACCACCGCCACGCGGATGGACAAGTTCACCCGGCAGATCCTCGAGCAGACCGGCCTGTTGGGCATGATCGGCAAATCCGAGCGCGGTCCAACCGCCATCGATGCCATCAAGGACAACAAGGCCGTGTACCTGATGGCCGTCGGTGGCGCCGCCTACCTGGTGGCCCAGGCGATCAAGAAGTCCAAGGTGCTGGCGTTCGCCGAGCTGGGCATGGAAGCGATCTACGAGTTCGAGGTCAAGGACATGCCGGTTACCGTCGCCGTCGACAGCAACGGCGAGTCGGTGCACATCACCGGCCCGGCAATCTGGAACAAGAAGATCGCCGAAAGCCTGGCGGTGGAAGTGCAGTAAGACAGCTACAAACTACAAACTACAAGCTGCGAGTAGGAGCGTTACGCGCTTTCACTTTCAGCTTGAGGCTTGTAGCTTGCAGCTCACCTAGAACTCCAGGGTGCTGGAGAGCTGCAGCTGGCGCGGCTCGCCAACCGAGACGGCGAGGTTGTTCACCGACGAGCTGTAGTAGGTCTTGTCGAACAGGTTCTTCAGGTTGAGCTGCAGCTTGAGCTTGCTGTCGCCCAGGCGGGTGTCGTAGCTGGTGAAGGCATCGGCCACGGTGTAGGACGGCAAGGTGAAGCTGTTGGCCGCATCGCCTTCCCGGTCACCCACGTAGCGAGCCCCCACACCGGCGCGCACACGGTCCGCACCGAACAGCTGACCGAAGTCGTAGACGCCATACAGCGACGCGGTGTGTCGGGCGACGTTCTGCAGGCCATTGCCCTTGAGTTCCGGGTCCTTTGTCACTTCGGCATCGGTAAAGGCGTAGGTGCCGATCAGGCTGAGGTCGTCGGTCAGTTGCCCGGTCACGTCCAGCTCGACACCGCGGGAGCGCACTTCGCCCGCACCGGTGGCAAAGGTTTCACCGCCCACGGTCTGGGTCACCAGCACGTTCTCCTTGACGATATCGAACAGCGCCAGGGTGCCGGTGATGCGTCCGGGCCTATCCAGCTTGGCGCCGACTTCCCAGCTCTTGCCCTCCTCCGGCGGCACGCCGTTGATGGAGGCGCCATTGGTCAGCGGTGCGATGGTCGAGTTGGGCTTGAACGACTCGGTGTAACCGCCATACAGCGACAGCTCGTCGTTGAGTTTGTACACCAGGCCGACACGCGGCACCCAGAGCTGGCCATCGATATCGGTGTTCTTGTTGAACGGCCGGCCGCGCCCGGACATCTGGTCATAGAGCTGATAGCGGGCGCCGGCGACGAAGATCCACTGCTCGCCCAAGTGCACCGAATCCTGGAAGAACGCCGACTGGGTGACCACCCGATCGGTCTGGTCGCTGTCGCTGGCAACCACCGTTGTCGGTACCGGCACGTTGCCATAGACCGGGTTGAACGGGTCGAAACGGACGGCGGTGTTCTGGCGCAGCAGGTCCTCACGGTAGAACTTGCGGTATTCGTGGTCCACGCCCATCAACAGGTCGTGCTGCATGCCGCCAAGCTGCACCGTGCCATCCAGATCGAAGGTGGCGAAGTGCGAGGTGCTGACGGCTCCGCGGGTGCCATCCAGGCGGCGGACGTAGTCGTTGCTGGTTTGCGAGGCGGGCTCACGGAAGATCCGCGCCTGATAATCGTCGTAGCGGTCACGGTTGTAGCTGTAAGCGAAGTGCGCTTTCCAGTCTTCGTTGAGCTGATGCGACAGGTCGAAGAGGGTCAGGTGCGAGCGGCCATCGGTGATGTTGTAGGCCTCGTCCAGTCGGCGCTCGGCGGGAATGTCCAGCGGCTTGCCGTTACGGAAGATGGTGCCGCGATCGAACGGCACCGAATACTCGCGGTACTCGTGGCTGAGGGTCACCGTGGTGTCTTCGCCGTACCAGGCCAGCGAGGGCGCGAAGGTCTTGTCGCGGTTGGTGCCGAAACTGCGCCAGTAGTCGGCGTCGTCATAATCGGCGACCAGGCGGTAAGCCAGGCCGGTTTCGCCCAGCGGGCCGGTGACATCCAGGGTGCCGCCGCTGCCGTTCTTGCCATGGCCGTAGGTTGAAGCCCGACCGGTGACGGCGCGGTAGCTCTCCAGCTGCGGCTTCTTGCTCACCACGTTGATCACGCCGCCCGGATCGAGAATGCCGTAGAGCATCGACGACGGCCCCTTGAGCACTTCGACGCGCTCGGCAGTGGCGGTGAAGTTGCGGCCCTGGATGGTGCGCATGCCGTCGCGCAGGATAGAGCCATCGCGGTTGTCACCAAAGCCACGCTTCATCACCGCATCCAGGGTGCCACCCAGGGTATTGGATTGGGTGATGCCGCTGACGTTGGCCAGCGCCTCGTCGAGGGTCTGCGGCTGCTGATCCTGCAGCGCCTGGGCCGGCACCACGGCGACGGCCTGGGGGATCTCCAGCAGCGGCGTATCGCTGCGGGTCAGCGAGGTGGTTTCCGGCGGCTGGTAGCTGGCGCTCGACGTGCGCTGCGACTGGATGTTCACCGCGCCCAGACTCACCGCGCCGTCAGCGGGCAGCGCCTGCAAGGTCACGGTGTTAGCGCCTGCTCGGCCGAAGGTGAAGCCGGAGCCGGCCAGCAACCGGGCAAGCGCCTGCTCGGCGCTCATGCGCCCCTGCAAGGCCGGCGCCTGCACGCTGTAAGGCGCGTCGTCGGTGTACACCACGTTGAGGCCGGTGGTGCGGCTGAACGCGTCGAGCGCCTGGGGCAATGGCTGGGCGGCGATGGCGAAGGCGTAGGTCGCGGCCTGATCGGCAGAGGCCTGGGCCAGCACGCCCGGTGCCAGGGGCAGCAGCGACGTGCCCAGCAGCCAGGTGGCCAGGCCGAGGTGTTTCAGGGCAGCATCCTGTCGGCGCTTGATGCGGTGATTCATGATGTTCTTCATCCCGGGGGCTGCTCAGTGCGAAAAAGTCGCATTCACAGCACTACACGGATGCCACCTGCACGTACCTCACCCCTGCCTGAAAATATTTTTCAGCGCAGGATGATCAGCCGCCCCAGCACCCTGTGCTGCTCGAAGCCGACCACGCCCTGCAGGGCATCGAGAATCGCCCCGGGATCCTGGCTGGCGAAGCTGCCGCTGACTCGCTTGCCGCGCAGCTCGTCGTTGAGCAGCACGATGCGTCCCGGGTGATAACGGCGCAGCTCATCGAGCACCTCGCCCAGGGGCGCGCGGTAGAAACTCAGGCGGCCATCGCGCCAGGCGGTCAGGGCACTGGTATCGACGGCCAGGGGATTGCCGCTGACGCCATCGGCATAACTGACCTGCTGATCGGCCGTCAGCACCCGAGGCGCCTCCAACGGCCCGCCGCGCACCGCCACCCGCCCCTGCAGCACCGACACCCGGGCGCCCTCGCCCAGGCGGCGCACCTCGAAACGGGTGCCGAGCACCCGCGCCTCGCCACCGGCCGCGGCGACGGTAAAGGGAATCACCCCCGCAACCACGCTGAAGTACGCTGCGCCGCGGCGCAGCTCCACATGGCGTTCGCCCGCGCTGTAGCGCACGGCGATGGCGCTGTCGGCGTCCAGCACCACGCTCGAGCCATCGGCCATGGTTACGCTGCGCACCTCGCCCGGCGCCGACACCCAGTCCGCGCCCAGGTCATCGGCCCAGCGCAGCGGCTGCCAGCCGCCGGCCCATACCACCAGCAGCAGGCAGGCGGCCATCGCCAGGGTCGGCGCCCAGTACCGGCGGGTGCTCCCAGGCGGGCGCAGATACTGCTGCAGGGCCGCGGCGTCTTCATCGGCCAGCAGCTGGGCGGCCGGGCGGCTCAGGTGCCAGAGCGCCTGCATGCGTACGAAGGTGTCGACATGCTCGGGGGCGGCGGCCAGCCAGCGCTCGAAAGCCATCTGCACGGCATCGCCGGGCTGCCCCTGCAGGCGGCCGAGCCACAGCCAGGCGTCCTGTTCGATGCGCGATAGCGGCTCTTGCTGCCGATAGGTTGGCTGACTCATGGCGCGACGCTTCCGTGTGAAGGGACGGCCGGCGTATCGACGACGCTGGCCTTGCAGGCTTGCAGGGCGCGCATCATATGTTTTTCCACCGCGCTCTGGGAAAGCGCCATGCCGCGGGCGATCTGCCCGTAGGTCTGGCCGTGGATGCGGTTGAGCAGAAAGATATGCCGGGTGCGCTCCGGCAACGCCCGCAAGGCCGCCTCGACGCGGCGCAGATCACTGCCCGCCTCCAGGGCCGCATCCGGTGAAAGGCTAGAGTCGCCACGCTGCTCGGGCAGCAGGCCCGCCTCGCTACGGGTGCGTGCGTCCTCGCTGCGCAGGTGGTCGATGGCCAGATTATGGGCACTGCGGATCAGGTAGCTGCCCAGGTCTTCGAGGGGTGCACCGGGCCGCCGCCAGAAGCGCAGAAACAGCTCCTGCAGCAGATCCGCCGCAGTCGCCCTGCAGCCGACGCGCCGGCGCAATACCGCCTCCATCTGTTCACGACGGGCGAGAAAGGTGCGCAGGAACGCGTCAGGTTGCACCGGTTCCGTCACGGACGGATCGGGCTGGCGAGGTTCGGGCGAGGACGGGAGATCGACCATGTAAACGGCTGCTCGTGGCGATACGGACAGAAACGAAGCGGCAAAATAGCGAATGATAATGCTTATCAACAAATACCGATACACGACACGCGGAACGATCACCCGCGGGACGGGGCCTAAGCCACACGCGCACACAGGAGCCGCCATGACCTTTTCCATCGTTGCCCGCTGCCCGAGAACCGGCCAGTTCGGCGTTGCCGCCGCCACCGCCATGCCCGCCGTGGGCAAATTGCTCAGCCATGCCGCCGCTGGCGCAGGTGCCGTGGCGACCCAGGCCCAGGTCAACCCGTACCTGGGGCTCGACGGCCTGGCGCTGCTGCGCGCGGGCCATTCGGCGCCTGCCGCCTTGAAGCAGCTGATGGACACCGACCCCTGCATGCAGCTGCGCCAGTTGGCGCTGATCGACCGTAACGGCGACAGCGTGTGCTGGACGGGCAGTGAATGCATTCCCTGGGCCGGCTCGCTGTCCGGCGAGCAGTTCTCGGTGCAGGGCAACCGCCTGGCCGGCCCGCAGGTGCTCGATGCCGTCGCCGATGCCTTTCGCCTGGGTGAGGAGCGGCCGCTGGTCGAGCGCCTGATCGACGCCCTGGAAGCGGGCGATGACCGTGGCGGCGATCGCGAAGGCGAGTCCTCGGCGGTGATCTATATCGTCGATCGCGAGGAATATCCGCTGTGGGACATTCGCGTCGACCACCATCTCGACCCGGTCGCCGAGCTGTGGCGCCTGCACGCCGTGTTCGCCCGCGACGTGCTGCCGGAAATCCTCGCCATGCCCACCCGCGACAATCCGGCGGGCAAGGCAGCCGAAGATTCGGTCTGAGATGGTCCCAATCGTGGCTCGGGGTGAGTGTCGCACCACCCGCCCCCGCCTCCTGCACCTCCCGCTTTGGCAGCGGGCGGGTTAATGTGGGGGACGTCCCTTATCACGGAAACCAACATGAGCAAGCGCGCCCTGATCCTGATCGATATCCAGAACGACTACTTCACCGGCGGCAAGTGGTCGCTGCATGGCATGGACAGCGCCGCCGGCAATGCCGCGCGCGTTCTGGCCGCCGCGCGCTCTGCCGGTGATACGGTGGTGCATGTGCGCCATGAGTTCGAAAGCGCCGACGCACCGTTCTTCGCGCCCGGCTCCAGCGGTGCGCAGATCCACAGCGATGTGAAGCCGCTGGCCGGCGAGCCGGTTGTGCTCAAGCACAAGGTCAATGCGTTTCTCGGTACGGATCTGAAAGCGCAGCTGGACAAGGCCGGCGTGCAGGAGGTCACCCTGGTCGGCGCCATGAGCCATATGTGCATCGACGCCGCGGCCCGCGCGAGCGCCGATTTCGGTTACGCCACCACGGTGATCCACGATGCCTGCGCGACCCGTGATCAGGAATTCGCAGGCCAGCAGGTGCCGGCCGCGCAGGTGCAGGCGGCCTATATGGCGGCCCTGGCATTTGCCTATGCGACGGTGGTGTCGGCCGAGCAGTATCTGGCGGGCTGAACAGCTATCGGCCAAAGCCCGCGAGCCAGCATCAGGCAGCGCCTGCATGTGTGGGAGCGCGCCATGCGCGCGATATCACGGGCATGGATCAGGCACCCCCGCCCGTTCCCACATGAGAACGGGTCGTTGGCGACACCGCAGGGTTTAACTAGCGACGACCCGAAATCTCACGCCAGCTCTCTGCGCAGCTGCCGCGCCGCTGCCACCATATTGACCAACGCCGCCTCGGTCTCCGGCCAGCCGCGGGTCTTCAGGCCGCAGTCCGGGTTGACCCATAGGCGCTCGGCGGGAATACGGCGCACCGCCTTGCGCATCAGCTTGACCATCTCGGCGGTGTCCGGCACCCGCGGCGAATGGATGTCGTAGACGCCCGGGCCGATTTCATTGGGGTACTCGAAGGCCTCGAAGGCGTCCAGCAGCTCCATGTCCGAGCGCGAGGTCTCGATGGTGATCACGTCGGCATCCATGGCGGCGATGGACTCGATCACGTCGTTGAATTCGCTGTAGCACATGTGGGTGTGGATCTGGGTTTCGTCGCGCACACCGCTGGCACACAGGCGGAACGACTCGGTCGCCCAATCCAGGTAGCGCTGCCACTCGGCCTTGCGCAGCGGCAGGCCTTCGCGGAACGCCGCCTCGTCGATCTGGATGATCTTGATGCCGGTCGCCTCCAGATCCACCACTTCATCGCGCAGTGCCAGGGCCAACTGGCGGGCCTGCAGTTCGCGGCTGACGTCCTCGCGAGGGAACGACCACATCAGCATGGTCACCGGGCCGGTGAGCATGCCCTTCATCACCTTGCCCGTCAGGCTCTGGGCATAGCGGATCCACTCCACGGTCATGGCTTTCGGGCGGCTCAGGTCGCCATAGATGATCGCCGGTTTGACGCAGCGTGAGCCGTAGCTCTGCACCCAGCCGAAGCGGGTGAACAGGTAGCCGTCGAGCTGCTCGGCGAAGTACTCGACCATATCGTTGCGCTCGGCCTCGCCGTGCACCAGTACGTCCAGGCCCAGGCGTTCCTGAATCTCCACCGCATGGCGAATCTCGCTGTGCATCGCATCGGTGTAATCGCCCAGCGACAGCTTGCCCTGCTTGAACGCCTGGCGGGCCAGGCGGATCGCCGAGGTCTGCGGGAAAGAGCCGATGGTGGTGGTCGGGAATGGCGGCAGGGCCAGGCCAACACGCTGTTTGGCGATACGCTGGGCAAACGGTGAACGGCGCTGGCTGTCACTGGCCTTCACCGCTGCCAGGCGGGCCTGAACCTGGGGTTTGTGAATCCGTGGCGACGCCGCCCGGCTGGCCTGCACGGCGCGGCTTTCGGCCAGCGCCTTGTGTACCCCGGGGGCATCGGGCTGGTTGACGGCCCGTGCCAGCAGCGCCACCTCGGCGCACTTCTGGGTGGCGAAAGCCAGCCAGCTTTTCAGCTCGGCATCCAGCCCCTCTTCACGGGCCAGGTCGACCGGGCTGTGGAGCAGCGAGCAGGAGGGAGCCACCCACAGGCGTTCGCCGAGCCGGCTGTGGGCATGAGCGATCACCGCCAGGGCCTTTTCCAGGTCGCAGCGCCACACGTTGCGGCCGTTGACCACGCCCAGGGACAGCACCTTGTAGGCCGGCAGGCGGTCGACAATGGTCGGGTACTGCTCTGGCGCGCGCACCAGGTCGATGTGCAAACCGTCCACCGGCAGGTTGGCGGCCAGGCCGAGGTTGTCTTCCAGGCCCCCGAAGTAGGTGGCGATCAGCTTCTTCAGCGGCTCACGCTGCAGGCTGTTGTAGGCGCGCTCGAAGGCGTTCTTCCAGTCCTGGGGCAAGTCGAGCACCAGGATCGGCTCGTCGATCTGCACCCATTCCACGCCCTGCTCGGCGAGGCGCTGGAAGATCTGCCCGTAGAGCGGCAGCAGGCGTTCGAGCAACTCCAGCTTGTCGAAGCCCTGGGCCTCGCCCTTGAGCTTGCCCAGCCACAGGTAGGTCAGCGGGCCGATCACCACCGGCTTGACGCTGTGACCGAGGGCATGGGCTTCGGCGACTTCCTCGAACAGCTGCTCCCAGCTGAGGGCGAACTGCTGGTCGGCGGTGAACTCGGGCACCAGGTAGTGGTAGTTGGTATCGAACCACTTGGTTAGCTCCAGTGCATGAAGGGGCTGCGCATGGGCACCGCCGCAGCAGGCATCGCTGCTCACGCCACGGGCCATGGCGAACAGGGTGTCCAGGGTCGGCTTGCCATCCGCCGGGCGGAAGCGCTCGGGAATCACCCCGAAGGTCAGCGAGTGGGCCAGCACCCCGTCATACCAGGCGAAGTCGCCGACCGGCAGCAGGTCGATGCCGGCATCCTTCTGCACCTGCCAGTGGCGGGCGCGCAGCTCGCGGCCCACGGCGCGCAGGCCGGCTTCGTCCAGCTCGCCTTTCCAAAAGGCCTCCTGGGCTTTTTTCAGTTCGCGGTCACGTCCGATTCGGGGGAATCCGAGGCTGTGTGCCAGGGCCATGGCGATATCTCCAATGCATAAATGATGGCGTGCATTGTCGAGGGGCCAGCTGAGTGAAACAAACTCAACCTTTTAACGTTAAAAACAAGTTATCCTCATGTTCAAGCCACCCGGCCCATGAGCACAGCTCCTCGGCTTGAGGTGCCTGGCGCAGTCGGGCAATCTGGCGACAGCCCTCTGGACCCAACCGGCATGCCTGAGCTTCCCGACGACCCCGCCCAGACCGAACGCACCCGCGAAACCGTGCTGCGCTACCACTACAGCTGGAAGTACCGCGACCTGGAGGCGGTGATGGCGCTCTATCACCCCGAGGTCGAGTACCACGACTTCTTCCTCAACCGCGCCATGGGCCTGGCCGAGCTGCGCGACTACGTGCTCAGCACCATGCCGCGCCACCCGGAGGAAGCGCTGGAGCATACCGACCGCATCCGTATCGACGGCCACACCGCGTTCATCCAGTACCGCACCACGCTGCATGGCGGCGAGGGCCTGGTGTCGTTCCGTACCGCCGAGGCCATCACCGTGCGCGACGGGCTGATCTGGCGGGTCAACGAATACGCCTCGCTGGTGCACGAAGGGCCGGATGCGCGGGCGCCGATCCAGAGCAACGCGGCGATCAGCAAGCTGGGGCTGTCGACCCGCCAGCTGGGTTTCATGGCCCAGGACCTGCAGGATTACTTCCAGGGTCGCCAGCCCTTTCTGAATCCGGCCCTGAGCCTGCAGCAGGTGGCCAGCGCCACCGGCTACAGCCGCAACCAGATGTCCTACCTGCTCAACCAGGTGCTCGGCCAAAGCTTCTACCGCTACGTCAACCAGGCGCGCCTGCAGCACCTGCTCGAACGCCTGCAGGCCGGCAGCGACCTGCGGCGCATGGACGAACTGGCCTTCGAAGCCGGCTTCAACTCCCTGACCGCCTTCTACAGCACCTTCCGCCGCCATACCGGAATGACGCCAAAGGCCTATTTGAAAGACCTTTACGCGCGGACACGCACGCAAGACAACTGCTGAGTCGGCCACTAGGCTTGCCCTATACATCTCGTGTGGAAGCGGTGCATGAACGACTGGCGCAACATCAGCCTGTGGATGGATCAACTGGATGAGCCGCTGACCCCGCGCCCGTCGCTGCCCGGCGACCTGCAGGCCGACGTGGCCATCATCGGCGCCGGGTATACCGGGCTGTGGACGGCCTACTACCTCAAGCGCCAGGCACCCGAGCTGCGTATCGTCATCCTCGAAGCGAAGATCGCCGGTTTCGGCGCCTCTGGTCGCAACGGCGGCTGGCTGATGGGCAACCTGCTTGGCGAGGATCGCCTGCTCGCCGGCCTCACCCCACAGGCACGGCGGGAATCCTACGACCTGCTGCACGGCATTCCCGATGAGGTCGGTCAGGTGCTGCAGCGCGAAGGCATCGACTGCGACTACCGCAAGGGCGGTGTGCTGTATTGCGCGGCCCGCTACCCGGAGCAGGAGCTGCGCCTGCGCGAATACCTGCGCGGCTACCGTGAGGAAGGCCTGAACGAGGCCGACTATCGTTGGCTGCCCGCTGAGGAACTGGCGCAACAGCTGCGCATCCCGGGCGCCTATGGGGCGATTCACACCCCGCATTGCGCGACCATCCAGCCGGCCCGCCTGGTCCGTGGCCTGGCCCGCTGCGTCGAGGCCATGGGCGTGAGCATCTATGAAGGCACCCCAGCCCTGAGCTGGCAGGCCGGCAGCGTGCGCTGCGAGGCTGGTGAGGTGCGCGCCGACTGGGTGGTGCCGGCCGTCGAGGGTTACTCGCCCAGGCTGCCGCCGCTGGGGCGCCACCAGATTCCCGTGCAGAGCCTGATCGTCGCCACCGAACCGCTACCGGCCTCGACATGGGCGGAAATCGGCCTGGAGCGCGGCCAGGCGTTCAGCGAAGCCAGCCGCCAGGTCACCTACGGCCAGCGCAGCCGCGACGACCGGCTGATCTTTGGCGCCCGCGGCGGCTATCGCTTCGGCAGCCGCCTGCGGGGCGACTTCAACCTCAGCGACGAAGAGCGTGGCCTGCGCCGCTATCTGTTCAGCGAGCTGTTCCCGCAACTGCGCAGCGTGCGCATCACCCATGCCTGGGGCGGCAACCTGGGCATGGCGCGGCGCTTTCACCCGCACATGCTCTGCGACCGCAGCGCCGGCATCGCCCTGTCCGGCGGTTATGGCGGCGAAGGCGTGGGCGCCAGCAACCTCGGTGGCCGCACCCTGGCCGACCTGATTCTCGGCCACAGCACCCCGCTCACTCGCCAACCCTGGGTACGCCACGACACCCGCGTGCAGGATCTGCCGCGCTGGGAGCCGGAACCCTGCCGCTGGCTGGGATACAACGCCATCATCCGCAGCTTCGTGCGCGAAGACAAACTGCTGGCCGACCCCTCCAGCCGGCCCTGGCAGCGCTACATGGCCCAGCGCATCGCCAGCCTGATGGAAGGCTTCATGAGGTGAACACCCCTCCCAAACCCAAGGTTGCCCGCATGACCATCACCCATTTCCGCGACACCGCAAACGTCGCACTCGACGAACACAACCCGGTCGCCGTACCGCTCAGCGAGCCCGCAGCCATCACCTCGGTGACCTGCGGGAGCGCGACGATGGCGTGGAAACCGGCATCTGGGAATGCACGCCCGGCCGCTGGCGCCGGCAGATCGTGCAGCAGGAGTTCTGCCACTTCATCGCCGGGCGCTGCACCTTCATTCCCGACGTGGGCGAGCCGATCGAGATCAAAGCCGGCGACGCCCTCATGTTGCTGGCCAACACTGAAGGGGCTGCTCCCGTTTCAACGCACCCGCGCCGGAGCCAGCTTTACCGCGAGGCAAGGCGCGAGCCGCGAGGTTTGGCGGGCCAAATGAGTCGGCGAGAAACGCAGCATCGCGGCAAAACTGGCCCGGCCCTTCGGGTTGCGCGGGAAATCACGCCATGCGTCGTTGGAGGACTTGAAAAGGGAATGCCATTTACTGCGTCCTCCGCCTAGCCTGCGTGATTTCTCGCTGCAACGCGGTGCGCGCTGAAACGGGAGCAGCCCCTAGGTGTGGGACATACAAGAAACGCTGCGCAAGACTTATGTACTGATTTTCTGACTGCTGCCTCCACAACATCGATAACAACGGTTGAGGTCTCCCATGCTGAAAACGCTTATCCCGCTGATGCTCGTCGCCTCGGTCAGCCAGGCGGCGCAGGACGTGCGCATCTACAACTGGACCGACTACATCGCCCCCGACACGCTGAAGAACTTCCAGCAGGCCAGCGGCGTAACGCCCCACTACGACGTTTACGACAGCAACGAAACCCTCGACGCCAAACTGATGGCCGGCCGCTCCGGCTATGACGTGGTGTTCCCCTCCAACCACTTCATGGCCCGGCAGATCCAGGGTGGCGCGCTCAAGGAGCTGGACAAGAGCCAACTGCCCAACTGGAAGAACCTCAACCCCACGCTGCTCAAGGCCCTGGAAGGTAACGACCCGGGCAACCAGCACGGCTTCCCCTATTTGTGGGGCAGCACCGGCATCGGCTACAACGTCGAGAAGGTCAAGGCCGTGCTCGGAAGCGATGTGCCGCTGGATTCCTGGGACCTGATCTTCAAACCCGAGCTGATGGCCAAGCTGAGCAAATGCGGCGTGGCGATTCTCGACAATGGCCCGGAAATGCTGCCCATCGCCCTGCACTACCTGGGCCTGCCACATCACAGCCAGAAGCCCGAGGACTACAAGAAGGCCGAAGCGCTGCTGATGGAGATGCGCAAAAACGTCGCCTACTTCCACTCCTCCAAATACGTGGGCGAGCTGGCCAACGGCGACGTGTGCATGGCGGTCGGCTTCTCCGGCGACATCATGCAGGCCAGCGCCCGCGCCAGGGAGGCCGGCAACGGCGTCGACATCGCCTACGTGATCCCCAAGGAAGGCGCGCCGATGTGGTTCGACATGGTCGCCATGCCAGAGGATGCGCCCAATGAAAAGGCTGCCTACGCCTTTATGAACTACCTGCTCGAGCCAGAGGTGATCGCCGCCATCAGCGACCATGTGCACTACGCCAATGGCAACAGCCAGGCAGACGGGCTGGTCGACCCGACACTCAAGGCCGATACCACCGTCTACCCGCCCGATGAGGTGATGGAAAAACTCTACGCCCTGGAAGCCATGCCGCTGAACATCGACCGCATCCGCACGCGGATCTGGACCAAGGTGAAAAGCGGCACTTGATACCGTTACGAAGGCTGGCGCCCTTGGGCGCCAGCCCGGCGGTCAGATCCACAGATCGTTGACCGCCGTACGCTCCCCGCCTTCTGCCCCGGTGTTAAGCACGCCGCGCGGCTCGATCAGCAGCAACTTCACCTCGGCTTCGGCATAGGGTTTGTGCTCAACGCCCCTGGGCACCACGTACAGCTCGCCACTGCCCAGGGTTACCGAGCCGTCACGAAAATCCAGGCGCAACTGGCCGTCGAGCACCAGAAAGGCTTCGTCGGTTTCGGCATGGGCATGCCAGATGAAATCGCCCTGCAGGCGCGCCACCTTGAACTGGTAGTCGTTCATTTCCGCGACCACGCGAGGTGACCATTGCTCGGCGATCAGGTCGAGCTTGCGGATCAGGTTGATGGCTTGCCGGGTTGATGGAATTGGCTGGCTCACGGGAGGCTCCTCGGTTGGTTTTCGCCACTCTAGCGAGGCACCCGGGGCGCTATCTTGTACGATCCTGCAACTTCACAATGCTCAGCCAGCGCGCCGGAGACAGGCCGAAGCTGGCCACGAAATGCCGGGTCATATGGCTCTGGTCGAAGAACCCGGCGATCAGCGCCGCATCGGCCAGGCCGATGCCCGACAAGGCCAGTTCACGGCAGCGCTCCAGGCGGCGCATGGTCACGTAACGGTAGGGGCTGGTGCCGAACAGCGCACGAAAGTCCCGCGACAGGCTCCACCGATCCCGCCCGCTGACATGCTCCAGTTCGTCCAGGGTGATGCTCGCGCCGTTACGGCTATGGATGTACTCCCGCGCCCGCTGCGTGGCGGGGTAATCGAAGGCGCGACGACCGCGGGGCTTGCCGGCGACGGCTTCGAGGGCGCGGGCCAGGTCGTAGATCGCGTCGTCTTCTTCCAGCGACTCCAGCGGGTTGTCCATCGCCTGCATGAACGACTCGGTGGCGCTGCGCAGGCGCGAGTCATCGCTCAAGCCACCAGCCACGAAGGGCAGCGGCTTGCCGCCAAGCACCTGCTGGATCAGCACCGGGTCGATATACAGCATGCGGTAATGAAAGCCGGCGTCGGTGCCGGCCATGCCGTCGTGCAGTTCATCCGGGTGCAACACCAGGGTGCCGCCGGGCAGGCTGTGGCGCATGGCGCGCCGATAACGAAAGCTCTGCACACCGGACAAGGTGCGGCCGATGGCGTAGGAGTCGTGGCGATGAGGATCGTACCCGTGGCCGCTGAAATACGCCTCGATGCGCTCCACCCGCCCCGGCGCATGGCTGCGCAGCACCCAGTCACTTCGGCCTGTTGGTTTGTCCATGTCGTGGTTCTCCGTGCCGCTGCCAGGCAGGCAACACGGTAACCCCTCGGGCGTTAAAAAGCTCGCGGCTCGATCACCCTCGCGTCGCCAGGCACCTCCTGCGCCGCCCTCCTCACCGCGACCACTGCGGATCCGTGGTGAAGGCGATGGTCAGCCAGCGGTTGGGGCCTTCGTCGCCAAGGGCCTGGCCGATGACGTCGCGCAGGGCGTCCCATTCGTCGAGGGTTTGCGCGGGCCAGTCCGCCGGCACGATGAAGTACAGCTCGATCTGCCGGGCGCGGCCGACCCGGGCGACGTAGGCCTGGTAGCTGATGAAGCCGTACCGCTCGACGATGGCGTGGGCCACGCTGTCCACGTGCTGCTTGAGCGCCGGCGGGGTGACCAGCAGGATATCCGCCAGCGCCTGGCGGATGGTGGCCAGCGGCAGCGGCAGAATCACCAGGCAGATCACCGCCAGCACCGCCGGGTCGATGTAGGGACCGAGCCAGGCGTAGCGGGTCTGTTCGGTCAGATGACCGATGACGAAGGCGACCAGCAGGGCCAGGGAAATGCACCCGGACATCACCCAGGCCTTGGCATCCAGGGCGAGAAAATCCGAGCGGATGCGCCGGTTGGCGCGAAACTCGTAACAGGCGAACGCAAAGCAGATCAGCGTGGCGATGCCGGCATACAGCGACGCCAGGCCGAATTCCAGCGGCGTGCCGCCGGACAGCAGGTTGCCGACAGCGTTGATCAGCGCATAGGCCGCCACGCCGCACAGCAAGGTGCCGTTGAGCGCCAGCACCATGGGCTCCAGGTGCCAGAAGCCCATGTTGAACCGCTCGGCGAGCCGGCGGCTGGCTTCGCTCTGCGAGGTGTGCCGGCGAATCAGCGTGGACACCATCAGGGCCAGGCCGCTCATGCTGGCATCGGCCAGGGAGTAGACGCCGTCGAAGACGATGGAGAACGACCCGGACGCCAGGCCGATGACCACCCCGAAGGCCGCCACCAGCAGGGTCATGGCAATCGAGCCACGCAGGATGCCCTGTTCCGTGTTCATCGCCATCTGCACGCTCCTCGACCGAAAACCGCAAGGATACCGCTGTCCGTCAGCCCTTGCTGGCAGTGTTCAGCGCCCATTTCAGGCCGAGGAGTCCAGGGGCCTGCCCTGCACGCTGCGCCGCCCGAAGGCCAGCATGACGATCACCAGCATACAGCCGATCAGGATGACCCCCGAGGACGGCACGAAGAGGCTGCGCCGGTCGTTGCCTTCGATGAACAGGCTCAACAGGGTCGGTGCCGCGGCGGCCAGGGCCACCTGCACCACGCCGACCAGCTTGGTCAGGCGACCGCGCGGGTCGTGGGTCACTGCCGAGGCCTACCGCCAGATGAACCGCGGCCTGCAGGGCGAGATCGCCAACCTGCTGGGCGAAATGCAGGCCGACAAGCTGCGCGAACCCAGGATCCAGACGCCTCGCGGCCGCTTGTCGGGCCCCGGCCACCCCTGACGCCGAGCAAAAAATACGGATTCTTTATGCGCCACTAGTTGTGTATGGCGCGATTTTCGAGGTAAATCGCGTCCAGATATTTCAGGTGGCGTGATAGACGCCTGGGCAGGCAACGGCAAATCCTCCGGTCGCGGGCTGCTTCAGCTGGCAGCCGGCGGCCGTTTCCACGCCCTGGCAAGCCCGCCACCGCACCGATTGCACGCTGCCAGGCATTGCCTGGCGGCGCGCCTTGGCATTCGACGGGTAGAGAGCATCGCAGGCATGGCACATCGCTTCAGCGCTCGCCCGGCGGCTGCCGGCTGTAACGCGGGCTGCTCGGCTCCTCACCGGAACCGGCAGCTGCCAGGCACCGCATCGATCAACAACACCACGCGTTGCCTGAGACAACCCACCTCTTCCATGAGCCAGACGTAACCCTCCATGTTCGAACTATTCAGCGGGCTTGATGCCTGGTTGGCGCTGAGCCTCGCACTCGCCCTGCTCTTCGTCCTCACCTTCGAATTCATCAACGGTTTCCACGACACCGCCAACGCCGTGGCCACGGTCATCTACACCAAGGCCATGCCGCCGAACCTGGCGGTGGTCATGTCCGGCATCTTCAACTTCCTCGGCGTGCTGCTTGGCGGCGTCGGCGTGGCCTATGCCATCGTCCACCTGCTGCCGGTGGAGCTGTTGATCAACGTCAACACCAGCCGCGGCCTGATCATGGTGTTCTCGCTGCTGGCCGCGGCCATCACCTGGAACCTGGGCACCTGGTACTTCGGCATTCCGGCCTCCAGCTCGCACACCCTGATCGGCTCGATCCTCGGTGTCGGCCTGGCCAACGCGCTGCTCACCGACATTCCCCTGGGCGATGGCGTGAACTGGCAGAAGGCGATGGACATCGGCCTGTCGCTGATCTTCTCGCCGATCGCCGGTTTCGTGGTCGCCGCCCTGCTGTTCCTGGCGCTCAAGTACTGGATGCCGACCCCCAAGGTGCACAGCACGCCGGTGGTGCGCAAGGAGACCAAGGGCAAGAACAAACCACCGTTCTGGAACCGCCTGGTGCTGATCGTCTCGGCCATGGCGGTGAGCTTCGTGCACGGGTCGAACGACGG
This sequence comes from Pseudomonas argentinensis, assembly GCF_001839655.2. Taxonomy (NCBI): domain Bacteria; kingdom Pseudomonadati; phylum Pseudomonadota; class Gammaproteobacteria; order Pseudomonadales; family Pseudomonadaceae; genus Phytopseudomonas; species Phytopseudomonas argentinensis. The sequence continues at coordinate 4,244,139 of NZ_CP056087.1, forward strand.
CCAGAAAGGCATCGGCCTGATCATGCTGGTGCTGATCGGCATCGTGCCGGCCAAGTTCGTGCTCGACCTCAATACCACCACCTACCAGATCGAACGCACCCGCGATGCGGCCATTCACCTGGGCGAATTCTACCAGCGCAACGCACCGACCCTGAACGAGTTCCTGGCCTTGGGCAAATCCGCCAACACCGAACTGCCCAGGCAGTTCCGTTGCGACCCCAAGCTCACCGAACCCACCATCAGCGCCCTGTTGCGCACCCTCGATGGCGTGAGCGACTACCGCAACCTCAGCGAAGAAGCGCGTATCGATATCCGTCGCTACCTGCTGTGCCTCGACGATTCGGCCAAGAAGGTCGGCAAGCTGCCCGAGCTGTCGGCCCGCGACAAGGCCGACCTCGACAAGCTGCGCAAGGACCTGACCGCCACCACCGAGTACGCACCCTTCTGGGTCATCCTTGCCGTGGCCCTGGCCCTGGGCATCGGCACCATGGTCGGCTGGAAACGCGTGGTGAAGACCGTCGGCGAGAAGATCGGCAAGCAGGGCATGACCTACGCCCAGGGCATGAGCGCGCAGATCACCGCGGCCTGCGCCATCGGCCTGGCCAACGTCTACAGCCTGCCGGTGTCGACCACCCACGTGTTGTCCTCGGGCGTGGCCGGCACCATGGTCGCCAACCGCAGCGGCCTGCAGGGCAGCACCATCAGCAATATCCTGCTGGCCTGGGTGCTCACCCTGCCCACCTCCATGGCCCTGGCCGCCGGCCTGTTCTATGTCTCGACGCTGATCTTCGGCTGATCGAATAACGAGGCACCCGCTCTGGGTGCCTCGTCTCTTTCCACGCTAGCCGCAGCTCCAGCGCATGCTCTGCGCCAGAATATACGGGTGGCTGTCGATAGGCTCCCACTCCTCCAGAAACATGAAACCGTGCCGCTGGTAGAAGTGCACGGCGCGGGTGTTCTCGGGAGCGACTTCGAGAAACAGCGCCTCCAGGCCCAGCGCCACCGCACGCGCCTTCACCGCTACCACCAATTCGTCCGCCACGCCGTTGCCCCGCGCCGCCGGCTCGACCCACATGGCGATCAGCTCATAGCGGCTGGCATCCCGAAACCCGGCGCCCACCAGGCCAACCGGCCTGCCGTCGTCGAGCGCCAACCAAAATTGCGTCCTCTCGCCCGCCGCCCGAACCTGCCACTGCGCGTCGCTGTCGGCCACTGCCGTCTGGTAACTCACGCCAAAGGCCGTCGGCGTGTCCTGCAGGGCGGCGAGGCGGATCTGCTTCAGCAGTTTCCAGTCATCCTTTTGCGTGGTACGGATATCCATGGGTGTTCTGATCTCTCCTGATTGAAATGCGCGAGGCGTCTAATTAGCCAGGCGCTTCACATCAGGCAATGACCCGGCAGACCTACAATGCCGTACAGGCGGCCATAGCAGCCAGCAGAAGGCGCCAACGAATCGGCCAATGGCAGGAAATTCTATGAAACACGGACTCAAACAGCTGGCGATTGCGCTGGCCGTCATCCTGGCAGGGCTGGGTGCCCTGTTCGCCGGCGTGCTGTACTGGGCGGTGCCGACCGCCCAGGTGCGCAACGAGTCGGCGGCGGCCGTGCAGGTGGTGGCCCAGTGGCGTGACCAGAGCCGCGACCTGGGCTCGATCCGGCCAGGGCAAACGGTGGTCTTCAAGGTGCCTGGCGAGGGCGGCATCCGCTTCAGCGTGACCTACGCCGACGGCCGCCAGGTGGCCAGCCGCGAGATGTATTACACCCTGACCACCACCGTGGTGGCAGTGGTCAGCGAGCAGGCCGTCAGCGTCGATAGTGAGCTTGGGCTGGCAGCCGACCTGCATTCACGCAAAGCGCCTGGTCAGGATCGGTAGCGCAGGGCGAACCTCAACCCAGCGACTCGAGTCCCAACAGCCGCGCGCATTCGGCCAGCGAACGGCGCTGGGTTTCGGCGTATAGTGCCAGCTCGTCGTGCACCGCGGCGCCGAGGGCGGCCTGGAAGGCCTGCTGGTTCGAGGTGGCGGCGTAGCTGACCTGGGCGTCGTCCCCGAGGTTGGACTGGAAGATGCCCGCGGCGCTTACCGGCAGAAAATCCTCGTAGACCAGCGGCTCGAAATGCACATGGCCGGCCTCGATCAACGCCTCCAGATCAAGCGGTCTGTCTTCTTCACGGCGCGGGGCCTTGCCGGCGTCGGTGACGAAGTAGCGGAAGTAGGCCAATCCTGCGCGGCGCATCGCCGGGTAGCTGTCCGGGAAGGCCTCGAAGCGCTGTCCCAGCAGGTCGGCATAGCGCTGGGCATTGGCCTCGCTGGGGAATTCGCCCAGATCCTCGCGAGCCTGGTCGAGCAGCCTGTCGTACAGGGCGCGGCCGGCGGGGGTCAGCGCCGCACCGCGTTGTTCGATCTCACCGAACCGCGCGGTATGGCTGCCGGCCGTGCCGGACTGGCCGACGAACACCACCGGCTCCTGCAGCGCCTTGAAGCTGGTCTGGCGCAGCAGGATCGGGCATTGGCGTCGGGGCGGGCCTTCTACCACCGCCTTGGGCGTGATGCCGCGCCCCGGCATGGCCGCCTGCACCTGGTCGATATCCAGCGTGCGCGGCGTCAGGTGGTTGATATGCGGGCCCTTGAAAGCCACCACGTCGGCGATCAGGCGGTGCTGCCCATGCAGCCGGTCGTACTCGGCAGCGCTGACGGTGGCCTCGGTGTGCCAGCGAAAGGTCTCCAGGGCTTCGCTGACGAACACCTCGGCGTCCGCGGCATTCAGGCCGCCCTCGGCCTCGCACTGCGCGATCAGTGCCCGCGCCCGCGGGGTGAAGATATCGCGCTTGGCGAGGATCGCGGCGGCCAGATCACGCAGCGCCTCGTCCTCGATCAGCTCCAGGCGCAGCAACGAGGTGAATACACGAAACGGGCTGACCTGCAGCTCGGCTTCGTGCACCGCGCGAAAGGCGGTGGAATGCACCGGCACGCCGGCCGAGCCGAGGTCGTAGTAGCCGACCGGCTGCATGCCCATGACCGCGAACAGGCGGCGAATGGTCGACAGCTCCTCGGCCGTGCCGACGCGAATCGCGCCGTGGCGCTCCATGGACAGGCGCTCGATCTCCCCGGTCCACTCGAGCTGCTGCCTGAGCGAGGCGCAGCCTGCCAGCACCCCGGCGTTGGTGTCCGCGACCAGGGCGAGCAGATCGCCATACAGCGGCACTTCGGCGCGGTACATGGCGGACATGGCGCTGGAAAACTGCGCGCGAATGGCAGACGGATCGACGAATTCCCGGGTGCTCATGATGGCGAAAGCCTCCTGTCGCTTTTATCGGGTGCACCCACATGCGCCCCTGGAAGCAGCCTTCCAAATGCCTGGTGAGGGAGCAGATTATGCCTATCAAAGCGAGATGCAGGGCCCTGGCACAAGCGAAATAAAGTGCTGCCATCATTCCTTGAATTCAGGAACTGGATGAGTCGCGCCCGTGCCGGCCCGGGCCTTTTCGAGAATCCAGTCGATCAGCGCCCTGACCTTCGGCACCTCGGTGGATTGCTCGGCGAAGGCAATGAAGTGCGCGCCCTGGCTGGGCTTGTAGTGCTGCCAGGGGATCACCAGCTTGCCTTCCTGCAGCTCCTCCAGAACCAGAAAACGCGGCACCAATGCCACCCCACAGCCGGACTCGGCGGCACGAATGCACATGTAGAAGGTGTCGAAGCGCGGCCCGTGATAGCTGTTCTCGGTGCTGATGCCCTGCTCCTCGAACCACTCGTGCCAGGCACCCGGGCGTGAGGTGCACTGCAACAGCACCAGGCTGCTCAGGTCGCCGGCATCGAGCAGCGGCTCCTCGGGCAGCAGGTCCGGCGCGCACACCGGAATCACCTCTTCGCCGAACAGCTCGATGCAGGTGGCGCCCGGCCAGGAACCGGTGCCGTAGAAGAACGCCACGTCGGCCTTGGCCTGCACCAGATCGAAGGGCTCGAGCGCGTTCGTGATGTCCAGGTGGATACTGGGGTGGCGCTTGGAGAAGCCCTTGAGGTTGGGCACCAGCCAGCGCGCCCCGAAGGTCGGCTGGGTGGCCACCTTGAGCACCTCGGTCTCGCCGCCGTAGGAGAGGATGTAACGGCTGGAAATATCCACCTGGGTCAGAATCCTGTTCACCTCGGCCAGATACAGCTCCCCCGCCGGCGCCAGCTGCAAACGGCGGCGCACCCGATGAAACAGCGGATGCTGGAGCATATCCTCGAGCTGCGCCACCTGCTTGCTCACCGCACTCTGCGTCAAGTGCAGTTCCTGGGCGGCACGGGTGAAGCTCAGGTGCCTGGCCGCGGCCTCGAAACATTGCAGGGCAGTCATGGTCGGCAGCAGGCGTTTGGACATGGGTTTCTCGGGTTAAGGCCGGGCAACTTGATTCCATGACGGAATGACATGGTGCCTAAAGGTCGTTTGTTGAGGGCAGGTTGGGGATTAATACTGATCCGCATCCAGGATTTCAACTTCACCCGTCAGGAGATCGCCATGGTCGACCCGCTACTCGAACGCCTCGGTGTCAGCGCCAGCGCCTATCGGAACGGTAAGCACGCGGTGTATACCCCGATCGACGGCAGCCAGATCGGCAGCCTGAACCTGGAAGATGCCGACGCCGTGCGCACCAGGATCACCGCAGGCCACGATGCCTTTCTGGCCTGGCGCCAGGTGCCGGCGCCGCGCCGCGGCGAGCTGGTGCGCCTGTTCGGCGAAGTGCTGCGCGAGCACAAGGCCGACCTTGGCGAACTGGTGTCCATCGAAGCCGGCAAGATCACCCAGGAAGGCCTGGGCGAGGTACAGGAAATGATCGATATCTGCGACTTCGCCGTCGGCCTGTCGCGCCAGCTCTACGGCCTGACCATCGCCTCCGAGCGCCCGGGCCACCATATGCGGGAAACCTGGCACCCCCTGGGCGTGGTCGGGGTGATCAGCGCCTTCAACTTCCCGGTGGCGGTGTGGGCCTGGAACACCACCCTGGCCCTGGTGGCCGGCAACGCGGTGATCTGGAAACCCTCGGAAAAGACCCCGCTGACCGCCCTGGCCTGCCAGGCGCTGCTGGACAAGGCCCTTGCCCGCTTCGGCAACGACGCGCCGCAGGGCCTGGCGCAACTGGTCATTGGTGATCGCGAAGCCGGCCAGGCGCTGGTCGACGACCCGCGCGTGCCGCTGATCAGCGCCACCGGCAGCACCCGCATGGGCCGCGAAGTGGCGCCCCGGGTGGCGGCCCGCTTCGGGCGCAGCATCCTCGAACTGGGCGGCAACAACGCCATGATCCTCGCCCCCAGCGCCGACCTGGACCTGGCCGTGCGCGGCATCCTGTTCAGCGCCGTCGGCACCGCCGGCCAGCGCTGCACCACCCTGCGCCGCCTGATCGTCCATCGCTCGATCAGGGACGAGGTGGTCGCCCGCCTCAAGGCCGCCTACGCCAAGGTGCGCATCGGCGACCCGCGCCAGGGCAACCTGGTCGGCCCGCTGATCGACAAGCAGGCGTTCAACGCCATGCAGGACGCCCTGGCCAGGGCCCGTGACGAAGGCGGCCAGGTGTTCGGTGGCGAGCGCCAGCTGGCCGACACCTTCCCCAACGGCTACTACGTGAGCCCCGCCATCGTCGAGATGCCGGGCCAGACCGCGGTGGTGCGCCACGAGACTTTCGCGCCGATTCTCTACGTGCTCGCCTACGACCACTTCGACGAGGCGCTGCGCCTGAACAACGAGGTGCCCCAGGGCCTGTCCTCGTGCATCTTCACCACCGACCTGCGTGAAGCCGAAGCCTTCCAGGGTGCGGCCGGCAGCGACTGCGGCATCGCCAACGTCAATATCGGCACCAGCGGCGCGGAAATCGGCGGCGCCTTCGGTGGCGAAAAGGAAACCGGCGGCGGCCGCGAATCCGGCTCCGATGCCTGGAAGGCCTACATGCGCCGGCAGACCAACACCGTCAACTACTCCCGCGAACTACCGCTGGCCCAGGGTATCGTGTTCGACTGATCGGCGAGCATTACATCGACACTGTGGGAGCGGGCCGCGCCCGCGAGATCACAGGCATGGACTAGGCGTCCCCGCCCGCTCCCACAGGACTCGCGTCAACCCGCAAATTGCGATACGCCAACCTGATCGGTTTATGGACAGGCTCCAGCAAAGGCACGGAGCCACATGGCAAACCGGTGTCGCACCCGCCACCGCTATCTGGAGAGGAACGCGAGATGAGTGGCTTCCAGCAAAAATGTCTCTGGGAAGTGGCGACGCCGGCGCCGATCAGCGCCGCTGCCCTGGTTGGCGAGGTGAAGGTCGATGTGTGCGTGATCGGCGGCGGAATCACCGGGCTGTCGGCCGCGCTGCAGCTGCTCGAGGCAGGCAAGCGCGTGTGCGTGCTGGAAGCCTTCGAGGTCGGCCATGGCGGTTCCGGGCGCAACGTCGGCCTGGTCAATGCCGGCACCTGGATCAAGCCCGACGATGTCGAAGCCACGCTGGGCGAACAGGTCGGCGGCCGCCTCAACAGGGTGCTGGGCGAGGCGCCGGCAGAAGTGTTCGCAGCCATCGCGCGTTACCAGATCGACTGCCAGGCGCGCCATGAGGGCACCCTGCACATGGCCCACAACGCCGCTGGCCTGGAAGACCTCAAGGCACGCGAGTCGCAGTGGCGCCGCCGCGGCGCGGATGTCGAGCTGCTGACCGGCGCCACCTGCGTGGCGTATTGCGGCACCGACAGGATCACCGGGGCATTGCTGGATCGGCGCGCCGGCACCCTCAATCCCATGGGCTACACCAAGGGCCTCGCCACCGCCGTGCTGCGCCTGGGCGGCGTGCTGCACCAGCAATCGCCGGTGAGCGAACTGCACAGGCAGGCCGATGGCTGGCTGGTGCGCACCGCCCTGGGCACGGTCACGGCCGAGAAGATCGTGATTTCCACCGGCGCCTACACGGAGGGCGACTGGACCGAGGTGCAGCGCAACTTCTTTCGCGGCTATTACTACCAGGTCGCCTCGCGGCCGTTGAGCGGCACCGCGGCCGACGCCGTGCTGCCCCACGGCCAGGGCTCGTGGGATACCCGCACGGTGCTGAGCAGCATCCGCCGCGATAATCAGGGCCGCCTGCTGCTGGGCAGCATGGGCAAGTCGAGCAACAAGCCGGACTGGTTCGTACGCAGCTGGGCCGATCGCATCCAGGGCCATTACTTCCCGCAGCTCGGCAGGGTCGACTGGGAAATGCACTGGACCGGCTGCATCGACTTCACCCCGGACCACCTGATGAAGCTGTTCGAGCCGGCGCCCGGGGTGGTCGCGGTAACCGGCTACAACGGCCGCGGCAACACCACCGGCACCGTGGTCGGCCGCGCCCTGGCCGACTACCTGCTCAAGAGCGACAGCAGCGTGCTGCCCATCCCCCTGTCACGGATGAAAACGCTACGCAGCGCCGGGCTGCGCAGCTGCTACTACGAGACGGGCTTCTCGCTGTACCACGCGGGCCAGTGCCTGCGGGTGATCCTTTAGAACCTGTTCACCTTCTTTATGCGCATGAAGCGGCAATTGCAAGGCAAAAGCAGCCGCGCCCTACGTAGGGTGGACAACGCTCTTTTTGTCCACCATTGCGATCACAGAGCGGTGGACGGGTGAAGCGTCGTCCACCCTACGCAAAGCCGCTCTCGTCACTTAACCGTAGGATGGGTGAAACCCATCAAATTGCGATGGGTTTCACCCATCCTACGACCTTTATGCGCATCAAGCGGCAACTAGCAGGCAGAAGCGGCCGTTCGCTACGTAGGGTGGATGACGCTCTTTTCATCCACCATTGCGATCGCAGAGCGGTGGACGGGTGAAGCGTCGTCCACCCTACGCAAAGCCGCTCTCGTCACCCATCCTACCGTTTGTGGGAGCGGGCCATGCCCGCGAAAATCGCGAAGTTGAAGAGGTGCTTCCTGCCCTACCTCATGGCAGGAAGCACCACAAACCAGCCCTTACTGCAAATGCTCCAGCAACGCCTGGATGGGATGGCGCAGCGTGGCGTTCTTCAGCCGCGCCACCTGGCTGCGGCACGAATAGCCGGTCGCCAGGGGCTCGGCAGTGGCGCCGCAATCCAGGGCCGGCGCCCAGGACTGGGCGAAGATCGTCCGCGAGGTTTCCAGGTTGCGCGCCTCGTGCCCGTAGGTGCCGGACATCCCGCAGCACCCGGTGGCCTCGGCCGCCACCTGCAGCCCCGCCAGCTCGAACACCTTCGCCCACATCGCCGCACTGGGCGCCGCGTTGGTCTTCTCGGTGCAGTGGCCCAGCAGCCGGAACGCCACGGTTCTGGCCGACAGCTTGGGCTGGCCGTCGAGGGCCTCGAGCAGCCATTCCTGGGGCAACAGCACCTCCGGGCAGTGGAGGCCGGCGATCTTGCGGTACTCCTGACGATAGACCAGGGTCATGGCCGGGTCCAGCCCCACCAGCGGGATGTCGAAGCCGGCCAACGCCTGCAGGCCTTTGGCGGTGCGCCGAGCGGTGCGCTCGAAAGCCGGCAGAAAACCCTGCACGTGCAACGGCTTGCCGTTGGCCATAAAGGGCGCCAGCCACACGCGATAGCCCAGGCGGCTGGCCAACTCGATGAAAGCAGCGAACACCGGGGTTTCGAAATAGCGGGTAAAGGCGTCCTGCACCAGGATCAGGCTCCTGGCCCGCTCCGCCGCACTCAGGCGCGCCAGCTCGGCTGGTGTGGCTGTCGCCAGGCCATGGCGCGCCGCCAGGGCCGTGAAGTCGAAATCGCTGAGCAGCGGGCTGTCGACCATGCCGATGCGCTCGGCCAGCAGGCGCGTCACCAGGGGCGAGCCCATCACGCCGTTGTACAACCGCGGCATGCGGGCGAACAGCGGCAGGCTGAATTCCAGCGAGCCGATCAAATAGTCGCGCAGCGGGCGCAGGTAGCGCTGGTGGTAGCGCTCGAGAAAGCGCGAACGAAACTCCGGCACGTTGACCTTTACCGGGCACTGGCCCGCACAGGACTTGCACGCCAGGCAGCCGGCCATCGCCTCGTAGACCTCATGGGAGAAGTCGTCATCACCAGAGCGGGAATGGCGCCAGCGGCTCGGCAGGCTGCGCAGGAATTCCAGCGGGCCGCTGGCGATGGGCGCCAGCACGTCGACCCCGGCCTGGCCCTGCAGGCGCAGCCACTCGCGCACCAGCGAGGCGCGCCCCTTCGGCGAATGCACGCGCTGGCGGGTGGCCTTCCAGGACGGGCACATGGCGTCGTCGGGGTCGAAGTTGTAGCAGGCGCCGTTGCCGTTGCAGTGCACCGCGCTGCCGTAGCTCTGCCACACACGCTCGTCGATCTGCCGGTCGAGGTCGCCGCGCAAGGTCACTTCGTCGATCTTCAGCAGCGCCTCGTCGGTGCCCAGGGGCGTGGCGATCTTGCCGGGGTTGAGCTGGTTGTAGGGGTCGAACGCGCCCTTGAGCGCCTGCAGCGAGGCATACAACTCGCCGAAGAACGCCGGCGCGTATTCCGAGCGCACGCCCTTGCCGTGCTCGCCCCACAGCAGGCCGCCGTGGCGCTGGGTCAGGGCCGCCACCGCATCGGAGATCGGGCGGATGGCCGCGGCCTGCTTCGGGTCCTTCATGTCCAGGGCCGGGCGCACGTGCAGCACGCCGGCATCGACGTGACCAAACATGCCGTAGGTCAGGCCGTGGCCGTCGAGCAGCGCGCGGAACTCGGTGATGAAGTCGGCGAGGTTTTCCGGTGGCACCGCGGTGTCCTCGACGAAGGGCTGGGGGCGCACCTCGCCGTCGACGTTGCCGAGCAGGCCCACCGCGCGCTTGCGCATCGCGTAGACCCGCGACACCGCCGCCCGCCCGCTCGCCAGGGTGTGGCCAAGGCGCACCACGCTGGTGTCCTGCTGGAGATGCTGGACGAAGCGCTCGACGCGGCCGTTGACCTCGTCCGGATCGTCGCCACTGAACTCCACCAGGTTGATGCCCAGGGTCGGCCGCCCGGCATCCTCGGGAAAGTATTCGGCGACGCCGTGCCAGACGATGTCGTTCATCGCCAGCAGCAGCACCTTGGAATCCACGGTTTCGATGGACAGCGGCTGCAGGGTGATCAGCGTGCGGGCATCGCGCAGCGCATCCATGAAACCGGCGTAGCGCACGTTGACCAGCACCGAGTACTGGGGAATCGGCAGCACGTTGAGCCGCGCCTCGACGATAAAGCCCAGGGAGCCCTCGGAGCCGCACAGCACGCTGTTGAGGTTGAAACGCCCGTCCGCCTCGCGCAGGTGGGCCAGGTCGTAGCCGGTCAGGCAGCGGTTGAGCTTTGGAAAGGTCGCCTCGATCAGCGCCGCCTTTTCGCGCTGGATCTGCTCGGCGCACTGGTACACCTGGCCGGTGCGGTCGCTGCGGGCCAGTTGCTCGTTCAGGGTCGACTCATCCACCGGGTGGCTGTGCAGGCGCTCGCCGCCGAGCAGGATGGTGGTCAGCTGCAGCACGTGGTCGCGGGTCTTGCCGTAGGTGCAGCTGCCCTGGCCGCTGGCGTCGGTATTGATCATGCCGCCGATGGTCGCCCGGTTGGAGGTCGACAGCTCCGGGGCGAAGAACAGGCCGTGGGGCTTGAGCGCGGCGTTGAGTTGGTCCTTGACCACCCCGGTCTGCACCCGCACCCAGCGCTGCTCGGCATTGATCTCCAGGATGCGGTTCATGTGCCGCGACAGGTCGACCACCACACCATCGGTAAGCGACTGGCCGTTGGTGCCGGTGCCGCCGCCGCGCGGCGTCAGCTTGACGCTGCGGTGCGCGGGCTCGCTGACCACACGGGCCAGCAGCTGCACGTCGTCTTCATCGAGGGGAAACACCGCCGCCTGGGGTTGGCGCTGGTAGATGGAGTTGTCGGTGGCCAGCACGGTGCGGCTGGCGTGGTCACGGGCGATCTCGCCGCGAAAGCCGGCGGCGCCAAGCGCGTCGAGAAAGACCAGGTAATGGGCCTGGGTCGGTTGCGGAGCACTCAGGCTGGCGATCATCGATGTATCTCCCAGTGGGCCATTGCATCAGGCAGGTCAGGTAATGGGCAGCATTTTCGGCAGCCTGCGCCTGTGCTACAAGGGTATTTGCCGTGGAAACCCATGAGTTTTATGAATGAATCTGCGCAGACTGACACCCTCGATGTCTCTGCTGCTGGCCTTCGAGTCGGCGGCGCGCCACCAGAGCTATACCCGCGCGGCGACCGAACTGTCGCTGACCCAGAGCGCGGTGAGCCGCCAGGTGCAGGCGCTGGAAGCCTTTCTGGGCATCACCCTGTTCCAGCGCGAGGGCCGTAACGTGGTGCTCACCAATGTCGGCCGGCTGTACGCCGACACCCTGTCCGACGCCCTGGCAAGCATTCGCAATGCGACCCTGCAGGCCATCGACTATGGCTCCGGCGGCGGCACCCTGCGCCTGGCCCTGCTGCCGACCTTCGGCTCGACCTGGCTGCTGCCCCGGCTGCACGAGTTCTACGCCGCCAACCCGGGCGTGCAGGTGCACATCCATTCGCGCATCCACGCCGATTTCAGCGACGGCCAGCTCGACGCCGCGATCTGCGTCGGCGACGGCGCCTGGCCGGAACTGGTGGCCCACCCGCTGCTCGAAGAATCCATGGTGCTGATCGCCAGCCCGGCGATGCTCGACGCCGGCGAGCCGCTGACGCCCGAGCGGGTGGCCGGGCAATTGCTCCTGCAGGTCGCCAGCCACCCGCCCATGTGGTCGACATGGTTCGCCCGGCACGGCATGGGCAGCGGGCGGTTGCAGGCCGGCCCCAGCTTCGAGCTGACCTCGCACCTGATCCAGGCCGTGCGCGCCGGCATCGGCCTGGTGCCCCAGGTGCTGGTCGAGGAAGAACTGCGCCAGGGCCAGCTGCGCACCACCGGCGCGCCGGTTTCCAGCGGTCGTACCTACTTTCTCGCCTACCCCAAACGCAATGCCGTGCTGCCGGCGCTGGGGGTGTTTCGGCAATGGCTGCTCAACGGCGTGGCCAATGGTGGCGAGTGCGGTTGACAGGTCGCCTGAACACCGGCATGGCCGAGAGGCGATCCATTCATTTCACCGATCTGGTTAACAATCATTTAATCGTCGTGAAGTTTATCCACGGATAGCGAAACCCTAAAGTTACTCCATCCGCAGCCTGCCGCTGCCGTCGCGAGAACTAAACATGCCCACCGCCCTTTCCGATATCCGCCTGGTTGCCGCCCGCCCCCTGGTGCCCGGCGCCACCTCGATGCAGGCCACCTACCTCGATGCCGGTGCGAGGATCGGCGCAGGAGCAAGCAAATGGTGATCGCATCCAACGTTCAGGCGCCAAACCTTTCCGAACCCGCGGTGCTGTACGTGATGGATGCGTACTGCGGCTGGTGCTGGGGCTTTTCACCGCGCATGCGCGAATTCGAAGCGGCCAACCGCCAGCGGGTCGCGTTCACCGCGATCAGCGGCGGCCTGTTTCTCGGCAGCCGCGCCACCGCGATCGCCCACTACCCGCATATCCCGGAGGCCAACACCCGCATCGCCAGCCTGACCGGCGCGGTATTCGGTGAGGGTTACCAGGCGCTGCTACGCCAGGGCATGGCCGTCATGGACTCGCTGGACGCTGCCAAGGCGCTGGCGGTGTTGCGGGCTCAGGCTCCCGAACGCGCCGTGCACTGGGCCCACGAACTGCAGGCGGCGTTCTACCTGGCCGGCCGCAGCCTGGCGGAGCCGGCCACGCTGGCCGCCATCGCACGGGCGAACGGCCTGGACGAGGCCGCCGCGTTGAACGAGCTGGCCGCGTCCTCGACCACGGCCCGCGCCCAGGGGGATTTTGCCCTGGCGCGCCAACTGGGCGTCACCTCCTACCCGAGCCTGCTGTTCATCGATGAGCGGGGTGTTCATCAGCTCCCTGCCACCGGTACCTCGCTCGATGCGCTGAACCAGCGGCTCGATGCCCTGCTGGCCTGAATACACCCCGGCCCCCCGGCCCGGCTTTAGCAAATCCTCGAGCAACCCGTTAAGGAAACCCGTCATGATCAAAGTCGCCATCGTCTATTTCAGTGGTTATGGCCACACCGCCAAGCAGGCCGAGGCCGTGCAGCGCGGTGCCGCCGCCCAGGAAGACACCGAGGTGAGCCTGCTTCGCATCGACCAGGACGGCAACTTGCCGGAGGACGCGCTCGAGGTGCTGGCCGCGCAGGACGCGATCATCTATGGCTCGCCGACCTACATGGGCGGCCCGGCCTGGCAGTTCAAGAAGTTCGCCGACGCCAGCTCCAAGCTGTGGATCAAGCAGGCTCTGAAGGACAAGGTGGCCGCCGGCTTCACCAACTCGGCGACCGTCAACGGCGACAAGTTCTCGACCATTCAGTACTTCTGGACCCTGTCGCAGCAGCACGGCCAGGTGTGGGTGGGAACCGGACTGATGCCTGCGAACAAGAAAGACAGTGGCCCGGCCGATATCAACTGGTCAGGCGGCTTCGCCGGCGCCCTGGCCATCTCGCCGTCCGATGCCAGTGCCGAAGAGGCGCCCCGCGCAGGCGATCTGAAGACCGCCGAGCTGCTGGGCCAACGGGTGGTCGACCTGGCGCGCCGGCTCAAGCCCTAGCCCGCGCGGGGCGGCCCGGTTCAGCCGGCCGTCACCGTCATGCCGCCATCGGCCATGACCACCGCCCCGACCATGAAGCTCGCCCGATCCGAGGCCAGGAAGGCAACCACTTCGGCGATCTCCTCCGGCTGCGCCGCGCGACCGATGGGCGCCGCCTCGCCGTGCCGGGCCAGAAAGGCCGGGCCGTCGTCCACCACCTCGTTGAGGATGTTGGTCACCACATCACCAGAGCCCACGGCGTTGACGCGAATGCCATGCTCGATGGCCTCCAGCGCCAGCGTGCGGGTCAGTTGCGCCAGCGCGCCCTTCGAGGCGGCATACGCGGCGATGCTGGGAAAGGCGAAATACGAGGCGTAGGACGCGATATTGACGATGGCGCCGGATCTGTTCGGCATCATCGCCTTCATGGCTTCGCGGCAATGCAGGAAGGCCGCCGTGGCGTTGACCGCCTGGATGCGCTCCCAGTCCGCGCGGCTCATGTCCACCACCGGCTTGTTGATGATGATCCCGGCGTTGTTGACCAGGATATCCAGGCGGCCGAAGCGCGCCACGGCCAGGGCCACGGCCCGCTCGGCAGCGCCATCCTCGCTGATGTCGGCGACCAGGGGCTCCAGGCCCGGCGCGGCCAACTGCTCGACGGCCGGGTCGATATCCTCGGCGACGACCTTGGCACCGCGTCCATGCAGCAGCAGGGCGATGGCCTTGCCGATGCCGCTGGCGGCGCCGGTTACCAGCGCGACCTTGCCTGCGACTTCGTGCGGGACGGTATTCGTGATGTCAGCCATGGTATTTCCTCCAGAGTCGTGACCGAACGAGGCATTCGCCGGCCTGCACCCTCGGGGGGTGCCGTCAATGATGACGGTTGTACTGTCCCGCAGACGGGCGCCGGAGACTTTCGGGGCTTTGCCGAGGCTGTCGTGATCTTGCGATTCAATGAAAGTGGTTCGCCACTGAGCGTGCCCGCCTGAAGGATTTCCGAGGTTCGGCTGATGGTGCTTTTGCATTCAAGGGTGCGCGCTACCGCACCAGCGGACTGTTCAGCAAAACCCAGCATGGACATGCCATTGGTGAGCACTGCTACCGCTGCGATAACGAAAAAACGATAGGAAAGCATGACTGCCGTGTCCCCGATCTGGATGCCGAAAGGTTGGTGACGAACAAGAGGCCCGCCATCGGCGTTCGCGCCTCACCCGTTCGATTTCTTGCTCTACGGCCCCAAAAATGGCCAGCCGCTATAGGGAAGATCGATCAGCCCTTGAAGCGCCAGCGCGCTCCGCTGTCAGGTAGCGGGATGTATTCGCTCTCGCCGGGGACGTCAGGGAAGCGGCGAGCGCGCCAATCCTCGACCGCCTGGTGAATTCGATCCGGCCGGCTGGAAACGAAATTCCAGTAGATATGGCGAGGCCCATCGAGCGGCTCGCCGCCGAGCACCATCAGTGCCGCCCCACTCAAGGCACGGATGACGACCTCACTGCCGGGCCGCAGCACCACCAACTGGTTCGCCCCGAAACGACCGGTCTGGCCCTGCACTTCCACCTCGCCGCTGACCACGTACAGGGCGCGCTCGATGTGCTCGGCGGACAGCTGGTAACGTGCACCGGCCTGCAGTTGCAGGTCGGCGTAGAACAGCGGTGAGAAGGTCTGGGTCGAGGCACTCTGGCCTTCGAGCGCGCCAGCCAGTAAACGAAGCGAGACACCTTCCCCCTCGATCACCGGAAGCGAGGGCGCGCTCAGATGGTGGAAGCCCGGTGCGCTTTCCTCATGCGCCTGGGGCAGGGCCACCCAGGCCTGGAGCCCCATGAGTGTGCCGCCACTGGCACGCACCGGGTCGCTCGAGCGCTCGGAATGGACGATGCCGCGGCCGGCGACCATCACGTTGACCTCCCCGGCCTCGAGCAGCTGGATATGGCCGGCGCTGTCGCGGTGCAGCATTTCTCCCTGAAGCAGGTAGCTGATGGTGGCCAGACCGATGTGTGGATGTGGCCGGGTGTCCATGCCCTCGCCAGCGCCAAAAGCCACCGGTCCGAAGCTGTCGAGGAAAACGAACGGCCCGACCATCCGGCGTTGCGCAGACGGAAGCGCACGGCGTACATCGAACCCGCCGATGTCACGCACGTTGGGCAGGACGATCTGTTCGATTGGAGAGGCGGCAGTGTGATGCGTCATGGCGGATCTCGCTGAGCAGCTGGTTGATGGGGCCACTCTAGACGCGCTGGCTTTTCGGAAAAAGCCATATAATATGCATCAAAACGTTCTAGGAATTAGAAATGAGCAATAATCCCGGCACCCCTACCCTGGATCAATTGCGGGTATTTCTCACGGTGGTGGACGTGGGCAGTTTCGCGGGGGCCGCACGCAAGTTGCATCGCGCCACGTCCGTCGTCAGTTATTCGATTGCCAACCTGGAAATGCAGTTGGGCATCAGCCTGTTCGACCGCAAGACCACCCGCAAACCACAGCTGACCGATGCCGGTCGCACGGTTCTGGCCGAGGCACGCAGCATCTACAGCGGCATCGATGGGCTGCGCGCCAAGGTGAGCGGTCTGTTGCACGGCCTCGAGGCGGAGGTTCATCTGGTACTGGACGTGATGCTGCCGAGCGAGCGCGTGGTCGATGCGCTCAAGGCGTTTCGCGAGCAATTCCCGACCGTCTCGCTGCACCTGCATATCGAAGCATTGGGTGCTGTCACCCAGCGTGTACTCGACCGCGGTGCCACGCTCGGCGTCAGCGGCCCGTTGACCAGGAGTATCGACGGCATCGACCGTATCGGCGCAGGCAAGGTCATGCTGATTCCAGTGGCTGCACCGGCGCATCCCTTGGCCGCTACCGGCCCACACGGCCCAGGCGCCGGCCGGGAACACGTGCAACTGGTACTTACCGATCGTTCCACGCTAACGGATGACCAGGAGTTCGCTGTGGTCGGAACGAGAACCTGGAGGCTGGCGGATCTGGGCGCGAAGCACATGCTACTTCGCGAAGGCATCGGCTGGGGCAACATGCCCGAACCGATCATTCGAGACGATCTGGGCAGCGGGCGGCTCGTCCGCCTGGATCTGCCCGACTGCCCAGGCGGCGACTACCTGTTCGATGTGATCTATCGCACCGACACGCCACCCGGCCCCGCCGCCCGTTGGCTGATCGAACGATTCAAAGCCCAGGTGTCAACCACATGAGTTCGATTTTATCGAACGGTAGAATCAAAAATAGACGGCTTTTCTCGAATGCCCGCCGGTGAGACAGTGCATTCCATCCAGGTGACATGCCGTCGCCTACAGCCATCGCTGTTGGCTGTCTGGCCGCCCACTGGGCCCAGGATCATCCCCTACCTGCACTGGAGCACAGCCATGATCACTGCCGCCGAACTGCTTGAGCTGCATTTCGCCACCCTTGTCGACGATCCGCAGCGCTGGCAAACACTCATCGCCGACCACCTCGTCTGGGAGCTGCCCTTTGCGCCGACGCTGGGCCACCCGGCACGGCTGCAAGGCCGCGAGCAGGTGCTGGCGCATGTCGGGTTCGTCGGCGCGGTCGAGAACTTCCGCTTCTTCGATCTGCAGGTGCACCCGGGCGCCGTTGCCTCCGAGGCCAGCGCCGAGATCAAGGCCGAAGGGATGATCAGGCCGACCGGCCGCCTTTACCAGCAGGACTACGTATTGTTCGTGCGCGTGGAGAACGGCAAGCTGGCGTTCATCCGCGAGTACTTCGACCCGGTACGCGCCGCCATCGCGCTGCAGGCACCCATCCCGGCACTGGCCGGCTGAGCAACCCGGTTGCACAGGCCCACCGGTGCGCTACCCTGTCGACCGCCGCCCTCGCCCGTGGGCATCGTCGATGGCCCCTCATGAAGCGATCCGATCCGACCAATCACGCTGTGGCTGCACGGCACCTTCACGCCGAACGGATTCCCGCCGAAGCCATGCTCCGCTACATGCCGAGCGCACACCGTGCCCTGGCGCCGCGTCCCGGCCTCAGGGACGTCGTGCTGCAGCTGTTCTCGCATCGCAGCATCGCCGAGCCGATCCTCGTGCCGGCGGTGGCCGAGCCGTTGCTGGTAATGGTGCTGGCGGGGGCCGCTACCGTCGAGGAGCGCGACCTGGGCGGTGAATGGGCAGCGACCGAGGTCGAGGTCGGCGACTTCTACCTGACCAACTCGGCCCAGCCCTACGAGATGCGCTGGCAAACCCGGGGAGGCGACACCTTCGAGGTGATGCACCTTTACCTGGCCCATTCGCTGATCGACCAGGCCGCCCGTGACGTGCTGGGCGCTCAGGCGGACAGCGTCAACTTCCGGGATGTTTCCGGCGGCCGGGACAGCCTGGTGCGCGTGCTGCTGGAACAGCTGCGGGTCGAGCTGGTCGAGGCGCGCGAACCCAGCCCCCTGTTCGTTCGCGGCCTGGCCCAGGCGCTGAGCGTCCACCTGGTGCGTACCTACCGCGATCCGTTATCCACCACACGGCGCGCCAACTCGCTGCAGGCCTACAAGCTGCGCCGGGTGATCGACCTGATGCACGAGCGCCTGGCGGCCGACTTCTGCCTGGCGGACCTGGCGGAAACGGCCCAGCTGAGCGAGTACCACTTCAGCCGGCTGTTCAAACGTGCCACCGGCGCGTCGCCCTCGCAGTATTTCATCCGCCTGCGCATGGCCAGGGCCCGACAACTGCTGCTCGACACTGACCGCAGTGTGATCGACATCGGCATGGAGGTCGGTTATTCGAGCCCCAGCCACTTCTCGCAGGTGTTCCGGCGGGAGGTGGGCATGACGCCAAGCGCCTATCGCAGCCCTGAGCGCGCCTAGAGGTTCTGGGGCTTGAAATGATCGCTGTGGTCGAGCATACGCCCGGCGACCCGAAACTGGCCCTGCCCTTGGTAGTGCAGGGTCTGCGGTTCGCCGACGGCGGGCGCCACATGCGCCTTGACGACCTCCCAAATGAACAGGCCGTACTCGTCGACCTGTCGGTCATCGGCCAGGCGGCACTCGAAACTGGCATAGCACTCCTCGATCAGGGGAGCGGCCACGCACGCGGCTGGCGCGGCGGTCAGCCCAAAGGCCTGGAACTTGTCCAACTCCGTCCCCGTGCTGTTGCCAATGCCGACCACGGCGTCCACCAGATCGGCCGTCGGCAGGTTGATCACGCATTCGCCGCTCCGACGGATCAGCTCATAGCTGTGGTTACCATCCCAGAGGTAACAACCCCACAGCGCTGGCCTGAACTGCAGCATCATGTGCCAGCCCATGGTCATGATGTTGGTTTCCCCTCGCCAGGCGGAACTCACCAGCACAATCGGGCCGGTTTCGAGATGACGGCGGACGTCGTGCAGCGGATAGTCGGTTTTTCTGTAACGGGCCATGGGTGCGCCTCCTGTTCGATGTGGACAGGTACAGCGTGACCTGTAACTGACCTAGCCGCTGTTGCCCGATTGCCCTGGCTGTCGGGCATTTGCGCACGAAGAAAAGCCGGGCGATGCCCGGCTCTGCTGCTGAAGGGGATTCATCGGCTGGCGTCAAGCACCAGCTTGCCGCGGGTATGCCGTTGCAAGCTCCTGCGCAAGGCCTCTGCAGCCTGTGACAACGGCAGGACTTCGACCTCGATCGCCAGTTCGCCCTTGTCGAAACGTGCAGCGATCTCGGCCAGTTGAACGCCATCGGAGCGGGTTGCGAAATGTCTGCCCGTGGCCCCGGCAGTCCTGGCAGCGGCAGCGTCCGGTGGGCTTACCGGTGACACCAGTACGCCGCCGGTCTTGAGCACCGCCCAGGAGCGCGCCTGGGTCTCGCCGCCGACCAGGTCCAGCACCACATCGACCTTATCGACCGCCGTTTCGAACGCCGTGCGGGTGTAGTCGATCACCTGATGCGCCCCCAGCCCGTTGAGATAGTCGTGGTTGGCCGCCGAGGCGGTGGCAATCACCGTAGCGCCGGCAATACGCGCCATCTGCACCGCCATACTGCCCACTCCACCCGCAGCGCCATGGATCAACACCCGCTGGCCGGCGCCGACCTGGGCGTGTTCGTGCAGCGCCTGCCAAGCCGTCAACGCCGCTGCCGGCACCCCACTGGCCTCGAGCGCGGACAAGCGCGCCGGACGGTGGGCCAGCCGGTCAGCACGGGCGACCACCTGGGAGGCAAAGCCACCCGCGATTCCGATGAATCCGAATACCTGGTCACCGACTGCGAATTGCTGAACGCCCCCGCCCACCGCCGCCACCTGCCCGGCCACCTCGACGCCGGGTGTGTAAGGCAGTTCCAGCGGGATGAACGCTTTCATGGCACCCGACAGGATCTTCCAGTCGACCGGGTTCACCCCGCTGCCCGCCACGTTGATGAGTACCTCACCCTGGCCCGGCACCAGGCCTGGACGTTCCTGCAGCGTGAGGCCTTCCGGCTCGCCGTATTGGGCAACGCGAATCGCTTTCATGGTGCATCTCCTCTGTCTGTTCGACGTCAGCCGCGACGCGCATCGAGGCTGAAACGGCCGGCGCCGAACGCCACGACCTGCAAGAGCCCACCCGCCATGGCGAGGTTCTTGAAGAAATGGATGAACTGGTTCTGGTCACCCAGCTGGGCATGGAAGGCCAGTGCCGTGGCGATGCTGAATACCGCCAGGCCGGCTGCAACAAGGCGGGTCCGATAGCCGACGATCAACGCCGCGCTGCCAACCAGTTCCACAAGGATGGCCAGCGCCAGCGCCAAGCCAGGAAACGGCATGCCCACCGATTCGATGTAGCCGATCATTGCAGCCGGAGCGCTGAGCTTGGAGATACCCGACAGCATGAACAGGGCGCTCAGCATTATCCGCCCGGCGAGTGCCGAGCCAGCGGAGAGGTTGGCAGGGGTGTGGGTGAGTGCAGTGGAGTGAGTCATGGTTGGTTCCTCGATAAGGGCCACCACCTTGGTGAGCCGCAGTGAGGAAATGATGCCCGCAGGCAACTTAACTAAATAGCCGTCCAATATAGAACGATAGATTCTAATTAATCGAACAACTCAACACATGCTCGGGCGAGACGGCACGCAACCGGGAGCACCTCGGGCTGCAAGATGGCTGTTGACGCGCACTCGCTGCCAGGCGGCCAGCGGCCGGCAGCGCCTCTGAGCGTTACCGGCCCCGGCCGTTCCACAGGGTCGCCCTCTGACTGCCGAACGTGAACAGTCCCAGGCCGCTCAGGCACACCACCAACTGGTCAGCGCCGAGGGTGGTCACAGGTGCGCGCTCCAATACCGAGATTCGCCGCTGCGCTCATGGTCAAAAAACCGAGCAGCGCAGAGGCCAGCCTCCTCCTCCCTGGCCCTATATCAACGCCACCAGCACCGCCGCCAATTCCTGCGAGGCGTTGTACAGCGGCACGTGCCCGCGCTGGAGCACCTGGGCGCTGCGCCGATAGGCCACGGTTCTGACCTCCAGCCCGGCACCGAGATCGCGAGCCACCACCGTGGCGTCGAGGGTGCCGGCGGGGTTTTCCATCGCTACCGCATATTCGTCGAACGGCTCGCCTACGGCCGGTTTGGCGGCAGCCAGGCGGGCGGCGACGGTGCCTGGAATCAACGTGGCGGCAGCCAGGCAGCAGCCGCCCGATACCGCCATGGAGGCGTGCAGCGTCTGCGGGGTGAAGTAGCGCACCGACAGCGTGCCGCCCGCGGTAGCCGGGCCGACGATGCAAACCTTGGGAATGGTTTCGCTGCGGTTGATCTCCTCGCGGCTCATTAACTCGCCGCTGCGTTTCTTCAGGCCCATGCGCAGCCCCGCCTCGATCCACACCTCGCGCAGCGCCTGCGTGAAAGCGGTATCGGCTTCCAGCTCGGCGAGCGGCTCGCGCGCCGTCTTGCCGAAGGACGCGGCCTCAATGATCACCATCGGCACCGCCACGTCCACACAGGACACTGCGTGCCCCGCAATCACATCCAGCACATTACCGGTGGGCAGCAAGGCACCGGTCTTGGCACCGACCGGGTGATGCAGGAACAGGTCCACGCCCGGGAAATGCCCAGGCACGCCGGGAATCGCCACCTTGCGCAGCGCGTTGTCGGCATCGCGCAGCACCCGGCCGGTGGTGATCACCCCGGTGTTGGTATTGCGGATATCGATCTCGAAATCGCCGCTCGCGCCATCGGCCAGCCCCACGTCCAGCGCCCAGAGCGGCAGCGCCGAGGACATGTTGCCGCAGTTCACGCTCCAGTCGATGGCCGAATGGCTGGCAGCCAGTTGCGCCAGGGTGCTGACCAGGCGCAGCTTGCCCTCGGCGTTTTCCAGTTCGACGAAGAACACCTTGTTGCTGGTCGCCGGGCCGCGGCCCAGGCCGGTGAGCTGACGATTGCCGGGCGTCTCGCCGTGCAGCGGCACGCCCATCAGGTGGCGCAGCAGCTCCTCGCGCAGGGCGACATCCTGGGGGGCGAAGCGCTGGTCGATCACCAGGCCGGTGGAGGTGCCGCCGCGCATGAAGTGCACGGGAAAGGCCACCACGCCGGCTTCCACGCGGATGCCTGTGGAACGGGGCTCATTCATTACCGGGCACTCCTGCTGCGGGTGGTCGTTTGGCGGCGCTCAGGCGCTGCGAGAAGTCCTGGTGCTGGAGGGCCTGGGCGGCCGCCCGCAACACCTGTCGTAATGGATGGCCAATATCCTGTTCGAGCTGTTCGATAGCGTGGAAGGTCGCCGCCCAGTGACCGATCAGCAGGGGCATCAGCCGTTGACCGGCCGGCGCCAGGTGGATCTCGCTCTTGCGCGCATCGGCGCCGCGCTGGCGGGTGATCAGGCCGTCCGCCTCCATCTGGTTCACCGTCTGGCTGATCGCCCCTTGAGTCAGGTGGGTGCGTGCGGTGATTTCGGTGATGGTCCGGGCGCCCGCCTCGATGGCGCGCAGCACTGGCGTATAGCGCGCGCGGTAGGTGAGGCCCATCTCCTGATAATGCTGCTCGGCCCCGCGCTCCACCAACTCGGACACGTAGCGCAGCAACTCACCCAGGCCAGGTTCGATCTTCATGGTCATCGACGGCTCCATCAGCACCTTTGCCAAATACATTAGCGCTAATGTAGTTTTCCAGCAATAAACATCCATTGCCCGCGCCGGAGACCACCCCATGTCGACCCTGACCTTTCGCAAAGCACAGCGCACCGACCTGGAAACCATCGTCACCCTGCTGGCCAGCGACCCGCTCGGCCAGGCTCGCGAAGATGCCTCCACACCGCTGCAAGCGGCCTACGTCAGCGCCTTCGAGGCCATCGACGCCGATCCGAACCAGCTGCTGGTCGTGGTCGCTGACGCGGGCCAGGTGATCGGCACCCTGCAGCTGACCTTCCTGCCCAACATCTCGCGCCTGGGCGCCTGGCGTGCGCAGATCGAGGCGGTGCGTATCGACCCGAACTGCCGCAGCGCCGGCATCGGCCGGGAGATGTTCCTGTGGGCCTTCGCGCAAGCCCGTGCACGGGGCTGCCAGTTGATCCAGCTGACCTGCGACCACACGCGTAAAGAAGCCCAGCGCTTCTACGAAGGGCTGGGCTTCGAGGCTTCGCATATCGGCTACAAGAAGGCACTGTAGCCGTAACGCTCTTCTGTCAGACCAGGGCGTCCAGCTCGGCCAGCAATGCAGGGGGAATGGTCAGCTCGCTGGCGCCGAGATTCTCTTGCAGGTGCGTCACCGAGGAGGTGCCCGGAATCAGCAGGATGTTCGCCGAGCGCTGCAACAGCCAGGCCAGCGCGACCCGCAGCGGCGAGGTGTCCAGGCGCGCCGCCACGCTGGACAACACCTCCGATTGCAGCGGCGAGAAACCACCCAGCGGAAAAAACGGCACATAGGCGATGCCCTGGCGGGCCAGTTCGGCAATCAGTTGCTCGTCGTCGCGATGCGACAGGTTGTAGTGGTTCTGCACGCAGACCACCGGCGCGATGCGCTGGGCCTGGCTGATCTGCACCGCCGATACGTTGCTCAGGCCCAGCTGACGGATCAGCCCCTGGCGCTGCAGGTCGGCCAGGGTGCCGAACGCCTCCTCGATGGACGCTTCGTCGGGGGCATGCAGCGTACCCCAGGCCCGATAGTTGACCACGTCCAGTGCCTCGACACCCAGGTTGCGCAGGTTGTCGTGCACGGCCCGCGTCAATTCGGCAGGGGTCGCGGCCGGGTGCCAGGAGGCATCCGCCGCGCGGCGGGCACCGACCTTGGTGACCAGCACCAGCTCATCGCCGTAGGGGTGCAGCGCCTCGCGGATCAGCTGGTTGGTGACGTGGGGGCCGTAGAAGTCCGCGGTATCGATATGGTTGACCCCGGCATCCCGTGCGGCGCGCAACACCGCCAGCGACGCAGCGCGGTCCCGGGGCGGACCGAACACCTGGGGCCCGGCGAGCTGCATGGCGCCATAGCCCATGCGATTGACGGTGCGTTCACCGAGAGAAAAGCTACCGGCCTGGCTGGCGTTGCTCATGTCATCTGCCTCGATCAGTGAATGTGGAGGCGACTATAGGCGTTGACCCCTGCGCTGATAATCGGGTGCAATCGGCACAGGCCGTACGGGAGAGCGAACAGTGAGCACCGACATTCAGGATCTTTTGGCCTTCGTCACCGTGGTGAACGCCGGCGGTTTTCGGGAAGGCGCACGGCTCAGTGGCAAATCCGCCTCCAGCCTCAGCGATGCCGTGCGCCGCATGGAGGCTGGCCTTGGCGTGCGCCTGCTGAACCGCACCACTCGCAGCATCCTGCCGACCGAAGCGGGCCAACTGCTAATGAACCGCATCGTGCCGGCGCTGGGCGAAGTGACCGCGGCGCTGGACGTGGTCAATGACTTTCGTGACCGCCCCACCGGTACCCTGAAACTCAACGTGCCGCTGAGCGCCGCGCGGCTGGTGCTGCCCAGGCTTATCACCCCCTTCCTGAAGGCCTACCCCGACATCCGCGTGGAAGTGATCGCCGAGGAAAGCTTCGTCGACGTGCTGGCGGCGGGCTGCGACGCCGGCATTCGCTACGACGATCGCCTGGAACAGGACATGATCGCCGTGCCCATCGGCCCCCGCCTGCAACGTTGCGCCACCGCCGCCTCGCCCGCCTACCTGGATGCCCACGGGCGCCCCGAGCACCCGCGCGATCTGCTGCAGCACGCCTGTCTGCGCGGCAAGTTCCCCAGCGGCGCCATGCCGCTGTGGGAGTACCAACGCGACGGCGAGACCATCAGCGTCGATCCCAACGGCCCGCTGATCGTGCGCATCGGCGGCGCCGTCGACCTGGCCGTAGAGGCGGCGATCGACGGCCTGGGCATGGTCTACCTGTTCGAGGACTGGCTGCGCCCGCACCTGCACAGCGGCGCGTTGGAACCGGTACTGGAGCCCTGGTGGCAGAGTTTCTCGGGCCCGTATCTGTACTACCCGGGGCGCCGCTACCTGCCCTCGCCGCTCAGGGCCTTTATCGATTTCGTGAAGGCCTCGCCCTGCTGAGCCTCCATGGAAGAGGTTTATGTGGCAAAGTCGCGGCCAAACGAATCACCGCCTTGATCGAATCGGGCGCAAGGACAGGTCAAGGGCTGCTGCGCGCTAGGCAGCCGGCCCATCTGCCCGGCATCCCAGGTACCTTCCATGACCCAGCTGCAGTTCTTCCCCCTGCCAAGAGCCCTGATACATGGCTAAGTCTCGTCTGTTTTCCCCAAGCGGCGGCTTCTGCCTGGCCGTGTTGCTGGGCCTCTGCATGGTGTTTCTGATCGACCCGATGCCGGTGCAGAAGGCTCGCCACGCGGTGTTCGATCAGTACCAGCGCTGGCAGCCGCGGCCTTACCAGGAGGCGCCGGTGCGCGTCGTCGACCTCGATGAAGAGAGCCTCAAGCGCATCGGCCAGTGGCCCTGGCCGCGCACCCAGGTGGCTGCGCTGGTGGAGCGGCTAGAACAGGCCGGCGCCGCGGCGGTGGTGTTCGACGTGCTGTTCGCCGAGCCCGATCGTACCTCGCCCGAGCAGTTGCTGCGTGGCAGCCTGCTGCCGCCGGGACTGGCCACGCAACTGGCTGCCCTGCCGAACCATGACGGGCAATTCGCCGGGGTACTGGCGCGCGGCAATGTGGTGCTCGGCTTTGCCGCCGAGCAGAGCCCGGGCGCCGGCGGGCCACCCTTGAGCCGCTTCGGCATGGTGCTGCAGGGTCCCTCGCCGCTGGCTTTCGTACCTGCCTTCCAGGGCGCTGCGCGGCCTCTGCCGCAGCTGGAACAGGCCGCCCGTGGCCTCGGCGCCATGACCTTCCGCCCCGACGCCGATGGCGTGGTACGGCGGGTGCCGCTTTTCGTGTCGCTGGCCGGCGAGCTGCGCCCATCGCTGGTCGCCGAGGCACTGCGGGTGGCCCAGCGCACCGGGCGCTACCGGATCATCAGCAGGGATTCGGGGGTGCAGCGGGTGGATATCGGCCGGCTGCAGATCCCCACGGCGGCCAGCGGCGAGCTGTGGGTGTATTTCACCCGGCCCCAGGCCAGCCGCAGCATCCCCGCCTGGCAGGTGCTGGACGGCACGGCGCCGCCGCTCGCCGGCAGCATCATCCTGGTCGGCACCTCCGCCCAGGGCCTGCAGGATCTGCGCTTCAGCCCCCTGGGCGGGATCATTCCCGGCGTCGAGGTACACGCCCAGGCCCTGGAACAGGTGCTGACCGACAGCCTGTTGCTGCGCCCCGGCTGGGCGCTGGCCGTGGAAGGCCTGGCCCTGCTGCTGGGCGGCCTGGTGCTGGGCATAGCGGCGCTGTACGCCCCCGCCCTGTTGTCGGCGCTGCTGATGCTGGGGCTGGTCGCGGCGCTGAACGCGGCGGCCTGGTACGGCTTCGCCACGCACCGGTTGCTGCTCGACCTGTTCACCCCGTCGCTGGGCCTGATGCTGGTCTATGGCGCCGCCAGCATCGTGCGCCACATGGCCGCCGAGCGTGAGCAACGCTGGATCCAGCAAGCCTTCTCGCGCTACGTGTCGCCCAATCTGGTCAACCACCTGGTCGCCCACCCGGAGCAGCTGGCACTCGGCGGGCAGCGGCAAAGCTGCAGTTTCGTGTTCACCGATATCACCGGCTTTACCGCGATGATGGAGCGCCAGGCCCCCGAGACCGCGGTGAGCCTGCTCAACGATTACCTGGAACAGGTGATCGCCATCGCCTTTCGTCACGAGGGCACCCTCGACCGTATCGTCGGCGATGCGGTGGCGATCATGTTCTCGGCGCCGATCCCCCAGGCCGATCACCAGCAGCGCGCCCTGGCCTGCGCCCTGGAGATCAACCGCTTCGCCCAGGGTTACGTCGCCGCCCTGGGCGAGCGCGGCATCGCCTTCGGCCAGACCCGTATCGCCGTGCACAGCGGTGAGGTGGTGGTGGGCAACTTCGGCGGCTCGGTGATCTTCGACTATCGCGCCCTGGGTGATCCGGTGAACACCACCTCGCGCCTGGAAAGCCTGAACGGCCAGATCGGCACCCTGGTCTGCGTGTCCGCCGCCATCCACGAGCAGTGCCCGGAGGTGCCAATGCGTCCGGTCGGCGAGGTGCTGCTCAAGGGCAAGGCCGAGGCCGTGCAGGTGTTCGAACCGCTGGAGGCGATGGCCGTGCCGGCAACTGACCGCGACGTGGCCTACGAAGCGGCCTACCGCCTGCTGGCGAGTGGCGCGGCCGAGGCGCTGAGCGCATTCGAGACGCTCAGCGAGCAGCGACCCTGGGATGGACTGGTGGCCTATCACCTGCAGCGCCTGCGCAACGGTGAGCGCGGCAACCGGCTGGTGATGGCCAGCAAGTAAGGCGGGCCTTAGAACCTGTTCAAAGTCTGCTGCGCGTCGGCACTGCGGCGTTAAAAACAGGCTGGATTGCCAGCCCAGTCGGACTGCTCATTTACAGCTCGTAAACTCCGCGTCCTCGCCTGTTTTTGTGGGGCCGCCTAGGCCTCGCATTGCTCTAGCTCGCTAGACTTTGAACAGGCTCTTAGCGAACGGTGATTTCAACCCGGCGGTTGGCGGGTTCCGGCGTGTTGTCCGGGGTTTTCACCAACAGGTTGCCCTCGCCGTGGGAGGTCACCACCAGCTCCAGCGCCTGCAGGCCATTTTCCTGTAGCTGGCGGGCGATGGCCCGGGCGCGCAGCAGGCCCAGATCCTCGTTATCGATCTTGCTGCCAACGGTGTCGGTATGGCCGATCACCGACACCGCCGAGGGGCCGCGATCACGCACGGTCTGCAATATCTTGGGAATCTCCGCCTGGGACTTCTCGGTCAGCTTGGCGCCACCGGTCCTGAAATACAGCAAATAGCTTTTCGGCAGCGCTGGCTGGGCAGCCCGG
Source organism: Pseudomonas argentinensis (assembly GCF_001839655.2). Lineage (NCBI taxonomy): Bacteria > Pseudomonadati > Pseudomonadota > Gammaproteobacteria > Pseudomonadales > Pseudomonadaceae > Phytopseudomonas > Phytopseudomonas argentinensis. The sequence goes on from NZ_CP056087.1 coordinate 4,271,952, forward strand.
GCGGCGGAGAAATCCTTCTCGAGCCTGGGCGGCTCGACCTGGAAGGGCCTGGCGCTGCTGCCGTCGAGGTTGACCGCATAGCCCTTCTGGTCGACCCGGGCCAGGCCCTTGCCGGTTCTGACCTCGATGGCGCCGGTGCTGCCATCGGGGCTTTCCACCAGCACCACGTAGGATTTGGACGCGCAGCCGCTGCTCAGCAAGGCGCAGAACAGGATGGCAAATGCGCGCAGTCGATTGCAGAACATAGCCTTTAGCACTCAATCAACCTTGACGAGAAAGTGCGTGCCACGCACACCGATGGTGCCGGTCGGGGTGTTGATCTCGACGGCCTGCGGCTTGAGCTTGGCGATGGTGCCGGAAATGTAGTCCAGGGTGCCGTGGCTGATCTTGGCGCTCAGCTTCAGCTCGTCCTGGGCCGGGTCGAAGATGAATTCGTCCAGGGTCAGCTCGCTGTTGGGTCCAAAGGACATCACCGTGTTGTCCTCCAGGGTCACGCCCAGGGAGCCCGCCGGGCCGGTCTTCACCGTGCTGCCGACGTACAGCGGCGTGCCGATCGTCGCCGGCACGGTCGCGCCATCCCGGGTGACGCTAGCCTCACCCTGGACCTTCATCACATAGCCGATCGACGAGCTGGGGTCAGCAGCAAAAACCGAACCAGCTAGCAATACGCCAGCCAGTGACCATATCCTGAAAGGTGCAAACACAGTACTCTCCTTTTTTAATCTCATTCCCTGAGTCGAACTGAGCGTTGCACATCCAGCCGCAGCACCGTTGCCTGGTCGGATGGTACGTGAAATACGCGATGGGACCGTAGCGCAGGTTGCAGTATGGCATCAGGGCAAATCAAGCAGCGAATCAGACTACGCTTCAGGAGCAGGAGCCTGGTGGTCACCCTGTTCCTGCTGTTGCAGCTGGCACCGCTGCTCGCCCTGACCCTGGGCGCCCCGCCCCTGCTGGTGCTGGGCCTGTCCGTCGGCATCCTGCTGTGCACCATGCCGCTGGTGCTCGGCGGTATGCAGAGCATAGATCGCACCATCGAGCTGCTGGTGCAGGACACGCAAAAAATCCGCCAGATGGATTTCTCCGGCGAACTGCCGCCGGCCTCGCTGTTCGCCGAGATCGAAACCCTCAACCGCAACCACATCGAGATGAAAGAGGCGCTGCAAAGCCAGACCCAGGCGCTGCAGGCCTCCCAGCTCAAGCTGGCCAGCCTGGTGGAAAACGGCCTGCTGCTCTCCTCCGAGCGCGACCGCGACGCATTGCTGCGCCATATCCTGATGCAGGGCAAGCGCACCTGTAATGCCCAGGCCGCCACCATGTACCTGAAAACCGACCACGGCACGCTGCGCTTCGCCCTGCGCTCCATGGACGACGAGCTGCCGACGGTCGAGATTCCCCTGCATGACCCGCACACCGGCCTGCCCAACGAACGACACGTGTCGACCTACGCGGCGCTGCATAATGAAACCGTGGTGATCGACGACGTGTACGGCGAAAGCCGCTTCGACCTCAGCGGCACCCGCCGCTTCGACAACGAATCGGGCTTTCATACCGTCTCCATGCTGACCGTACCGCTGGCACCACGCGGCGGTGAAGTGATCGGCGTGCTGCAGTTCATGAACGCCCTGGACGTCGAGACCGGCGAGGTCACCGCCTTTTCTCCGCCGGTGGTGGCTTTTATTGGCGCCCTCGCTTCCCAGGCCGCCGTGGCCCTGGAAAACCATAACCTGATCGATTCCCAGCGGGCGCTGATCGACGGCATGATCGAGATTCTCGCCGGCGCCATCGATGCCAAGAGCCCCTACACCGGCGCCCACTGCGAACGGGTGCCGGAGCTGGCGATGATGCTCGCCGAGGCGGCCAGCGAGGTGAGCGAAGGCCCGCTGGCGAGCTTTCGCTTCACCACGGCAGACGAATGGCGCGAGTTCCGTATCGGCGCCTGGCTGCACGACTGCGGCAAGATCACCACGCCCGAGCACGTGGTCGACAAGGCCACCAAGCTGGAGACCATCTACAACCGCATCCACGAGGTGCGCATGCGCTTCGAGGTACTGCTGCGCGATGCTCAGCTCGAGCGCCTGCAGCAGCTGCTCGACGGCCAGGACAGAGCGCAGGCCGACGCCAAGTACCAGGCTACCGCCCAGGCACTGCAGGACGAATTCGCCTTTATCGCCGGCTGCAATATCGGCAGCGAACTGATGAACCCCGAGCACGTCGGCACCCTGCAAAGGGCAGCCGAGCGTACCTGGCTGCGGCATTTCGATGATCGCCTGGGGCTCTCCCAGGCCGAGTTGATGCGCGTTGCCGAACTGCCCGTGGCACCATTACCGGCACTCGAGCGGTTACTGGCCGACAAGCCGCAGCACGTCTTCCCGCGCCCGGAAACCAAGGACTTCGACCCCAAGTACGGCTTCCAGATCAGCGTGCCGGAGCACCTCTACAACCATGGCGAGCTCTACAACCTGAGCATCAGCAAGGGCACGTTGACCGCCGAAGAGCGCTTCAAGATCAACGAGCACATTATCCAGACCATCGTCATGCTGGAAAACCTGCCGCTGCCGTCGAACCTCAAGCGGGTCCCGGAATATGCCGGCACCCACCACGAAACCCTGCTCGGCACCGGCTACCCGCGCAAGCTGGACAAGAGCCAGCTGTCCATCCCGGCGCGCATCATGGCCATCGCCGATATCTTCGAAGCACTGACGGCCTCCGACCGCCCCTACAAGCAGGCCAAGACGCTCTCGGAATCCATCGAGATTCTCGCCAGGCTGCGCGATAACGGGCATATCGATGCCGACCTGTTCGCCCTGTTCCTGCGCAGCGAAATGCCGATGCGCTACGCCCGGCGCCACCTGCACCCGGACCAGATCGACGCTATCGACGTAGCGCGCTTCCTGCCGGGAAACCAGCCCGAGGCGCAGCCTGCTGCTGGCACGCCAGCCGGCTGACGCCTGACGCCTGACCGCGATTGAGGGTACGGCCTATCGGTCTGAGGTATCGGGGCGGCCTGTCGAAAATGGGCTCCAACGACTTTCGGCCATCTAATGATGCCCAGTCGCCCTATCGCATCACGATCGCTGACTGGTTCAGTCTTCGGCTCGCCTGACCAGCGGATGGGCAACTGGCTCGCCTCTAGTCGTTTCTTTCAGTGGCTGACGCGGGCAGTGACTGGCTAAACGCCTTTGAAGAAACGCAACGGACAAGGGTTCGCTTATGGGAAGAGAGGCGTGATCAGGACGCCCTGGGGTGGTGGGTTTCCGGTAGCGGGATAAGCGGAGGGTGATCGTCTTGCTTGTAGAGCGAGAGCCTGAGATCGGCCAGCACCATGCAAACGAGCGCGCCGTTTCTGAGTTGTCGGTCACTGAACACACGCGTGGTAACCAGCTGCCCAGCATTATCCAGGCACTGCAATCTCACCCTCCCCTGATGCGATTCAATTACCACGGTGAAGCGCTCAGCGACCGCCCTTGCAAACTGTTGGATGTACGTGTTCATGCTGATCTGCTCTAGCCATGCAGATAGGAAAGAGTGTTCAAGGGAACGTTCGGAAAATTTTACGCCATGGGCGTGCGGTTTGTCCCGTCACACTTCACAGCTGCTGCAGCTTGTTCACGAAGTGGGTGGCGAACAGGCTGGACATGCGGGCCTTGGCCTGCGACTCGATCAGGTTGATCAGCTGAAAAAGCTCGGCGGGCGATATCAGTCTGCGGCAAGGAATAGCCTGAAGCGTAACGGACTCGCCTGTTTTCGGGTCGAGCAAGGTTACGTCCATGGTGCGGCTGCTAAGTGGGGTGATGCTCACCACCAACGGCTGGAAGTATTGCCTGATATGAAGCACCGCCGCCCTGAGGGCCATCTTCGCCATCAACAGATGTTCCCTGAAGTTGAAGATAGGGATTCTGGTCGATTGCGTGGACATGTCAACGGGCGATTTAAGTCCGGCTTAACCGCTCGTCGTCAGCGATGGTCACTCCGGCCGCTCTGTATCGCGCACCTGGCCATACAGATGGCGGATAGCGGCTGCGATGAGCGTTTCATTACGCAGCTGGAGATTCGATAGGCGCAGATTCGCTACCCTGTGCCCTGCTTTGTCGTAGCAGGTGATTGCCAGGCCCTCCGCCGAGCCATGAACGGTACCGTTGCAATTCAGGGCGCCCTGCTTTTTATGCTCTTTAGACTTTGCGGCCATGGTCAACCTCGCTGCGATACCCACTCTGAGCAAGGTCGCCGTTGCAGCGTTCAGGCTTTTCGCCGAATGGATCAATAGCAGCCGCTTCGCTTCAAGTTCGCCGGTTTTAAGTACATTTACTCAAAAACCCGGCCCTGCACAGCGGCTGCTATTGGCCTAAGCGTCCCCCATCAGTTCTCTGACCCGGGAGGTCAGGGTGTCGACAGAAAAGGGTTTTGTCAGCACCTGCATGCCGGCTTCGAGATGCCCGTTACCAATCACGGCGTTCTCCGCATACCCCGTGATGAACAAGGTACTCAGACCAGGGCGAACGTCACGCCCGGCCTCAGCCATCTGCCGACCATTCAAGCCGCCAGGGAGGCCTACGTCAGTAATCAGCAGATCGATATGCACGTCAGAGCGCAGCACCTTGAGCCCGGCCATGCTGTCCGCAGCCTCGATCACCGTGTAACCAAGTTCTCCCAGCACCTCGGTCAAAAGCATACGAACGGTAGGTTCATCGTCGACCACGAGAATCGTCTCGCCAGACTGCGCACGCGGTTCGTCCCGATGGCCGGTTTCCTCCTGCTCGACTACGGCGTCACCCAGATAGCGTGGCAGGTAGATGCACAGCGTTGTCCCCAAGCCGACTTCCGAGTAGATGCGCGCTTGCCCACCCGACTGCTTGGCAAACCCGTAGATCATGGACAGGCCCAGCCCGGTGCCGTGGCCAATGGGCTTGGTGGTGAAGAATGGATCGAAGGCCTTGGCGATTACATCCGGCGTCATGCCCGTACCGGTATCGGTCACGCATATCGACAGGTACTGCCCCTCCTCCAGGTCATGGGCGCGGGCGGCATTGCGATCCATCCAACGATTGGCCGTCTCGATGGTGATCCGGCCACCGTCTGGCATGGCATCACGCGCATTGATGCACAAATTCAGAAGCGCGTTTTCCAACTGGCTGGCATCGACGCGCGCCGACCAGAGACCCGTGGCGCCAACGGTCTCGACGATGATGCTCGGCCCTACCGTACGCTGGATCAGATCGGTCATGCTCAGCATCAGCGCATTGATGTCCGTAGGTCGAGGGTCCAGGGTCTGTCGCCGTGAAAATGCCAGCAGGCGATGCGTCAATGCAGATGCCCGCTTGGCCGCGCCCTGCGCCGCCAGCATGTATTTTTCCAGGCCGTTGATTCGCCCCTGCGCCATCCTCACGCCCATAAGCTCCAGGGAGCCCGATATACCGGTGAGCAGGTTGTTGAAATCGTGGGCCAGGCCACCCGTCAGTTGGCCGACGGCCTCCATTTTCTGGGACTGGCGCAGCTTTTCTTCGGTCTGCATCAACTCGGCGGTGCGCTCAGCGACCCGCTGCTCCAGCGTCTCGTTGAGCGCTCGCAGCGCCGCCGTAGCACGATCACGTTCGGCTTCCAGCGTACGGCGCTCTTCGACATCGATCAGAACGCCGGGGAAGCTTTGCGGCGTGCCGTCTTCGGCACGGTCCACACGGCCATTGGCTTCGATCCAGTAATACTTGCCGTCCGTGCGTCGCACCCGATACTGATGCGCATAAGAGCCGCCGCGCATGATGGCATCGTTGATGGCCGCAACCAGCCCCTCGCGATCATCCGGGTGTACCGTTGCGTTGACCTGTTCGAGAGAAAGACCACTGTGTCCCAGAGCAGGATCGAGACCGAAGGCATCAGCAAAGGCATTATCAACGGTGAATCGATCATTGGGGATGTCCCAATGCCAGGTGCCGATAATCGCGCCGGCGGCAAGGGCGAGCTGCACCCGTTCGATGTTTTCGCGAGCTAAGGCTTCGCTGATTCGTAACCGCTCCTGGGCATTTCGCCGGGCAGTCACGTCATTGAAGAAGATACCGATCTGCCGTTCGGCAGGGTCGCCTACCGGAACGGCACGCACGTCGAACCAGCGTTCGAATGCCTCGGCATAATTCTCGAACGTAGCGGGCTCCCGTGTTTTGGCGACGCTTCCATAGGTGTCGAACCAGAACTGCTCCAGATCCGGAGCGTACTCGGTTACCCATTTACCGCGCAGGTTGACGCCCGCCTCACGCTCGAAGGCAGGATTGACCTCGATGAATCGGTAGTCCACCGGGCGATCGGTCTCGTCGAACTTGACTTCGACGATGGCGAATGCGGTCTCTATCGTTTCCACGATCGTCCTGAATCGCTCTTCGCTCTTGCGCAGTGCGGTCGCCGCTGAGCGACTCTGCGTCAGGTCGAGCATGGCACCGATCATGCGAACAGCCTTGCCCTGGGCGTTGCGAATCAGGTGCCCTCGATCGAGCACCTCCGCATAGGTGCCGTCCTGGCGTCGAAACCGATATTCGTCCGTCCAGGCAGTACCCTCGCCGTCAATGACCGCATGAATCGAGGTGTAGATGCGGTCCTGATCTTCCGGATGAATCTGCGCCATCCACCAATCACCACTGGTCTCTATGGTGGCGAGCGCATGGCCATAGGCTTGCTCGAGCGCGTCGTTCCAGAGGACGTGATTGGCCACCAGGTCCCAGTCCCAAATCGCGTCGTTGGTCGCTTTGGAAGCGAGGCGGTAGCGCTCCTTGGCTTCCTCCATTGCACGGCCCGCCAGGTGCTCACGGGTGCGATCGCGCAGGATCTTCATGAAACCCAGATGGGCATTGTTCTCGGCAAAAAGCGGCATCATTTCGCCGGAGGCCCAGATCTGCTGCCCATCCTTGCGGATATGCCAGCGTTCGTCCGCTGCGCGCCCCGCTCGCAGCGCCTGCTGCATTTCATGTTCGACTCGGCCCGTCTGGCGATCCTCCGGCGTGAAGAAGCGATCTGCTGGCTGGCCACACATTTCATCAGCGCTCCAGCCGAACACCAGCGCAGCTGCAGAATTCCAGTTGGTGATCGTCCCCGAGGGGTCTATGAGAATGATCGCGAAATCGACAGCGCTCTCGAATACCGCCCATTGGCGTGCCGCGCGCTGGCTTAGCCCTGCTCCCGCGATTTCTCGAGTGGCAGCTGTTCGGTTGGCTCCACGCGCCGCCGCGCGCAATCGCAGCACTTCCGCTTCCAGTTCTTCGCGAGAAAGGTGATTCAAGTTCTGGTTCACACGCACCACTACTCCCCGGCGACGAGCCCGGCCAACGTAGAATGATTAGAGGGTAGCCATGCTGGCGTAGCAGGCCTTGGCGATTGGTTTTCCTGGAAGCTGCGAGAATGGCGGGCAAACCCTTCGATGGGCTGCGCCCTTGCGGCCAAGGTTCGAAAGAAAGGCGTGCCGGACACTGTTTAATGATTCATTGAATAGGACTCGACAGCGGACGACCAAGCGGCAGTAAAGCGCTCGGCATGAGACGCGGGCGCGTTCATGCCGCTAGGCGGAAAATACACCATCATACCGTTCACCGGCCTGTCACAAGCGACCAATGGCCGTAAGAAGTTTTTCATGAATCCGCCGCATCGAAGGCAGCGAGCCATCTGCCCTGGCCGTCACCGCCACGGTTCGCTGCACGGCCGTTTCGGGCAAGCGCATTTCCCGCAGCCTGTTCATGCCCTGGCTGAACTGCCCGGCGACAGTGCACGGCTCGCCGTCCGCGGAGAAATCAGGGTGCCGAGACCTCGGCCTGGGGGGCTTCGTCCCAGGATTCGCCGCGAAGCTGAGCGAGGCTTGCGGCGAGTTCGCTCTTGCGAAACGGCTTGGTCAGGCGTGGCAGCTCCGGGTCCAGGCCCTCACGCTCCGCGTAGCCGGACACCAGCAGGATCGCGATTCCAGGCCGGGAGGTGCGCACCATCCGGGCCAGATCGGTGCCATTGATGCCCGGCATCAGGTGATCGGTGACGAGCAGGTCGAAGGGTTCGCCGCTGGCCACCCGCTGCATGGCCTCTTCGCCACAACCCGCCTCGATCACGCGATAGCCCAGCTCGGCCAGCATGTACGAGGTGCTGGCCCGTACCAAGTCCTCATCATCGACCAACAGCGCCGTGCCGCGCGTCAGGCGAGGCTCGGCTGCCTCGCCGATGCGCAACCCGGCGGCCGGCTCGGCGGCGCTGCGCGGCAACCACAGCTCGACGCTCGTGCCGAGGCCGGGCGCGCTCTGGATGGTCAGCGCGCCGTTCAGCTGGGATGCCAACCCGTGCACCATGGAAAGCCCGAGCCCGGTCCCTTTGCCCACGCCCTTGGTGGAAAAGAACGGCTCCACCGCGCGGGCCAGCGTTGCCGCGTCCATGCCGGTGCCGGTATCTGCAACGGACAGGCACAGGTATTGATCGGCGGGGAGCTTCGAACGGTGCCCCTCGCCGACCGATTCCAGGCTGACCGAGATACGAATCGTGCCGCCCTCGAGCATGGCGTCGCGGGCGTTTACGGAGAGATTGAGCAGCGCCATCTCGAGCTGGTTCTGATCGGCGATGGCAGCCGGCAGATTTTCCGGCGCATCGATGACCACCTTGATTTGCGGCCCGGTGGTGCTGGCCAGCAGATCGCCCATGTCGCTGACCAGCTTGGCCAGGTCGACCGGTACCGTCTGCAACGGTTGACGGCGCGCGAAGGCCAGCAACCGCTGCACCAGGGTCTTGGCGCGCTCGGCCGACTGCATGGCGCCGGAAATGAGCCGCTGCTCGCGTTCGCCCCCCACGCCGCGCCGCTGCAGCATGTCGAGCGTGCCGACGATCGGGGTGAGCAGATTATTGAAGTCATGGGCGACGCCACCGGTAAGCTGCCCCATCGCCTCCATCTTCTGGCTCTGGCGCAACGCTTTCTCGACCTCCTCCCGTTCGGCAATGGCCTCGGCGATTCGCCTTTCCAGGGTGTCATTGAGCTCGCGCAGCTCCTCCTCGGCAGCCTTGCGGCCAGTGATTTCGATGGCCGTACCGGTCACGCGCAGGCAGACGCCGGCGGAGTCGAACACCCCTCGCCCCTTGGCCGCGACCCAGCGCACGATGCCATCCTCGCGGCCGATGGTGCGGTAGTCGACTTCGTAGAGCGCACGCTGCTCAGGGTCGGCGGCCGCCACGAAGGCGCTGATCGTCGCTTCGCGATCCTCGGGATGCAGACCGTCGTAGAAGTCCTGCAGGGTGACCTCCACGTCAGCCGAGATGCCGAACATCGCCTTGGTCTGGGCCGGCCAGACCAACGTGTTGCGGACGAAATCCACATCCCAGAAGCCCACATCGGCGTGGTCGACCGCCAGGCGCAGTCTCGCTTCGCTGATACGAATCGCCGACTCGGTACGCGCGCGGTGCACGGTCAACCCCACGGTGTGAACCACGAAGTCGATGATTTCGATATCCGCCGGCAGCGGCTCGCGGCGCTCTTTGTGATAGAGAACGAAGGCACCGAGCAGCGCGGCTTGCGCCGAACGGATCGGGATCGAACAGCAAAGGTGCAGATCCTGGCTGAGGGCAAGATCCCGTAAAGCGACCCAGTTCGGGTCATTGCCGATGTCGGCCAATGCGGTCACGGCGCCCGGGTCGATGGCGATGCCTTTACCGGCCTCCCTGAAGGCGCTGGGCAGGCTCGGCCCCGCGCAATGGGCCAGATGCCCGCCGTCCTCATCAAGCAGCAGGATGCCGCCCAGGAAACCCGACACGGATAGCCCGTCCACCTCGCGGATGATCGCCTCCAGCGTGGCGTTCAACGGCGTTTCTTCCACCGCCAGTTGGAGGATGCGTTTCTGCGCGGCTCCCATGGCGACCTCACGATTGCGCGCCTGGGTCAGGCGTGCGTTGTCGATGGCAATGGTTGCCAATTGCGCCAGGCTTTCCAGGCGCCTGATGGTATCGGCGGGGTGATCACGGACATCGGACCAGTATGCGCCAAGCGCTGCGATCGGCACCGGCCTGCCAATGGGCACCATCACCAGGCTACGCACGAAGGTCGCCGCATAGGCCGCCTGGGGGATGCGTGGGTCGAGGCGAACGTCACGGATCGCGACCGTCTCCCGGTTATGCATCGCCCAGCCGGAAATACACTGCTCGGACGGAAAGCTCTGGCCCTGCCAAAGCGGCGACACCGCATCTTCGGCCACATAGGAACAGCAGCCTTGGTTTTCGATGACCACCGCAATACCCTCAGCGCCCACCGTGGCGCGCGCCGTGTCCCGCAGGATGGCGACGACCTGGTCGACCGATACCGCCCTGGCCAGCCGCTCACTGGCACTCAGCACATGAACGAGGCGGTCATCATCCATCAGGTCCAGCGGAACGGTCAGCAAATGGATCTCCCGACGGCTGCAGCATCGTCGTCTGCAGGCCCGTTCAAGTTGGGGTAGGGAAAGCGGCAGGGGGTGCGCGTCTTCTCGTCTCAGTATGGTCGGGTTTCAGCGTCTCGGAAAGCCGACCCTCACACCTATTCGTGACAAGGGTTGGCGGGGCATGGCAGGTGGCCGATGCCCGGCTGCGAACGGCAATCACCTGGCCCACGCAGATTGCCGTGAGCGCACGCCAGGCGCTCGAACGCGGCAGTCGCGGCGCTGGCTCGGCTGCCTGTTGCCAATCCCCGCTAGAGACTGTTGCCGATGGGGTCGCAGCGGAACTGATCTCGATCCAGCAAGCAGTCTATGAACGCACTCAATGCCGCTGGCCGGTGCTGCCTGTTCGGGTAATAGAGGAACAGGCCCGGGCGCGAGATCGACCAGTCGGCAAGAACCTGGATCAGACGCCCCTGGGCGAGAAGCTCACCCAGGCTTTCTCTCTCGAAATGGTAGGCAATGCCGAGGCCCTGAACGGCAGCAGCGATGCCGATGTCAGGGTGATTGGTGACCACCGGCCCCTCCACCGCCACGTCCAGGGGCTGTCCCCCATCCTGGAACTCCCAGCGATAGGGCCTGCCGTCCATCTGCAACCGCCAGTTGATGCAGGCATGGTCCTGCAATTCGGCAGGTGACTGGGGCGTGCCCCGACGTGCGAGGTACTGCGGAGCGGCCACAGCCACCATGTTCATATCCGGGGTCAAGCGGATGGCCACCATGTCTTTCTCGAGCCGGCCCCCCACACGGATACCCGCGTCGAAACGGCCAACAACGATATCGGTCAACGCATCCTCGACCACGATGTCGAGCAGCACATCGGGGTGTGTCTGGTGGAAGCGTGCCAGGCGCGGTGCAATCAGGGTTCTGGCGGCGATGCCGGGCGCATTGATACGCAGCGTGCCGCTTATCCGTCCCGTCGCCTCACTGACTTCGGCGACGGCTACCGCCATTTCACGAAGCAATGGGGCGATGCGCCTGTAGAGCAGCTCGCCACTGGTCGATGGCGCCACGCTGCGGGTCGTGCGATTGAGCAGGCGGGCACCCAGGCGCCTCTCGAGCTGGCGGATGGTCTGGCTCAGGGCAGAAGGCGAAAGCCCCAGATGCTCTGCCGCGCGGGCGAAGCTCTGACGCTCCACGATGGCCACGAAGGCTTTCAGCTCGGCAAAGTCCGATCCACGCATTATGCATTCTTCCCTACATAGCCAATGCCGATTCTAGGGGATTAATTTAATTCTGTCCGGTACGCATCCTAGGGCTGTCATTAAACCCGATGGAGCCGCCACCATGCCTACCCTGCCCCTGCCCGAACCAATCGCCGCCTACTTCGCGGCCGAACACGACCCACAGGCCCTGGCCCATTGCTTCACGGCGCAAGCCATCATGAAGGACGCCGGCCACACCTACGCAGGCATCGACGCCATCAAGGCGTTCATGGCCGAGGCATCGGCCAGGTACAGCGCAACGAGCGTGCCCTTCGCCATCGAGCCAGAGGATGGCGTACAGCTCGTGCGCGCCGAGGTCACCGGCAATTTCCCCGGCAGCCCCCTCGCTCTGTCGTACCGATTTCGCCTGGAACGGGGCCTGATCACCTCACTGGAGATCAGCGCATGAACTACGACCTTCAACTCGATGGCCTGCGCACGGTCGTGACCGGCGGCACTCAGGGCCTTGGCGCTGCAGTCGTGCAGACCCTCGTGGAAGCGGGCGCCCGGGTGGCGACATCGGCGCGCGACGTGTCCGTACGGCCTGTGGATGGCGTCATCTACATCGGTGCCGATCTGACGACGGCAGAAGGCGTGGCCCACCTCGCGCAGACCGCCCTCCAGCGCCTGGGCGGTATCGATATCGTGATCAACGTGCTCGGAGGTTCCAGCACGCCCGGTGGCGGCTTTGCCGCCATCAGTGACGAACAGTGGCTTGCCGAACTGAATCTGAACCTGATGCCTGCCGTACGCCTGAATCGCGCGCTATTGCCCGCCATGCTGGCCCAGGGCTCAGGCGTCATCATCCATGTGAGCTCGATCCAGCGCATCATGCCGCTGCCCGCCTCCACCACCGCCTACGCTGCCGCCAAGGCAGCGCTCACCACCTACAGCAAATCCCTGGCAAGGGAAGTAACGCCCAAGGGCGTGCGCGTGCTGAGCGTAGCGCCTGGATGGATCGAGACCGAGGCGTCCGTGAGGCTGGCAGAGCGACTGGCTGCCCAGGCCGGGACGGACTACGAAGGCGGCAAACGAATGATCATGGAGTCGCTCGGCGGCATCCCGGTGGGCAGGCCGGCCAGGCCCCGGGAAGTGGCCGATCTGATCGCCTTTCTGGCGTCCCCCAGGGCCGCCTCGATCGCCGGCTCCGAGCACCGGATCGACGGCGGTACCATCGCCACGCTGTAACCACACGGCCAAGAGCCGGAATCCCCCAGGCCGCGGGCCGCTCACATGGCGTACTACCGATAGCGGGCGGGCCACTCCAATGGCCTGCAGAAGCGGCTTTTGCCGTCGCGTGCCGCGGCATCGCCAATGCCTTGGTGGAGCGCCGCCTTTCGGGCCTCGCGAAACTCGGCATAGACAAATGCCAGCTGGACGTTCTCATGACCAACGCCACGGCGGCCCGCTACCGGCAACGTCAGGGCTGGCAGCTCAGCTCCGGTATCGAGCGGTATTCGTTTACCCGTTCGGGTAACGAAAACGCCTGAATGGGCCGGCCACGTCAGCAGTCAGGGGTCGCACGCGTTGCGCCCTCGATACCGGGCGTAGCCTCTCGTCAACCGCAGCGATCGGCCAGGGTCGATGCTCGCCAGGCACCAGTGCCGGGCGCAGCTGAAACAGTCTGCAATCCTGGCGGGTTGAAACACGAACCGCACCGGCGGTAGTATTCCGCTCCTAAGGCGTGTGCTGCGTGCGCCCGGGGCCTGCCCCGTATACGGAGAACGACCCGTCGTTTTCCGTAAGGCTTCGAGACCATGCAGCAGTCCCGTATTCCATGGCAATGCCCCGCTTCCGAGAAGCGTCTCCGGGCACACCCCGCCAACCTGATCCCCCTCATCTTGCGCACCTGGCAGCACTGCAGCTGGCCAGTGCTTCGCTGTGTCCGTCGTCCAGCCGATGCCGCCTGTTCACGGCCGCACAGCGCCCGCTTTCGTTCGTCAAAGGAGACCCCTGCATGACCCAATCGTCATCAATCCCAGGGCCGTCAGCGCTCAAGCGCTTTCTCGCCAGCGAGGCCGCCGGTGGCGTGCTGCTGATGATCGCCGCCGCCGCTGCCGTAATGGTTGCCAACAGCCCATTGGCGAGCACGTACTTTCATCTGCTGCATGCCGAAACCGGCCCGACGCTCAGCGAGAAGCTGGGACCCATGACGCTGCACCTGTGGATCAACGACGGGCTCATGGCGATCTTCTTTCTGCTGGTAGGCCTGGAGATCAAGCGTGAGCTGGTGGACGGTCGGCTCTCGTCCTGGGAGCAGCGCCGCTTGCCAGCCCTGCCCGCCTTGATGGGTATGGCGGTGCCGGCACTGATCTACCTGGCGATCACGGGCGGTGATCCGTTGCTGACCAACGGCTGGGCCATTCCGGCCGCCACCGATATCGCGTTCGCCGTTGGCGCCCTGGCCCTGCTGGGCCGACACGCGCCGCTGTCGCTCAAGCTGATGCTGGTCTCCGTGGCGATCATCGACGACATGGGCGCCGTGGCCATCATCGCGATCTTCTATACCTCGTCGATCAAGCTTGGCGCGCTGCTTGCCGCAGCCCTGATCATCGCCGTTCTGCTGATGCTCAACCGCAGGCGCGTGATGGTGCTCTGGCCCTACCTGATCGGCCTGGTCCTGCTGTGGTACGTGACCTTGCTCTCCGGCGTGCACGCCACCATCGCCGGGGTAGTGGGCGCGTTTCTGATTCCGTACATCCCTACACCGGGCCAGCCGGATGCGGCCGAGTCGCCCCTGCACCGCCTGGAACATGGAATCGCGCCCTGGGTGGGATTGCTGATCGTACCGGCCTTCGGCTTCGCCAACGCCGGCGTTTCCTTCACCGGTCTGTCGCTGGCGGACGTCCTGGCCCCCTTGCCGCTGGGCATCGCCGCTGGCCTGTTCCTCGGCAAGCAGCTCGGGGTTTTCGGCGGTGTAGTGCTGGCGGTGAAATCCGGGCTGGCGGCGAAGCCTCGCGGCTGCACCTGGCTGCAGATCTACGCGATATCGATGCTCTGCGGTATCGGCTTCACCATGAGCCTGTTCATCAGCGGCCTGGCCTTTGCGGGCTATCCGACGTTGGTCGAGGAGTCAAAGATCGGCATCATGCTCGGCTCGCTGCTTTCGGCCATCGTGGCGTGCCTGATCCTGCGCTTAGCGCCGAAAGCCGCGGATCAACGGCAGGAACAAAGGGCGCAGGAGACCGAGATCGCTCAGGACGGAGACGTCGCCCGCCTCTAAGCGGGCGCAGCCCAGGCGGCGTGATTGCCGAGGCGCCGCTGGTCCTTCGAGCGTTGCCTGCAGTCAGGTGCTGGTCAGCGCCGAACCGACGACTGCAGCCGGCAGCGGCGCAACCCGGGCTTGCCTTGCAGCGCCGCTCGAACCTGGCCGTGATGGCGACCGGCCGCTGCTGGTCGCCTGAACGGCCGCCCCCTGCCAGGTTGACCCCTAGAAAAGACTCAGCGTGTAGCTGACGATCAGCCGGTTCTCGTCGATATCGGTGCGGTAGTTGGAGCGCGCGGTGACGTTGCGCCAACGCACGCCCACACCCTTGAGCACACCACTTTGCACGACATAGGCCAGGTCCAGGTCGCGCTCCCAGTCCTTGCCCTCGAAACCCCGTCCCGTTTCCACACTGTCACCCTTCACATAGCGCAGGGTACTGGTCAGGCCGGGGATGCCGAGTGCGGCGAAGTCGTAGTCGTGGCGAACCTGCCAGGAGCGTTCGCCGGGCGCGGAGAACTCGTAGGTGGGCAAGGTATTGCCCATGGGGTTGGTGTTGGCGCCCACCTGGATGAAACCGTCGTCACCGTCGATACGCTGATGCCCGATGTAGAAGGTATGCCCGCCGTGCCTGGCCGACAGCAGCGCATAGGTCGACTGGTTATCCAGCTTGCCGGCGCTGCTGCGCCCTTCGTCGCGGGTGTCGAAGTAGCCGAAGCTGGCGCCCAGGGTCCAGTCGCCCAGCGGCTCGGCATGCTTGAGGCTGTAGAAGCGCTGGGCGTAGATATCCTCCAGCCGGGCCTGCCAGATGCCGACGCTGGTGCGCTTGGCATTGAAGGCGTAATCGGCGCCCAGGTAGTTGAAACGGTCGCTGGTGAAGCGGGCGATGCGCGCCGGGTTGATGGGGTCGTTGATCAACCCGTACAGCTCCTGGCGATCGGTGGAGTCGCGCAGGCTGGTGGAACGCATCTGCCCGGCCTGCAGGGTCAGCCCCTGAATTTCGTTGGAAACCAGGGCGGCGCCCTGATAGGTCGGCGGCAGCAGGCGCAGGTCGCTGTGCACCAGCACCGGCAGATGGGGTCGCAACTCGCCGACCTTCAGCTCGGTCTCTGACAGCTTGACCTTGAGCGCCGCGCCCATGCGCCCGTATTCATCGGCCGCCCGGCCATCGTGCACCGGCAGCAGGCCGCTGCTGGTATGGCCGCGGCCGCTGTCGAGCTTGATGCCATACAGGCCCAGCACATCGACCCCGAAGCCCAGCGGGCCCTGGGTGTAGCCGGAGCGAAAATCGAAGATGAAGCCTTGTGCCCATTCCTGGGTGCGGGACTGCGGGTTGCTACCGACGATGCCGGAGTAGTCGCGGCTGAAGAAATAATTACGCAGTTGCAGATCGGCGTGAGATCCCTCGATGAAGCCGCCCTCTTCCGCCTGGGCGGAAACGCTCAAACCAGCCGCCAGGCAGCTGCCGAACACACGACGCAGATAGATCATGGCGATTCCCCATAACACGGGCACGAACGTGCCCCACCACCCATGAAGGTGGCAAACGTAAAGGTGAGTGGAGCAAAAGGCCGGAGCGTGAGGAGTCACGCCCCGGCAGCACCAGGAGCAGGTTCCGGCTAGCGGTTGACCAGCTTGGCCGGCAGGGCGATCACCAGCAGGCAGCTGAGGATCAGGCACCCGGCGAAGAACCACAGCGCCGCGTGGCTGGTGCCGGTCAGGTCGGTGACCAGGCCCATCAGCGAGTTGCTCACCAGCCCGGCGATATTGGCCAGCGAGCAGGCCAGGGCGAAGCCGGTCGCTGCGGCCGTGCCCTTGAGAAAGGTCGCCGGCAGGCTGAAGAACACCGGCACGGCGCCAATGATCGCCGCCGAGGCGATGGCGAACAGGGTCACGGTCATCACCAGGTTGTGGCTGAACAGCGTGCTGCTGGCCATGGCCGCGGCACCGACGATGAAGGGCACGATGATGTGCCAGCGCCGCTCACGGTGACGGTCCGAGCTGGCGCCGATCAGCAGCATGCCGGCCAGGGCCGCCAGGCTGGGAATGGCGGTCAGCAGGCCGATATGAAAGGTGTCGGTCACCCCGGTATTGCGGATGAAGGTCGGCATCCAGAAACCCATGGCGTAGGCGCTGAGCAGGATGGAGAAGTCGATGCCGCCGAGCATCCACACCTTGAGGTTGAAGAAGCCGTCGCGAAAGCTGTGCTTGCTGTCCTTGCCTTCCGCGTCGTCGGCCGCCAGGTCACTGGCCAGCTGCGCCTTTTCCTCGGCACTCAGCCACTTCGCCTGATTGAAGTGATTGGGCAGCGCCCAGAAGGTGAGGATGCCGAGCAGCACGCTGGGAATCGCCTCGAGCAGGAACAGCCACTGCCAGCCACGCAGGCCGTTGACCTGGTCGAAGTGGTTCATGATCCAGCCGGAAAGGGGCCCGCCGATCACGCTGGACAGCGGCAGGCCGATCATGAACAGCGCGATGATGCGCCCGCGTCGGTAGGTCGGGTACCAGGTGGTCAGGTAGTACAGCACGCCCGGCAGGAAGCCGGCTTCGGCGGCGCCCAGCAGGAAGCGGATGATGTAGAACTGCGTGGTGGTGGTAACGAACATGGTGCAGGCCGACAGCAGCCCCCAGGTGATCATGATGCGGGCGATCCACACCTTGGCGCCGACCTTCTGCAGTACCAGGTTGCTGGGCACCTCGAAGAGGATGTAACCGACGAAGAACAGCCCGGCACCGAGGCCGTAGGCCGCCTCGCTGAACTGCAGGTCGCTGAGCATCTGCAACTTGGCGAAACCGACGTTGATGCGATCCAGATAAGCGGCGAGGTAGCAGAAGCACAGGAAGGGGATGAGCTTCCAGGTCACTTTGCGGTACAGCTCCCTCGAGCTGTCGGCGGCACTGCCCATGGCGGTGCTGGTAGCGGGTACGTAAGGCATTGCGTTGTCTCCTGGCGGTGACTTGTGATTGTTGTTGAAGCCAGCAGTCGTCGACGCGTTGAGCGTCGCAACGGCGACTTCCCAAGGCAGCGTCAGTGCCATGCATGCATGGCGATCGCCCTCCGTGGAGCGACCAATGGAGCAGGCAGCGTACCGCCAGCGCCTTATGGGTGAATCAGCGGGTAACCTCCTGCAGATAGCTCAGGGTTTCCTGCAGGCTCACGACATCGCCGTACTTGCTGTCGATGTCGAACAGGTTGGCCTCGTGGGGCGCCTGGTGACGATCACCGACGCACTCGCGCACGACGATGGTGCGAAAACCATGCTGCACCCCGTCCACCGCACTGGCACGAATGCAGCCGCTGGTCGAGCAGCCCGCCAGAATCAGAGTGTCGACACCCTGGGCATGCAACTGTGCAGCCAGGCTGGTGCCGAAAAATACACTGGCGTACTGCTTGGTCACCACCTGCTCCCCCGGCAGCGGTGCGACCGGTGCGCAGAATTCGGCCAGCGGGTTGCCGTCGACCATGTCCTTCATCACCGGCGCCTTGCGCACCCACATGCCGCCGTCGGCACAATCGGCGGCCTGGTAGCGGATATTGCTATGCACCAGGGTGATACCCAGCCGGCGCGCCGCGTCCAGCAAGGCCACCGACTGCTCCACCGCGCTGACCACGCCAGGC
This sequence comes from Pseudomonas argentinensis, assembly GCF_001839655.2. Taxonomy (NCBI): domain Bacteria; kingdom Pseudomonadati; phylum Pseudomonadota; class Gammaproteobacteria; order Pseudomonadales; family Pseudomonadaceae; genus Phytopseudomonas; species Phytopseudomonas argentinensis. Next base: position 4,290,390 of record NZ_CP056087.1, read on the forward strand.
GCGTACAGCGGCGCGCCCGGCGTGGTGTAGCCCTGCATGAAGTCGATCATCAGCAGGGCCGGCCGCGCGCCGAAGCCGATACGCTGGCCCCAGACGCCCTGATAGTTGTCGCTAAGGCTCTGCCCGCTCATGGCGATCTCCTCAGTAGGCGCCGGACAACAGCGCGCCGGCGCCGGGCACGATCGGCTCCAGGTCCAGTGCCTTGAGCATGCAGTAGGTGGTGGCGATGGCCGCCGTGACCACCGGTTTGCCGGTCAGCGCCTCGACCTTGGCCACCGCCGGCAGCGACTGCATCTGCACGCAGGCCGACAGCACCACCACATCGACGCCCTCCAGGTTCATGCCGGCGACGATGCCCGGCAGGTTGGCCGGGTCGTGGCGCGCCACCTGCAGGTTGTCGGGAATTTCCAGGGCACGCCAGTCGACCACCTCGAAGCCTTCTTCACGGATGTAGTCGACCACCAGTTCGGTGAGCGGCTTCATGTAGGGCGCGACGATGGCGATGCGCTTGGCCTTCATCACCTTGAGCGCCTCGACCAGGGCACCGGCACTGGTGATCACCGGCGAGTTGGCGTCGTTGTCGGCGGTCACCTGGCGCAGACGCTGTTCGGATTGGCGATGGTAGCCCAGGCCCATGGCCATGATCGCCACCAGGCAGGCATAGCCGAGCACGTCGACCTTGGCGTCGGACAGCTCCAGCGCGCAGCGGTCGGACTCGGCATCCATGGCTGCCAGCTCTTCCTTCTTCACCTGCTTCATGCGCATGCGCGCCGAATGGAAAGTGAAGCGTTCCGGGCGGATGGCCTGGCGCGCGCTGAGCATCGCCGGGATCTCGGTTTCCATGGTGGTGTTGGAGCTCGGCACGATCTGGCCGATGCGATAGAGCCTGTTCATGGCAGCACCTCGTGGTGAATGGGTTGCCCGAGAAAATCGCCGAATGCAGCGAAGAAGCCGCCCAGGTCATCCCAGGGAATCATGTGCCCGGCATCGCTGACCCGGACGATCTGCAGATCCGCCTTGAGCTCATGCAGCTCGGCCTCGTCGACCGCCTCGATCACCCCGCCGCGCCCGGCCACCATCAGCAGCGCCGGCTGCTGCACGGCTGGCAGGTACTGGTGGATATCCACGCTGTGAAACTCTCCGAAGGCCTGCACGATGGCCGGCTCGTAACAGGTGTGCAGCCACTCGGCGCGCAACTGCAGTTGCTCGGGCGTCCAGCTCGGGCAGAACGCCTTCATCGCCTCGGCGTCCATGCCCTGCTCGGCCTGGCGAATGGAGTCGACGTACCAGGGCAGCTTGCTCGGGTAGTCGCGACGACCCGGGCCGGACACCGGTGGGTCGATCAGCACCAGGCGCTCCAGCCCGTCGGCGCCCATTGCCGCAGCGCGAATGGCGAAGCGCGCGCCCATCGAGTGGCCGAGCAGGCTGTAGCGCTCGAAGCCCAGGGCGGCGGCGAAGGCGATGATGTCCGCGGCGCAGGTGTCGGTGTCGTAGGCCAGCTGCGGCCCGCTGGAGGACAAGCCACGGCCGCGCACATCGAGAATGTAGGTGTCGAACTGGCGGCCCAGCACCTCACCAACGAAGCCCCAGGTGATGGCCGGGCTGGTGATGCCGGGCACCAGCAGCAGCACCGGTCCCTTGCCACCGTAACGCAGGTAGTGCTGGCGAATGCCGTTGGCCTGTACGTTGCGGCCGCCGATCAGCGTGCTCATGCCGCTACCCCGCTTTTCAGCGGCTGGGCATAGACGTCATAGCCGTAAACCCAGGCCGGGTCTTCCTGGGTACGCAGGAAGGTATTGGCGTTGGAGACTGCCTGCACCCGCGAGGCACGCTCCTTGCGGTTGGCCTCGTAGAGTTCGAACGCGGTGCGGTAGTCCGTCAGCCCGGTTTCCTGCAGGCAGCGGGTGAGCATCGCCGCGTCCTCGATGGCCATGCCGGCGCCCTGGGCCATGTGCGGTTTCATCGGGTGGCAGGCGTCGCCGAGCAGTACCAGCCGGCCACGGCTCCACAGCGGCAAGGGGTTGCGGTTGCGCAGCGGCCACTTGGTGATGTCCTCGGTGGAGCGGATCAGCTTCTGCACCGTCGGGTGATAGCCCTCGAAGGCCGCCAGCATTTCATCCTGGCTGCTGTCCACGTAGTTGCCCTGGAAATCCCAGGCCTCGTGGGGCACGCCGGTGACGAAGTAGTACTCATCACGCTTGGCGGTGGTGTGATAGACCATCATGTGGCGGTCATCGGTCCACCACTTCACGCAGGGCTCGAACACGTCGGCATGGCGTACCAGGTTCTCACCACGGATCAACGCCCGGTGCGCGACCCAGCCACTGTAGATCGGTGCTTCGACGCCCAATAGTTCTTCGCGAATCTTCGAGTGGATGCCGTCGGCGCCGATCACGATATCGGCCGTGGCCTGGGTGCCGTCGGTAAAGGTCAGGCGCACCTGGTCGCCCTCGTCGACGATGGTCTCCAGCTTCTTGCCGAACTGCAGCGTGCCTGGCGCGATGCTGTTGATCTGCAAGTCGTGCATGTCGCCGCGGTGCACGGTGACGTAGGCCGCGCCGTATTCGCGGCGCGCAAATTCGCCCAGGGGAATGCGTGACAGGTAGTCGCCGCTGATACCGTCGCGGCTGTGCCAGAAATCCGGGTGCGAGCCCATCTGCTCCAGCGGCTGCTCCAGCCCCATGCGCCGGAAGATCTTCATCACGTTCGGGCCGACGTGGATACCCGCCCCCAGGCGTGAGAACTCTGGCGACTGCTCGTAGACGGTCACCTCGAAGCCAGCCTGCTGCAGCAAGGTGGCGGCGGCTGCCCCACCGAGACCGGCACCGACGATGGCGATTTTCTGTTGAGCCCCCATGGGCATCTCTCCTCTTCTTGGCTACTGAGCGGGACGGTGCCCGCAAGACAATTACAGTGTATGCACTATATTTTTGACTTGGGAAGATGGATCTGAAAGTATTTTTTCAATGCCGTAAAAAGAACTAAAACCTTACAAACACCAAATAAAACGGCATTTGTGTAGATTGGTAACGTTTCAACAGAAAGATTGCCAAGCGCTTCAGCATGGGGTCTCATTGAAAGCAAATAGAGCGAACACTCTATAAAAACGCACCAACACCCAGCAGCCCGATCCACGATGGTGCGCACAGCGAGCAACCCAATCAGGAGACCTGCCATGCCGGTAAGCGATAGTGAACTGACCCAGATGTTCGAACAGGTGCTGACCCTCTCGCGGGTCGACGAGACCCAGAGCGTGGCCATTCTCAAGAGCCATTATTCCAATCCGCGCACCGTGCGTGCGGCGATGGATGCCGCGCAGCGCCTGAAAGCCAAGGTGTATGCCGTGGAGCTGCCGTCCTTCAATCACCCGCGGGCCATGGGCAATGACATGACGGCCTACTGCGGCGACACCGCCCTGACCGGCAACCTGGCGGCGCAACGTGCGCTGGAGGCCGCCGACCTGGTGGTCGATACCATGATGCTGCTGCACTCGCCCGAGCAGGAGCAGATCCTCAAGACCGGCACGCGCATCCTGCTGGCCGTGGAGCCGCCCGAAGTGCTGGCACGCATGCTGCCGACCGAGGAGGACAAGCGCCGCGTGCTGGCCAGCGAGGCACTGCTCAAGCAGGCACGTCGCATTCACGTACGCTCGGCAGCGGGCAGCGACTTCCATGCCGAGCTGGGGCAGTACCCGGCGGTGACCGAATACGGGTTCGCCGACGAGCCGGGGCGCTGGGATCACTGGCCCAGCGGCTTTCTGTTCAGCTGGCCCAACGAGGAAACCGCCCAGGGCACCCTGGTACTGGATGTCGGCGATATCGTGCTGCCGTTCAAGAACTACTGCCGCGAGCGCACCACGCTGGAGATCGACAAGGGCTTTATCACCGGTATCCACGGCGGCTTCGAAGCCGAGTACCTGCGCGACTACCTGAAGTACTTCAAGGACCCCGAGGTCTACGGCATTTCCCATATCGGCTGGGGCCTGCAGCCACGCGCCCAGTGGACCGCCATGGGCCTGCACGACCGTAACGACGGCATGTGCATGGACGCCCGCGCCTTCTACGGCAACTTCCTGTTCTCCACCGGCCCGAACACCGAAGTCGGCGGCACCCGCAAGACGCCGTGCCACCTGGATATCCCGCTGCGCGGCTGCGATATCTACCTCGATGACCGGGCCGTGGTGCTGGCCGGCGACGTGGTCTACCCGGAGGAATCGAAGGCCAGCTGACAACGCGCCAGCTGCCGATCCTCAATACCCGCAAGCCGGCGAGGCGCACACCTTGCCGGCCTGCGCGGTTATACTCGGCGCCCTGCGCCTGTAAGCGAAATTTCCCCCATGTCGATCGACGATTCGTCCGCCACCACCTATCAGGTCACCGAACAGATCGGCCACTTGCTGCGCAAGGCCTACCAGCGCCATACCGCGATCTTTCAGCAGAACGCCTGCGACGCCCAACTCACCTCCATCCAGTTCGTCACCCTGTGCGCCCTGCGCGACCATGGCCCCAGCTCGCAAGCCGAGCTGATCAAGGCCACGGCGGTGGATCAGGCCACCATTCGCGGCATCGTCGATCGCCTCAAGGCCCGCGACCTGGTCGCCCTGTCGCCGGACCCCAGCGACAAGCGCAAGGTCATCGTCGAACTCACCACTGCCGGCAGCGCGCTGCTCGCCGCCATGATCCCCTGCGCCCAGCAGATCAGCGAACTGACCATGGGCAGCCTCAACCCTGGCGAACGCATCGCCATCCTCTACCTGCTGCGCAAGATGAACGACAGCGGCGAGTAAGCCGCAAGCTGTTTACTTGCGACAAACAGTGCGTCGATAGCGGCCGTTCGATTCTGGTGGGCTGAAGCGGATCGCCGCCCGCCCCACCCTACAGCCGCGCACCTTCGGGTAGGGTGGGCTTCAGCCCACCAATTGGCGCACCGTCGCCCCGCAACCGTGACAATCAACTAGCAGCCCGTAGGACGGACCGGAACGCCGGCCGCTCCGTCGGTCCATACCCGCGATTCGTGCGCATGGCGCACTCCCACAAACGCCGATCAGTCGCAGTTCCCTCCAACTTGCAGGCATAGCACTCAAGATTTTCTGCGGGAATCGCAGTTAGCTAGCTGGCGCCTCTCCCCGATTTACCCAAACCACCCTCCGCTGGCCCATTCCTTGCGTAGCACAAAGCACTTTTCATGAAGTAAGCACTTAACGAACAAAAAGCCTGTTTCCTGGGTATTGCGGTAACGCCGGGTTCGGGCACACAAGGCAGCAAGGCATCCATGGAAAAGACCCTGAACCTGCAGGTAAACGGGCAGGCGGTGCAGCTCAGCGCTGAGCCGCAGACTCCACTGCTCTACATTCTGCGCAATGATCTGGCCCTCAATGGCCCCAAGTACGGCTGCGGCCTGGGTGAATGCGGCGCCTGCACGGTGATCGTCGATGGCCGTGCCACCCGCTCGTGCGTATTTCCCGTCGGCGGTGCGGTAGGCCGCAGCGTGACCACCCTGGAGGGCCTTGGCAATCGCCAGTGCCCTGATCCGGTGCAGCAGGCCTTTATCACCGAGCAGGCTGCGCAATGCGGCTACTGCCTCAACGGCATGATCATGACCATCAAGGCCCTGCTGCTGCGCGACCCCTACCCCAGTGACGAACAGCTGCGCCGCGAGCTGTCCGCCAACCTGTGCCGCTGCGGCACCCACGTCGAAATCATGCGCGCCGCCCTGCGCGCCGCCGGCCGCCCGGCCGCCCCGCACGGAGACACCCCATGCAGCTGACCCTCGAGCAATGGCTGGCCCAGCCCGACGTATTGCTGGTCGTCGATACCATCCAGCCACCGTCCGGCCCCATGCCCAAGGGCCAGAGCGCCACGCTCAAGCCCAAGGAGCTGGGCCTGTTCCTGGCCATCACCGGAACCGGCAAGGTGTACGCCTTCAACGGGCACGTGGACCTGGGCACGGGTATTCGCACCTCACTGGCACAGATCGTCGCCGAAGAGCTGTACCTGCGGCTGGATCAGGTGGAGATGGTACTGGGCGACACCGAGCGCGCGCCCAACCAGGGCGCCACCATCGCCAGCGCGACCATCCAGATAAGCGCCGTGCCCCTGCGCAACGCCGCCGCCGAAGCCCGCCGTCACCTGCTGCAGCTGGCCGGTGAACGCTGGCAAACGCCAGGCGAACAACTGACCCTTCAGGAGGGTGTATTCACCCATCCCGATGGCCGCCAGCTGGGTTTCGGTGAGCTGCTCACCGGCGGGCATATTCGCCTGGAAATCAGCGGCGAGGCACCGCTCAAACCGGCCAGCGAATACCGCCTGGTCGGCCAGGGCGCGGCCCGCGTCGACATCCCGGCCAAGGCCACCGGCGAATTGATCTACGTGCACGACATGCGTCTGCCTGGGATGCTGCACGGCCGCGTCATTCGCCCGCCCTATGCCGGTTACGACAGCGGTGATTTCGTCGGCAACAGCCTGCTGGCGGTGGATGAAAGCTCCATCGCCGACCTTCCCGGCATCGTCGCCGTGGTGGTGATCCGCGACTTCGTCGGCGTGGTCGCCGAGCGCGAAGAGCAAGCCATCCGCGCCGCCCAGCAACTGCGCATCGAGTGGAAACCCTGGCAGCAAAAATTGCCCGACCTGCGTGATGTCGCCCAGGCCATTCGCGACAACCCGCGTATCGCCCGCACCGTGCTGGACAAGGGCGACGTCGAGCAGGCCTTGCAGGACGCCGACCAACGCCTCACCCGCACCTACCTGTGGCCCTACCAGCTGCACGCCTCCATCGGCCCGTCCTGCGCCCTGGCCGACTACGGCGAGCAACATTCGCGGGTCTGGTCCGGCACGCAGAACCCGCACCTGCTGCGCGCCGACCTGGCCTGGCTGCTGGAGTGCGATGAACGCAGCATCGAGATCATTCGCATGGAGGCCTCGGGCTGCTACGGCCGCAATTGCGCCGATGATGTGTGCGCCGATGCGCTGCTGCTCTCCCGCGCCGTTGGCAAGCCGGTACGCGTGCAGCTGACCCGCGAACAGGAACACGTGTGGGAGCCCAAGGGCACCGCGCAGCTGATGGAAGTGGATGGCGGCCTGAACGCCGATGGCAGCATCAGCGCCTACGACTTCCAGACCAGCTACCCGTCCAACGGCGCGCCGACCCTGGCCCTGCTGCTGACCGGCCGGGTCGAGCCGCTGCCAATGATGTTCGAGATGGGCGACCGCACTTCGATACCGCCCTACGACTACGAGCACATGCGCGTGACCATCAACGACATGGCACCGCTGGTACGCGCCTCCTGGATGCGCGGTGTCTCGGCGCTGCCCAACAGCTTCGCCCATGAGTCCTATATCGACGAGCTGGCCTTCGCCGCTGGCGTCGATCCCGTGCAGTACCGGTTGCAGCATCTGAAGGATGATCCCAGGGCCCGCGAACTGATCGAAGCCACGGCCAAGCGTGCCGACTGGCAACCCCATACCCAACCGCAGCAGACCCCTTCCGAGGGTGACGTGCTGCGCGGTCGCGGCTTCGCCTACGCGCGCTACATCCACAGCAAGTTCCCCGGCTTTGGCGCGGCCTGGGCAGCCTGGGTCGCCGACGTGGCGGTGGACAAGCGCACCGGTGAAGTGGCGGTGACCCGCGTGGTGATCGGCCACGACGCCGGCATGATGATCAACCCCGACGGCGTGCGCCATCAGATCCACGGCAACGTGGTGCAGTCCACCAGCCGGGTGCTCAAGGAGCAGGTGCAGTTCGAGGAATCCAAGGTGGCCAGCAGCGAATGGGGCACCTACCCGATCCTCACCTTCCCGGAAGTGCCGGCCATCGACGTGATGATGATGCCGCGCCAGAGCGAGCCGCCCATGGGCAGTGGCGAGTCGGCCTCGGTGCCCAGCGCCGCGGCCATCGCCAATGCCATCTATGACGCCACCGGTCTGCGCTTTCGCGAACTGCCGATCACCGCTGAACGCGTCCGCGCCGCCCTCAACGGCGGATCCCCCGGCGCAGACACGCCGGCCACCGCAACCGGCAAGAAACGCAGCAAATGGTGGCTTGGCGGCCTGGCGGGTGTATTCGGCACCGCCCTCGGCCTACTGGCCACCGCCATGCCCTGGCGCGCCGAAATCGCTCCGGTAGCGCCCGCGGCGTCGGGCACCTGGTCCGCCGCGACGCTGGAGCGTGGCCGCTTGCTGGCAGCGGCTGGCGATTGCGCCGTCTGTCACACCGCCCCGGACGGCGCGTCCAACGCCGGCGGCCTGGCGATGGAGACGCCGTTCGGCACCCTGTACAGCACCAATATCACCCCGGACCGGGAAACCGGCATCGGCACCTGGTCGTTCGGCGCCTTCGAACGCGCCATGCGCGAAGGCATCAGCCGCGACGGCCGGCACCTCTACCCGGCCTTCCCCTACACCGCCTTTCGCACCATCACCGACACCGACATGCAGGCGCTCTACGCCTACCTGATGTCCCAGGCGCCGGTAAAGCAATCCGCCCCCGCCAACCAGATGAGCTTTCCGTTCAACATCCGCCCGCTGATGGCCGGCTGGAACGCCCTGTTTCTCGGCCGTGGCGAATACCAGGCCGATACCAGCCGCACCGAACAATGGAACCGCGGCGCCTACCTGGTCAACGGCCTGGGCCACTGCGCCGCCTGCCACTCGCCGCGCAACCTGCTGGGCGCGGAGAAAACCGGCAAGGCCTTTCTGGCCGGCGGCATGGTCGATGGCTGGGAGGCCCCGGCCCTGAATGCCCTGGGCAGCAGCGGCGTACCCTGGACGGAAGCCGAGCTGAGCGAATACCTGAGCAGCGGCTTCTCCAGCCAGCACGGCGTGGCGGCCGGGCCCATGGGGCCTGTGGTCAGCGAACTGGCGACCTTGCCGAAAAGCGATGTGGAGGCCATCGCCCACTACCTGGTTTCACTGGATACCGGCACCACAACAAGCACCACAGCGGTCGCCGCCACGGGCATCGACACCCTCTCCCTCAACCGTGGCCAGCGGATCTTCGAGGGTGCCTGCCAGGCCTGTCATAGCGACGGCAACGGCCCCCAGCTGTTCGGCGTCAGCCCGTCCATGGCGGTCAACAGCAACGTGCACAGCGCGGTGCCGGACAACCTGCTGAACGTCATCCTGCACGGGATCGACAAGCCGGCCACGCCCGATCTGGGCTACATGCCGGCATTCAAGGACAACCTCAGCGACCGCCAGGTGGCTGACCTGGCCGGCTACCTGCGCCAGCGTTTCGCCGGCGACCAACCGGCCTGGAAGAACCTGCCGGAGAGGGTTGCCCACGTGCGCGCCAACCCAGGCAGCCACTGACGACGCAGCCTAGACGCCCTCGCCCGCTCGCGCCAGGCCGCGCAGCACCAGGTCGCAGATGAATGCCAGCCAGTGCTGCTTCTCCTTCGGCGAGGCCAGCGCATCGTCGAGAAAGCAGCTCAGGGTGTGCAGGTTCGAGTTGTAGAAGTAGCAGAGCGAGGCGATCATCAGGTAGACGTGGCGGATATCGATGTCCTGACGAAACAGCCCCTGCTCCTGCCCCGCCCTGACGATGGGTTCGAGCATCCCCACCGTCGTACCGGATAGTGCCCGCAGGTTGCTCGACTTGCGCGCATGGACGCCCTGCAGCAGGTTTTCCGTCCCCAGGATGGTGATGAACTCCGGGTGCTTGAGGTAGTGGTTCCAGGTGAAGGCCACCAGATCGCGGATCGCCTGCCGGGGATCCGTCAGATCGAAGCGCTGGCGCGCCTCGGCGCGGTTGAACTGGGCGTAGATATGCTCCAGCACACTGACGAACAGCTCGTCCTTGCTGCCGAAGTAGTAGTAAATCATCCGCTCGTTGCATTGCGCCTGGCTGGCGATCTGCTCGGTGCGCGCCCCGGCGTAGCCCTGCCGGCTGAACACCTTGACCGCCGCCTTGAGAATGGCCGTGCGGGTGCGGTCTGCCTGAGCAGCTCGGGTACCAGCCCCAGGCTTTTGCATGATCAACTCCACCTCCAAGACGAAGGCGAAGTATGGAGCATCGACCGCCCGATACCAATTGCTCGCCACCGCCCGAAGCCTAGGGTCTGTTGACGTTTCACGCCCGGCCCTACGGATGGGGCCGCCTAGGTTGTGCGGGAAATCTCGCCATGCGTCGTTGGAGGACTTGGCAAGGGAAAACGCGGACGGCTAGTCCATTGCCTGCGTCCTCCGCCTAGCGGATCGCCGCCCGGCCTGGCGAGATTTCTCGCGGTAACGCGGCTCGCGTTGGAACGTCAACAGACCCTAGGCAGGCGAGCGGTGGGATCAGCCTTCGACCGACCGCGCCTGTCGCTGTCCGAAGCGCTCGCGGTAGAACGACGGAGCCAGGCCGACCAGCTTGCGAAACGCCACGCGAAAGCTTTCCACCGAGGCGAACCCACAGCGCTCGGCAATCTGTTCGCTGTTCAGGCCCGTGCTTTCCAGCAGCGCGCGGGCCTGGGCCATGCGCGCATGCTGCAGCCAGCGCTTGGGCGTCATGCCGGTGGCCTCGCTGAAACGCCGCAGGAAGGTGCGCTCGCTCATCAAGGCCCTGGCCGCCAGTTGGCTCACCGTCAGGGGATCGCCGAGGTGCTGACGTGCCCACTCGAGCACCGCGGACAGATCGTCCCTGGGCGCCTGGGCAACCGGTGCCGGGATGAACTGGGCCTGCCCACCGGAGCGTTGCGGGGCCATTACCAGGCGGCGTGCCACGCTATTGGCGACATGGGCGCCGAAGTCGCGCTCCACCAGATGCAGGCAGGCATCGATGCCGGCTGCGCTACCGGCCGAGGTGATGACCTGGCCGCTGTCGACGTAGAGCACCGCCGGGTCGACAGCGATCGCGGGGAAGCGGGCTGCCAGTTCATCCGTGTAGCGCCAGTGGGTCGTGGCGCGCTGGCCATCGAGCAGCCCGGCAGCCGCCAGCACGAACACCCCCGAGCAGATCGACAGCAGCCGCGCGCCTCTGCCGTGGGCCGTGCGCAGCGCATCGATCAGCGGCTGCGGCGGTCGCTCGTTGCGGTCACGCCAACCCGGCACGATGATCGTGCGCGCCTCGCTCAGCGCCTCGAGACCGGCATCGGCGCTTACCTGAATGCCGCCCAAGGCGCGCATCGGCCCCGGGTCCACGGCGACGATGCAGTACCGGTACCAGGGGAAATCGAACTCCGGCCGCGGCAGACCGAAGATTTCCACGGCGATGCCGAATTCGAAGGTGCACAAGCCGTCATAGGCCAGCACGGCCACCAGGCCCGGGTCGCGGTTCATTTGGCGGAAAACTACCGGTCAATGTCGATTGCGCCACTGTAGCGCGCCTGGCGCGTTAACTAAAGTGGACGCTCCGTTAACCAGGAGCTACCACCATGCCAAGTCTGATCAGCGAAATCCCCACCGCCTCCTGTGCCGAAGCGCAGGCGCATTTCGGCAATCGGCTGCGTTTCGAAACCGACTGCTCGGATGTCCATCGCAGCCAACAGCGCGGCGATGTCGACTACCTGCTGGTGGATGTGCGCGGCCCCGAGGCTTATGCCGCCGGCCATGTTCCCGGTGCCATCAATATACCCACCGCAGCCATCACAGCCGAGCGGCTGGCAGCCTTCAGCCCTTCGACGCTGTTCGTCGTCTACTGCGCCGGCCCCCACTGCAACGGGGTGCACCGCGCGGCCCTGCGCCTGGCAAGCCTCGGCTACGGGGTAAAGGAAATGCTCGGTGGGGTGACCGGCTGGCTCGACGAGGGCCTGGCGCTGGTTGGCGAGAACGTAGAGCAAGCCGCGCCGGCCTCCGCCATTTCCTGCGCATGCTAAGCCCCCACGATGCCGTTCGAGCGGCCGAACCTGCGGACGTGCCCGTGCTGCTCGACCTGATGCGCGAGCTGGCCGAGTTCGAGGACTACCTCGATGACTTCAGGGTCGATGAGCAGGCACTGCTGAGCCGCGTTTTCGGCCCGGATGCCCAGTGCGAGGTACTGGTGGCCGACGTCGGGCGCCACCTGGCCGGTTATGCCGTGGCGCTGGCAATCCCCTTCACCTTCGATCTGCGCCCCACCCTGCTGCTCAAGGAGCTGTACGTCCGCGAAGGGTATCGCCGCGCAGGGCTGGGCCAGGCGCTGATGCAGGGGGTCGCCCTGCTGGCGCAGCGCAAGGGTGCGGGGCGGCTGAAATGGGATGTGCTGCGGGGAAACGCGCGCGCGCAAGCCTTCTATGCCCGCCTTGGCGGCAAGCCCGACGACAAATGGGTGGCCTACCAGATGGACCGGCAGGCGCTCGACCGACTCGTCGCCTCAGCCGAGATGGTCGACTCGCACCGTTCTTGAAAACCGGCACCCCACTCAGCGCGCGGGCTGCTTCACCCGTCCCAGCGCCCGGTAGAGCGTCGAGCGATGTACACCGAGCTTGCTGGCAGCTTCGCTGACCGAGCGGCCCTGCCCGATCATCTGCTTGGCGAACGCGATCTGCTCTGCGCACAGGCACGGTTTGGCGCAAATTGCACGCCGCGCGCCTTGGCGGCTGCGCGGCCGGGGTTGTTGCGCTCAGTGTTCCTCATCGATCAAGCGGTAACCGACGCCCACGATGGTCTGGATCACTCGCGAGGCACCCGGGTCGTCCTGGAATTTCTGGCGCAGCCGGCCGACCGCCGTGCGCAGGCTGCGGCTGTCGCCCAGGTGACTGGGGCCCCAGACCAGGCGGATCAACTGTTCGGCGGTGACGATGCGGCCGTGATTGCGGGCGAGAATCTCCAGCACGCCGTACTCCTTCCTGCTCAGGCTGATCGCCACACCGCGCAGAGTCACCAGGCGCTGGGACAGGTCGACGTACAGCTGCCCCAGGCGGATGGCGGGCTGCAGCATCAGCTCGTCCGACGAGGCGCGCAGCAGCCCACGGACGCGGGCCATGAACTCCTGGATGCCGAAGGGCTTGGTGACGTAGTCGTTGGCGCCCAGATCCAGCAGGCGCACCTTCTCCTCCTGGCTGTTGCGCACCGACAGCACCAATACCGGCACCTCTGACCAGGCGCGCAGCTCGCGCAGCACCTCGCTGCCGTCCATGTCCGGCAGGCCCAGGTCGAGAATGACCAGGTGCGGCGCCTGGATCGCCGCCAGCGTCAGGCCCTTGGCCCCGGTGGCGGCCTCCAGCACGGTGAACGACTGGGTGGCGAGGCTGATGCGCAGCAGCTTGCGGATCTGCTTCTCGTCGTCGATCACCAGAATGCGCGGCGACTCATTCACCGGCGCCTCCCGCCACCCCGGCATTGCTGGCCAGCGGCAGGTGCAGCGACAGGGCCGTGCCGCGCCGATCGTCACCGTCTGCCACCTCGACGTGGCCCCCATGGGCACCGAGCATGCCCCGGCAGATGGCCAACCCAAGCCCGGTGCCCTTGCCGCCCCGGTCGCCGCGCGCCGCGGTGTAGAACATGTCGAAGATCTGCTCGCGCTCGGCCGCGGGAATGCCCGGGCCCTGGTCGGCCACGCGCAACACCAGCTCGCGCTCGTCATGGGCGACGCTGACCGTGACCCGACCGCCCTCCGGCGAGAAGCGCGCGGCGTTTTCCAGCACGTTGACCAGCGCCTGCTCGATGAGCGCCGCGTGAACGTGCAGCAGCGGCAGGTCGGGCGGCACGCTGACGCTGAGCTGCAGGTCGCTGAGCACGTGGCGCAGGCGATTGACCGCACTGCTGACGATATCGCCGGGCGCCACCCAGTCCCGGGAGAGTTTCAGGCCGCCGTGCCCGAGGCGGGTCATGTCCAGCAGGTTCTGGATGTAGCGGTCCAGCCGCTCGGCTTCGTCGCGGGTGCCTTCCAGCAGCTCGATGCGCTCGGCGGGCGGGATGACGCTACCCAGGCTGAGCAGGCTGTCGATCGAGCCGCGCATGGCGGTCAGCGGTGTGCGCAGGTCGTGGGAGACCGAGGCCAGCAAGGCGCTGCGCAGTTGCTCGGTTTCGCCATGCAGGCGAGCGGCCTCGAGGTTCTCGGCCAGGCGCGCACGGGCCAGGGATTGGGCGATGGGTTGGCTGAGCGCGGTGAGCGCGCGGCGCTGCACGGCGGTAAGGGCGCCGCCCCCGCGTGGGCGAGCGCCGAGGACGGCGAGCGGGCCGTCTTCGTCGGTCAGCGGAAACCACCACCAGGCACACTCCGGCAAGGTGTCGGTACCCAGGCCGGCGGGCTCCCTATGGCGCCAGGCCCAATCGGCGGCCGCTTCGTCGCGTTCGCCCAGCTCGGCCTGCAAGCCGCTCTGGGTGCGCCACTGCTGGTGCTCACCTCGGCCTAGGATCAGGAAATCCATGGCCATGCGCTCTTGCAGGTGCGTGACCGCCGCACTGATCACCGCCTGGCGATCCGTCGCCCTGGCCAGGCTGCGCGACAGCTCCAGCAGCGCCACCGTCGCGCCCTGGGTTTCGCGCAGGCTCTGCAGCTGGCGGCGCTGGTGCGAGGCCAGGTTGCCCGTCAGGGCGGCCATGAACAGGAAGAAGAACAGCGACAGCAGGTCCTGGTGGCGGTCGATCGTCAGCGAATACCGGGGCTCGATAAAGAACCAGTTGTAGGCGATGAACGACAGTACCGCGCAGCTCAGCGCCGGGCCGATGCTGCTGCGCACCGCCACCACCAGCACGGCGGACAGAAATACCAGGGCGACGTTCGGCAGCTCCAGGACGTGGGTCAGCCCCATGGCCGCCAGGGTCGCCGCGACGCTGACCAGGGCGGCCAGCGCATAGGGCCGCCAGGCCAGCTGCGGCGGCGGGCGCGGCCGGTCGTCACGGGCCTCAGAGGCGATATCGAGCACGCTGATTTCCAGGCCCGCGCCAAGGGCGAGCAGGCGTGCTGCCAGATTCCTGCGCCAGAAGGCGCGCGGTTCGCCGCGGGCGATCAGGATCGAGCTGGCGCGTCGGTCATGGGCATGCTCGACCAGGCTTCTGGCCGGCTCGCCGCGCAGCGTGACCACTTCGCCGCCGAGCCGCTCGGCCAGCTGGCAGGCCGCCTGCAGGCGCTGGCGCCAGCGGTCGTCGACGGGCGTGCCGGCATCGACGTGCACCACTGTCCAGGGCAAGTGACGCCGCTGCGCCACGCGGCTGGCGTAGCGCACCAGCGCCTGGGCGCACTCGTCGCCCTGGATGCCCACCAGCAACCGGCCGCGCACCGCCGGCAAGGCGTCGCCGTGCTGCAGCGCGCGGCGGTCGAGATCGGCATCCACCCGGGCCGCAGCGGTCTGCATCGCCAGCTCGCGCAGCGCGGTGAGGTTGGTCTGGCTGAAGAACGCATCGATGGCCGCCCTGGCCTGCTCCGGCACGTAGACCTTGCCCTCGCGCAGGCGCTCGAGCAGATCCCGGGGCGGCAGATCGATGAGCAGGATCTCGTCGGCCTCCTGGATCACCCAGTCCGGCACGGTTTCGCGCACCCGGATGCCGGTAATGGCATGCACCTGATCGTTGAGGCTTTCCAGGTGCTGGACGTTGATGGTCGAGTAGACGTCGATCCCCGCCGACAGCAGCTCCTGCACATCCTGCCAGCGCTTGGTGTGGCGGCTGCCCGGGGCGTTGCTATGGGCCAGCTCGTCGACCAGGGCCAGGTCGGGCCTGATGGCCAGCAACCCGTCGAGGTCGAGTTCGGCCAGGGTCATGCCGCGGTAGGGCACGGCGCGCGGCTCCTGCTGGCTGAGGCCGACGGTCAGCGCGGCGGTTTCGCTGCGCCCGTGGGTCTCGACGATCCCGCAGCGCACCTCGACGCCCAGCGCCTGCTGGCGGCGCGCGGCCTGCAGCATCGCGTAGGTCTTGCCGACCCCCGGCGCCGCGCCCAGAAAGATCTTCAGCCTGCCACGGTCGTCCCGCGGCAGGTCAGCCAGCAGGGCATCTGCTCGCTGGGTGCTGTTCATCGCGCCCGATCCCCTGCCAGCTCGGCGAGCGATGCGTTGAGGTCGAGGATGTTGACCACGGCCGGGCCGATGGCCGGGCGCTGCGCCAGGGCCTGCACCTGCCCGCGCAGCACCTGCGGGTCGATACCCCGCGCCGCCGCCACGCGGGGCAGCTGGTAGAGCACGGCAGCCACGGGCAGGTCGGGGTCGAGCCCGCTGCCCGAGGTGGTCACCAGGGCCAGGGGCGCCGGCGCCTGTGCGTTGGCACCCAGATCAGCGGCCTCTTTCGAGACCCGCTCGGCCAATGCCGGGTTGGAGAACGACAGGTTGCTCGCCGCGCTGGCGACCGTGGCGAAGTCGCCGGCGGAAGGACGGGAGTGAAACCACGGGTCGCCCTCGAACTTCTGCGCGATCAGCCGGCTGCCGCGCACGACACCGCTCGGGTCTTGCAACAGGCTGCCATTGGCCTGTTCGGGAAAGGCGCTCTGCGCCACCACGGTGACGAACAGCGGGTAGGCCGCACCGGTGATCAGCGTCATCAGTGCCAGGGTGGCGACGGCCGGGCGCAGATGGGTGAACCAACTGACGGGTTGCTGGATAGCGTTCATGTTCATCTCCTCACACCAATCCCAGGGCGACCATCGACAGGTCGATCAACTTGATGCCAACGAACGGCGCGACGATGCCGCCGAGGCCGTAGATCAGCAGGTTGCGGCGCAGCAGGCTCGACGCATCGGCGGCCTGCACGCGCACGCCGCGCAGGGCCAGGGGAATCAGCGCGACGATGATCAGCGCGTTGAACACGATGGCCGAGAGGATCGCGCTCTGCGGGCTGTGCAGCTGCATCAGGTTCAGGGCGCCGAGCTGCGGGTAGATACCGGCGAACAGCGCCGGCAGGATCGCGAAGTACTTGGCGACGTCGTTGGCGATCGAGAAGGTGGTCAGCGCACCGCGGGTGACCAGCAGTTCCTTGCCGACCTGCACCACGTCGAGCAGCTTGGTCGGGTCCGAATCCAGGTCCACCAGGTTGGCGGCCTCGCGGGCGGCCTGGGTGCCATCGTTCATCGCCAGGCCCACGTCGGCCTGGGCCAGCGCAGGGGCGTCGTTGGCGCCGTCGCCACACATGGCCACCAGCTTGCCGTCGGCCTGCTCGCTGCGAATGCGCTGCAGCTTCTTCTCCGGCGTGGCTTCGGCGATGACGTCGTCGACGCCCGCCTCGGCAGCGATCGCCGCGGCGGTCAGCGGGTTGTCGCCGGTCACCATCACGGTGCGGATGCCCATGCGGCGCAGCTGGGAAAAACGCTCGCGGATGCCGGGCTTGATCACGTCCTTCAGGTGAATGGCACCGAGCAGGCAACCATCGCTGGCAACCAGCAGCGGAGTGCCGCCGCTTTGCGCGATCTGCTGGACTTCCCGCGCCAGCACCTGGGGCATCTCGTCTCGCGTCAGGCTGAGCCAGTTGAGCACCGAATCCACGGCACCCTTGCGGTACCGAATGCCCTGGTAGTCGACGCCGGACAGGCGGGTTTGCGCGCTGAATGGCACCACCTCCAGGCTCTCGCGGCGCGGCTCGTCGATGGGTTGCAGGGCGCGCAGGTAGTCGACGATCGATTTGCCCTCCGGCGTGTCGTCGGCAAGCGATGCCAGCAGCGCGGCGTGGGTCAGCTGCGGCGTGGTGACGCCAGGTGCCTGGAACAGCGCGCTGCAGCGGCGGTTACCGAAGGTGATGGTGCCGGTCTTGTCGAGCAGCAGGGTGTGCACGTCCCCCGCCGCTTCCACCGCGCGCCCCGACTTGGCGATCACGTTGAGACGCACCAGGCGATCCATCCCGGCGATGCCGATGGCCGACAGCAGGCCGCCGATGGTGGTGGGAATCAGCGTCACCAACAGCGCGGCGAGGTACACCAGCGGCAGGTCGCCACCGGCGTAGCGGGCGAAGGGCTGCAGGGTCGCCACCACGAGCAGGAAGATCAGCGTCATGCCGATGAGCAGGATGTCCAGGGCGATCTCGTTGGGAGTCTTCTGCCGCTTGGCGCCCTCGACCAGGGCGATCATGCGGTCCAGGGTCGACTCGCCGGGGTTGGCGGTGATGCGGATCATCAGGCTGTCGGAGACCACCTGGGTGTTGCCGGTCACTGCCGAGCGATCGCCGCCGGATTCGCGAATCACCGGTGCCGACTCGCCGGTAATGGCCGCCTCGTTGACCGCGGCGACACCCTCGATCACCTCGCCATCACCAGGTATCAGCTCCCCGGCATCGACGCGCACCACATCGCCCTTGCGCAGCCGCGAGGCCGGCACCTGCTCGAAGTAGCCGTGAGCCGTCCTGTAGCGGGCGGTGAGGCCTTCGCTGCCCGACCTGAGGTTGTCCGCCCGGGCCTTGCCACGGCCTTCGGCGAGGGCCTCGGCGAAGTTGGCGAACAGCACGGTGAACCACAGCCACAGGGCGATCTGCAGGGTGAAGCTGGTGCTCACCGCGTCGCTGGGAATGACGCACAGGAGGGTGGTGACCAGCGCCGTCAGCGCCACGGTGAGCATCACCGGGGAGCGGGTCAGCTGGCGTGGGTCGAGCTTGACGAAGGCCTGCTTCAAGGCCGGGCGCCACAGCGCACGGACCGTGGTGTCAGCCGCAGCGCCCACGGGCGCCTGAGTATGCATGTTCATGTTCGCTCCGCCTTACAGGGCCGCGCCGAGGTGGTCGGCAATCGGGCCGAGCGCCAGGGCGGGTAAAAAGGTGAGGCCGCCGACCAGCAGGATGGTCAGGGCCAGAAGGGTCACGAAAAGCGGGCCATGGGTGGGGAAGCTGTTCGGCCCGAGCGGGGCCTGCTTCTTGGCCGCCAGGCTGCCGGCGATCGCCAGGATCGGCAGGATGTAACCGAAGCGCCCCAGCAGGATGGCGAAGCCCAGCATCAGGTTGTGAAAGGCCGTATTGGCGCCGAAGCCAGCGAACGCCGAACCGTTGTTGGCCGTGGCCGAGGTGTAGGCGTACAACGCCTGGCTGAACCCGTGGGGGCCGGGGTTGCTGATGGACGCCGCCGGCCCGGCCAGGCCGACCGCCAGGGCACAGAACACCAGCACGCCCACGGGCATCACGATCAGCGTGGCGACCAGCAGGCGCACCTCCCGGGCATCAAGCTTCTTGCCCAGGTATTCCGGCGTGCGGCCGATCATCAGGCCGGCCAGGAACACGGCGATCAGCACGAACAGCATCATGCCGTAGAGGCCTGCGCCGACGCCGCCGAAGACCACCTCGCTGAGCATCATGTTGGACATCGAGATCATCCCGGCCAGCGGGCTGAGGCTGTCGTGCATGGCGTTGACCGAGCCATTGGAGGCCGCCGTGGTAGCCACCGCCCAGAGAATCGAGGCGGCAACGCCGAAGCGGCTCTCCTTGCCCTCCAGCGACCCCGCCTGCTCGACCGGCAGGCCGGCGAGCGCCGGGTTGGGCTGGTATTCGGCGTGGAGCGCAACGCCCAGGCCGGTCACGAACAGGACCAGCATGCAGGCCAGCAAGGCGCGGCTCTGGCGCATGTCCTTGACGTAATGGCCGAAGGTGAACAGCAGTGCGGCGGGGATCAGCAGAATCGACACGACCTGGGACAGATTGCTCCACACCGTCGGGTTCTCGAACGGGTGCGCCGAATTGACGCCGAAGAAGCCACCGCCGTTGGTGCCCAGCTGCTTGATGGCGATCTGGCTGGCTGCCGGGCCGAGGGGAATGCTCTGCTCCTGGCCCTGCAGCGTGGTGGCGTTGACGTAGGCCTCGAAGCTCTGCGGCACGCCCTGCCAGACCAGGAACAGCGCCAGCAGGGTGCTCAGCGGCAGCAGCGCATAGAGGGTCGCGCGGGTCAGGTCGACCCAGAAGTTGCCCAGGCTGTGGGACGAGCGTGCGCTGATCCCACGGGCCAGCGCGGCGAGTACCGCCAGGCCGACCGCCGGGCTGAGGAAGTTCTGCACGGTAAGGCCGGCCATCTGGCTCAGGTAGCTGAGGGTGGCTTCGCCGCTGTAGGCCTGCCAGTTGGTGTTGCCGACGAAACTGGCGGCGGTGTTGAAGGCCAGGGTCCACTCCACGCCCGGCAGGCCCTGCGGGTTCAGGGGTAGCAGGCCCTGGCCGATCAGCAGCGCGAAGAGCACCAGCAGGCTCAGGGCCGAGAACACCAGCACCGCACCGGCGTACTGTTGCCAGCTCTGGCCATGGCCCGGCCTGATGCCGGCGCAGCGGTAGATGCACTGCTCGACCGGCTCGAGGATCGGTTGCAGCCAGGTTCGCTGCCCCTCCATGGCCTTGTAGATGAATTTGCCCAGCCAGGGCGCGGGCAGCAGCACCAGCGCGAAGAAGGCGACCAGCAGCATCAGGTCCTGTAGCGTCATGGCATTCACTCCCTGCCTGCCTGGAGCAGCGCATGCAGCAGGTAGACGAAGAGGCCGGCAACCAGAAGCAGCGATAGCCCATCGAGAACGTTCATCTTTCACTCCTCGGATACGGGGGATCCCGTGGTCCGAAAAGTCTCGTTGGAATGGCTGTAAATTATCGATTCCGAAAAACCCCAGGCGCGTAAAAAAAACGTATTTTCTGGGGCTTGCGCGTGCCTGGAGCGCGCCAGTGCTTGCCTCCGGATCTCTATGGATCTATGCAGGCAGCACCTTTCTCTGGCCGCATTCACAGCCACATCGTCAGCGTGATCTGCGGGGCCTGCTGCGCTGCGGTAACTCGCTGAGTGCGGCGTTCAGCTACTAGTGATCGTCGGCAAGATCAAGCGCGTCGAGCTCAGGGGCCTCGAGCCTGAGGCCAACGACGCGCCGGCCACGCCACTGGCCAAGTCACACGCTGACGGTTGCCGTGGTGGTCATCCCATCGCCGGGATAGCCACCTGTGGCTCAACGATTGATCACGCCGCCCGGCGACACGGGCCCGCCACCCAGATGGGCGAGCAGGCTGCGCATCGGCCTCGACAGCTGGTTCCAGTCCCTGAAACACAGGCACAGTTCGCGCCGGGCCCAGGCATCGTCGAGGGCGATCACCTTGAGGCCGTAGCGGCGCCTGTGCAGCCGGGCGATGCCTTGGGGCAGGATGCCGAGGCCGATGCCATGGGCGACCATCTGACAAAGCGCTTCGAAGCCGTTCATGCGGATGCGCAGGTCCAGTGGTCGACCGGCCAGCCGCGCCTGCTCGTTGATGTGATCCTGCAGCGCACTGGCCTGGCCCAGCCCCACGAACGCCTCGCCCAGCACCTCGGCGAACGGCAGGGTGCCGCGTTGCGCGAGGGGGTGCCCCGGAGCGGCGATCAACACCAGATGATCCCTGGCCACCGGTTGCAGCTGCACGCCCTCGGCGCTGACCGCACTGGACACGATGCCCGCCTCGGCCAGGCCGCAGGCCAGGTTGCGCACGATATCCACGCTGGTACGCTCCTTGAGCTCGATATGCAGGCGTGGCCGTTCGGCCAGCCAGGGCGCCAGCCGGCCCGGCAGGAACAGCGTCAGCGCGGCGGTATTGGCATACAGATCGAGGGAGCCCCGCGCCCCTGCCGCATAGTCCTGCAGCTCGTCGTTCAAGGCTTGCTGTTGGCGCAACATCAGCCGGGCGTGATGGGCCAACGCCTCACCGGCCTCGGTGGTGATCACACCGCGCGGGCGCCGCTCCAGCAAGGTCACCCCGACGGCCCCTTCCATCTTGCGCAGCCGTTCGCTGGCAGACGCCAGGGCGAGGTTGGCCCGTGCCGCGCCCGCGGTGATGCTGCCGGCATCGGCGATGCACAGAAACAGCTGAAGATCCGCCAGGTCGAGTCGCATCGGGGCCTCTCTTCCTCTGGTTTTTCCGAAGGCTGCACTGAGTTTTCCGCATTGTGCCGGGTGCCGGGAGCGGCTTCAATTGCACCAACCACTCAATCGAGCCCTCGCCCATGCACGACGCCACGTTCTACCTGCTGTTTCTTATCGGCACCTTCCTGGCAGCGGGGCTGGTCAAGGGCGTGACCGGTATGGGCCTGCCGACCGTGGCCATGGGCCTGCTGGGCACGCTGATGGCGCCTGCGGCGGCGGCGGCGATCCTGATCATCCCCTCCTTCGTGACCAACCTCTGGCAGCTGTTTGGCGGCCCTGCACTCGGGCCCCTGCTGCGCCGCCTGTGGCCGATGATGCTATGCATCGTGCTCGGCACGCTCGCGGCTTCGACCTTGCTGGTGGTGGCCAATCCGCTCTGGTCGGGGTTCTGGCTGGGCATCGCGTTGATCGCCTACGCGCTCTACGCACTGCTCGCGCCAGCATTCCGCATGGCGGCGCGGCTGGAGCGTTGGGCATCTCCGGTGGTGGGGTTGGCAACGGGTGTGATGACCGGCGCGACCGGCGTATTCGTGATGCCGGCGGTGCCCTACCTGGGCTCGCTGAACCTCAGCCGCGACGAGCTGGTGCAGGCCCTGGGCCTGTCCTTCAGCGTGTCCACCCTGGCGCTCGCCATCGGGCTCTACTGGCACGGCGCGCTTCAAGTCAGCCAACTCGGTACCTCGGCCGCGGCCATCGTCCCGGCGCTGCTTGGCATGTGGCTGGGCCAACGGCTGCGCGCGCAGATCAGCCCCGTGCGCTTTCGTCAGTGCTTCATGGCGTTCCTGATCCTGCTCGGCCTCGAACTGGCCTCGCGGCCGTTGTTCTGAAGCGATAGCCGCGCTCACTGTATCCGGTAGCTGAAGGTGTTCTTCACATTGGCCACCGCCACCGCCTGGCCATTGACCACGCGAGGTTGGTAGCGGAAGGTTTTTGCAGCCGCCAGCGAGGCTTTGACGAACATGGGGTGGCAGCTGCCCACCACCTGCGGGTCTTCAACGCGGCCGGCGGCAGTGACCGTGTAGGCAACGGTGCATTCGCCCTCGATCTTGCGCTCCAGGGCGCGCGCGGGGTAATCCGGTGCCTGCTTGGCGATGGGCAGGTACTGGCGGCTGGCAGCCTCCGCCTCGGCACCTGCAGCCGCGGCGGCTGCGGCATTTGCCGCAGCCTGGCGCTCGGTTTCGGCCTGACGGGCCCGGGCCAGTTGCTGCTCCCTCAACGCCTGCCGCTGCTGCTCCTCACGGGCCAGACGTTCCTCACGTAGCGCTTGCTCACGCTGCTGGCGCTCGCGCTGCACCTGGCGGGCTTTTTCCCGACGTTCCTGCTCCACCCGCTTGAAGGCGAGATCGGCCTGCTCGACAACCGGCGCCCGGGCCACCGGCTCAGGTTCCGGCACCGGGACAGGCGCTGGTGCAGGTGGCTCGGCAAGCACCGGCACAACCGGCGCTACCACGGGCGCCGGCAAGGTGATCAACTGGGTGGTGAGCACCGCAGAAACCGGTGCCGGCATCGGCGCCTGGTGGGACAGGTTGAGCAGTACGTAGGCCAGGCCGGCATGTAGGGCCAACGCCACCCCGAAGGCAAAACCGTGTTCACGCCAGGCTGGCCAGACGAAACGGGATGCGGGTATTTCCAGGGTCAGACCGTTCATCTCAAGGCGCCTCGGTGATCAGGCCCAGGCGACTGACACCGCCACGCTGCAGTTCGGCGATGCCGGTCACCACCGATGCGTAGTCGGCGTTCTGGTCGGCGCGCACGTACACCTTGGTATCCGGGCTGGCGGCGACCAGGGCGGCGATCTTCTCGCGCATCTCGTTCTTGTCCACCGCGCTGTCGGTCTGCGCCTCGACGTTCACCTCGCTGCCCAGGTTCCAGTAGAAGCTGCCGTCCTCCTTCACCGACAGGGTGACGATGCGCTGCTCACCCGGCGTTGGCAGCGCCTCGGCCGCCACCTTGGGCAATTCGATCTGCACGCCCTGGACCAGCATCGGCGCGGTGACCATGAAGATCACCAGCAGCACCAGCATCACGTCGATATAGGGCACCACATTCATCTCGGCCTTCAGGCCATGCTTGTGCTTCGGTCGAACCAGCATTGCGCTCTCCTCCTCAGGCTGCCGCGGCCATGCTCGGCGCCGCGCCGTTCAGGCGACGGTGCAGGCGGCCCTGCAACTCGTTGCCAAAGGCGTAGTAACGGGCGATCAGCGTCTGGCTACGCGCCGAGAAACGGTTATAGGCCATCACCGCTGGAATCGCTGCGAACAGACCGATGGCGGTGGCGATCAGTGCTTCGGCGATGCCCGGGGCGACGGTGGACAGCGTGGCCTGCTGCACCTGGGACAGGCCCAGGAAAGAATTCATGATCCCCCACACGGTACCGAACAGGCCGATATAGGGGCTCACCGAGCCGACCGTCGCGAGAAATGGCAGGCCCTTCTCCAGGCGTTCTTCCTGCTCGGCGATGGCCACAGCCAGGCTGCGCTCGACACCGTCGAGCACCGCTTCCGGGCTGTTGCCGGCATGGGGTTGCAGCTGGCTGAAGCTCTGGTAGCCGGCCAGAAAGATGCGTTGCAGGGCGGCCTCGGCCGGCAGGTCCTGCTGGCTGCCTTCGCGATACAGGCCACCGATCTCGTCGGTACGAAAGCGCTTGAGAAAGGCTTTGGCCAGTTGCTCGCTACGCCGCAGCACGGCGCCGCGCTGGACGATCAGGTACCAGCTGGCCAGCGAGGCCAGCACCAGGCAAAGCATCACTGCCTGCACGACGATGCTGGCTTCGCTGATCAGGCCCCAGACGGTCATGTGTTCGAGGTGGGCTTGGTTTTGCATCACGGATTTCCTTCAGTTGCTCGAGCCCGTGGGCTCACATTGGAAGACCAGCACGTTGCGCACTGATGACAGGCGCAACGCCATTCGTCTCACTCCAGGTCCAACGCGGCAGCGACCGCCGTCCAGGGCACGTACTTGTAGTTCTGGTTGCCTTCGGGCATGCGCTTGCGGCCGTCCTGCACCACCAGCAGGCCGGCGCTCCAGGGCCCGCCGAGGCTGGCCGAGGTGACGTCCAGACCGTCGGTCTCCGATGCGCCGTCGATACCCAGCGCGGCGTTCAGGCCAATGCGAAAACTGCCGCGCAGGCGGTACGGTGCCTGCGCCTCGACCACCACGTAGCTGTCGTTGCCCTGGCTGGAGATCACCAGGTAATCGCGCTGCTCGCCGTGGTAGAGCGCCATGCCCTCGATGTCGTCCTTGACCGGGCCACCGACGGCGATCACCTGATCGAAGGTGGTCGGCGCCTCGGCGCGCGCATCCAGCGCCCACACAGCGACGTCTTCCTCACCGATGTACAGGCGCTCATTACGGTCATCGGCCACACAACCCTCGGGCTGGGTCTCGGTCTTGAAGCGACGCACCAGCTGACCGCTGGCCTTGCCGTTCACACTGCCCAGGCGGTACTGCAGGAAGCTGCCGTCCTTGTCGTTGACGATGGCATGGATGGCGCCCTGGCGATCCTTGAACAGGCACAAGCCGTAGATCTCCGCGAGCGGCGTGGCGATCTGACCGATGTCGGCGAGCACGCCGCTGGCAGGGTCGATGGCGAACAGATGCAGGCTGTTGTGATCGCGGTTGCTGGCCACGGCCAGATCGACCTGGCGTTCGCCCAGCTGGAAGCCGGGGCGCACGTCGACGTTGTTCAGGCGACCGACGCGCAGGCTCTGCACCTGCTTGCCGGCGAGGTTGTAGGCGAGCAGGCCGCCCTTCTTGTCGGTGCCCAGCACACGGCTGCGTTCGGGGTGCGCGCGGTCAATCCAGATCGCCGGATCGTCCGCCGCATCGCCAAGGCTGGGCACGCCATCGGTCTGCACCAGGGGCGCGAGCACCGGGATGCTCGGCTGTGGTTCGCTGCGCCGAGGCATCCAGTTCAGCGAGGCGCTGCGCGCGCCTGCGTCGTCGACCAGCAACAGATCGAGCCCCTGCGAAGTCACGCGGGCGCTGACCTGCTCCGGCTCATCGAGGCCCGCCAGGCTGACCACACCGGCGCGCTGCCACTGCGAGGCGCTGCGCTGATACAGGTGCAGGTTGGCAGCACCGGCATCGACCAGCAGCAGCGCATCCGGCGATACCGCCATGCCGGTGGCCTTCTGGCGCAACTCACCGAAGGGTGCGACCAGCGCCACTGGCTCACGCACCAGTGGCGCTTCCGCACCGGCGTCATAGCGCCACAGCCCCACGTTTTCTTCGTTCACGTAAAGGCTCTCGCTGCGGTCATCGACCTGGCAGAAACCGCTCTGCGGCGGCAGGCTCAGGGTTCGCACCCGGCCCGGTTCGGCCAGCGGGCGCCCCTGCTCGGCCACCAGCCACTGCTCGCCGGTGCCCTCTTCGCCAACCAGGAACAGGAAGTCGTTGCGCGCACTGTCGCGGTACAGGCACAGGCCTTCGATGGCGAAACGGGTTTTCGGCAGATAACGCGGCGCGCTCCACTGCCGCGCGGAGTCGAGGCGCGTCAGCAGCGCCTGCTGGCGTTTGCGGTCGAGACTGGCAACCAGCACGCCATCGGAATCGACACGATGATCGAGGGTCTCGAAGCGGCCCGGCAGTTCGCTGAGAATCTGGCCGTCGCGACCGATCACCTGCAAACCGCTATGCGCCACCTGCAGGCGCTGGGCGTCGGCGAGAAACGCCAGCGGCGCCAGCCACTGAGTGCTTTCAGTGGCGACCACGGTAGCGCCGATCGTCAGCGTCGGAGCGGCTACAGCGGGCGTGCGCCGCTCACCGCTCTGGCAGGCGGCCAGGGCAACGCAGAGTCCCAACAGGGACAAGTTGAAAAGACGCATGGAAGAAGGATGTCCTGAAATCGAAAGGTGACAGGCCGATCGCGGGCATGGCCCGCGAGGCGTATGGGCGGGTCGCGCGGTCAGAAGTGCGTGAGGGTCAGGCCAACCTTGTAGGTCGGGCCGTATTCCTCGTATTGGGCGTTGTAGCCATGGCGCCCGGTGTACACGTAGTAGGACTCGTCGGTGATGTTCTGCGCCTCGAAGGTCAGCTGCAGTTCTGGGCTGATGAAGTAGCCGGCCTTGAAATCGACGAACAGCTGATCATCGACGTACAGGTCGTTGCGCTTGTCCTCGACCGAACCGATCTCGTACAGGTAGCTGGACTTGTAGTTGGCCGCCACGCGCAGGTTGAAGCGATCGTTCTCCCAGCCGACCATGAGGTTACCGACGGTGTCGGACTGGTTCGGCAGGTCGATGGAGCGCTTGGCGCCTTGCCCATCAATGGTCGCGTCGGATTTGCTCAGGGTCAGGTTGGCGCCCAGCAGCACGCCGTTCCACGGTGCCGGCAGCCAGTCGAACTTCTGCGAGTAGGCCAGCTCGACGCCGTACAGCTTGGCGCCACCGCCGTTCTCGAAGCTCAGCGCCTCGTCGAAATCCGCCCAGGCACCGCTGCCGGCCAGGTCGGTGTTGTAGATGAAGTTGTCGATGTCCTTGTAGAACAGGAACCCCGAGACCACGCCGGCACGGCCCATGTGGTGTTCGATGCCAAGATCGAAATTCATCGACTCCAGAGGCTTGAGATCGGGGTTACCGAACGACGCATCGCCGCCGTCAATGGCGAAGCCCGGTGCCAATTGGCCGAAGGTCGGGCGCACCACGGTGTTGGTCCATGCGGCGCGCACCGCGGTGGAGGGCGACAGTTGATACCGCCCATGCAGGCCTGGCAGCCAATGGTCGTAGCGATTCTTGCTGTGACTGTCCTCGTAGACGCCATCACGCAGGCCAGTGCCCTTGGCCTCGAACTCGGTGCCCTCGTAACGCAGGCCGGCGATGAAGCGCCAGTCATCTACATCCAGGGTGTTCATCAGGTAGGCCGCGTTGATGTCCTCGCGCATGTCGAAGTCGTTGATGCGAGAGTTTTCCTCGTCGTAGAACTCGCTGCGATCCAAGCCGCCAATCAGATCTTTGATCGCGCCGGCGCTGATACCGTTGCCGAAGTTGCCCAAGGAATAGTCGACGTTGCCGCTCTGCACGCCGCCCAGGTCGATGCCGCCAAAATCGTCGTAGACCCACACCTCGGTGTCGCTGGTCTTGTCGCGACGGCTGAGCTTGCCGCCGAACTTCACCTGAGCAGCGTTGCCAGCCAGGTCGTAGTCGCGGGCCAGATCCAGGCGGATGTTCTTTTCCTGATCCTTGCCGCTGACCTTCTCCCATTCCACCTCGTCGAGCTCGAAGGACGCCGGGTCATAGAACCCGCTGCCCACGCTCAGGTGCGGCTTGCGTGTGCCATCGAAGCCGACATCGGTGAAATCACCGACGAACTTCGCCCCGGCGATGCCGCCCGGGTCCTTCTCGGTGGCCTGGCTGTAGCCCGCCTGGCCGCTGACCGTCCACAGCTCGATCATGCGTTCGCCGCCGAACACATAGGACTGGATCTCCTGGGTATCCTGGCGCGATTTCAGGTCGCGCCAGCCCTCGGCGTCACCGCGCTCGCCCGAGGCCTGGGCATCGGCGAACTCGACCCCAGCGGCGTTGCGCGTCTCGGTGTCCTTGAACTTGCTGTACAGGGTACGCAGGTAGTAGTTGGAGTAGTCGTCGGGCTGGTAGTCGAAGTTCAGGCCAAAGCCGGTACGTTCACGGGTGATCTCGTAATCACGCTGCTCGACTTCCCCTAGCCGGGCACCATCGTCGAAATCCCAGGCGCCGCCGGTCTCGACGTTCTCCGAGCCGAACTTGCGCTTCTGCCAGCTGAACGCCGCCGCTACGCCGAAGTTGTCGGTGCCGTCGCCGAGGCTGAAACGGTCGCTGATGGCACCGGAGAACTTGGGGCTGTTCTTGCTGACGTTGGTGTCGTGGCTGCCCTCGCCGGACAAGGTGTAGAACAGGCCGTCATGGTCGAAGGCCGAAAGGCTTTCCACCTCGATGGTGCCGCCCAGGGAGTTGGCATCCATGTCCGGGGTCAGGCTCTTGACCACCGACAGGGACTGCACCAGCTCGGCGGGCAGCACATCCAGCGCCACCGCGCGGCGGTCACCTTCCGGCGCCGGCACCAGGGTGCCGTTGATGGTCACGCTGTTCAGATCAGGAGCGATGCCACGCACGCTGACGAAGCGGCCCTCGCCTTGGTCGCGTTCTACCGACAGGCCCGGAATGCGCTGCAGAGCTTCGGCGGCGTTATCATCCGGTAACTGGCCGACGCCGTCGGCATGCACCACACTCTTGATGCTGTCGGCGCTCTTCTGTTCGCGCAGCGCCTTGTCGATGCTGGCGGCCTGGCCGATCACCTCGACGCGCTCGATGACTTCCTCTGCCCAGGCCGGCGCTGCGCTGATGGCGATGGTCAGCAAGCTGATGCGAAAACCGGCGTTGCGGCTATGACGAAATGGCTTTGCCACCTTGACTCCCTCGTTCGATGACCCTGGCGACACCAGGCAATGGCAGCGAAAGCTAGAAATCCTTTGTGGCACTTGCGTGACAGGCTCGGCGGCCAAGGGGTTGAACACACGGTTTTATGGCCTAAGGCCGGGTGATTTGAGCTGAATTGACCTCCCCGGCACGCCAGGAAGATATCTGCCAACCCGATTTCACCCAACCGCAGAAACGGACATTAGCCGCAGCAAGACCCTGCTGCCGATCCGCCATGCGCCTGGCTATGGAGGCTCCCGACTGGTAGACGCCTGGCTCACCAACGCTTGAT
Organism: Pseudomonas argentinensis; assembly: GCF_001839655.2. Classification (NCBI taxonomy): domain Bacteria; kingdom Pseudomonadati; phylum Pseudomonadota; class Gammaproteobacteria; order Pseudomonadales; family Pseudomonadaceae; genus Phytopseudomonas; species Phytopseudomonas argentinensis. The sequence continues at coordinate 4,319,725 of NZ_CP056087.1, forward strand.
TCAGCCTGAAAAATTTGCCCTTTGCTGCAGCGATGACCTGAGCCGAATCGACCCCCAGCTGGTAACCGAACCGTCATACGCCTTTGTTTCCTTGGCGCCCCAACGCACCTCAGCCTTACCCAAGGAAACCGCTCATGCATCGCCCCCTGCTGCTGGCCACGTTACTGGCCACCGCCCTGACCTGCTCCCCGTGCTTTGCTCAACAGCCCGTACCGCATTCGCCCGGCCAGCCCTACGCCGCCGGTAAACTGGCCGACCGCATCGTGCTGACTCCGGGTGCCGACGCCGCCACGCAGATGGCCGTCAGCTTTCGCACCGACCTGCAGCAAGGCACTGCCCAACTGGAATTCGGCCCAGCGCTGGCCGGGCCGCAGTTGACCCTCAAGGCGCTGCCACGCAGTGGTCAGACCCGCCGACTGGACGCCGAGAACGGCCCCTCCAACTACCACCAGGTTCGCCTGGAGCAGCTGACCCCCGACACCGCCTACGTCTACCGGGTCAAGGGCAGCGCCGGCTGGAGCGAGTGGCATCAGTTCCGCACCGCCAGGCAAACCTTCGCGCCATTCACCTTCCTGTACCTGGGCGATACCCAGAACGACATCCTCGCCGTGGCTTCGCGCACCATTCGCCAGGCACTGCGCAGCGTCGCCCGCCCGGCGCTGGTGGTGCACGCCGGCGATCTGGTCGCCTCGCGGGACGAGCTGGCTCATGACGACGAATGGGGCGAGTGGAACCAGGCCGGCGGCTGGGCCTATGCCGCCATCCCGCAACTGGTGGCCGCCGGCAACCACGAGTACATCGACACCCTGCTGGCCGACGGCAGCGAGAGCCGCGCCCTGGGCGAGCACTTCCCTGCCCAGTTCGCCCTGCCGCGCAACGGCGCCGAGGGCGTGGCCGATACCAGCTACGTCAGCGACTACCAGGGCGTGCGTTTCGTGGTGCTGGACGGCACCTCGGCGCTCGACCTCGGCACCCTCGAGAACCAGACCCGCTGGCTGGAAAACGCCCTGAAGACCAGCCAGGCGACCTGGAACCTGGTGGTCATGCACCAGCCGATCTACACCTGCGCGCGCCCCGAGGACACCGAAGAGCTGAAGGCCGCCTGGCAACCGCTGTTGGAGCGCTACAAGGTCGACCTGGTGCTGCAGGGCCACGACCATTGCTACAGCCGCCTGACCCACGCCGCCGGCCGCAATGCCACGCTCCAGGCGCAACAGGCCAAACAGCCCATCGGCCCGGTGTACCTGGTCTCGGTGACCGGGTCGAAGATGTATGGCCTCAACGACCGCGCCCATACCCAGCCCGACCGCAGCGCCGAGGACACCCAGCTGTTCCAGACCATCGCGGTGGAACAGAATCGCCTCAGCGTGCGCACCCACACCGCCGACGACCGCCTGTACGACGCCTTCGATATCCAGCGCGACGCCAAGGGCAACAACTACCTGCACGAACCGAAGCTGGAGAAACCGGCCGAACGCTTCTGCAACGCCGAGCGCGGCCCCGATGGCCTGCCCTGCAGCGCGCGGGACAAATGACCGTCATCGTTCTGAGACATTGCCCCGGCATGCTCGGCAGCGCCCACAGGCGGCGCTGCGAGGAGAATCCCATGAAGTCGTTGCTGAAACTGCACGCCGTGACCCTGACCGGGCTGGTGCTGGCCGCCAATGCCGGCCTGCTGGTCTACCTGGCCGCCGGCGATATCAAGCGCTGGGCCGAGATCAACTGGATGGACGTGGCCGGCGAAGGCGGCACCTGCCTGATTCTCTGTGGCTGGTTGGTCATGCTGCTGCGCGGTCGCCCGGCCGGCCGTGTTACCCGCCTGCTGTCGCTGGGGCTGTGCTTCATCGCCTTCTCGATGTGGATGGATTGCCTGGACGAATTCATCCGCCTGCCCGCCGAGGCGATCTGGGACAACTGGCTGGAAACCGCGCCCATGCCCGTGGGCATGCTGTTGCTGACCCTGGGCATGTATCACCTGCAGCAGGAACAGCGCGCCATCAGCGAGCAAATGCGCAAGCGCGAGCAGCGGCTTCGCGACCATCGCCTGTTCGACAAACTCACCCCGCTGTCGGGCGCCCAGTACCTGCGCCAGTACCTGCAACAGGCCTTGGTGCAGGCACGAACCGAACAGCAGCCGCTGTCGGTGGTGGCCATCGACCTGGACGACTTCAGCCTGATCAACCAGCGCTACGGTCAGGACGAAGGCGATCAGGTGCTGCAGGCCGTCGCCCAGTTGCTCCTGCTCAACCTGCGCCAGCAGGACATGCTCTGCAGGCTGGCCGGCGACCGCTTCGTTGCCGTGCTGCCCAACACGGGCGAGCACCAGGCACTGAGCATGGCGGGTGAATTGCGCCAGAGCATCGCCAACCTCGCCCATCGCAGCCAGCACCACGGCGAACGCCTTCAGCTACGCGCTACGGTGGCCGCGGTCATGGCCCTGGATGAAGACGAAGCGCAACTGCTCAAGCGCCTCAACCTGGCACTGGCCTGTGCCAAACCGCGCCTGGCACGCAGCGCATGAGCGCCGCAGGTTACGAGCGCGACAGCCGCTTCATCGCCGCTCACCATCTGCCCGCTGTATTGATCGACCTGGCGCGCTCACGTGGTATCGACACCCATCACCTGCTACGGGGTTGCGAGCTTTTCTATGACGACATCGTCACCGGCCAGGCACGGATCAGCCCCGGGCAGTTTCTGCGCCTGATCGCCAACGCACAGAAACTGCTGAATGCGGCGGATACCAGCTTTTTGTTCGGCCAGCGTCTGTGGCCCGGTCATTACGGCGCCGGTAGCCATCTGCTGGAACAGGCCGATCACCTGTTGCAGGCATTGGAGGATCTCTCTACCTACCGCGCCCTGCTGTCGCCACTGCTCACGCCCGTGCTGCACCTCGACGACCGCTACCTGCACCTGTATTGGCGCGACAGCTGCGGCGCCGCCGAGCGATTACCCTTTCTGCTCGAAGCGAGCATGACCGCAGTAGTCGCCCTTGCCCGCCGTCAGCAGAACGAACGCCTGCCGTGGCGCTTCCAGTTCGCCTACGCCGAACCAAACCATGTCGAGCAATACTGGGTGCACCTGGGCGATGCACTGAGCTTCGACCACCCTTCGACGGTCATGAGCCTGCCCCGCGAATACCTGCTGCGCCCCTGGCCGAATGGCGGCGCCACGGGCGCGCGGGTCGCCCGCCAGGCCTGCAACGAGCAGCTGCAACACTGGGGCTGGCAGCACAGCCTGCTCGACGAACTGCATGGCCACCTCAGCGCCCATATCCGTCAGCCGCTAAGCCTGGAGCGCGTCGCCGGCGCATTCGCCACCAGCCCGGCCACGCTCAAGCGCAAGCTCGGCAAACACGGCACCCACTTCCAGGAGCAGCTCGACCTGGCGCGTCGCGATCTGGCGCTTTACCTCTATCAGGTCAAGGGCTACAACAATGATGAAGTGGCGCAGCGGCTGGGCTTCAACGACATCACCAACTTCCGCCGCTCGTTCAAGCGCTGGACGGGTCGCGTGCCCAGCGATCTGGCCGCCTTCGCACTGCATGGCAAGGCTTGACCCGGCCGCCTACCCTATCGGTGAGCATCCATAGCCCGCCGGGCAACCTACATCCGTAGCCAGCGTTCGGCCGGGCGCTCGCCGTCTTGGTGCGCCGCTGAATCAACGGGCCAAAATCGTCCGCCTCACACCACGCTGGCGCGCTGCAGGTCGCTGCGGTGGCCAACGCCGGCCGCTTGCAGGCGCTGCACCAGGTCCTCACGGGCGGCCCGGCCACCGGCACGCACGTAGTCCAGCTCGCTGGTGGTGATCAGCACCACGGGAATCAGGCTGACCGGCGACAGCGGCATGTCGTCCAGGCGCATCGGGAAGTCCGCTGGGGGGCTGCCGAGCAGTACGCCGACGGTATCGTCGTCGCTGACGAAGTGCGCGGTCAGTTGCTCGCCGATATGCTGCGACTGGCTCACGCCGGGCAGCTCCAGGGACAGCACGCCGTGCTGCTCGATCTGCTCGGCGATGCCGCCGGCGTCCGCGACCGTGCCGGCCACATGGCTCAGCAGCTCGAAGGCCCAGCTGTACTTGAGCGGGTCGACTTCGCCCGGCGTGCCCCGGGCATGCTCGGGAATATCGGCGGTTTCCAGGAACAGCTCCATCTCGAAGCCGTTACCCATGCCCTCCACGTCGTCGAAGGGATCGGACAGGCCTTCGGTGGCCAGGAGGATGGACTCGCCACGGCGCACCACGCGGTAGGCCTGGCGAGTCGACGGCCACTGCGGGCCGCCGGTGAAGCTGGGGCTGATCAGGTAGCCCAGCACGTCCTGCTCGACGGCGCCGACACCCTGCCAGTGGCGATCCAGGCAGTCGGCGCTGGCCTCGCGGGCGGCCAGATTGGCCGCTTCGGCGTCTTTTTCAGATGTTTGCCGAGCGGGCACCGCGGGCAATTCAGGCTCGGCGGAAGGTTTGGACGACAGGCCGAACAATTTGCGGAAAAAACTCATGGGCAATCCTTGCTATCGGGCTGCTCGAAGGGACGAGCAACGGCTGAAGAGGCGGCCGCCATTCTGGCGTGCCGGCAAGTGGCGTGAATGCCAAATGTGCCACCCGCCGATCAGCCCATTCGACCGTCGGCGCCCGCAAGGTTCACTGCCTGGCCGCTCTTCCCTGAGCGGCCAGTTCGCTCACGCCTGTTCGCCACGGGCCGCCGTCACCGCCGTGCGCAAGCCCAGCAGGTAGCTGTCCACACCGAAGCCGCTGATCTGCCCACGCACCACCTCGGCGAATACCGAGTGGTGGCGGAAGGCTTCGCGGGCGTGGATGTTGGACATGTGGATTTCCACCACCGGCACGCTGAGGATCGCCAGCGCGTCGCGGATGCCGTAGCTGTAGTGGGTCCAGGCGCCGGCGTTGATCAGCACCGCATCCGTGCCCTCCAGAAAGGCCTGGTGGATGCGTTCGCACATGGCGCCTTCGTAGTTGCTCTGGAAGCTCTCGATTTGCACACCGAGGGATGCGGCCAGCTCGTCCAGGCGCGCGTCGATTTCGTCCAGGGTGATGGTGCCGTACTGCAGCGGGTCGCGCTTGCCGAACAGGTTGTGGTTGATGCCGTGCAGCATGAGTACGTTCATCGTCTGCTCCCTTACACCAGCGGCACGCTGAGTCGTTTGATTACCGGCCCGGTTTGCGGACGCACGCCGCGCCACCACTCGAAGGCTTCGGCAGCCTGCTCGACGAGCATGCCGACGCCGTCCGCCAGGCTGCTTACGCCGGCCTTCTTGGCCACCTGCAGAAAGGGCGTCAGCCCCTTGCCGTAGGCCAGCTCATAGGCCAGCGCCGCATTGGCGAACACCGCTTCCGGCACCGGTGGCAGCTCGCCGGTGAGGCTGGCCGAGGTGGCGTTGATGACCAGGTCGAACGACTGCCCGGCCAGGTCTTCATAGGTGCTGAGCGACAGGCGCGGATCATTCACTTCGCTTTCCAGCACCCGCGCCTTGGCCATGTCGCGGTTGGCCAGTACCAGGCGCGCCGGGCCGGCTCCCAGGAACGGCAGCAAGGCACCGCGCACCGCACCGCCGGCGCCGAGCAGCAGAACACGGCGGCCTGCCAGCGGCTGGCCAAGATTGTGCTCGATATCACGCAGCAGCCCGACGCCATCGAAGTTTTCGGCCAGCACCGCATCGCCCTCGAACTTGAAGGCGTTGGCGGCCCGCGCCAGGCGTGCCCGCTCGCTGGGCTGGGTGGCCAGCCTGAAGGCCTGCAGCTTGAACGGCGCGGTGATGTTCATGCCCAGCCCGCCCTTGGCCTGGAAACGCGCCACGTCACCGGCGAAGTCGCTGGTCGAACCTTCGATGGCGGTGTACTCGATCTGCTGCCCGCAACTCTCCGCGAACAGTCCGTGAATCAGCGGCGACTTGGTGTGCCCGATGGGGTTGCCGATCACGGCGTATTGGTCTGTCATGCGCTTTCTCCATGGCTGTACAGCACGCCGTCGGCCTGCAGCTGGGTGATTTCCTCGAGGCTGAAGCCGAGCTGCGCGGCGACTTCGGCGTTGTGTTCACCCAAGTCCGGTGCGACGCGGGTGACCGTGGTATCGCAGTCGGAAAAACGGAACGGTAGGTTGGGCAATTTCAGGGTGCCGTAGCGCGGGTGCTGCTGCCCCATGATCATGCCGCGCGCCTGGATCTGCGGGTCGTTGACCACCTCGTCGATGCGCTGCACCTTGGCGCTCGGCACATCCACCTCATCGAGCAGCGACAGCAGGCGGGCCACCGGGTTGGCGGCCACCCAGCGGCGCACGATGGCGAGAATTTCTTCGCGGTGCGCGTTGCGGCCGCCGGGAGTATGGAAACGCGTGTCGCTGCTGAACCCGGCCACGCCGGCATCGGCTTCCACCAGGGCGGCGAAGCGCTTCCAGGAATCGTCGACCTGGGCGGCGATCACCAGGTCGCCGTCGGCGGCGCGGAATACGCCGTAGAGCGTCGAGGTCGGCATGTCATGGCCGGTCTGCTGCGGCAGGATCTGCCCGCCGGACAGGGTGTAGCACTGCACCGCGTACTCGTGCATCGACACCAGGGTGTCGTAGAGCGCCATGTCGATGTGCTGCCCCTTGCCACTGCTCACCCGGCCCAGCAGGGCGGCGTTGATGGCCGCCACCGCGTGAATGCCGGTGTACATGTCGCCCAGGGAAATGCGCAGCAGCGGCGGCGCCTCACCAGGCGTGCCGACCATCTGCATGATGCCGCTCTTGGCCTCGGCGATCAGCCCGAAACCGGCGCGGTGCGCATCCGGGCCGGTGTGGCCGTAAGCGGAAATCGAGCAATACACCAGCTTCGGGTTGCGCGCGGCGAGGTCCTTGTAGCCCAGGCCGAGCTTGTCCAGCGCGCCGGGGCGGTAGTTCTCGATGAACACGTCGGCGCTGTCGCAGAGTTTCTGCATGAAGGCTTTGCCGCGCGGGTCCTTCATGTTCACGCTGACACCCTGCTTGCCCATGTTGAGCTGCAGGAAGTAGCCGCTCTGCTGGTCATCGAGGACGAAGGCATGCTGGCGGCCGGCGTCGCCGCTGCCGGGCCGCTCGACCTTGATCACCTCGGCGCCCAGGGCCGCCAGGCAGCGGCCCACATAGGGGCCGGCGAGAAAATGGCTGTAATCGATGACACGGATGCCTTTGAGCGGCAATGGCTGGCTCATAGGCTGGCCTCCCGGCGCGGCACCATCAGGCGATGTTCACCGCGCTGCACCACCTCGCCCTTGTGGTTGATCAAGTCCGACGGCAGCACCACGATGCCCCAGCCCGGCTTGCTCTTGCTGGCGCGCATGGCGCCGACGCGCATCTTCACGTGCAGCACGTCGCCGACGCGGATGGGCTGCAGAAAATCCCAGGTCCAGCCCAGCGACATGCCGGGCAGGAAGCGGTAGTCGCACTGGGTCTTCAGGCCGTCGGCGATGGACAGCCCCATCAGCCCGTGGGCGACCAGGCCGCCAAAATGGCTGGCCTTGGCGTATTCCTCATCGACGTGCACCGGCGTGTGGTCGCCGGTCAGGTCGGCGTACGCGAGGATGCGTTCCTTGGTCATGGTGTAACTGGGGGTAATGGCTTCGTCGCCCTCGCGGGCATCATCCCAGTATTTCTCGACGATGCTCATGCCGCCCCCTCCACCCGTGCATTCACCGCCAGGGCTTCGGCCACCGCACTGGCCGGCGACGCCTGGATGAATTCCACGGCCAGGCCATCGGGCAGGCGCAGCCAGTTGCGACCCTGGGTCATCTCGGCCACGCCCTCGAAACGTAGCGCGGTGGCCAGCGCGGCCTCCATGTCCTCGCACATCATGCCCAGGTGGCCCATGCGCCCTTCCGGGCCGGCAAAGCCGGGCTGGCTGATGAACTGCATGCCGCCGAGGGTCCAGTACTGGGTCGGCTCTTCGAGGGTGCCGTGCACCTCGCGCATGGTCATGCCGAACACGTCGTGGAAGAACTTGATGTACCAGTGGATATCACTGACCGGGAAGGCCACGTGCTCCAGGTAGGCTTTGGGAATACTCATCGCTTGGTTTCCTCTTGTTGTTGATCGCCCATGGCGCGTTCGATGCCCTTGACGCACGCCACCAGCGTGGCATTGACGGGCGTGGCGATCCCGTAACGCTGGCCGAGCCGCACCACGGCGCCGTTGATGAAATCGATTTCGGTGACCGAGCCCTTTTCCAGGCTCTGCAGCATGGACGTCTTGAACGAGGCCGGCAGCCCTTCGCAGGCCAGGTTCCAGGCCTGCTCCGGTTCGGTGAGGCTGAGGGGCACGCCCGCCGCCTGTGCCACGGCGATGGCTTCAGCCACCGCGGCCAGGGCGGTTTCGCGCAGCAACGGCTCGCTATAGAGCTGGCCGTAGGTGAGCATGGTGATGCCGGTCAGCGCGCCGGTGGAGACGTTGACCAGCAGCTTGTCCCACATGGTGCCAAGGATGTTTTCGCTGACCCTGGTGTCCAGGCCGGCGCAGCGGAACACCTCGGCGATATGGCTGACGCGCGCACTGACCTGGCCATCGAGCTCGCCGATAAAGGTCTGCTTGCTCTCCACGCCGCAGCGGATGCGCCCCGGCGCCAGCAGCACACCGCCCACGTAGGTCTTGCCGGCGATGACCTTGTCGCGGCCGACCGCCTCGGCGAGCAGGTCTTCGTGGCCCAGGCCATTCTGCAGCGACAGCACCACGGTCCGTGGTCCGACCAGCGCGCCGGCGTCGGCGATGGCTTCGCGGGTGGCGAACGACTTGACCAGCACGACAAGCAGGTCGACGGCACCGACCTCTTCGGCACGCGAGGTGGCATTGATACGCACGCTGCGCTCGACGTCCTCTTCGATCACCGTCAGGTCGCTCTGTCTGATGGCGTCTATGTGCGCGCCGGCGCGGTTGAGCAGCCAGGTTTCATGGCCTGCCTCGCTCAGCGCGGCGCCAAAGGTGCTGCCCAACGCACCGGCTCCGAGGATGCAAATTTTCAAGGTGAGGCGCTCCTGCTTTTTTTCTCACCTTAAACACGCCCCCATTGTTGAGCTATACAATGAAACCAATAGCTCCATCAGAAAATCTAATAATGACCAAGATCGATGCTTTGCCAGAACCCAAGCTGCTGCACCTGTTCGACGTGCTCTACGACACCCGCAGCGTGACTCGAGCGGCCGAGCAGCTGGGCCAGAGCCAGCCGACCATCAGTCTGTGGCTCGGCAAGCTGCGCGAGCAACTGGGCGACCCGCTGTTCGTGCGCACCCCCACCGGCATGGCGCCCACGCCCCGGGCGGAAGCGCTGATCACCCCATGCCGCGAGGTACTGGAATCGCTGCGCCGGCTGACCGCCTGGGAGATCGGCTTCGACCCGGCCAGCGCGCAGCGGCGCTTCCGCCTGTGCCTGAGCGACGCCAGCCATATCACCCTGCTGCCGAAGATTCTCGAACACCTGCGCAGGGAAGCGCCCGGCATCCGCCTGGAAGTGGCGCGTATCGATGGCAATACCGAGCGCGCCCTGGAAACCGGCGAGGCCGACCTGGCGGTTGGTTTCGTGCCCTGGCTGGGCGGCGGCATCTACCAGCAGGTGCTGTTTCCGCAGGATTGGGTCTGCCTCGCCAGCCCAGGCCACCCGCGCATCGGGGGTGCGCTACAGCTCGATGAATATGTGCGCGAAGGCCATGTGTTCGTGAGTGCCGGCACCGGCCAGAAACTGCTGGAAGCCGCCCTGGCGCGCAACGCCATCGAGCGGCAGATCGTCCTGGAGCTACCGGGCTTCCTCGGCCTCGGCGCCGTGGTGGGCAGCACCGACCTGATCGCCACCCTGCCTCGGCATATCGGCGAAACGCTAGCCGGCGCCCACGGCCTGAGGGTGCACGCCTGCCCTTTCCCGATCGACACTTTTCTGGTCAAACAGCACTGGCACGCCCGCTACCACCAGGACCCCGGCAACCGCTGGCTGCGCATGACCCTCTCGACACTGTTTCAAGGAGCCGAGCCACGGTGATGCCTGCAACGCCGGCGACACGCCCTAACGCGTCGATTTCACGTTGCCGTGGCGGACTTCCCTGGACGGCGAGTTACCGAAGTACGCCGTGTAGCATTTGCTGAAATGGCTCGGCGAGACGAAGCCGCAGGCCACGCTGACGTCGAGTACCGGCAGGTCCGAGTGCTGCAGCAGACGGCGGCCTTCGGTGATGCGCAGTTCCAGGTAATAACGGGCGGGCGTAGTGCCAAGCTGCTGCTGAAACAGTCGTTCGATCTGCCGCCGCGAGCGCCCCGAGTAGGCGGCCAGCTGGTCGGTGCTCAACGGCTCTTCGATATTCGCGCTCATCAGGTTGATCACCGTGCGCAACGGCTCACTCATCTTCGCGTGCAGGGTCGGCTTGACCCGTTTGTAGCGCGACTCCTCGAACGCCAGGATGCCGACGATACCCTCGGCCAGGTCGTTGCCATGCAGCGTGCCGATCCACTCCAGCACCATATGGAAGGCCCCGGTCGGGCTAGCCGCGGTCAGCCGGTCGCGGTCGACCACGAAGCTTTCCGCGGTCACCTGGCTGTGCCGGGCGATTTCCGCCAGTGCCGCGCGGTGCTCGGGGTGGATCGCGCAGCGGTAGCCATCGAGCAGCCCGGCCTGGCCGATAAACCAGGCGCCGCTCCACAGTCCCGCCAACGCCACCTGCTTGTCGGCGGCGCTACGCAGCAGCTGCCTGAGTGCCGGAATCGATCGCAGCGGCGTGCGCAGGCCGGCGCAGATCACCAACAGGTCCAGCTCGGCGAGATCCCTGGCGGTCAGCTCGGCGTCCGGGCAGATGACGATGCCCAGGTCGCTGGTCACCGCCTGACCATCCAGGCTGAAGGTGCGGGTGACGAACAGGCCGCGCTCGATCAAGTTGGCGGTCACCAGCACGTCCAGCGCCTGGGTGAAGGCCGGCAGGGAAAAGTGCTCCTGCAGCAGAAAGCCCACGCGGGTCTGCCGGGAAGGATCCGTCTTCGCCGCCACGAAGCGCAGGTTCTGCCCCTGCAGCGTCTCGCTGAAACTGCGTCTGTCCGCCATCGCCCGCCCCTTTCTGCAGCCCGCTCACGTCTGGCCGATTGTGGCAGCTGACGGCGGACTTGGGGCGTTCATTTGAGTGTGAAACACTGCAGCGCTTCAATGGCCGGCAAGGAGACCTGCCCATGAGCAGCCCGAAGGTTCGCATCCTCAAGCAGCACCTGCTTTCGGATAACTGGTACCTACTGAAGAAGATCGACTTCCAACTGCAGCGCCGCGACGGCAGCTGGCAGACCCAGACCCGGGAGGTCTACGACCGTGGCAACGGCGCCACCATCGCCTTGTACAACCGGGCCAAGGGCACCGTGATCCTGACCCGGCAATTTCGCATCCCGGCGTTCGTCAACGGGCACGATGGCTACCTGATCGAAGCGGCCGCCGGGCTGCTGGACGACGCCAGCCCCGAGGAGCGCATTCGCCTGGAAGCCGAGGAAGAAACCGGCTACCGGGTCAGATCGGTGCGCAAGGTCTTCGAGGCATTCATGAGCCCGGGCTCGGTGACCGAACGGGTGCACTTCTTCGTCGGTGAATATCAGCCCGAGGATCGCGTTGCCGAGGGCGGCGGCCTGGCCGAGGAAGGCGAAGATATCGAGGTGCTGGAGCTGCCCTTCGCCGAAGCCCTGGAGATGGTCGACGATGGCCGCATCATGGATGGCAAGACCATCATGCTGCTGCAGTACCTGAAGACGCTGATGCCCGCTGCACCGCAGATGATCCTGATCGCCGGCGCCGATGACGAGGTGCAAAACTGCGCGGCCAGGTTGCTGCAGGCCGGGCACCTGCCGGTCACGGCAACCTGGCCGATGCAGGGCGATTCACCGGTGGATGCCGAGCGCTACGGACAACTGCTGCTCAGCCGCTGCGATGCGCTGCTGCGTGTGGCGGGGCCGTCCAGCCAGGCGGATCGGCTGGTGGCGCTGGCGGAGCAGAAAGGGATGGTGGTTTACCACAACCTGGATGAGATACCCGGCATGCAAGCGGTCCGCGTATAACTTGCGAGATGCTTAGTCAGGGTTGGTCGCAGGCTGGCGAGATGGATGAGCGAGATGTGCGCCAAGAGCCTGTTCATTATCCGTCAGCCCAGGTTCGTCGATTTTGGCAGCTAAGTGGCGGGAGCGGTTGTTCGGCCACTTTGCCTTTTTGGTGCTTTTCATGCCAAAAAACTAGCAGGCGAAACCAATCGCCCCTTCAGGAGGCCGAGCGGAATCGTTGTGGAGAGGGTTGAGCGGCATGGATGCCGCGAGAGCCGCGATGGGCCAGGGATGGCCCTTCACGGCGTGCCCTCGGAGCAATGATGGAGCGAGGGACCCCCAGCGAAGCTGGGGCCGTATGTCGGGGCTAGACCTTTTGGTTTCTTTTGGGGCGATGCCAAAAGAAACCCGCTCGACAGAGCGGAACCGAATGTATGAACAGCACGATAACGCTGGCAAACCGCAGCTAACGCATCGAGTTCGGAACGTAAAGAACTCGGGGCTAAAGCCCCTCCTACGGGTTACGCGAACGGCCGCTTCTGCCTTGTAGTTGCCGCTTAATGCGCATAACGATAGTGACCAGGTTCTAAGCAAAGCGCCGCGATCGATAAGGGTCGTGGGGCCTCCCTTCCCCGTTGAACAAAGCGCCGATCAGGTTTCCACGCTGTCATTGGGAAAGCTGCGCGGCTTTTCCTGCTCAGGCTTCTCCTGCTGTTCGCCCTCCTCCTTGGCGCCCTCCTTCTCCGGTTTGCCGAGCATTTCGTTGGTGGATTTCTGCACCTCGTCGATCTGCTCGTTGAAGGCATTGACCGTATCGCTGACCGCTTCGCGGGCGATTTCCTGCACGGCCTGCTCGGCCTTTTCGGTGAGTTTCTGCGCCGATTCTTCGGCCATCTCGCAGCCGGCCAGGGTCAGGCCGATCACGGCGACCAGGGCCAGCGCGGAAAGGGGGGACGGATTCATGGCTCATCTCCTGTAGTTGAGAAGCCCCGGCAGCGCCGGGGCGTGGGATCGTCAGTGAGGGGTCTTTTCGGCGTCGAGGGCCGGCGGGTCGTTGCGGGTTTTCCACAGCGACAGCAGCACGCCACCGATCAGCAGGCCCAGGGTCACGCTCAGGGAGATCACCGGCGGGGTCTTGCCGATGATGCCGACCAGGAAGATCTTGCCGCCGATGAACACCAGCACCAGGGCCAGGGCGTACTTGAGGTAGGCGAAGCGGTGGATCATCGCCGCCAGGGCGAAGTACAGCGCGCGCAGACCGAGGATCGCGAAGATGTTCGAGGTGTAGACGATGAACGGGTCCTGGGTGATGGCGAAGATCGCCGGTACGCTGTCGATGGCGAATACCAGGTCGGCACACTCGATCAGCACCAGCGCCAGGAACAGCGGCGTGGCCCAGCGCACCATGTTGCCGTTGGCATCCGGCTGCCGCACGAAGAAGCGGCCCTCGTGCAGGCGGTCGGTGACCCGCATGTGCCGGCGCACGAACTTGATCAGCTTGTTCTCGGACAGGTCCGGGTGGTCGTCGACCTTGCTGAACAGCATCTTCACGCCGGTCAGCAGCAGGAAGGCGCCGAACACATAGAGAATCCAGCTGAACTCGGAGATCAGGGCGGCGCCCAGGCCGATCATGATCGCGCGCAGCACGATGACCCCGAGGATGCCCCAGAACAGCACCTCGTGCTGGTACTTACGCGGGATGGCCAGGAAGCTGAAGATCATCGCCATCAGGAACACGTTGTCCATGGACAGCGACTTCTCGATCAGAAAACCGGTATAGAAATCCATACCGGAGGCGGCGCCTTTCATGTGCCAGACCCACAGGCCGAACAGCAGGCCCGCGGTGATGTAGCCGCCGGACAGCAGCAGGCTTTCCTTGACGCCGATTTCGCGGTGCTCACGGTGCAGCACCCCGAGGTCGAAGGCCAGCAGGCTGATGACGATGGTGATGAAGATCAGCCACAACCAGGTGGCCGTACCGAGGAACTCGGCGGTGAGGAACGGTACTAGGGTGCTCATGAGCCCCTCCTAAGTCAGAGTTGTACAAACTGCAACTCCGACATGGCAGCCTGGTAGCTGTCAGAGGGGCCCGGCGTCGCAGCGCCAATCTAGCAGGCGCGGCGCGGTTCTCAAGTGGCCACTCGTTGCAAATTATAACGAGGCGAAAAGCCGGAAAATCAATTCTAAGTTCGCGAAAAAGTTCCCGTTCCGACCAGGAAAAGTCGCTTCACGCCTCAGCCGTGACGGCCTCCGCTGGCTGGGCAGGTGCCCAGGCGCTACCACGCAGGCGGCTGGCATCCCTGGCCGGCGGCAGGCCGAATAGGCGCGCGTAATCGCGACTGAACTGCGATGGGCTCTCGTAGCCCACGCGGTAGCCGGCGCCCGCGGCATCCAGCGCTTCGGCGACCATCAGGCGCCGCGCCTCCTGCAGGCGCAAGTGGGTGCGAAATTCCAGCGGGCTCATGGCCGTGACGGCCTTGAAGTGGGCATGAAAGGTGGAGCGGCTCATGCCGGCGATATCGGCCATCTCATCGATTCGGCAGGCCTCGGCGTAATGGCTGCGCAACCAGACGATGGCCTTGGCGATCTGGCTGAGGCGGCTGTCGGCCCTGACCATCTGCCGCACCATGGCCCCGCCACTGCCGATCAGCAGGCGGTAGAGCATTTCGCGCACCGTCAGCGGTGCCAGCTCGGCAATATCGCCGGGCGCGTCCAGCAAGCTGGCGAGCCGGGCGGCGGCATCGAGTAACTCCGGTGTGGTTTCGCCGAGCTGGATGCCGGCGGCGGGCGCGCCATCCTTGTCGTCCGCCGGGTAGCGCAGGGCCAGATCGCTCAGCACGGTCATGTCCAGATCGACCACCAGGCACAGGTAGGGCCGCTCCTCGCTCGCCTCGATCACCGCGCCCATCACCGGCACGTCCACGGAGGCGATCAGGTAATTGGCCGCATCGTAAACGTAGGTCGTGGTGCCGGCCGTTACCCGCTTGCGGCCCTGGACGATCAGGCAAAGGGTTGGCTCGTAGACCACCGGCATCGGCACGGTCGGCGTGGCGGAACGCACCAGGCTGACGCCGGGAATCGGCGTCGGCTGAATGCCGTCACGCGGCGTATGGCGGCCGATGATCTGTACCAGCTTGTGCAGCGAATCCATGGCTTCTCCTCTGCTAACCAAGGTTTTACAAGGTTTTTCAAGCGGATGATCAGGTAAGTATCCGGGACGATCCAGCTACGGCCACAACAGGCTGTGTGGGCAGACTCGTTCACGACGGATCGGCGGGCAAGCCTGTGTGGCGCCCATCTTGCCTTACCTGAGTCGCGCTCGACAGTCCCAGGGGCTCGGACGATCAGGCAGGCGAGACGCAGACACCGGCCAGCATAGATCAGGCACGCCGATCAGATGGATCAAACAATGAAGAGGAGTTCAACCATGCGTATTACCACCTCTCGTAACACCCGCGTCGCCGCCCTGTACGGAGTCCTTTTGCTCGGCGCCCTGGTGCCGGGCCTGGCCCAGGCCGACGCGAATGTCGAGGCCCGCAACAAGCAGGCGGTCAGCCAAGCCTTCGACCGCTGGGCGGCCGGCGGCAACACCTTCTTTCGCGACATCCTCACGCCCGACGTGGTGTGGACCATCAAGGGCTCGGGCCCCAGCGCCGGGGTCTATCGCGGCGTTGACGAATTCGTGAGCAAGGCGGTACAGCCGTTCGCCGCACGCCTGTCCACACCGGTCCGCCCGGTCAGCAAGCAGGTGTGGGCCGATGGCGACCACGTGATCATCCAGTGGGACGGCACCGGTATGGCCGGCGATGGCCAGCCCTATCGCAACAGCTACGCGTGGATCTTCCGCATGCGCGACGGCAAGGCCTACGAGGTGTCGGCCTACCTCGACCTGCCGGCCTATGACGATGTGCTGCAGCGCATCCCCGACCCGGCATGACGGCCATGACCTGCCGAGCAACCGACCTGCGCGCCCTGCTGCTGAGCGCGCTCCTTCTGGCGGCACCCTGTGCGGTGCTCGCCTCCCAGCCAACCACGGCGGCCACGCCGCCAAGCCAGGAGAACGCCATGGCCAACCATCCCTACGTGGGCATGTGGGTCACCGACGACGGCCAGATCCGCCATGAACTGCTGCCAGACAACCGCTACGACGAAGCGCGCGGCACAAGGCAAAGTGCCTATCAGGGGCGCTACGAGATCAACGGCACGCATATCGATTACTGGGACGACACCGGCTTCACCGCCGATGGCGAATTCGTCGACCAGGATACGTTGCACCACGGCGGCATGATCTTCCGCCGCCGCTAGCGCGATGCGGCCCGCCTCGGTATCGGGGCGGCCCGCACCGTTCAGCCAGCCGTGCCGATCAGCAGTTCGGGCTCATGGCTGACCGGGAAATTCACCGAGCGGGCGATAAAGCACAACTCATGAGCCTGGTGATGCAGCGCGCGGGCCTTTTCCAGATCGCTGCCGGCGGCCAGGGTCACCCTGGGCCGCAGTACCACCGAGGTGAACTGCCCGGCGCCATCGGCCTGCTCGAGCATCGCGCCCTCGGCATTGTCCTCGTAGGCGGTCACCACCACGCCAGCCCCGGCGCACAGGCCCAGGTACCAGAGCTTGTGGCAGGCGGAAAGCGAGGCAACCAGCAGCTCTTCCGGGTTCCAGCGTGCCGGATCGCCGCGAAAACTCGGGTCGGATGAACCCTCGATGGGCAACTTGCCCGGCGCCTCGATGCTGTGCGCCCGGCTGTAGCCGCGATGGGACGCGGTGCCGCTGCCCTCGTTGCCGGTCCAGGTCACGCGCACGTCGTAGTGATGCTGTTTTTCCGCCATCTGATACTCCCTGAATGATCGCCAATCTGTTCGTCGAGCCTAGCGCTTTCGCGCGCCCGGCGGTTGTACGTTTGGCTGATTCTCGGGCAGCGAAAAGCGCTCTGCTGGTTCTTCGCTCAAGGGGAATGAAGGCCGAAAACGGCACTGACGTTGCGTCAGCACCGGGCGTGTGACGACGGAGCCGTTACCGGGCGCCGGCCTGGATGATCAGCGCCCGATAATCGCAGCATCCCGCGGCGGCCAAGCGCCCCGAGACCGCCTGCTCACGGGTTACGCGTCACCCGCCAGATAGTATTGGACAGGTCATCGGCGATGATCAGCGCGCCTTTCGGGTCGACCGTCACGCCCACCGGGCGGCCACGGGTCTTGCCATCCTCGCCGCGGAAACCGGTGGCGAAATCGATGGGTTCGCCGGCCGGACGGCCATTGGCGAAGGGCACGAAGATCACCTTGTAGCCCACCGGGTTGTCGCGGTTCCAGCTGCCGTGCTCACCGACGAACACGCCGTTGGCGAACTGCTCGCCCATCTCCGGAATGGAGAAGTCGACGCCCAGTGCCGCCACGTGGGAGCCGAGGCTGTAGTCCGGCTTGATGGTGATGTCGACCATTTCCGGCTTGTGCGGCTGCACCCGGGTGTCGGCATTTGGGCCCCAGTAGGCGTAGGGCCAGCCGTAGAACTTGCCCTCCTGCACCGAGGTCAGGTAGTCCGGCACCAGGTCCGGGCCCAGCTCGTCACGCTCGTTGACCACCGCCCACAGCTGGCCGGTTTCCGGCTGGATGGTCAGCGCGGTCGGGTTGCGCAGGCCGGTCGCATAGGGCTTGTGCATGCCGCTTTCGGCATCGATCTGCCAGACCAGCGCGCGGTCGGCCTCGACCTCCATGCCGCGCTCGCCGATGTTGCTGTTCGAACCGATGCCAACGTACAGGTAACGGCCATCGGGGCTGATGGTCATCGCCTTGGTCCAGTGGTGGTTGATCTCTTTCGGCAGGTCGGTGACCTTGGTCGGCGCAGCGCTGGCCTGGGTCTGGCCGTCCTGGTAGTCGAAGCGCACCACGGCGTCCTGGTTGGCCACGTACAGGTTGCCCTGGTGGAAGGCCAGGCCATAGGGCGCGTTGAGGTTCTCGGCGAATACCGTCTGGGTTTCGTAGGTGCCGTCACCGTCGGCGTCACGCAGCAGGGTCAGGCGGTTGCCGCCCTTGACCTTGGTATTGCCCTGGGCCTTGATGTAGCTGGCGATCACGTCCTTGGGCTTGAGCTTGGCCGCATTGCCGCCACGGCCTTCGGCCACCAGGATGTCGCCATTGGGCAGCACCAGGGTCTGGCGGGGAATCTTCAGGTCGGTGGCGATTGCCGTCACGCTGAAGCCGTCCGGCACCTCGGGCTTGCGGTCGCCCCACTCGGCCGGCTCGGCGATCTTCATGCTCGGCAACAGGCCGCGTTGCGGTTCCGGCAGCTTGGGGTTGGGGCCGCGCTCGATGGTGGTGTCCGCTTCGCCGCCACAGGCGCCAAGCAGCAAGGCCATGCTCAGGGTGGTCAGTGTGCCTGCAGTTTTCATCGGGCACCTCCCGAACGCAGGTTGCTCAGGCCCAGCCAGGCGGTGATCACCGCCAGCACGGCGACGATGGCCGACAGCACCAGGCCGGTGGGCATCATCGCCCAGGCGTCCTTGGCGTGTTCGAAGGCGTTGATCAACCCGAGTACCCAGGTGACCAGCAGCAGCAGGAAATACAGCAGCGGGCGACCGGCCTTGCGCTCGGCACCGATCAGGTTGGCCAGGGCGAACAGCAGCGCCAGACCGGCGAACAACAGCCCGCCGGCGATCAGCCAGGCGGCGAAGTTGGCCCACTGGATCTGGAAGCTGTTCTGGTAGGCGATATCGCTCAGCAGGGCGCCGAGAAACAGTGGAACGGTACCTGCCAACAGCATCGCATGCAGCGGCCCTGGCCTGTATCGGTAGTCGGGGTGAGTGGTAACGGTCACGGTGGCTCCTTATCGTTGAGCGATCCCGGGGCTGAAGCCGGTGCACAGCCTCGCGCTGACAGCGCATAGGGGAAGATTGCCCTGCTGGAGCGTTAGTTCACCTCCATTTCCCGGCGAAATATCTTGAAAGATCCGCCGCCGACGACTTTTGCGCTTCTACGCCCGGTTGCCGGTACTGCTGCATCATCGGCCGCCGGCCTCGCGAGGCCTCGTCGAAACCGCGGCAAGACGCCTGGTGATCGGCTCAGCCCAGCAACCCCGTAAAGAACCGCGCGGCGTTTTCGTCGAGGGTGGCGATGTCATAGCCGCCCTCCTGCACCACCACGCACGGCAGGCCCAGGGCGCGGATGCGACGGCCCAGCGCCTCGAAACCGGCGTGGCTGACCGCCACCTTGGCCTGCGGATCGTTCTCGTAGATATCGAAGCCCAGCGACAGCACCAGCACCTGGGGCGCGAAGGCGATGATCGCCTGCTCGGCCTGGCTCAGGTAGGTGAAGAAGTCCGCCTCGCTGGCACCATGGGGCATCGGCAGATTGAGGTTGTAGCCCAGGCCGGCACCCGCGCCGCGCTCGTCCTCGAAGCCGGCCACCACCGGGTAGAAGTTGGTCGGGTCGCCATGGATGGAAACGTACTGCACGTCATCGCGCTCGTAGAAGATTTCCTGGATGCCCTGGCCGTGGTGCATGTCGGTGTCGAGGATGGTGACCCGCTGGAAACTGGCGCGCAGCACCTGGGCAGCGATGGCCGCGTTGTTGAGAAAGCAGAAGCCGCCGGCTGCCTCGGCCCGCGCGTGGTGGCCAGGCGGGCGACACAGCGCATAGGCCTGGGGCTCGCCATCACGTACCGCCAGGGCGGCGGCGACGGCGGCCTGGGCCGACCAGTAGGCGGCCGTCCAGGTGTGCTCGCCGATCGGGCAGCTGCCGTCGGCCAGGTAGCGCGCGGTCTTGCCGAGGACGCCGCGCAGCGGGTTGTTCTCGCGGATGAAGATGTTCGACATCACCTCGTCGCCCCAGTCCTCGTCGACCTCGTGCCACTGGGCGTAGGCGCTCTGCAGGTAGTCCAGATAAGCGTCGCTGTGCACTGCCCGCAGCGGCGCGAGGCCGTGATCGGCCGGCTCGCTGACCGTGAAACCGAGCTGGCGGGCCATGGCCAGCAGCGGGTCGATGCGCGCGGGGATTTCCTGGGGCTCACGCATCTGCCCGCGGGACAGGTAGCTGCGCGGGTGATGCAGGCGTTGCTGAGGATGGAAAAAGGTTTTCATGGCGATTATCCGTAGTCATGTGGCCGACGAACGCGCGCGTCGGCGATTCAGTAACCCAATTCAGGATCGACTTGATGGTTCAGCGGCCTGCCGGTCTGCAGGCGGTGCAGGTTGTCGGCGATCTGCCGGGCGATGCAGGCGTCGGAGGCCGCTGACGCCATATGCGGGGTGACCCACACGCCCGGCGTCTGCCAGAGCGGTGAGTCGCGGTGCAGGGGCTCCTCGGCGAACACGTCCAGCAATGCGCCGCGCAGCTGATCACTGGCCAGGGCGTCGAGCAGGTCGGCCTCGACCAGGTGCTCGCCGCGGCCGCAGTTGATCAGCGCCGCGCCCGGGGCCATATGGGCGAACAGGTGGCGGTCGAGCAGGCCGCGTGTGGTGGCGGTCAGCGGAAGCAGGTTGACCAGCAGGTCCAGGCCATCGAGAAAGCCGGGCAAGGCCTCGGCACCGGCAAAGGTGGCGATGCCTTCCAGTCCTCGGGATGTGCGCGCCCAGCCACGCACCCCATAACCGGCCAAGGCCAGCCGCGTGGCCACCGGCGTGCCGATGGCGCCCAGGCCCATGACACCGACCCGATAATCCCGCGCGGCGCGCTGTACCGGTCGCTGCCATTGCTGGCTCGCGCGACCGTTGACCACCTGGTCGAAACCGCGGTGAAAATGCAGCACGCCCCAATGCACATATTCGGCCATGCCCTGGGAGTGGTCGGGGTCGACCACCCGGCAAATGGGCAGCCCGGCAGGCCTGGAGCGATCATGCTCGAGGTGGTCGACACCCGAGCCGATCGAGTGGATCAGCCGCAGGGCCGGCAAGCGACCCAGGCTGCCTTCGGCGGGGTACCAGCAGGCCGCGACCTGGGCCCGTTCGGCGCCTGGCTCATCGGGGCGCAGTGCCCTGAGTTCGGGGGCATGGCGGGCGAATACCTCGGCGAGCCAGTCCTCGAGGGGCCGCTCGCGGCACAGCAGCACCACGCTGGGCAGGGGTTCAGCGGCACCAGTCATCGCGCTGCTCCTCGATCAGGCTAAGGGCGGCCTGCCAGGCCAGGTCGATGATGCCGTCGATGCCATCGCGGGCGAATTGCGCCGCGGTATGCCGACAGACTTCCTCGCTGGGAATGTTCAGCGCCACGCCTGCCGCCATGGCCTGGATCTGCGCCTGGCAGGCGCGCTCCAGGAAATAGATCTCGTGAAAAGCGTGGGCCACGCTCTGCCCGCCCGCCAGCAGGCCGTGGTTGCGCAGGATCATCGCCTTGTGGCTGCCCAGGTCCGCTACCAGGCGCACGCGCTCTTCCAGCGACAGGGCGATGCCTTCATAAGTGTGGTACGCCAGGTTGCCATGGAACTTCAGCGCGTGCTGGGTCAGCGGCAGCAGGCCGTCACGCTGGGCCGCCACCGCCATGCCGGCGGCGGTATGGGTGTGCACGATGCAGCGCATGTCCGGGCGGGCTTCGTGGATCGCCGAATGGATGACGAAACCGGCGGCGTTGACCCGCCGCTCGCCACCCAGGGGATCCACCACGTTGCCCTGCAGGTCGATCAGCACCAGGTCGCTGGCGCGCATCTTCTCGAAGGCCACGCCGTAGCGGTTGATCAGGAAGTGATGCGCCGGCCCCGGCACCCGCAGGGTGATGTGGGTGTCGATCAGGTCGGTCATGCGGTAGTGGGCGACCAGCCGGTACAGGGCGGCCAGCTCGCAGCGCGCCTGCCATTCGGCATCGCTGATGATCTCGGGCTTGCTCATGGGCTCACGACCTCCGGGCTGGACGGGCCAAGATGGCGGCGCTCTTCGGCGCGCAGGCGCGACAGGCCGATCACGCCGACCAGCGACATCAGGGCCAGCACGCTGAAGAACAGCGCCAGCGGCAGCCACTGCCCGGCGAACTGTCCGGCCAGGTAGGTGCCGATCAGCGGCGTGAGGCCGCCGGTCAGGCCGCTGCCCAGTTGATAGGCGATGGAAATGCCCGAGTAGCGAACCTGGGCGGTAAAGGCCTCGGCCATGTAGCCGGCGATCGCCGAATACAGCGCCGCCAGCAGCAACACGGCCAGGGCGATACCGGCGGTCATGTAGATCAGGTTGCCGGTCTGCACGAGCAGGAACATCGGGTACGGCACCAGCATGCACAGCGCCGCCACCCACGTCAGGAAACGCCCTTCACCGAAGCGTTCGGCCAGCAGTGCCGAGCATGGCTGGGAGAGGAACTGCAGGATGGTCACCAGGAACAGGCAGTCGAGGATGGTCGACTTGGAAATGCCCTGGTACTGGGTCACGTAGGTGATCATGAAGGTGTTGGTGAAGAAGAAGCCGCCCGAACCGATGGTCACCGCCGCCGCGGCGAACAGGATCTGCCGCCAGTTGTGGCGCAGCACGTCCTTCACCGGGCTTCTGGAGGTCCGCTTCTGCTCCTTGACCCTGGCGAACTCCGGCGACTCGGGCACGCCGAAGCGAATCGCCAGGCCCACCAGCATCAGTACGCCGCTGAGCAGGAACGGCACGCGCCAGCCCCAGCTCATCAGCGCCTGCTGATCCATCTCGCTGATGGCGCGAAAGGCGATCAGCGCCAGCAGCAGGCCCGCCGGGCTGCCCAGCTGGGCGAAGGACGCGAAGAACACCTTGCGGCCCTTGGGCGCGTGTTCGCTGGCCATCAGCACCGCCCCGCCCCACTCGCCACCCACCGAGATGCCCTGCAGGAAACGCAGCGCCACCAGGCCGACCGGCCCCCAGATGCCAGCCTGGGCATAGGTCGGCAGCAGGCCGATGCAGGTGGTCGCCACGCCCATCAGCACCATGGTGAACAGCAGCATCTTCTTGCGGCCCAGGCGATCACCGAGGTGGCCGAACACCACGCCGGCGAACGGCCGGGCGATGAAACCGACGGCAAAGGTGGCGAACGCCGCCATGGTGCTCAGCACCGGGTTGTCGCTGGGAAAGAACAGTTGCCCGAGCACCAGCGCGGCGGCGAAGGCATAGATGTAGAAATCGTAGAACTCGATGGTGGTGCCGATGAAGGCGGCCGCCGCGGCACGACGCGGCGTGGAGGTGGGGGTGGTCATCGCAGGCTCCCGGATTCGTTTTTATAGGCAGGAGGAAAAGCACATCCCGGATGGGATCGGTCGCACTCTGGCGGTGCATTGCCAGATCATGCCCCCGCCCCTATGCTAAGCAAAGCTTCTAATTTCAATACTCAAGTATAAGTAGAACGGATACTGGGACGCCGATGAACGCGGGTAATCGCCACGCCGAAGCGCGCCGCTTTCTCAACGACCGCCTGGACTGGAACCTGCTGCGTACCTTTCTGGTGATCGGCCAGGAAGGCAGCATCAGCCGCGCCGCCGCGCGCCTGCACCTCAGCCAGCCGGCCGTGAGCCAGGCGCTCAAGCGTCTCGAGCAACAGCTGGAAAGCGCCCTGGTGATTCGCAGCGGGCCGCGCATCGCCTTGTCCAAGGCCGGCGAAGAAGTCATGCAGATCGCCGCCGAACTGTACGGCACGGTGTCGCGCCTGGGCCCGGCACTCGACGCGCCGGAGGAAACCGTCGCCGGCAAGATCCGCATGCTGATGATCAGCCGCATCGAGTCGCGCTTCTACGACGACTTCCTGGCCAACTTCCACGTCGACTACCCACGGGTGGAGTTCGAGTTCGACGTGCTGCGCAGCTCCGATGTGGTCAGTGCGCTGCTGCAGAAGACCGCTTCCTTCGGGCTCAGCCTGTGCCGCACCCCGCAGCCGCGCCTCGAGCAACGGGTGATGCTCAAGCAGCGCTATGCCTTCTTCTGCGGCAAGCGCCACGCCCTGTTCGGGCGCAACGACCTGAAGCTGGCCGACCTGAAAAGCGAGAACTTCGTGAGTTTCACTAGCGACCAGATCGGCGGCAACCTGTCGCCGCTGACCATCTTTCGTGACCAGCAGGGCTTCACCGGGCGCATCGTCGCCTCGTCGTCGAGCCTCGACGAGATTCGCCGCCTGGTGGCCGCCGGCTACGGCATCGGCTGCCTGCCGGAGCATATCGTCGCCAAGGACGTGCAGGCCGGCGAGGTGTGGCGCCTGCCGCCGGCGGAGGGGGTGATCGACGTGAACGTCTACCTGCTGTGGAATCGCGACCAGAAACGCACCCATGCCGAGGCGGTGTTTCTGGAGCGTTTCGAACAGGCGCTGCGGGCCACCGAACCGGGTAACAGGTTCTGAAGCCAGCAGTCGCTGGCATCGGGCTCAGTCCGCCGACGGCGCGCCGTAGCGCCAGCGCACGAAGTGGTGCAGGGTCAGCAGCCCGCAGATGATCACCAGCGGAATCACCAGCACGCCGGAAAGCACCGAGCCCCACCAGGCCACCGCCGTTTCCCAGGTCTGCCCCTTGCCGGGTGCCACGAACGCCAGGCGGGTGGCCACTTCGCCAAAGCGCCCATCCGGGTCGAGCACCCGCACCTGCAGCCGGTAATCACCGGGCTGCATGGGGATCTGCGCCACGGCGCGGGTGATTTCGTCGCTGCCATAGCTGGTCAGCTCGGCGCCCAGCGAGCCCTGCCCTTCGGACACCAGGTCGCCAGCCGGGGTCAGCAGCTTCCAGGCCAGGGTCAGCGGCGCCGGCGGGTACTCGACCCACTGCTCGTTCTCCCAGATCGGTCCGCCGGACAGCTTGCGCACCGTGAACAGCGGCAGCTCGCCCGTGGAGAACACCACCGCCAGGGTGTCGAACTCCAGCGTGCGCACCTTGACCGGCAGCTCGACGGTTTCGCCCTTGTCGAGGCGCACCGGCGCGTCGAGCGGCAAGGTAGTCGCCCAGACGAAGAACAGCCGCAGCGCGACGACCAGCAGCAACAGGCTCAGGCCCACGCTGCCCCACAGGATCGCTTTACTCTTGTGACTCAATGTCGACTCCTACCGCCGCCGCAAAACAGAAGCGCAAGGCTACTCGATAACGGCCGGTGGATTCACCTGCGCCAATGGGTCGCAGGTCTCGCCGTCCCCCTGACAGGCTCCATGGTCAACAGTCGCATTCGATAATGCCCCAACCGCGGCGGCTAGGCCCCTGGCCCGGTACCCGCCTACTGCGGCAAGCATTGGCGAATGGCCTCGATGGCCGCCTCGACATCGTCGAGGGTGGTGTAGCGCCCCAGGCTCAGACGAATGCTGCGATACGCCTGGGTAGCGTCCAGCCCCAGCGCCAGCAGCACGTGCGATGGTGCGCTGCTGGCCGAATTGCACGCCGAGGTGGAGGAGAACGCCAGGCTGCCGCTGAGGCTCTCTACGTTGAACCAGGGGTGATCGATGCACAGGTTGAGCGTGTGCGGCACCCGCTGCCGGGCACAACCATTGAGACGCACGCCCGGCAGGCTCAGCAGGCCTTCGCGAAGCTGCGCAGCGAGCCCGGCGATACGCCGGTTTTCCTCCTCCATCAGCGCGCCGGCCCGTGCGAACGCGCTGCCCATGCCGACGATCTGGTGGGTGGCCAGGGTGCCGGAGCGCAGCCCCTGCTCATGGCCGCCGCCATGAATCTGCGCCTGGATCAGCGGCCGCGCTCGCTCACCCACATACAGCGCACCGATGCCCTTGGGGCCGTAGGTCTTGTGCGCCGAGAACGACATCAGGTCCACGGCCAGGTTGGCCAGGTCGATCGCCACCTTGCCGGTCGCCTGGGCGGCGTCGACGTGAAACAGCGCGCCGCGCTGGCGCACCCGCTCGCCAATCGCGGCGATGTCGGTAAGGGTGCCCAACTCGTTGTTGATGCGCATCAGCGACACCAACAGGGTGTCGTCCCGTAGCGCCGCCGCCACGGCCTCGGGCTTGATCAGGCCCTCGGCATCCGGCTGTAGCCAGGTCACTTCGAAGCCGTCGCTTTCCAGTTGCCGGGCGGTATCCAGCACCGCCTTGTGTTCCAGGCTGCTGGTGACGATATGCCGCCGCCCCTGGGCCGTGGCGGCTACGCCCTTGAGCGCCAGGTTGTTGGATTCGGTGGCGCCGGATGTCCACACCAGGTTGTCGGCGCTGGTGCCCACCAGGTCGGCGACCTGCTTGCGTGCCTTTTCCACCGCGCGGCGTGCGCGCTGGCCGAACGAATGGGAGGCCGACGCCGGGTTGCCGAAGATGCTGTCGCGACCCATGTGGGCCAGCATGTCCTGGATGACGCCATCGTCGATGGGCGTGGTGGCGGCATAGTCGAAGTAGCGCTCAGTCATGGAATAACGGCCGTTGTGGATCAGGGGAGGGCCGCCAGCAACGGCGGATCAAGGTGAATATGCTAAGAGAACGGCCGGGAAATTAATTTGATATTTGCCGGTTTGTCGCGAGCAAATAAGAAACCACTTTCCGATAAATAGTATTTTCATGGAAAATATTTCCATGATTATCCGCTTACGTGCTTTGCTTATTCCCCGATCATCTTAATGGGCCACACCATGGACAAGTTCGACCACGCCATCCTCGGTCTCTTGCAGCAGGACTGCACCCTCGCCCTGGGTGAGCTGGCCGAGCGTGTGGGCCTGAGCAACACCGCCTGCTGGCGGCGCATCCAGAAGCTCGAGGAAAGCGGGGTGATCCGCGCCCGGGTGGCGCTGCTCGAGCCGCGCCAGGTCGGTGTGCCGGTCACGGTATTCGCCTTCGTGCGCACCAACCAGCACAACGCCGACTGGCTCAAGCAGTTCCACCACAAGGTGGCGGCCATCGACGAGGTGGTGGATTTCTACCGGCTGGCCGGCGTGACCGACTACCTGCTGCGCGTGGTGGTGCCGGACATCGAGGGCTACGACGCCGTTTACAAGCGGCTGATCGAGATTCCCGGCATCGCCGACGTCAGCTCCAGCTTCGCCATGGAGCGCATCAAGTCCACCACCGCCCTGCCCTTGCCGGCCAGCTTCTGACGCTGCCGCCCCAATCCGGGCCACACGCCTGATGCGCTCAGGCGTGGTTCAGGTACCAGCGCCAATCCTGCTCGCCGACCTCGGCCATGAACTGGCGGTACTCGGTCTGCTTGATCGCCAGGAACACCTTGAGCAATTCCTCGCCCAGCGCTTCGCGGGCCCAGGCCGAGCCTTCCAGGGCGCGCAGCGCGGTGAGCCAGTCGGTGGGCAGGAACTCGCTGGCCTGCTCGTAGCCGTTGCCGACCATGGCCGCGCCCGGGTCGATCTGCTCGCGGATGCCGTGGTGGATGCCGGCGAGAATCGCCGCGGCCGCCAGGTACGGGTTGGCATCGGCGCCGCAGATGCGGTGCTCGATATGCCGGCTGATGGCCGGGCCGCCCGGCACACGGAAGGACACGGTGCGGTTGTTCACCCCCCAGCTCTTGGCCAGGGGCGCGTAACTGTTGGCCTGGAAGCGGCGGAACGAGTTGGCGTTGGGGCAGAAGATCGCCAGGGAGTCGAGCAGCGTGGCCATCATGCCGCCGATGGAGTGGCGCAGCAGCGGCGTGCCCTGGGGGTCTTCACTGGCGTACAGGTTGTTGCCCTGCGCGTCGGCCAGGCTGACGTGCAGGTGCATGCCGCTACCGGCCCGGTCGCCGAACGGCTTGGCCATGAAGCAGGCCTGCAGCCCGTGCCTGTTGGCCACGCCCTTGACCAGGCGCTTGTAGCGAATGCCCTCGTCGACGGCCTGCAACGCATCGAAGCGGTGCTCCAGGGTCAGCTCGAGCTGGCCCGGTGCGTACTCGGAAATCGCCGTGCGTACCGGCAGGCCCTGCACCTCGCAGGCTGCGTAAAGGTCATCGAGGAACGGCTGCAGCTGCTCCAGCTCGTACACGCCGTACACCTGGGGCGCCTCGGGGCGCACGCCGTTCATCTGCAGCGCCGGTTGCGGGCGGCCATTGGCGTCGCGCTGCTTGTCGAGCAGGTAGAACTCCAGCTCCACGGCCATCACCGGGTGGAAGCCGTCGGCCTTGAGGCGCTCGATCACCCGCACCAGCGCATGGCGCGGGTCGGCCGATGCGGCTGGCAGCCCCTGGGTCGGGTGCATGCTCACCTGCAGCTGGCCGGTGGGCGTGTTGCGCCAGGGCTGCAGGGTCAGGCTGCCGGGCAGCGGGTAGGTCCAGCAGTCGGCGTCGGCGACTTCCCAGACCAGGCCGGTGGTTTCGACGTCTTCGCCCTGAACGGTCAGGGCCAGGATCGAGCTGGGCAGCGGGCGACCGTTCTGGTAGATCGCCAGCAGCTCGTCGCGGTGCAGCAGCTTGCCCCGCGGAATGCCGTTGGCATCGATCAGCATCAGCTCGATGCTGCGTACCTCGGGATGGGCGGCGAGAAAGTCGCGGGCTTCCTGAATGTCGGCGAATTGCATGATCAGTACTCGTAAAGGATTGCGGAAACCACCGGCGCGATCCGCGCTGCCTTGATGGCAAAGCGAGGGGCGCCGGGCGCTCGACATCAGGTCTCAGCCACGGGCACCAGGGATCGCCAGCAGCTCGGTCAGCCCTTCATCGAGGGTGGCAAGCAGCGTGTCGACGTCGGCGGCGCTGGTGTCCGGGCAGCACAGGGTCATGTTGTGAAACGGCGTGATGAGGATGCCACGGTTGATCAGGTACAGGTGCAAGGCCATCTGCAGGCTGTCGTGGAAGGCCGCTTCGGCCTCGGCACCGGTTTTCGGCGAGGTGGCGCAGAACTGGAATTCGCAGCGCGCGCCCAGTTCGGTCACCGACCAGCTCAGGTCATGTTTGCCGATCAGCCCGCGCAGGCCGCTGGCCAGGCGTGCCGCCAGCGGCAGCATATGGTCATAGGCGGCCGGCGTCATCACCTGCTCCAGGTTCACACGCATGCAGTGCATGGCCAGGGCGTTGGCCGACAGCGTCGTGCCCATGCCGCTATGGCCGTGGCCACTGCTGGTTTCGCTGGCGTGCTGCTGGGCCAGGCGCATGGCCTGGGCCATTTCATGGCTGCAGCCGTACACCGAGCACGGCACGCCGCCGGCGATGGGTTTGCCAAGGGTGATGAAATCCGGCTTGAGGTTCCAGGCGCGGGTGCAGCCGCCGGGGCCGGTGGAGATGGTGTGGGTTTCGTCGATGATCAGCAGGCTGCCGTATCGCTTGCTCAACTCGCGGACCTTGTCCATGAAGCCCGGCTCGGGCAACACCATGCCGATATTGGTCATCGCCGGCTCGCAGAGAATCGCTGCCACGTCGCCTTGCACGAGGGCTGCTTCCAGGGCGGCGACATCGTTGAACGGCACGGCGCGGCTGGTCTTGGCCAGGTTGCGCGCCTGGCCGATCAGGCCGCCGCGGTGCACGGTACGGCCTTCCCTGCAGCGCACCATCACGTCGTCGACGGTGCCGTGGTAGCAGCCGTCGAATACCAGCAGCACCTTGCGGTTGGTGATCGCACGGGCCCAGCGAATCACGAAGCGGTTGGCGTCGGTGGCGGTGGTCGCCACCTGCCAGAACGGCAGGCCGAAACGCTCGGCGAGCAGTTCGCCGGCGATGATGGCGTCTTCACCGGGCAGCATGGTGGTCAGGCCATTGGCGCCCTGCTCGGCGATGGCCTGGGCGATGGGCTCGGGCGAATGGCCGAACATGCTACCGGTGTCGCCGAGGCAGAAGTCGATGTACGCGTGGCCGTCGACATCATGAAAGCGCGCGCCCTTGGCATGGCTGACGAACAGCGCGCTGGGCATCGACCAGTCGCTCATCCAGTGCATCGGTACGCCGCCGAACAGCGATTTGCGCGCACGTTTGGCCAGCTCGACGGATTTCGGGTTGCGCTGCAGAAAACGCTCGCGCTCGCGGGCGGCGAAGGTTTCGACGGCTTTATCGTTGATGCCACTCGGGGACATGGTGAGGCTCCTGTTGTTGTCAATCGGGTCGGCGCAACATTCAGTTGCCGGCCGACACACCACAGTCGATGGCCAGGTCGGCGCCAGTGATCGAGCGCGCGCCGCTCTGGCAGAGAAAGAACGCCAGGTCGGCCACTTCGCCGGGCTGGATAAAGCGCGCCGCCTCGCCCTGCGGGTACTTGGCCAGCAGCGCCTGGTAATAGGCGGCCGGGTCGCCATTGCCGTAACGCTCGGCCTGGAACCTGAGCATCGGGGTTTCCACGTCGCCCGGTGACAGGCTGTTGCAGCGCACGCCAGCGGGGGCCAGGTCGAGGGCCAGGGCCCTGGTCATCAGGGTTACCGCGCCCTTGCTGGCGCAGTACGCGGCGGCGTTGCGATTGCCCTGGCGACCGGCGTCGCTGGAGATGTTGACGATGGCGCCCCTGCTCTCGCGCAGCGCCGGGATGCTGGCCGAGCACATGAAGAAGGTGGCCTTGAGGTTCACATCCAGCACGAGGTCGAAGTCTTCTTCGCTGAACGATTCCACCGGCCCCTCGCGCCATACGCCGGCGCAGTTGACCAGGGCATCCAGCCGGCCGCTGACGGCGAGCAGCGCCGCGACCACCTCGCGGCAGGCGCCGGGCCTGCGAATGTCGGCGGCGTGGGCGCCGGCCAGCTTGCCTGCGGCCTGCTGGGCGCAGAGCGCAGCGGCGTCCAGATCGGTGCCGAACACCGTCCAGCCGCCCGCATCGAAACGCTCGCACATGGCCTGACCGATACCGCCGAGGGCACCGGTGATCAGAACGACGGGTTGCATCAGGTTCACTCCTCGGCCCGCGGGCCGTTCGAGAAGATAGAAAGTAAGAGAGTTGGCGCTCAGGGCGCCTTGTTCTCGATCAAACTGTTACCGCCATCGATCACCAGCGTCTCGCCGGTGATGTAGCTGGCTTCCGGCGAAGCCAGGAAGGCCACCGCGGCGGCGACTTCCTCGGGATGGCCGGCGCGGCCCACCGGCACGTAGGCGGCGGCCCGTTGTTCTTCCGGCTGGGTGGCGCCGGTGGCGATCCAGCCCGGCGCTACCGAGTTGACGGTGATGCCCTGCCCGGCCACTTCCAGCGCCAACGACAGGTTGAAGCCGACCATCCCGGCCTTGGCCGCGCTGTAGCCGGCCTCACCGGGGTTGCCGACCCTGGTGCCGGTCACCGAGCTGACGTGCACCACGCGGCCATAGCCTCGCTGCTGCATGCCAGGCAACACGGCGCGGGTGAGCAGGAAGGCAGTGGTCAGGTTGCGCGAGATGGACAGGTTCCAGACATCGAGGCTCATCTTGGCGACTTCGACGAAAGGCTCCGGGCTGCCCTGTATGGCCATGCCGGCGTTGTTGACGAGGATGTCGATGCGCCCCCAGCAGGCCTCGGCCCAGCTGGCGAAGGCCTGCACCTGGGCTTCGTCGGTGAGGTCGACCGCACGGCCTTCGGCCTCGAAACCGGCGGCGCGCAATTCGGTCACCCGCTCGGCGATGCGCGGGCTGCTGGCGGTGACGATCAGTTTCACCCCAGCCGTGCCGAGCCGACGCGCAATGGCCATGCCGATGCCACTCTCGCTGCCGGCACCGCTGATCAACGCCACCTGGCCCGCCATCGCCCTGAACATACCCGCCTCACCACACCGGTCTTGATGGGGGTGGATGCTAGGCGCATAAAGCTGATACAAAAAGACAACCGTTATCAGGAAAACTGACAACCATGATCTTCACCAGCGAATCGCTAAGGGTGTTTCTCGCCGTTATCGACCAGGGTTCGTTTTCCGCGGCCGCCCGCACCCTGGGCCGGGTGCCTTCGGCGGTGAACATGGCGGTGTCGCAGCTGGAGGCGGAGCTTGACCTGCCCCTCTTCGATCGCTCGACCCGCAAGGCGCTGCCTACCCCCGCGGCCCGCGCCCTGGAGCCCCAGGCCCGGCAGGTGGCCAGCCAGCTGAACCTGCTCGACGCCCACGCCCTGCAGCTGCACAAGGGCCTGGAACGGCGGCTGGTGCTGGCCATGGCGCCGGAACTGCAGACCGGCGCCTGGAGCCGCCCGCTGACCACCCTGGCCCGGGAATTCCCGACCCTGGAGATCGAGATCCGCTCGGCTGCGCAGACCGATGCGGTGCGCATGATCCATGACGGCAGCGCGCACGTGGCGCTGATGTTCGAGCGCCCCGGCATCGACGAGCGCGAAGCTTTCGCCGAGGCCGGCAGCCAGCTGCTCACCGCGGTGGCGGCGCCGGGCTATCCGTTCGACAGTGAAGGCAAGCGGCTGGACGCCGGGCAGATGGCCGACACCCGGCAGATCGTGGTGGCCAGCGGTGACCCCAAGGCCTCGGAGCCGCAGATCGTGCTGTCCCACCGGGTGTGGCTCACCGATAGCTACATGGCCACCCTCGACCTGGTGCAGGCCGGCATGGGCTGGGCCTACCTGCCCCATCCGCTGGTGCAGCCGATGATCGACTCGGGCGCGCTGGCCGCGGTGAAGTTCGACAATATGGCCAGCCAGATCCGCCTGTGGGTGGACGTGATCTGGTACAAGAGCCGCCCGCTGGGCCTGGGTGCGCGGCGCTACCTGCAGCTGCTGCGCGAGCAGGTCGAAGCCGGCCCGGCGCGCTCCTGACGCGCTCGGTGAACCAGGCGCTTGACGGGCTAAGCGCCGACCGTGGGTGAGCGGCGCCGGCTGGTGCCGGGCCGCGGTGGGCCTTGTCGAGCTCGCAAGAGGGGCGCCGCGCAAGGGCCGGGTGTCCAGCCGAGCTGCCGTTCCAGGGTCTCGCGCAGCGCGGTAGCCACGAATCGCGGCGTGGCGCATACATAGTGCTCGGCGTGGCGCCGGCGTTGCTCGGGCAGTGCCTGCAGGTACTGCAGCGCTTCTTCGATGCTCGGGATGCGCCCGTTCTCGCCCTGAAACCGCGGCGGCAGGGCTGTCCAAACCACTCCGTCCAGCCCCTGGGCCCGCGCCCAGGCAGCGATCGATCGGGCATGGGGCAGTTGGGGATCGAGCGTGCCCTGGGCCACGCTGCCTACCGACCAGGGCTGGGACGACGGGATCTTCTCGCGCTGGCGCAACAGCTCACGGGCACAGGCCATCGAGTCGCTGCGCATCAGCGACCACATCACCCGGGTCACGGGGGCTGTGCTGCAGATGACGGTGGCCAGCTCGCCGCCATCAGACTCACGGGCAAAGTCGATGGGCAGGTCCGGGCCATCACGGCGCCAACGGGCTTCAACCGGCAGAACGCCGGGCTTCCAGATCAACGACCCCCATCCCAGACAGGCAATTCTCATACGCCTCGAATCCAACGCAGCCGACAAGTGTTGAATCTGACCTGCCCGAGCGCCGTGCTGTTCAAGGCATCACGGCCGGTTGCCTGGCGACCTGATGTTACCGGGAGGCCAGCACCACGCGGTTGCGACCACTGCCCTTGGCGGCGTAGAGCGCCTGGTCGGCGGCCGCCACCATGGCCTCGGGATCGGCGAAGTCCACGCCAGGAATACCCGTGACCACGCCGATGCTCACGGTGACCTGATCATAGGCGGACTGGCGATGCTCGATACCCAGGCGCTGCACCGCTTCACGCACCTGTTCGGCCATGCTCAACGCCTGCTCGGCGGACACGCCCGGCAGCACGATGGCCATCTCCTCGCCGCCGTAGCGGGCCACCAGATCGCCCTCGCGGCGTACTCGCGCGCGCATCGCCTTGCTGACTTCGATCAGCGCCTGGTCGCCGCGCTGGTGCCCATAGGCATCGTTGTAGCCCTTGAAGAAATCCACGTCGACCAGGGCGAAGGCCAGCGGCGTGCCGTCGCTGCGGCCGCGTTGGAACACACTGGCCAGGTAGCCGTCGAGATGGCGTCGGTTGGCCAGGCCGGTAAGGCCGTCTTCGGCGGCGAGGGTTTTCAGGGTGCTGTTGGCCGTAGCCAGGGACTGGTGGGCGGCCTGCAGTTCGACCGCCATGGCCGACTGCCGGCCCAGCGCTCGCAGTACCAGCAGGCCCATGATGCCAACGCCCAGCACGGCGGCCAGGGCGAAACTCCACATCGTCCAGGCGCGTTGTCGCCAGGCGGCCAGCGCCTGTTCCTCGGGCGTGGCCACCGCCACCAGCATCGGGTACTTGAGGCTGGCGTCGAAGCCATAGACCCGCCGCACGCCGTCGACGATGGCGGTGAGGGTGACGGCCCCCCTGGGGGTGCCCTGGTTGATGGCCTGGAGCATCGGACTCTGGGAAATATTGGTCAGGTAAGTCTGCGCATCGCTCTGCGAGCGGGCGAGGATGGTGCCGTCGCGCTTGGCCAACACCACGATGCCCTGCTCGCCAAGCGGCAGCGAGCGATAGAGCGTGCGGAACCGCTCGACGCTGAGGGTAGCCAGGGCAACCCCCTGGAAGCTGCCGTCAGCGTCGTAGATGCCCTTGGAAAAGGTGATGACCCATTGCCCGGTGGTCTTGCCCCTTATCGGCTGACCGATGTAAAGCGCGCTGCCCGAGCCCTGGCGGTGGTGCTGAAAGTACAGGCGATCGGCATTGTTCAGCGTATGGGCTTCGGCATTGGTGGCCAGAAAGTACTGCCCCCTGGCGTCGGACATGTACAGGCCGTCCAGCTCGCCCAGCTCGCGTATCTGGGCTCGGGCCACCTGATTCAGCTCGCCGATGTTGGCCTCGCCGTGCCCGCCGGAGCGGTACATGGAGATCAGAGCGGTAAGCAGGGTATCGGCGACCCGAATGGTCGATTCGGCCTGGCTGTTCAGCGCAGCGGCCAGGGTCTGCATGGCCTCGGTGTTCGTGGCCATGGCCTGGGACTTGT
The DNA here is from genome assembly GCF_001839655.2 of Pseudomonas argentinensis. Taxonomy (NCBI): domain Bacteria; kingdom Pseudomonadati; phylum Pseudomonadota; class Gammaproteobacteria; order Pseudomonadales; family Pseudomonadaceae; genus Phytopseudomonas; species Phytopseudomonas argentinensis. Next base: position 4,354,346 of record NZ_CP056087.1, read on the forward strand.
CCCAGCGCACGTGCAGGGCGGTGGACAGCAACAGCACGCCACAGACGAAAATCACCGCGGCGATCAGCAGCCCGCGCGGATTGCCGGCGGCCGAAGGCAGGTCGAACTGTCGCCGGCCGGAATCATGCACCTCTGGTTACCCCTATTCGCCGCCGCGCCACTGCATCGCTCCCTGTTGCCGCCCCGGCTGTCGGTCGACAATCCACTATCGGGGCCGGCGCGCACAGCGTACGCACAGATGGGCGCGGCGCCCAGCCCCCTGCCCCGGTAAGCACCGCCTCGCTCACGCCCCGGAACCCTGGGGCCCAGCGCCTTCACCCGGCAGGGTGTCGAACCAGTCGGCGTAGGGGCTGTTGCTGACCAGATGGCGGTTGTAGTCCGGGGCGCCATCGCGCCACCACACCGGGCCACGCTCACCCAGCGCCACCTTGGCGGCCTGCACCTGGGCCCGCGCCTGCTTGAGCGAAGCGGCATCGTCCGCCGCCTTGGCGGCCTTGACCAGACGCCGCGCGTCCATCAGTTGGCCGACCAGCGCCTGGCGCTGCGGCTCGTCCAAGGCGGGGCTGGATAAGCGCCACAGCCGGCCCCTGACGATCAGGTAGCGGCCGTCGGGGGTGGTCAGCGTTGCCGCGTCATGGCGGCTCATCGGGTTGCCGAACCGCGGGCACCAAGCCTGGTGCCTGGGTGCCCACGGCTCGCCCGGGTGGTGCGGTGACTGCTATGCATTGGCCTCGCCGTCGATTGAGGTGTATCCAAAATCGACCAGCGCGGCGGCGCGGAAGTTTAACCCATGCCGAATCAGGCGAGACAGGCGGCGCTGGCGCCCGTAAGCTTGGCGGCCTGTCCCGCCCTCTGGCCGGGCTGGCACCCCGGTGCTGGCGGGCCCAGCAGCCACTTGAAGCCTTGCCTATGAAAACCAGCACACCCGACCTCCCTGCCGACCCGACCCTTGCTCCCTCCCCCCAGCCCCACGGCTTTCTGTTGCCGGTGGTGGGCGCCGCCGCGTTCTCGCACCTGCTCAATGACCTGATCCAGTCGGTGATGCCCGCCGTTTACCCGATGCTCAAGACCCAGTTCGCGCTGAGCTTCGCGCAGATCGGCTGGCTCGGCCTGGTCTACCAGATCACCGCCTCGCTGCTGCAGCCGTGGATCGGCATGTACACCGACAAGCACCCCAAGCCCTATCTGCTGCCCTCGGGCATGCTGATGACCTTTATCGGCATTGCCCTGCTCGCCTTCGCCAGCAGCTACGAGATGCTGTTGCTGTCGGCCGCGGTGGTCGGCATAGGCTCGGCGACCTTCCATCCGGAAGCCTCGCGCATCGCGCGGATGGCCTCGGGTGGGCGCTTCGGCACCGCGCAATCGACCTTTCAGGTCGGCGGCAACTCGGGCTCGGCCCTGGGCCCGCTGCTGGCTGCCGCCATCGTCATCCCCTACGGCCAGCACGCCATCGCCTGGTTCATGCTGGCCGCCGCCCTGGCGATCTTCGTGCTCTGCCGCCTGACCATCTGGAGCGTCCATCATGGCCAGGCCAAGCTGAAGAGCCTGGCCAGCAAGCAGACGGTGGGCCTGAACCGCGCCCAGGTGATCCAGGCGATCGCGGTGATCTGCGTGCTGATGTTCGCCAAGTTCGTGTACATCGCCGCGTTCACCAACTTCTTTACCTTCTACCTGATCGAGCGCTTCGCCATGGGCGTTCAGCAGAGCCAGATCTACCTGTTCATCTTTCTCGCCGCGGTGGCAGTGGGCACCTTTGCCGGCGGCCCGGTGGGCGACCGTATCGGCCGCAAGGCGGTGATCTGGATCTCCTTCATGGGCGTGGCACCCTTCGCCCTGGCCCTGCCCTACGTCGGCGCCACGGCAACCGCGGTGCTGGCGATCATGATCGGCCTGGTGATGTCCTCGGCCTTCGCCGCCCTGGTGGTCTATGCCCAGGAGGCGGTGCCGGGGCGCGTCGGCATGGTGTCGGGGCTGATGTTCGGCCTGATGTTCGGCATTGGCGGCATTGGCGCAGCCGGCCTGGGCGAGCTGGCCGACGTGCACGGCATCGTCTGGGTCTACCACCTGGTGTCCTTGCTGCCGCTGCTGGGCCTGGCCACTGCCCTGCTGCCACGCACCCGGCCGCTCAAGCCGCAGGCGCCAGCGCCGGCAGGCCGCTAAGCCGCTGCCTGCAGCTCATAGTGCAGGTAGCCGAGGGCATTGGTCCCGACTTCAGCGAACCCTGCCCGCGCGTAAAGCTGCCGGGCCGGGTTATCGCTACGCACGTGCAGGCTCAGCGTCACGAAGCCTGCCGCGCGCTCTCGACATAGGCCGCGACCAGCAGCTGGCCGATCCCCCAGCGCCGATACGCCTCGCTGACATGCAGGGTACACAGCTCCGCATGCCCTGCTCGTCGGCTCATAACGAATAGCTGACGAGCTGGTCATCGACACAGGCGACGGTCAGTCGCTCGAAGTTCTCGACCTACTGGCCGAGGTGCCGCTCGGCCGCCCTCTGCCAGGCGCTCGCGCTGCGGCTCCCCCTGGCGGATATAGCCCAGCTCGCCCCGGTAGATCGCCGACAGAGCGGTGACCCGCGCGGGCCTCAGCACAGGCCTCGAGTCGCCGGCCGCGGGTTGGCAAATCATGGGATGCCCTCGTTGCACGGCGTCGGATGGCTGACGCCCATTGCTTTCCAATCGATAAACCCTTGATGAATCGACGAATTCAAGCAGCAGGCTTTGTCATCCAGACACGTCTTTTGATTATAATAATAACGATTATCACAATCATAACGCATACCACTCGCTTATCAGGGATCCCTTATGTCGCGTCTTGCCCCACCTCGCCGTTTCGCTGCGCACCGTAATCACCTGGCTCTGGCCATCTGCATGGCCACCATGACCCCGGCTCTGGCTCAACAAAGCAGTGAAGCGCAGAACAGCGAAGCGGGCAGCGTGATGGAACTGGGCGCCACCGAAATCACCAATACCCAGCTGGGCAGCACCACCGAAGGCTCGCGCTCCTACACCACCGGTGCCATGTCGACCGCCACCAAACTGCCCATGACCATGCGCGAAACGCCCCAGGCGGTCACCGTGATCACGCGGCAGCGCATGGACGATATGGGCATGACCAGCATCAACGACGCCATCGACGCCACGCCGGGGGTGTTTCTCAGTTACTCCAGCGGCCCAGGCCGGCAGACCTATTACGCCCGCGGCTTCGAAATCGACAACCTGATGTATGACGGCATCCCCAGCGGCTACAACGGCGTAGGCGTAGGCGTGCAGCCGAACCTGGCGATGTTCGACCGGGTTGAAGTGGTGCGCGGCGCCACCGGCCTGGTCACCGGTGCAGGCAACCCCTCGGCGGCAGTCAATATGGTGCGCAAGCGTCCGCTGGCCGATCAGCGCGTTAACCTGACCGGTGCAGCCGGTAGCTGGGATGACTACCGCGGCGAAGTCGACGCCTCCAGCCCGCTCAACGAAAGCGGCACCCTGCGCGGCCGGGTGGTGACCTCCTACCGCGATGCCAACAGCTACGTCGATGGTGCCGAGGAAGATCACGGCCTGCTTTACGCCATCACCGAGGCGGACCTGAGCGACGACACCACCCTGGCCGTCGGCTTTTCCCACCAGAAGGACAAGACCAACAATTTCTGGGGTGCCTCGCTGGTCGGCCTCGACGGCCGTCACCAGGATCTGCCGCGCTCCTACAACCCGGGCACCGACTGGGAGAACAAGGAACAGGAAACCAACACGCTGTTCGCCGAACTGCGTCATCAGTTGGCCAATGACTGGAAGCTGCAGGTCAATGCCAATTACGCCGACCTCAATGCGCTGTTCTCGGGCTCCTACCAGTCACGCTGGAATCCCAGCGTGGTGGAGCGAACCGTCTGGCAAGCCAAATACGATGAGCACAAGATCGGCATGGACAGCTTCGTCAGCGGCCCGTTCGAGGCCTTCGGGCGCACCCATGAACTGGTGGTGGGTGCCAGCAAGCGCATCACAGACATGAACACCCACAGTTACAGCCCCTACGATTTGAATTGGCCGCTGGAGGCAGGCAAACCGAACTTCACGCGCACCGGCAGCAAACGCACCGTCACCACCGAGGACGGCCTCTACCTGACCACCCGCCTGAGCCTCGCCGAACCACTGAAGCTGGTTCTCGGCGGTCGCCTGGACTGGTACGACTACGACGACAAGGAAAGCTCGACGGCCGACTACAGGGTGACCCGTAACGTCACCCGTTTTGCCGGACTGATCTACGACCTGGATGACCACCACTCGGTTTATGTGAGCTACAGCGATATCTTCAAGCCACAAACCGAAAAGGACACCTCGGGCACGCCAGTCAGGCCAATCGTTGGCAAGAACTACGAGGTGGGCATCAAGGGTGAATACTTCGACGGCGCCCTGAACGCCAGTGCGGCACTGTTCCGCGTCGATCAGGAAAACCGCGCGGTGGAAACGTCTCGCTTCGGCTGCCCGCAGGCTAGCTGCTACCAGGCCTCGGGCGAGGTACGCAGCCAGGGAATCGACCTGGAAATCCAGGGTGCGCTGACCGAGAACTGGCAGCTGGGCGCGGGCTACACCTACGCCCGCGTGCACACCATCAAGGACGCCAATAACCCGCAGAACGAGAACCAGCGCTTCGATACCGACATGCCGGAGCACCTGTTCAAGCTTTCCACCGTCTATCGCTTCCAGGGTCCCCTGGAAAAACTGCGAGTCGGTGGCAACCTTTCCTGGCAAAGCCGGCTGTACAACGATATTACGCTGCGCGACGGCAGTAGCTATCGCTTGCAACAAGGCGCCTATGCACTCACCAACCTGATGGCGGGCTACGCGGTCAACGAGAACCTCGACCTGCAGCTCAATGCCAATAACATTTTCGACAAGAAGTACTACTCGTCCATCTCGGACTCGATCGACTACGGCGGCGACACCTACGGCACGCCACGCAACCTGATGCTGACCGCCAAGTACAGCTTCTGACCCCAAACCTCACCCACAAAAAAGCCAGTCCTTCGACTGGCTTTTTTGCACCCACGCGATGGGATCACTCGGCCTGATCGGGCGCCTGCGTCTCGGCGCCGTCGTCGTAGCCACCGAGGTCTTCCGGCGCATCGTCGCCGTAGGCCGACGCATCATCACCCAGACCACCGCCCATGCCGCCGGTCTTGGACATCACCAGCGTGACGAACTCCTCGACGCTCATGTCCTGGCCGTTGAACGTCACCTTGTTGTCGGCGTAATGCAGGGTCGATTGCAGGGTCTCGCCTTCCAGGGTCACCAGGCCGGTGCCGAGCGCCATGCCGCTGCCCATCTCGGTCATCATCGCCGCCTGCTGCTCGATGGCCTGGGCGTCGGTGACGCCTTCGACCATGGCCTGGATGCGCACGCCATCGCCGATCACCGCCTTGGCGACCGCCAGCTTGGCATCCAGCTTGCCGATCAGCTGACGGGCCAGCTCGTCAGGCGGCAGCTCGAAGGATTCGGGCTTGTCCATGTCCACCACCACCCGCAGCGAGGCCTGGCCATGGGGCGTGGTAAGGGTCAAGTTGTCCAGCGCCAGCTGGGGTTTGCCAGCCAGCAGCTTCTCCAGGTCGGCCTTCATGCGCGCCTCCTCGTCGGCGGAGAAGTCGAGCTGCGGGGCCTCTTCACCCAGGGCCTGGGCCTGCTGGATGGGCGTCAGTTTGTCCTGGTAGAGCTTGAACATCGACTGCAACGCCGCGCTGTCGAAGTTCTTGATGGCCCACAGGGTGCGCAGGCCGCCGATGTCCTTGCCGTCATAGCTGACCATGCCGAGGTCATAGCCGATCTGTCCGTCGAGCATGCTGCCGGTTTCCTGCAGGCTGCCGACCTGGGCGATGTCCTTGATCAGCACGGCGGGCTTGTCGCCGACCTTGATCTGCGCGGTGGCCAGCTTGATGCTGCTGTCACCGACGTAGAAATCGGCGCTGCCCAGGCGCTGATCGCTGCTCAGGGTCAGGCCATGCAGGTCGGCCTGCATCGGCGTGTCCTCGGTGCTGGTGATCGACAGGCTGTCCATGGAGCCGCTGACCTGCACCTCCTTGGCGTGCTTGCTGGCCTCGAAGTCCAGGGTCATGCCGGAGAACTTGACCGTGGAGGTCGGCGACGGCGCGAAATCCAGCGGCGTCAGCACCAGCGAACCGCGGCTGGCACCGTTGTAATCCAGGCTGGCCTGGCCACTGAGCGGCGCGGCACCCTTGGCGGCATCGAACCACTTCTGGGTAAGCTCGTTGGGCTCGAGCTGGTAATGGCTGGCGGCCATGACCGGCCACGGATTCAGGCGTTTGAGGCGCGACAGCGGCAGCGGGCCATGCTCGATATTGTCCAGCAGCAGGACTTCCATGTGCCGCGCCTCGCCCTCCTCCGACGGCGCATCGAAGCTCAGCTTGTAGCGCGCGGTGCTGGTGAACAGGCGGGTCTCCAGCGACAGCAGCTCCAGCTTGACGCTGGCCCCCGTGCCTAGCAGCGCCTCGGCGCCCTGGCGGTTGGATTCCTCGATAAGGTTGCTGAGAACACCGGGCAACTGGGTGCCGGTGTACCAGGCGCCAGCCGTGCTGAGTGCGCCAACCGCCACCAGCCCGACTGCTACTGCTGCTAATTTGTTCATCGTCTGCTCAATGCATGTCCATGATGGGAATGTTCGACCTTCCTGGCCTGGCACATGGTGCGCGTGCTGCGAAAGGCGGCGGCAATCTTACCACCCTGCCCCACCAGGCACTGTGCGACCGCTCTCTGTTTTCTCGCCAAAACCCCCGGTTCGGCCTTGTTTGATGCGCCGCGACCGGTCATTCATCGGCAGGGGGTGCGGTGCGGCCAACTTCTGCTGAATCCTTCCACCCTGGGTGCAGTCATACCTCACCAGTAGGGCGCGGAACCTCCGTGCCCAGTGCCGGCCGGCAACAGGCCATCACCGAGGTGCGTAAATGGCTACACAGAGTGAAAAAGTGCTCGAACAGGCCTTAATGGCCATGCTGGGCGCCTGCATCGACCTGGGCTACGACGTCGACAAACTGGCGAAAAAGGCCCAGGTACTGGTCTTGGACAACAGCAAGTACAACTACGTCGAGCAACCCATGCCCTCGACGCCCCACGAAGCCATCGAACGCGCCCTGTCGACGATCAAGAGCGCCCCCCGCCTCTAGGGCATTGCCCACCATCTGCAGCAAGCAGCACGCCGGGCAGATGCCCAGCGTACTGCGCTGCTTTGGTTCGCCAGCTGTGAAAGCCTGTGAATTCTTCAGCTAGTTGCGAATTGTCGTGAAGGCACTGCCCTCTACCCTGCTCCCTGCTGATAACGTCCATGGCGCGGGCGATAACGCCTGCCACAAGCCGTTCATCCACTGAGGGAGCAGAGCCGATGTCCACGACCGTTTCACCTACCGGCGGTAACCCGAATACTCCAAGTTCGTCGACTTCGGCTTTCGATGCCAAGTTGGACATCGCCAGGTCCAGCAAGACCATTGCCGACTACATGCGCCAGAACGGCAAGCAGGCGATCACCAAGCAGGAGGTGTCGCAGCTGGCCAACGACACCTCGGGCAAGGTGCCGAGCGATGTGGTCGAGGCGGCCAAGTACATGCAGCGTCACCCTGACGTATTCACCGCCATCGAGACCCACGACGTGGCCGGTGCCGATGAGCTGTCCGGGGTGTGGAACTTCGACTGGGCCGCCAGCGGCGGATTGAAAGGCACGCCGACCGAAGCGATCGCCAGGATGCAGGACACCTTCGATTACGCCATTGCCAAATCGGCGCAGATCACCGAGATCACCACGGCCAGCAAAGCAGAGCTGGACTCGACCAAGCAACGTCCGAGCAACTGAGCATCCAGGCGCCGCAACGGCGCCCACGTCGGCGTTACTCTTAGCAGCCCGCTACGGGTCGAGCCGGCGCCGCAGCCACGAAAACGGTGCCAGCGCCCAGAACAGCACATAGGCCAGCGCCCGCGTGCACACTCGCGCCAGCAACGGTGCCGGCCGCCAGTGCGGTTCGGGAACGAAAGTGCCGGCCGGGCGAAAGTGTGCCAGCGGGCGGGTCAGAAAACCTTGCCAGAGACCTTCCCGCGATATCGCCACGCCGAGGTTTTCAGGGACGAAGAACCCCGAGTGGCCGTACTCGTCGGTGCGCACGTTGAGCGTCGAGGCGGCCAGATAGCCGACCTTGCCGCCCGGCCCGGCACCGGGAATGGCGTACTGCGCCAGGGGCACGGCGCGGTCCCGGCCGCCGACATGGTTGAGCACGGCCTCGACGCGCCCCTGCTCGATCAACCGATCCCAGTCGAAATCCGGACGCACGATGCTTGCCGCGGTGATGATGCGACCGAACCTCAGGTCAGCGAACTCCGGGTTCTCCAGCACCCGCGACAGCAGCAGCGTACCGAAACTGTGGGCGATGATGTCCGGCCGGTGGGGTAGCCGGCTCTTTTGCGCCTCATAGATGGCGATGCGCATGCGCTCACCCAGGCGCCGGGCGAGACGCTCGTGCAGCCAGCGGGCGAACACGTCGATGGTCGCCCAGCCGTATTTGTAGATCAGTACCGGCGCCGAATAGCTGAGCCGGTTGGCGATCTGCCAGCTGAACGCTTCCTGCCATTTGGCCCGGCTGTTCATGCCGTGGACGACGATCACCCAGCGGATATCGCGGCTGGTCTCGCCCACCAGCCGGTAGCTGGGTTCGACCTCGGGCGCTACGCCCTCCTGCTGAAAATCGGCCTGACAGAACGGGCAGACCGTATTGGCCATGCCGGCCGGCAGCAAACGCGCACAGGCCGCCATGGGGCACCGATAGGCGTCGCTGCGCACGGCAATCGAGGCACTGACAAGGCCGTCGAGAAAGGCATGCAGCGCGCCATCCCCAGGCGCAGTCTCGACCGCCTGGGCGAACTGCCCCAGGGTGAATTCCAGCTCGACGCCCTGGCCCAGACGCCGCGCGACTTCCGCCTGCCAGCGGTCTGATCGTGCAGCATTCATGGCGCGCTGTTGTACGCCCAGAGCAGCTCGACGATACGCAGCACGTCTTCACGCTTGCATTGCGCCCAGATGCGCAGCCGCCCTTCACGACCATAGACCTGCACGGCGATCCGCCGGCTGGTGCCGTGTTCCTCGGCGGCGAAATGCAGCATGCCCTGGGCCCGGTCGAACTGCCCGGTATCCACCGCCTGCAGCACCACGCGCACCGGCTCGACCGCATCGATGCCGCCGTCGGCGAGGGTCGAGGCCATTTCCACGTAGCCACCGTCGAGCTCGAAACGGGTCGAATGCACGCCCTTGCCCTTGCTAGCGGCGATCTTTACCGCCTGGTTGAGGGGGATTGGTTGCAGGGCGGCGTCCGGGCAGCCAATCGCCGCCAGGGTGAGGCGCACATCCTGAAAGACCGCCTTGTGGTCGATCTCCGGATTGCGGTGAATCAGCACCAGGCAATAAGGGTCGGCGAAGCGCCATTCGAAGCGCACCACGCTGCGGTCGAGGCGCTGCCGATAAGCGTCGAAGCGGTAATGCTCCAGCCCTTCTTCAAGGGTGAAATCCTTGGGTTTGAAGCGATTCCAGCCCGCCTTGCCCTGGTGCCAGACCATCGACAGGCCGGCATCGGATAACGCGATGTGCTTGAGGGTGAGTGCTTGTGGAAAGTCCAGGCTGGCGCTGGCGTTCAACACCCTGGCGTGAACGCCCCCTGCGATGCCGGCTGCGAGCGTGGCCGCGTCGATCTGCGGCGGTTCGATCAGATAAAGATGCTGGTCGCCCCATCCTTCGACTTCCGCCAGCCAGGCTTCGAGCTTTTCCTGGGTCAGCTCGTCGGCATCGATGGCGGCATCCAGGTTGGCAGCGAAGTCTTCCTTGGTCGCGCCGACCTTGACACTGGTGCCGCGCAACAGCTCCTTGATGAAGGCATTGCCCTGGGCAACGATGACCCGTCGCACCAGTTCCTTGAGTTGCGGCTTGCTCAGCGATTCCATGCCCTCTCCCCGACGATACACCGCGTCATGCCGGACAGTTGGCACCCGGCGCGACATAGCCATACGCCATCATACCGCGTGGAAAGGGTTTTGGCGCCGTGCCCGTGTCAGGCGACTACCTGCACGCCGGGCCGCGGTGTTCTCGCAGGCGTGGCCTCGCCAAGGGCGCTCACCGCGTCGAGCCGCGCGAGCTGCTCGGCCGACAGTTCGAGCGCCAGCGCGCCGAGGTTGTCGGTGGCCTGCGCCAGGGAGCGCGGCCCAATGATCGGCACCGAGCCGTGGCTGCCGGCCCAGGCGATGGCGACCTGGCCCGGCGTGGCGCCCAGCTCCTCGGCGACCGCCAGCACGGTATCGAGGATCTGCGTGCGCTGCGGCGAGTTCTCGGCCTGGAACACCCGGCCACCCAGGCCCTCGGCCCGGCCCTTCTCACCCTGGCGGTACTTGCCGGTGAGCATGCCACCGCCCAGCGGCGACCAGGTGACCATACCCAGCCCCAGCGCCCGGCACGCCTGGAACAGGTCGGCCTCGGGATCGCGATGTACCAGGCTGTGCTCGAACTGGGCGGCGGCGATCGGCAGCGCGTGCGTCAGCTCGGCCAGCGTGGCGATATGGGCCAGGCGCCAGGCCGGAAAGTTGGACAGCCCCGCGTAGAGGATCTTGCCGGCGCGGGCCAGGTCATCGAGCCCGCGGACCAGCTCCTCGGCCGGCGTCACGCCATCGGGGTGGTGCACCCAGTAAAGATCGATGCGGTCGGTCTTCAGGCGCTTGAGGCTGGCTTCGACAGAGGCGACCATGGCCTTGCGGCTGTTGCCGGTCACCAGGCGATTGGCGTTCGGCACCGCGCCGCTGGTGTACTTGCTGGCGAGCAGGAAATCCTCGCGGCGCCCTGCCAGCAGGGTGCCGAGCAGCGTTTCGGACTGGCCGAACTGATAGACGTCCGCCGTATCGATGAAGTTGCCACCGGCCTCGACATAGGCCTCGAACATGCTTTTGCTGGTATCCGGGTCGGCGCCGTGGCCCCACCCCGTGCCGAAGTTGCCCGCGCCCAGTGCCAACTGGGAAACCTGCAAGCCGGTATTGCCGAACGCTGCGTATTTCATGGTCTGCTCCACTGTCGTCATGCCGCCAGGCGGCTTAGGCTGTTACTGCTCGGTGCGCCGCGGCACCACCAGGTTACCCACGGAAATCTGTACCGCCTGATCGTGCTGATTCAGGGTGGTGGTGCGCAGCTTGACCAGGCCCTGGCTGGGCATGCTTTTCGAAGGCCGCACCTCCAGCACCTCCAGTTCGACCCGCAGCTCGTCGCCGGGCCGCACCGGCAGTGGCCAGCGTAGCTCATCGAAACCGGCGCCGATGATGCCGCCGGCCAGCTTCGGCTCGCAGTCCACCAGCAGGCGCATGGTCAGTGCCGCGGTGTGCCAGCCACTGGCCGCCAGCGAGCCGAACAGCGACTCGCGCGCCGCCTCGTTATCGAGATGAAAGGGCTGCGGATCGAACTCGCGGGCAAAGGCCTTGATGGCATCTTCGCCGACGCGTGCCCGGGTGGCGCCCGTGAAACGCTGCCCGGGGGCAAGGTCATCGAGGTAGTGAAGGGTCATGGCGGTCTCCCTGTACGTAGCGAATGTGCATCGGTGAGCGGGGTTCAGCGGTTGCCATCGTGCTGCAGCGAGCGGCAGGTGCTGAGGATTTCGTCGGCCAGGGGCGAGTCATCGGGGCAGGCCCGTGACAGCACGATGGCGCCGACGGCCTGGGCAAGCTGGCCGACAAGCTGGGCCCGCCCCTGCTCGCCAGTCACCTCGTCATTGCGCGCCAGCGCCGTCAGCAGGGCCTCGATGGCGTCGGCGAAAACCGTCTTGAGCGCTTCCGGCTGGCGCGCCGCGTCGCCGCCAAGTGCGGAAAGCGTGCAGCCCAGATCCCGGACATCGCGGTGCTTGCGCGTCAGGTAGCGGTCGAAGAACTGCCGCGTACTCAGATCCTGGCTGTGCTCCAGGCTTTTCGCGATGCCGCAGGCGGCAGACTCCGCCATCAGGTCGGCCTTGGAAGCGAAGTGCTTGTAGAAGCCGCCATGGGTGAAACCGGCGGCCGCCATCAGGTCCGCCACGCCCACACCGTCGTAGCCGCGTTCACGGAACAGCCGGGACGCCGTCTCCACGATCAGCACCCGGTTGGCCTGGGCCTGGGCCTTGCTCACGCGCATATCACCGCCTCTAGGTTCACGCTCGACTCAATGACATTATCACGTATAGATGTCGATCATAATCAAAAAGGACGTGAGAGAAAACATCATGAACATAATCCTTACGGCCGATGGCGGCCCATCCCGGTATTCGCGCCATGAATGACGCAGGTATCAGCGGTGCGGCGGATCTTGCAACCTGATGGAGGTGGTGGGCATATGGCGGCGCTTCGCTGTCGATTGCGGCCGGCGCGCCGCGCCCAGTCCAGCCGTTATTTGCAAGTCGCTGATCGCAGCGGCCATTCAACCCGAGATGAGGTGCTCATGCCCGATGACGTTCTGTTCAGCCCTTTCAAACTGAAAAGCCTGGATCTCGCCAACCGCATCGTCATGGCGCCGATGACCCGCAGCATGGCGCCAGAGGGTATTCCCGGCCAGGCGCATGCCGAGTACTACCGCCGCCGCGCCGAAGGCGGTGTGGGGCTGATCCTGACCGAAGGCACGGTGATCGACCGCCCGGCCTCGCGCAACATGCCGGGCATTCCCTTCTTCCACGGCGAGGCGGCCCTGGCCGGCTGGGCCGGCGTGGCCGAGGCCGTGCACGCGGCCGGTGGGCGCATCGGCCCGCAGATCTGGCACACCGGCTCGACCCGTTCGCGCGGCGAGTGGGTGCCCGATGCACCGGTCGAGAGCCCGTCCGGGCTGGTGGCGCAGGATGATCCGCGCGGCGTGGCGATGAGCCTGGAAGACATCGCCGACACCGTGGCCGCCTTTGCCAGGGCCGCTGCCGACGCCAAGCGCCTGGGCTTCGATACGGTGGAACTGCACGGCGCCCACGGTTACCTGATCGACCAGTTCTTCTGGCCCGGTACCAACACCCGCACCGATGCCTTCGGCGGCGCCACCATTGCCGAACGCTCGCGCTTCGCCGCCGAGGCGGTGCGTGCCGTACGGGCGGCGGTGGGAGCGGACTTCCCGCTGATCCTGCGAATCAGCCAGTGGAAGCAGCAGGACTACGCCGCGCGTCTGGCCACTACCCCGGAGCAGATGGGCGAATGGCTGGCGCCCCTGGTCGAGGCCGGCGTGGACATCCTGCACTGTTCGCAGCGGCGCTTCTGGGAACCGGAGTTCCCGGAACTGGACGGTGCCGAGGGCCTGAACTTCGCCGGCTGGGCGAAGAAGCTCACCGGTGCGGCGACCATCAGCGTCGGCTCGGTCGGGCTCGACGGTGACTTCTTCGGCGCCTTCGGTGGCAGGGGCTCCGGCGCGGCGGTGCTGGATAACCTGCACCTGCGCATGGAGCGCGGGGAGTTCGACCTGATCGCCGTGGGCCGGGTGCTGATCTCCGATGCCGCATGGGCCAACAAGGCCCGCAACGGCGAGCCGCTGCCAGGCTTCGACGCCGCCGACCTGGCAACGCTGGCCTGACCGCGGGCGTCCCCAGGGCCGCTCTGCCCATCGGCGCATGGCCACAATCCATGCGCCTGAGCGCCTGGCCCGATGTATCGCCTGCGCTACTGCTCCTCAGCCCGCAGTTGACCGCTCAGCCGGTCGCAGCTGTCGGACCAGTCGCTCAGCCAGTCCGGTAACGGCGGCGACTGCGCCGGCAGGCCGAGCTCGCCGGCAAAATCGCCGGGCGGAACATTGCCCTGCCGCCCGCGAAACAGGCCGCGCATGATCACCACCCCGGCCACCCGCCCATCCTTGACGAAGCGGTGCTCCATAAAGCTCCACTTGTCGTCCCAGCCCAACATGCGGGTATGGATCTCGAAGGAATCGAACAGCCTCAGCTCGCGACGAAACTTGCCCCATACATCACCGACGATTGGCAGTGCACGTTGCCGCAGCGCCACCCGGAACGCGCCGCTGCGCAGCACGTAATCCATGCGCCCGATATCGGCAAGGGTGAAGTAGCGACCATTGGTGACGTGCCGGTTGAGGTCCAGATCCAGCGGCCATACCCGCATGCGCACCACGGTGGTGTCGAATGCCGAAACGGGGCGGCGCCAGGGGCGGCGCAGGAGCATCAGGAAAAGGCGAAACCAGAGATTCATGGAGCGACGGCCTGTGCCAGCGAAAGGGCTCCACTCTATACAGCGTGCCTGCCAATGCGGTAGCTGCGAAACAGCCGTTTATGAGGGGATTTTTGCAGGCCTTCGGCAGGCAGACGGCAGGCTCAGCGGTGACGAGCGGGGTCGGAATCTCTGGAGAAGGGATCGGTGGACATCGAAACGGTCTGGCCGTCGAGCTCAAGCAAGCGCTTGACCTGGGCGATAAAGTCCAGCATCACCGCTTGTACAAGGGCGCCGTTACCCAGTTGCGACGTACTCAGGTACCGTTGCCCTAGGCATTGCCCACTGCTGGACATCGCCTTGAAGCAGATGCCGGTGGATCCTCGTTCGAGTTCGAGCTGGCAGCCGGTTTCCGTCATGAATCTGCTGATGTATTTGTCCATACCCTTGTGAGGCGTATACATGCAGAACAGTTCGTATAGTCTTCCGACCACTCGTCAGCGTGCACCAAAAGGCACCACGACCAGCCGTGCCAGCCCCCGTCGCAATATGTTTCAGCCCACCCCGGTAGGCCCGTCGATCACCTGACGCACCTTGCGCGCCAGCTCGTTGGGCACGTACGGCTTGGAGATCACCTCGAACTCGCTGCCACCGGCATCGGTGCGCTCCAGCGAGTTCTCCGCATAACCGGTGGTCAACAACACCTTGAGCTCCGGTTTGCGACGCCGCGCCTCGCGGGCCAGCATCACGCCGTTCATGCCGCCGGGCATGATCAGGTCGGTGAACAGCAGGTCGTAGTCAGCCACGTCCAGGCGCAGCAGGGCTTCCCGGGCATTGAGGGCAATGTCGGCGACATAACCGTAATCCTCGAGCACCATGCGGGCGAGGTCGGCCACGTCCGGGCGGTCCTCGACCACCAGCACGCGCTCGGTGCCGTTGCGCTCGTTGGTGCGCTCCTTCGCCGGGCTGTGGATCACCTGGCTGTCGTCGGCCGGGAAGTACAGGCGCAGCGTGGTACCGACACCCTCTTCGGAGTAGATGCGCACGGTGCCGCCGGATTGCTTGACGAAACCGTAGACCATCGACAGCCCCAGTCCGGAGCCCTTGCCTTCGTCCTTGGTGGTGAAGAACGGGTCCATGACCCGGCTGCTCACGCTGGCGGACATGCCCACGCCGTTGTCGGTAATGGCCAGGCTGACGTAGCGTCCAGGCAGCAGCCCGTCGTAGGACATGCTGCCCAGGTCCTCGACCGTCACGTTCTTGGTCTCGATATGCACCACCGGTTGCTCGCGCCCTTCCAGCGCATCGCGGGCATTGATCAGAATATTGAGAAATGCCACCTCGGCCTGGGTCGGATCGATTCGGCAGTTCCACAGGGTCTTGTCGAGGGTCAGGCGCAGGTTCGCATGGCCCAGGGTGCGTTCGCCCAATTCCTGGAAGCCACCGATCAGCCCGTTGAGGTTGAGCACCCGGCCTTCGAGTTTCTGCTTGCGCGAGAACGCCAGCAGCTGCTGAGTGAGCGTGGCGGCGCGGTCGGCGGCATTGCGGGCATTGTTCACGCAGCGCAGGATGCGATCCTGATCGTATTCGGGCTTGCGCGCCGTGCGTTCGAGCACTTCCAGGTAACCGATCATCACCTGCAGCAGGTTGTTGAAGTCGTGGGCGATGCCACCGGTCAACTGGCCCAGCGCCTCCATCTTCTGCGCCTGGCGCAGGCCTTCCTCGGCATCGCGACGGCGACTGATGTCCAGCTGCGAGGCGAAGAAATAGATCAGCTCGCCGGCATCGTTGTAGACCGGCGAGATGAACAGCGCATTCCAGAAGGTCGAGCCGTCCTTGCGGTAGTTGATCAGCTCGACCGAGACTTCCCGGCGCGCGGCGATCGCCTCGCGTATCTGGGCAACCACCGAGCGGTCGGTTTCCGGGCCCTGCAGGAAACGGCAGTTCTGGCCGGCTATCTCTTCCAACTCGTAGCCGGTCATTTCCAGAAAGGCATTGTTGGCGAAGATGATCGGATTGTCGGGCCGATTGGGATCGGTGACGATCATCGGCATGCGGGTGGTTTCCACCGCGGCGAAGAAGATGTTCTTGCCCAAGCCGGAAATATCGCCCGAAGAGGCGTTGTCGACCCGAAAACCCTGCTTGCCACCTGTCGGCATTGGCTTACCTATAGCGCTGCTGGCGGAACCGAATGGTGGCCCCTGTTCTGAGTTCGAGCAGCGAAGCGGCAAGAAGTTCTACAGCGAACACGCGCTGTACAACTCTGTATCAGGTGGCGATGGCTTATCGCAAGAATTATCAATGACCGCTGACAATCGGCGCAGAAGGCACTGTGTACCCGATGCCCGCTAATGGCACACTTGCAGCCTGAACCGCACTACCAGGGCAAGGTTTCTCCCGTGCCATCCATCCTCGACGATTTCGACTGGGCCACTACACCGCTGGGCGCGCAAGACCGCTGGCCTGCCGAGCTGCGCACCACCTGCGCCATCATGCGCACCAGCAGTTTCGCCATGTGTGCGGCCTGGGGGCCTGCGCGGACCCTGATCTACAACGATGCCTATATTGCCCTGCTTGGTGAGCGCCACCCGGCGGCACTGGGGCGTCCGATCGAAGAGGTCTGGCCTGGCGTCGGCCCGCTGGTCGACCAGGTACTGACGGGCAAACCCGTGCACCAGCAGAACATGCACCTGCTGATCACCCGCAATGGCTATCCCGAAGACAGCTACTGGACCTTCTCCTACAGCCCGCTGAGCGACGCCAGCGGAGCGATTGCCGGCTTTCTCAACGTAGCCATCGAAACCACCCAGGTGGTGACCATCGAGCAGCCGGCCATCGCCAACGCCGAAAGGGTGCAGCTGGCGCTGGCCGCCGGCGCGATCATCGGCACCTGGTTCTGGGACCTGCCGACCAACCAGTTCACCGTCGATGAAGCCTTCGCCCGCAGCTTTGGCCTCGACCCGGCGCTGGGCCGCCGGGGCCTCAGCCTGCAACAGGTGGTGGCGACGGTGCACCCCGAGGATATCGACAGCCTGCATGCCGCCATCAACGAAGCGATTGCCCGGGGTGGCCCCTATGCCCACCAGTACCGCGTGCGCCGCGCCGACGGCCATTACTACTGGCTGGAGGCCAACGGCCGCGTGGAACTGGCCGCCGACGGCACGGGCCTGAGCTTTCCCGGCGTGCTGATCAACGTCGAAGAGCGGCGCGCCATCGAAGGCGAACGCGACCGTGCCATGGCGCGGGTCATGGCGCTCAATGCCGAACTGGAACAGAAGGTCATCGCCCAGACCTTCGAACGGGGCCGCACCTGGCAGATCACCCCCGACCTGCTCGGCGTGCTCAACCACGATGGCTACTTCGAAGCCACCAACCCAGCCTGGCAGGCCACCCTGGGCTGGAGCGAGGAAGAGCTGGCAAGCGTGCACTTTCTCGAATTCGTCCACCCCAAGGATCAGCCCGGTACGCAAAACGTATGGCTGAAATTCAAGGAGGCCGGCGAGCCGGCGCTGGGCCTGGAACATCGTTTCCGCTGCCGCAACGGCGAATGGCGCTGGCTGTCCTGGGTGGCCGTGCCCGATGGCCGCAAGACCTATTGCTCGGCGCGCGACATCACCCGCGAGAAACTCAACCGCGCCGAGCTGCGCAAGCGCACCGCCGAGCGCGACCGCCTGTGGGAGAGTACCAACGACCTGATGGGCTCGGCAGGCCTGGACGGTTACTTCAAGACCATCAACCCGGCCTGGACCCAGTTGCTCGGCTGGGACGCGGAAAAGCTGCTGAGCATGCCGTTTCTCGAGGTGGTGGTCGAAGACGA
The DNA here is from genome assembly GCF_001839655.2 of Pseudomonas argentinensis. NCBI lineage: Bacteria > Pseudomonadati > Pseudomonadota > Gammaproteobacteria > Pseudomonadales > Pseudomonadaceae > Phytopseudomonas > Phytopseudomonas argentinensis. The sequence goes on from NZ_CP056087.1 coordinate 4,372,321, forward strand.
CCGGGCCGACGTGCTCGGCCTCCTGGAGCGCCTGGGCAACGGCGAGAAGGTCAGCGGTTTCACCAGCCGCCTGCGCAGCAAGAGCGGCGAGACGCGCTCGTTCATGTGGACCGCCGCGCCGGATCCGTCTGGGCGGATTTTCCATTTCGTCGGCCGCGACGTCACCGCCCAGCACATGGCCGAGGAATCCCTGCGCCAGTCCCAGAAGATGGAAGCTATCGGCCAGCTGACCGGTGGTCTGGCCCATGACTTCAATAACCTGCTGGCGGGCATTTCCGGCGCGCTGGAGTTGATGCACCTGCGTATCGAGCAGGGCCGCTTCCATGAACTCGGGCGGTACATGGGCGCGGCGGAAACCGCCACCCGCCGTGCCGCGGCGCTGACCCACCGACTACTGGCCTTCTCGCGCCGGCAGACCCTGCTACCCAAGCCCACCGATGCCAATCAGCTGATCGCCGGCATGCTGGAATTGATCCAGCGCACCGTTGGCCCCGGCATCCGCCTGGAAAGCGATCTGCAGGCCGACCTGTGGACGGCCCTGGTGGACGCCTCGCAGCTGGAAAACACCCTGCTCAACCTGTGTATCAATGCCCGTGACGCCATGCCCAAGGGCGGTGTGATCAAGACCGCCACCCGCAACCTGCACATCGATGCCACCCAGGCCGCGGCGCTCAACCTGGCCGAGGGGCCGTACCTGAGCCTGGCGGTCAGTGACGAAGGCGTGGGCATGCCGGCGCAGATCGTCGCCCGCGCGGTGGAGCCGTTCTTCACCACCAAGCCAATCGGCGAAGGCACCGGCCTTGGGCTGTCCATGGCCTACGGTTTCGCCAAGCAGTCGGGCGGGCAGATGCGCATCGTCTCGGTGGTCGGCGAAGGCACGGTGGTCACCCTGTACCTGCCCCGCCATAGCGGCAACCCGCAAAGCGAGGTCCGGCCCGACAGCACGGCCGCTCTTCAACCCGCTACAGAACGGCAAGGCAAGACCGTGCTGGTGGTCGACGACGAACCGACGATCCGCCTGCTGGTGACCGATGTGCTGGAAGAGTTGGGCCTCAGGGTGATCGAGGCCGGCGACAGCGCAGCCGGCATCGGCCTGTTGCACTCCGACGCCGCCATCGACCTGTTGATCAGTGACGTGGGCCTGCCCGGCGGCATGAACGGCCGGCAGATGGCCGACGCCGGACGCCTGGTCAGGCCGGCCATGCCGGTGCTGCTGATAACCGGCTATGCGGAGAACTCGCTGCTCACCGACGGGCAGCTGGCGCCCGGTATCACCGTGCTGACCAAACCGTTCACCCTCGATGCCCTGGCCTCGCGGGTGCGTGAACTGCTCGCCGACTGACCGCCAAGCTGGGCACCGGTCAGTCCAGTGCGTCCTCGTAGTCCTTCACGTACTGGGTGGCCAGCGTGGTTTTCTGCTGGTCGGTGAGCATCTTGCCGGCCTGCTGGAAGAAGGTGTGCTCTTCGTCTTCCAGATGATGGAAGATCTTGTCCTTGAGCTTGCGCGCCGTGGCGATCCACGACGGGCTGGAAGGGTCGGTGTCTTCCAGGGTTTCCAGCAACTCGTCCATTTCATGGTGCTCGGCCACACCATGGCGGGACAGATCGACCCCGGCGTCGTGTTTCATCAGCGGTGAATAGAAGAACCGTTCCTCGGCCCGGGCATGGGCCAGCAGTTCGTCCTTCAGCTCGCTGTAATAACGGGCCCGCTCGGGGGAATCGCCGGTGGTCGCGACCAGTGCCTCGGCCATCGCCCGCTGGCGGTCATGACTCTCGCGCAACGCTTCGAAGATCTGCATGGAACTACCTCATCGGCTAACGGCTGTGCGCGGCCTTGCAAGGCCATCTGCAGGTTGTGACCGAAGCGGCAAAACCCTGGTTCAACACTTTCAAGCGGGCGCTCCGCACTGCCCACGCGCGCCCTGCTCGATTCGCCGGCAGCGCCGCCAAGATGCCTGCCTGGTACAGCGTACAGCGCACATGCCGCCACTTTCGCGCGGTACCCGCCGATCCCCATCGCCCTGCCCCGTGCCGCACGACGAACGAAGAGCGCGTGCGCTCGCTCGAATACCTCGACATCCTCGAGGATGAGCGGGCCCAGGCACGTCACCGCGAGGCCGAGCAATCACTGCGTCACGTGCGCCGCCTGTCATCGCTGGGCATGCTGACCGCCAGCATCGTCCACGACCTCAACAACCTGCTCCAGGTGCTCAGCACCAGCCTGCAGATGGCCCACGGCGGACGTGGAGCGCTTCACGGGGATCGGCCTGCAGGCGGTGGAACAAGGCGGCAAGCTGATCCGCCAGCTGCTCGCCAACCTCCGCCAGGACGGATCGGAGCTGGAGCGCATCGATTTCAGCGAACGCCTTGGCGCCGCCCACGAGCTGCTGGCCGGTACCCTGGGCGGCCTGGGTGCCTGCAATGTCGGCGTGATGTGCGACGGGGTGCAGTTGCAGGCAGTGGTGCTCAATCTGCTCAGCAATGCCCGCGACGCCATGCGGGGCCGCGGTCAGGTGCTGATCGCCACCCACCAGGAGCAGCTGGTCGGCAACGAGCAATCGAGCGACGGCAATTACCTGGTGCTGAGCGCCCGCGACGATGGCCCGGGAGTTCGCCAACACCACGGTGATGTGCGGGTGGAAACGGCGCCAGGGGTAGGCACCACCATGCGCCTTTACCAGCGGATACCGGGGGCGAATCAGCGGCGTCGATCGAGCAGGTTGACGATCAGCCGATCCGCCCAGCCCCAGATGCGCTGACGCACGCGGGTCCAGAACGGCCGCGCCTGCCACATCTGCAGGTCGACCTCGCGGCTTTGCGGGAAATCGCGCTCGAAACTGCGCTGCACCGCCGCGGTGAAGGCGGCGTCCAGCGTTTCGACGTTGGCGTCGAGGTTGAAGCGCAGGTTCCAGTGGTCGAAGTTGCAGGAACCGACGCTGGTCCAGTCGTCCACCAGCACCATTTTCAGGTGCAGGAAGCGCGGGCGGAATTCGAAAATGCGCACGCCTGCCCTGAGCAGCCGCGGGTAGTAACGCTGCCCGGCGAAGCGCACCGGCGGGTTGTCGGTATGCCGGCCGCTGAGCAGCAGGCGCACGTCGACGCCACGGCCTGCGGCCTTGCGCAGGGCCCGGCGCACCCGCCAGGTGGGCAGGAAATAAGGCGTGGCCAACCACACTCGGTGCTGGGCGCCGTTGAGCGCGCGTACCAACGACTGCAGGATGTCGCGATGCTGGCGGGCATCGGCATAGGCTACCCGGCCCCAACCAGTGCCCGCCGCGGGCAGGTGCGGCAAGGGCTGGCGATGGGGGGTGAGATAGGGGCGCCAGGCGAAGCGCGAATTGTTGGCCTGCCACTGGCGGTCGAACAGCTGCAACCAGTCGGCTACCAGCGGTCCTTCGATTTCCACCATCACTTCATGCCAGGCGCTCTCGGGCTGACCCGGCATCCAGAAATCATCGGTCGAGCCGGTGCCGCCCACGAAGGCCAGCTGGCTGTCTACCACCAGCAGCTTGCGGTGGTCGCGGTACAGGTTGCGCACGCCACGCCGCCAGCGCAGCGGGTTGTACCAGCGCAGCTGGATGCCGGCATCGAGCATGCGTTGGCGGTCGGCGGCATTCAGCGCCTGACAGCCGAATGCGTCGAACAGACAGCGCACCGCCACCCCTCGCTCGGCCGCTTCGCACAAGGCGCGCAGCAGCGCATCGGTGCAGGCGCTGCTGCACACCAGGTACTGTTCGAGTTCGACCGTTTCACGGGCGGCGTCGATGCAGGCGATCATCCGTGGAAAGAACGCCGGGCCGTCGTCGAGCAGCGTGAACTGGTTGCCCTGGCGCCAGGGATAGACCTGACCGGGCATCAGTCACTCACACAGAGAAGGTGGGAAAAGCAGCGCATGACATCTCGGCGGCAGCGGGGAAAGCGCCACGATAGCCGGGCGCGTGCACCTTGCAAAGCGTGGCGATCAGCGCGGCAGACGGTGATCCTCGGGTCCGAGCAGGTCGAGCCCGCACTCCAGATTCTCGATCCAGTACAGAAAGGCGCTGAGCGCGCGGCCCACGAACGGCCGGCCATGCTGCGGCACGATCATCTCCACGTCCATGTCACGGACCATGGTGGCCCACAGCCGGCAGGCCTTGTTGCTGGCCATGTAGCGGCGATGAAAGCCCTAGGCACATGGGCGGCGAAATCGGTCACCGGGCCGCTGTCCTCGAGCATCGAGGCGCCCATGTCGCCGGAGAAGAGGATCCTGGTCAGCGGATCATGGAGCTGGAAGTTGCCCACCGAGTGCAGGAAATGCGCCGGCACGGCCTTGAGCGTGCAATGCGCGAGGGCGAAGAACTGGCCGCGGTCAGGCAGGGCGATGACGCGATCGAAGGTGTTGATGCCGCGGCTCAGCGCCAGGTAGTTGGCCGTCAGGTGCGGCAGAAAACGTGCCCGCAGCTTGGAACAGATGACCTGGGCCCTGGTGTGCAGCAACCATTTGCCCAGCGAAGCGATGATGTCCGGGTCCTGGTGCGAGGCGAAGATATAGGTCAGCGCCTGCACGGCAATATGCTTGGACAGCTCCATGGTCAACGGCATGTAGGTCGGGTCGCCACCCGGGTCGAGCAGCAGGTACTGGTCATGGTCGATGATCAGGAACCGGTTGGACTGCACGCCCTCGCCGCTGACCAGATCGTCGAACATCATGCAGCGATGGGTGCCGTTGTCGAACAGCACGATGGGGTCGCGGCGCATACCGGCACACTCGTCAGGCAGAGGCGCAAAGCCTAGGCAGCGGTCGCCAGGCGCGTGATGACCTGGATCAGCAAAGCCGACCGTCGGCTTACAGGCGCTGCCCGCACATGCGGCAACGCCCGCCCGCCATCACCCCGGTGCAACGCGGGCAACCGCCATTCAGGGTGCCGCGCCGCCACTGCCCGATCTGCACCAGCCGCCGTGCCGCCCAGGCCGCGCCAAGGGCCGGCAAAAGGATCATCCAGGGAAAGATCGCCCGCGCCCAGCCCGCTGCATCACCGCCCTGCCGGGAGAGGATCGCCAGCCCCATCAAGGCGACCACGCCGCCGATGATCAAGATGAAGGGCAGGCCGAGGTTTCTGATGAAGAACATACGCAGTGGGCGCTCGCAGGGTCGAGGAGCGCACATGGTAAGCAGGATGCCCCCTTGCTGCACGCGTGATTAGTGCCCTCCCCCGCGCGGTGGGCCTGTCACACAAGCATCACCGAACCTTCACAGGCGTGACACCCGCCCTCCCTAGCCTGAATGTGTTTCCTGAGATTACTCAGGTCTGCAGGCCAATCCGGTTCGTGCGCAGCGAGGCTGCCCGACCCGCAACGGAGGTAAGGCATGACCCAGAACGCCATGGCACCCGAGCGCAGCAACACTCCCCGACGCCTGCAGGCCGAGCGCCTGACCACGCCGCACGCCCTGCGCGAAGCCCAGGCCCTGCGCTTTCGCGTGTTCAGCGCCGAATTCGATGCCAAGCTCAAGGGCGCCGAGCTGGGCCTGGACATGGACGACTACGACGTGCACTGCCAGCACATCGGCGTGCGCGATCTGAACAGCGGCGAACTGGTGGCCACCACGCGCCTGCTCGACCATCAGGCAGCCGCCAGCCTGGGGCGTTTCTACAGCGAAGAGGAATTCGCCCTGCATGGCCTGCGCCACCTGCAAGGCCCGGTGCTGGAAATCGGCCGCACCTGCGTCGATGCCGCCTACCGCAACGGCGGTACCATAGCGGTGCTCTGGGCCGAGCTGGCCGAAGTGCTCAACGAAGGCGGTTACCGCTACCTGATGGGCTGCGCCAGCATCCCCATGCAGGATGGCGGCATCCAGGCCCAGGCCATCATGCAACGCCTGCGCGAACGCTACCTGTGCACCGAGAACCTGCGCGCCGAGCCGAAAACGCCGCTGCCCAGCCTGGAGATCTCGGGCAACGTGATCGCCGAGATGCCGCCACTGCTCAAGGCCTACATGCGTCTGGGCGCCAAGATCTGCGGCGAGCCCTGCTGGGACAAGGACTTCCAGGTCGCCGACGTGTTCATCCTGCTCAAGCGCGACGAGCTGTGCCCGCGCTATGCCCGGCACTTCAAGGCTGCGGTCTGAGCGGGACTTGAACGCTGCGCCCTGGCACGGTAGAAAGGCCGCGCCAGGCGCTGTCCGCTTTAGCGCCCTTCCCTCTTAGTTCCAGGCCAAAAATCCATGAACAAACTGCGTCTCTACCTGCGCCTGACCCGTCTTGCGGCAGTGCTCGGCGTCGGCGCGTTGCTGGCCGCCTCTCTGGTGCCGATAGAACGCCTGACCCGCCGTGACTTGCTGGGCCTGCGCCAGCGCCTGACTCGCTGGTTTCTCGCCCGCCTGGGTAATGCCCTGCCCTTTCGCGTCAGCGTGCAGGGGCAGATACCGCAAAAACCGATGCTGTGGCTGAGCAATCACATCTCATGGACCGACATTCCACTGCTCGGCATGCTGGCGCCGCTGTCGTTCCTGTCCAAGGCCGAGGTGCGCACCTGGCCGCTGGCCGGCTGGCTGGCCCACAAGGCCGGCACCCTGTTCATCCGCCGCGGCGCCGGTGACGGCGGCCTGCTCAACCAGCAACTGGGTCGTCACCTGAACGGCGGCCGCCACCTGCTGATCTTCCCCGAAGGCACCACCTGCGACGGCGCGGCCCTGCGCACCTTCCACGGTCGCCTGCTGAGCAGCGCCATCGAAAGCGGCGTCGACCTGCAGCCGGTCGCCATTCGCTATGTTCGCGGTGGGCAGCGCTGCGATGTGACGCCCTTTATCGGCGACGACGACATGCTCTCGCACCTGCTGCGCCTGATGAGAAGCGATGTCGCCGAGGTGGAGATCCAGCTGCTCGAGCCGATTGCCAGCAACTCGGGCAACCGCAACGACCTGGCCCGCCGCGCCCAGGCAGTGGTCAGCGAAGCGCTGTATGGGGCGCAGCCGGTGACTCAGGCTGCGGCTTAGAAGCTGTTCACGATCTTCGCTATCTGGGAATTCATCTTTCCAAGGTGCGAGGGCGATAAGGCAAATCGGATTTCAGCGATCACGTGGGAGCGGCTTTAGCCGCGAGCTTTCCCGACGGATCCTTCCATACGCTCTGCTTGAGTCTCGTAGGTGGATGACGCTCTTTTCATCCACCCCACGGTTTCTACCTTGGTGGACGGATGAAGCGTCAGCTACGCGTCCCGGTCCACCCTACGAAACTCGGTTCATTTTCAAGATCAGGCACGGCAGCGGTTGTGGCAGCGCGCCATGCGCGCGAATCGCGGGCATGGCCCGCTCCCACGGGTACTACGCAGATATCCGCTTTCCCAGGCTACGGCCGCTGCCTATGTAGTTTCGATCAAGCCCGCCGCAACTGCGGGCTATCGCTCTGCAACCAACGCCGGAAGATCGGCTCGGCCAGAAACAACACCAGGAACAGGCGCACCACCTGCATGGCGGTCACCAGCGGCACCGCCAGCTGCAGGGTCTCGGCCGTCAGGCTCATCTCGGCGATGCCGCCGGGCATCATCCCCAGGGTCAGGGACTGGATATCCAGCCCGCTGGCCCAGCCGACCAGCACCGCACCGACGAAGGCCACCAGCATCATCACCAGGGTGGTGATCAGGGTACGGGCCAGAAATGACGGGGCATAACGAAAGAACGCACGGTTGAAGAAGCAGCCCAAGGCGCTGCCGATCATCAATTGGCCGACCTGGCTGGCGCCGGCCGGCAGCGTGCTGCTCAGGTCGAAGCCGATGCTGGCGGCGGCGCTGACCAGCAGCGGCCCGAATAGCCAGGGGTTCGGCTGGCGGTAGCGCTGCAGCAGCCAGCCGGCCAAGGCCGCCGCCGGCAGGATCAGCGCCAGCCACAACCAGTCTACGTGAAGGGCGTGGTGATGCACCCCGCCATCGCCGAGCAGGAACTTGAATACCGCTGGCACCAGCAGCACCACGGCCACCACCCGCAGGCTTTGCGCCGCCGCGACGCGGGTCAGTTCGGCGCCGTTGCGAGCACCGAGGTTGACCATCTCGCTGGAGCCACCCGGCATGCTGGAAAAGTAGGCCGTGGCCATGGTCTCGCCGGTGCGGCGCATGAACCACACGCCGGCGATGCTGCTGAGCACGGTGATCAAGGCACCGATGATGATCGGCAGCAGGTGCCCGGCGATCTGTGCGACCAGCGCCGGCGTGAAGTGCAGACCGATGCCGATACCGATGATCCACTGGCCGAACTTGCGCCCGCCCGGCAGCGGCTGCAACTGCCAGGTGCTGAAGCAGCGCACCAGAATCACCGCCACCAGCGAGCCGATCATCCAGGGCAGCGGCCAGCCGATGACCGTCGCGATCACCGCGCCGAGGGCACCGACCAGCGGTGTTCCCAGGTGATTGATCCAGTGGGTTTTGAACATGGCGTCCCCTTCGTACGTGCACCAGCAGCCTGGTGAGAGAGCGGATCGAGGTGGTCGCGGAAAACGAAAGCCTTGTTTGTTCTATGTCTTTTATCGCTACGTTGTTCACAGCCTGTCGAGCACAACGGCATTCATCTAGTAAATTTGCCGCTAGCCTCGTGAATCGACGCACCTATTATTGATCTTTAGGCGCATAAAAAACAATTCTAAGTTGAAAAGCCTTCAGCCAACCGGCATCTTTCCGTGGCCCCGATTACGTAGCAGAATGCAGCGCCTGCCGAGCTGGTCGGCAAAGATGCATCACCCCAGACAGGAATCGACGTTCGCTGCCATGGCCCAGGACAACACCCGTTCGGCGGTTCTCACTGCCCTGCAGAAGCGCGTCGCCCGCGAGGTCATCGCCTACGTGCGTCGCGAGCGACTGCCCATCGGCCATCACCTGGCCGAATCGCACCTGGCACAGACGCTGAACACCTCACGTACCCCGGTGAAGTTCGTGCTCAATCACCTCGCCGAACGTGGCATGCTCAAGCACGACCGTAACCGCGGTTTCTTCCTCGCCCAGGCAGCCGACGAGCTCAACGAACTGGTGCAGGAAATCGCCGAGGCCGAGGAAGATTCGGTGTATCGCCGCTTCGTCGCCCTGCGCCTGTCGCGGCAGTTGCCCGAGCAGTTCACCGAGATCGAGCTGATGCGCCAGTTCGGGGTGTCCCGCGCCGAATTGCGCGCGGCGCTGCTGCGCATGCAGCAGGAAGGCTGGGCCGAGCAGCGCAGCGGCCAAGGCTGGAAAATGCTGCCGGTGATCGACTCGATCGAGGCCTACGAGGAAAGCTTCGCCTTTCGCTCCATCATCGAGCCGGCCGGGCTGTTGTCGCCGACCTTCCAGATCGACCGCGAGCTATTGGCCAACTGCCGCAAGCAGCAGACGTTCATCGCCGAAGGCGGCTACCTGAGCATGACCATCGAGGAACTCTACGAAGCCAACTCGCGCTTCCACGAGATCATCGCCGGGTTTTCCGGCAACCGCTTTCTGCTGCAATCGCTCAAGCGCCTGGACCGCCTGCGCCGCCTGGTCGAATACCGCGTGGACGTGTCCCGTAAACATCGCCGCGCCCAGGTCGAGCAGCACCTGGAAATCCTCGATCTGATCGAACAGGGCGACCGCCTCGCCGCCGCCGACCGCATGCGCGCGCACCTGGAAGGCGCACGGCGCAAGAAGGTCGATGCAGCCCTGTTCGAGACATTGCAGAACGCTTCAGAGCAGCATTGAAGTCCTGCCGTCAGCTCGCGGGGTGAGAACGATGCAACGGCGCTATGCGCCGCGCTGCTCCCGGGCAAAGGCTATCAGCTCGGGGTAGAAGGCGCTGAAATCCTCGCTCAGCGACTCGTAGAGCCGACGTAGCTCGTCCATCCCACCGTCCAGCAAACCTGGCCTAGAAAGGCGCCGCGACATGCCGGCGATCACCTGATCCAGCACCTCGAAATCCTCATAGCTGCCCAGCCAGTCCTGGGCGGCCATGCGCGGGGCGATGTACTGCAGGCTGCCGGGCAGCTGCGGCTCGGCGGCCAGCAGGCGATAGACGCGGTCAGTAAAACGCTGCAGCGGCTGATCGTTATAACGCTGCCAATCGCGGGCCAGACAATGATCGAAGAACAGATCAAGAAAGATCCCGGCCACACGGCGGCGCTCGGCGGGAAAACGCGCCCGCGCCCTGGCCTGCAACGGATGGCTGTCGGTAAAGGCGTCGATGCGCCGGTGCAGCGCGATGGCAGCCTCTATAGCGGCCGGCCACTGCCCGGCTAGTGGCCCTTTGACGAAGTCGCCGTACAGGCTGCCGAGCAATTCGGCGGGCGCATCGCCGCCCAGATGAAGGTGTGCGAGGTAATTCATGCCACCCAGCTTAAAGCCTCGCCCCGCCCGCGGCGAGAGGTGAGCCATCATGCCGGTCGATATGCACTATCTGCTTGAACGATCTGTATATCGCCAAGTGTCGATATAAAGTTCGCCCCATCGCGATATGCCGTTGCAGCTACGCAGGAGAGCCGATGAACCCTGAAGAGATGGACCTGGACGAAGTGTTCAAGGCGCTGGCCCATCCCGTGCGCCGCGACATTCTGCGCTGGCTGAAAGAGCCCGAAGCGCACTTTGTGCAGCCTGACCATTCCTTCGAGATCGGCGTGTGCGCCGGCAAGTTCGACCAGGCCACCGGGCTGTCGCAATCCACGGTCTCGGCCCACCTCGCCACCTTGCAGCGTGCCGGCCTGGTGACCAGCCGCAAGGTCGGCCAGTGGAACTTCTTCAAGCGCAACGACGCGACCATCGAGGCCTTTATCGAGCGGATCACCCGTGATCTGTGACCTTCATGCTATCGCAAGCCGACCTGTCCAACCTGTCCAACAACCCTTACCGAGCGAATGATTCGAGGATCTAGGCAATGACCACACTGTTCGACCCCATCAAGATCGGCGATCTGGAACTCGCCAACCGCGTCATCATGGCGCCCCTGACCCGCTGCCGCGCCGACGAAGGCCGCGTACCCAATGCCTTGATGGCCGAGTACTACGTGCAGCGCGCCTCGGCTGGCCTGATCATCAGCGAGGCCACTTCAGTCACGCCCATGGGCGTCGGCTACCCGAACACGCCCGGTATTTGGTCCGACGACCAGGTGCGTGGCTGGAGCGGCGTGACCAAGGCTGTGCACGCCAATGGCGGCAAGATCGTCCTGCAACTCTGGCATGTGGGCCGCATCTCCGATCCGGTCTACCTGGACGGCGAACTGCCGGTGGCCCCGAGCGCCATCAAGCCCGCCGGCCACGTCAGCCTGATCCGCCCGATGAAGGACTTCGTCACGCCGCGGGCCCTGGAAAGCGAAGAGATCGCCGACGTCATCGAGGCCTACCGCCAGGGTGCCGAGAACGCCAAGGCTGCCGGCTTCGACGGTGTGGAAATTCACGCCGCCAACGGTTACCTGCTCGACCAGTTCCTGCAGGACAGCACCAACCGGCGCACCGACAACTACGGTGGCAGCCTGGAAAACCGTGCCCGTCTGCTGATGGAAGTGACCGATGCGGTGCTGAGCGTGTGGGAACCGGGCCGCATCGGCGTGCACCTGGCGCCGCGTGCCGACAGCCACGACATGGGCGATTCCAACCGCGCCGAAACCTTCACCTATGTGGCGCGGGAGCTGGGCAAGCGCAACATCGCCTTCCTGTGTGCCCGTGAGCACGAAGCCGACGACAGCCTGTCGCCAAGCCTGAAAGAGGCGTTCGGCGGCGTGTTCATCGCCAACGAAGGCTTCACCAAGGACCAGGCCAACGCCTGGCTGGCCAGCGGCAAGGCCGACGCCGTGGCCTTTGGCGTGCCCTTTATTGCCAACCCGGACCTGCCCGAGCGCCTGCGCCAGGACGCTCCGCTGAACGAGCCACACAAGGAAACCTTCTACGGCTCCGGCCCGGTCGGCTATATCGACTACCCGCGCCTGTAACTTTCCTTAGCGACAATAAAAAGCCCGCGTAAAACGCGGGCTTTTTGTTGGCTGGCGACTCCCTGGAACATCAACTGCGTAGGGCCGACCGGACGCCGGCCGCGGGCGACTCACCTGCACGAGCATGCTGCCAGCCTGTCACGGCGTACTGCCTTCGCGAACGGATCGCCGCCCGGTACGCCCTTTTGTCTGAAACGGTGTAAACCTGCTTCAGAGCTAGACAGCCGCAGGGCCGACGCGCCGCAGATGGTTCTCAGCGAGCGTCGATCTGCTGCTGCAGGTTCTGTATCTGCGCCTGCAGCGTATTGATGCTACGGGTGGTCTGCGCGCGGTAGGCGTCGAACTCGGCGGTGCTGCTGCCGCTGCTGGCAGCCGGGCGGTTGTCCAGCTGGCTCTTGAGTACCAGCATGTCCTGTTCCAGACGCTCGACTGCCGCGTTGGAATTACCGGCTTTTTTCAGCGCCTCGACATCACCCGCCAGGCTCTTGACCTGAGCAGCCAGCTTGCCGGCGTCGCCCTGGCTGCTCTTCAGCGAAGCCAGTTCGGTTTTCAGCGCGGCCAGCTCGCTTTTGAGTGCGTCCTGGCCGCTGCCCAAGGTCTTCAGGCTGTCGGCGTACTGGCCGGCATCGCCCTGCTGGGCCTTGAGGTCGGCGACCAGCTGCTCGATGCGCTTGTCCTGCCCGCTCTGCTGGCCGCCCGCCGCCTGCTGCTGCTTGCCCAGTTCGGCGACCTTGTTCTCCAGTTGACGCACCTGCAGGCGCAGCGCCTCGCTGCCGGTGGTGACGTTGGATTCGGCCGCCACCACCTTGCCGGAAATATCCTGAATACGTCCGGCCGCTTCCTCGCTGATACGCGCGAAGCTTTCCTGGGTCGCCACCAGTTGCTGCTCCATCAGGCTGATCTGCTGGAAGCTCCACCAGCCCAGGCCCGCCAGGGCGATGCTCAGGGCACCGACCAGCGCCCACAGCGGTCCGGTGCTCGCCGCGCGTGGCGCCTTGGCCGTACGCGAAGCCGCGCCGTTACGGGCGTAGGGCTGCGGCTCGGGTTCGAAATCGTCCTGATCGCGGCGGTCCGGGGTCAGGCTGGGTACGTCATCGAATTCGTCATGGGCATCGTTACGCATGGGGAGAACCTTGAAAAAGCCAGGGTGGAGGCAAAGTGCGCGCAGTATACCGATTCACGGCTGGCGCTTGGGTGTCGTAGTGCCAGTAATGGACATGCCGCGGCGACCTGCATTGGGCACAGAGACCCGTTGCAGGCACCTCGGGTTCCGCGACCACCCGGCACGACGCACGGTTCGCGGGTCTAGCCCTGCGCCCGCCACCAGCGGCAGAACTCGTCCAGGGCCGGCCACAGGCCATGGCTTGCCTGGTAGTCCAGGTGCTCGCGTGCCTGGCTGATATCCAGGGAAAAATCGCGGCTCATCACATCCACCGCCAGGCGGGTCAGCGCGGGCTCGGGGCGCCCGGGCAGCAGGCTGCACACGCCCTCGCTGGCAACGGCCAGGCTGCGCGCCAGGGCCACCGGAACATGGCGGGTGACCGGCGGCAACTCCAGCTGGCGCAGCACGTAATTGACCACGTCCCATAGCGGCAGCGGCGCGCCATTGCTGATGTTGTAGGCCTTGCCGAGCGCCGGCCCGGCGGCCAGCAAGGCGCCGAACAGGGCATCGCTGAGGTTGTGCACGCTGGTGAAGTCGACCTTGTTCAGACCGTTGCCGATGATCGCCAGGCGGCCTTTGCGCTGCAGGGCGATCAGCCGCGGGAAGATGCTCACGTCCCCCGCGCCGGTCACGAAGCGCGGCCGCAGCGCCAGCACTTCCAGGCCGAACTCCTGGGCACCGAACAGGCGCTGTTCGGCGAGAAACTTGGTGCGCGCGTAATGGCTGGAGAAGCGTTTGGGCACTTGGTCTTCGCGCAGGCCGAGGTGATCGCGGCCATCGAAATAGATCGACGGCGAGGACAGGTGCACCAGGCGGCGCACCCCGCGTTTGAGGCAGGCCTCGATGACGTTCTCGGTAAGCACCACGTTGCCCTGGTGAAAGTACTGGTAACGGCCCCACACGCCGACGGCGCCGGCGCAGTGCACCACGGCCTCGACGTCGCTGCACAGCGCCAGCGCCAGTTCGGGGTCGGCCAGATCGCCGGGCATGAACTGCGCGCCGCGGCGGACCAGGTGCTCGAACGCCTCCTCGCGGCGGCCGGTGACGCGCACGTCCAGGCCCTGTTCGAGGGCGAACCGCGCGAAACGCCCGCCAATGAACCCGCTTGCTCCGGTGACCAGAATCTTCATCACGCCCTCCGCCCGCTGCTGCGCGCACTATAAGGCGTCGCGCCGATCATGGCAGCCGTGTTCACGGCAGCGGCACCAGGTAATCACCGGCATGGCGCTGCAGGTGCCGGGTGAGCTGGTCGAGCAACTCGCCGCCGTTGCGCCAGTGGTGCCAGTATAGGGGTACGTCGATGGGCCGCTCCGGGAGCAGTTCGACCAGCTCGCCGCGGGCCATCGCCTCGGCCATCTGCGGCTCGGGCACCATGCCCCAGCCCAGGCCTTCGGCGGTCAGGCGCAGGAAGCCCTCGGACGACGGGCACAGGTGATGCAGGAAGCTGCCCGACAGGCCAAGCTCGCTCAGATAACGATGCTGCAACTGGTCATCCGGGCCGAACACGATGGCCGGCACCTGACCGATGCGCTCGGCACTCACCCCATCGGGAAAATGCCGGGCAATAAATGCCGGGCTGGCCATGGCCCGGTAGCGCATGGCGCCCAGCGCCAGGCTGCGCGCGCCGGATACCGGGCGCTCCGCGGCGCACACGCAGGCGGCCACATCGCCAGCACGCATGCGCTTGAGGCCCACCTCCTGATCCTCGACCACCAGTTCCAGCAGCACCCGATGGCTGGCGCAGAACTCCGCCACCGCCCTGCCCCACCAGGTCGCCAGGCTGTCGGCATTGACGGCGATGCGCAGGCGCTGGGTTTGCCCATCCGCCTCCAGGCTTGGCACCTGCTGCTGCAGGTCGCGCTCGAGCAGGCGCACCTGCTGAACATGGTTGAGCAGCCGCCGGCCGATATCGGTGGGCGTCGGCGGCATGGCGCGCAGCAGCACCGGCTGGCCGATGCGTGCCTCCAGCAGCTTGATGCGCTGGGATACGGCCGACTGCGACAGGCCGAGCACCTGGGCCCCACGTTCGAAACCGGCCTGTTCGACGACCGCGGCAAGAGCGGCCAGCAACTTGTAATCGAGCAATCGATTTTCCTAATGAGCGATCAGCACTATTGGTTTTTCTTATACAGGCTCGGGGCGCAGACTGATAGCCATCCCAACCCGCTGATTGCGCCCGATGCGCTCGGTTACGCAAGGACCCTCACCATGTGGCAGAGCTACACCAACGGCCTGGCGATCACCGCCGGCCTGATCATCGCCCTCGGCGCCCAGAACGCTTTCGTGCTCGCCCAGAGCCTGCGCCGCGAGCATCACCTGCCCGTGGCGCTGCTGTGCATCATCTGTGACGCGCTGTTGATCAGCGCTGGCGTGTTCGGCCTGGCCACCCTGCTGCTGCAGAGCGAATGGCTGCTCGGGGTCGCCCGCTGGGGCGGCGCGGCGTTTCTGATCTGGTACGGCGCCCAGGCGCTGCGGCGCGCCTGCCGCCCGGCCGGCCTGCAGGCCGAGACGGGGGCGCCGCGCTCGTTGCGCGCGGTATTGCTGGCGACCCTGGCGGTCACCCTGCTCAACCCCCACGTGTACCTGGATACCGTGCTGCTGATCGGCTCCCTCGGCGCCCAGCAAGCCGTGCCGCCTGCCTACGCGGCCGGCGCGGCCAGCGCCTCGCTGCTGTGGTTCCTGTGCCTGGCCCTCGGCGCCGCCTGGCTGGCGCCCTGGCTGGCCCGCCCGCTGACCTGGCGGATCATCGACCTGGTGGTCGCGGCCATGATGTTCGCCATCGCCTGGCAACTGATCGCCAGCCCGCTGTAACGCCCGCATGACGCGCGCCCAGCTGCTATGCTGGCGCGCTCCAGGCAACCGGCGGAGCAGCAGTGGAAACAGGCGTCTTTCTCATGGTCATCGCCGCCGCGGCCCTGCACGCCGGCTGGAACGCGCTGCTCAAGATCGGCCTGGATCGCTTCCTCACCGCCTCGCTGATCCAGATCGGCGCCGGCATCGTCGCCCTTCTCGCCCTGCCCTTCGTGGCCGTGCCGGCCGCCGCGGCCTGGCCATGGATCATCCTCTCGGCGCTGCTGCATATCGGCTACAACCTGTTCTTGAGCCGCGCCTACCAGCATGGCGACCTCGGCCAGGTCTACCCCCTCTCCCGCGGCAGCTCGCCGCTGCTGGTGGCCGCATTGTCGGTACTGCTGCTTGGCGAGGTGCTGCCCTCCGGCCAGTGGCTGGGCCTTGGCGTGCTGGTCGGCGGCATCTGGCTGATGGCGATGCGCGGCGGTCATGGCCGCCCCCGCAGCAGCCTGCTGATCAATGCCCTGCTGACCGCGCTGTTCATCGCCGGCTACACCCTGGCCGACGCCAGCGGCGCCCGCGCCAATGGCGACCCGCTGTCGTATTCGGCATGGCTGTTCGCGGTCAACGGCCTGGTGATGGCCCTGGTGATGCTAGGGTCTGTTCCCGTTTCACGCACGGCCGCACTGAAATGGAAACAGACCCTAGGCCAGCGCGGCCCAGCCATTATCTCGGCGCTCGGCCCGCACTGGCGCGCCGGCCTGCTCGGCGGCGCCATGTCCATGCTGGCCTACAGCATCGCCATCTGGGCCATGACCCTGGCGCCGGTGGCACTGGTTTCGGCGCTGCGTGAAACCAGCGTGGTGTTCGCCCTGCTGATCGGCCGGCTGTGGCTCAAGGAAAGCCTGCCGCCGCTGCGCGCCGTGGCCTGCCTGATCATTGTCGCCGGCGTGGCGATGATGAAGCTGAGCTGAATCGCCGCGACGGCTCTGGCCCCGGTATCCCGCACAGTTGCCGCGTGGTTATGGCGTAGCCCCGGTGCTATGATCCCTGCCCTGCGTCGCAAAGGGTACAAATCCGCCGACGCATGTTTGGCCGCCCGTGATCGGCCTTGCGCTCATCGCAACAGACCTGATTAGGAGAATAACCATGGCTTTCGAATTGCCGCCGCTGCCGTACGCACACGATGCCCTGCAGCCGCACATCTCCAAGGAAACCCTGGAGTTCCACCACGACAAGCACCACAACACCTATGTCGTGAACCTGAACAACCTGGTGCCCGGCACCGAGTTCGAAGGCAAGAGCCTGGAAGAGATCGTCAAGACGTCCTCCGGCGGCATCTTCAACAACGCCGCCCAGGTGTGGAACCACACCTTCTACTGGAACTGCCTGAGCCCCAACGGCGGCGGCCAGCCCACCGGCGAACTGGCGGCGGCCATCGACAAGGCCTTCGGTTCCTTCGACGCATTCAAGGAAGAGTTCAGCAAGGTCAGCATCGGCACCTTCGGTTCCGGCTGGGGCTGGCTGGTGAAGAAGGCTGACGGCTCCCTGGCCCTGGCCAGCACCATCGGCGCCGGCTGCCCGCTGACCAGCGGCGACACCCCGCTGCTGACCTGCGACGTCTGGGAACACGCCTACTACATCGACTACCGTAACGTGCGTCCGAAGTATGTCGAGGCGTTCTGGAACCTGGTCAACTGGGACTTCGTGGCGAAGAATTTCGCTGCCTGAGCCCCTGGCCGATGAGAATGCCCTCCTGATGCGAGTCAGGGGGGCATTTTTTTGGTTCTTCACGGAATCCCGGGAAACACAGAAACAAGAACGCCGATTTGATTGATGATGTTCGTGCGAGCAAACACATCTACCAAACCGGCGTTCTTATGCGCGATATTAATACTTTCCTTCCTTTTTGGGAGGGCTTTTCTGTCGTCACGATCAAGCCTGATGGCGACGCGCTTCAGATCGAACTGATTCCCCACGCCACCCGATTCCCTTCCTGTGGCGGCTGCCAAAAGCCCTGTTCAACCACTCATGAGTATTGCGAACGAACCATTCGCGATCTGCCGATTCTCGGCCGTGCGGTGCGCCTCAGCGTGTTGCTCAGGCGGGTGGGCTGTCGTGACTGCGGCAAGCGCATGGAGGCTGTCAGTTGGCTGGACCGCTATGCCCGCATGACGCGCCGCTTAGCCGAGGCAGTCATTCAAGCCTGCGAGCGCCTTCCCACGCTACACGTGGCTCAGATGTTCGGGCTGCATTGGGACACCGTTCGGTTGCTGGAGCGTCGAGCCTTGCAAGCGGCGTTGAGCGTTTTGCCAAAGGCGCAACCGCGACGCCTAGTGATGGACGAGTTCGCCCTTTTCAAAGGTCATCGTTACGCCAGTGTGGTGCTGGATGCGGATACCCGGCGAGTGCTGTGGATCGGTGAAGGCCGCAGCCGAGCGGCAGTCAGGCCTTTCTTCGAAGAACTGGGGCCAGAGGGTTGTGCTCGAATCGAAGCGGTGGCGATGGACATGAACACTGCTTTTGACCTGGAGGTTCGTCAGCACTGTCTCAACGCGAGAGTGGTCTACGACCTCTTCCATGTGGTGGCCAAATATGGCCGAGAGGTGATTGATCGGGTCCGCGTCGACGAGGCTAACCGGTTGCGCCACGACAAGCCTGCCCGCAAGGTCATCAAGCAGGCGCGATGGCTATTGCTGCGCAATCCGCAGAACTTGAAAGCGCCGGAACAACAGGTCCGTCTGGAGGACCTGCTGGCCGCCAACCAAGCGTTGATGACGGTCTATTTGATGAAGGCTGAACTCAAAACACTCTGGACGCCGAGTACTGCCTGGGCCTGGCGATCGGCCTGGAAGCAATGGCTGCGCCATGCCCAGGAAAGCGAACTACCGGCTCTGATCCAGTTCGCCAAACGACTAAAGACTTACTGGCGGGGCATCATCAGCCGGGTTCGCTGGCCGATGCACACCGGTCAGTTGGAAGGAATAAACAATCGAATAAAGGTGATCAAGCGGATGGCGTACGGTTACCGGGATAGCGAATTCTTTTTCATGAAGATCAAGAGCGTCTTTCCCGGCAATCCGTGATGAACCATTTTTTTGCCTGCCGCAACGTGGCGGTATCGACAGGCGGCGCTCAAGACCCGAGGTTTTTTTCCGACATAGAGCAGGTACCGCCAGCCGAGGGCCTGTCGACCTTGCAACGCGAGCCGCGTTGTCACGAGCAACTTCCACCGCCCACTGGACGCGACCAGATGGATCGCCCCATGCATACGGCCTTTGACTGGCAACGCGAGTTTGCCAATACTCAACTCCAATCCGGCGCCGGGTATCGCACAAGGAACCGCCATTTGAAGCTGGAACTCAAGCACAGCTTGTCCGTGAAACTGCTGCGCGTGGTGCTGTTGTCCGCGCTCGCCGTGGGCGTGGTGCTCAGCCTCGGGCAGATCGTGTTCGACATCTACAAGACGCGCCATTCCATCACCAGCGATTCCCAGCGCATTCTCGGCATGTTCCGCGACCCCTCCACCCAGGCGGTCTACAGCCTGGATCGCGAGATGGGCATGCAGGTGGTCGAAGGCCTGTTCCAACACGAGTCGGTGCGCCAGGCGTCCATCGGCCATCCGGGTGAGCAGATGCTCGCCGAGAAGAGCCGCCCCCTCGCCAACCTGCCCCTGCGCTGGCTGACCGACCCGATCCTCGGCGAGGAGCAGCACTTCACCACCCGCCTGGCCGGCCGCGAGCCGTACAACGAATACTACGGCGACCTGAACATTACCCTGGACACCGCGCTGTACGGGGAAAGCTTTCTCACCAATTCGGTGATCATCTTCATCTCCGGCGTGCTGCGCGCCCTGGCCATGGGCCTAGTGCTGTACCTGGTCTATTACTGGCTGCTGACCAAGCCGCTGGCCAAGATCATCGAGCACCTGAGCAACATCAATCCGGACCGGCCCAGCGAGAACAAGCTGCCGATGCTCGCCGGCAACGAAAAGAACGAGCTGGGCCTGTGGATCAACACCGCCAATGGCCTGCTCGCCTCGATCGAACGCAACACGCACCTGCGCCGCGAGGCGGAAAACAGCCTGCAGCGCATGTCGCAGTACGACTTCCTGACCAGCCTGCCCAACCGCCTGCAACTGCAGCAGCAACTCGAACAGATCCTCGAGGACGCCGGCCGCCTGCAACGCCGCGTGGCGGTACTGTGCGTCGGCCTGGACGACTTCAAGGGCATCAACGAGCAGTTCAGCTACCAGACCGGCGACCAATTGCTGCTGGCGCTGTCCGACCGCCTGCGCAGCCACAGTGGTCGGCTCGGCGCTCTGGCGCGCCTGGGCGGCGATCAGTTCGCCCTGGTCCAGGCCGATATCGAGCAGCCCTACGAGGCCGCCGAACTGGCGCAGAGCGTGCTCGACGACCTCGAAACGCCCTTCACCCTCGACGATCATCAGGTACAGCTGCGCGCCACCATCGGCATCACCCTGTTCCCGGAGGATGGCGACAGCCCCGAGAAGCTGCTGCAGAAGGCCGAACAGACCATGACCCTGGCCAAGAGCCGTTCGCGCAACCGCTACCAGTTCTACATCGCCAGCGTCGACAGCGAGATGCGTCGCCGCCGCGAGCTGGAAAAGGACCTGCGCGACGCCCTGGCGCTGAACCAGTTGCACGTGGTCTACCAGCCGCAGATCAGCTACCTGAACCAGCGCGTGGTCGGTGTCGAGGCACTGCTGCGCTGGCAGCACCCGCAGCACGGCTTCGTCGGCCCGGACCTGTTCATCCCGCTGGCGGAGCAGAACGGCAGCATCATCGCCATTGGCGAGTGGGTACTCGACCAGACCTGCCGCCAGCTGCGCGAATGGCACGACCAGGGCTATGGCGATCTGCGCATGGCGGTCAACCTGTCGACCGTGCAGCTGCACCACGCCGAGCTGCCGCGGGTGGTCAACAACCTGATGCAGATGTATCGCCTGCCGGCGCGCAGCCTTGAGCTGGAGGTCACCGAAACCGGCCTGATGGAGGACATCAGCACCGCCGCCCAGCATCTGCTCAGCCTGCGCCGATCCGGGGCGTTGATCGCCATCGACGACTTCGGTACCGGCTATTCCTCGCTCAGCTACCTGAAGAGCCTGCCGCTGGACAAGATCAAGATCGACAAGAGCTTCGTGCAGGACCTGCTCGACGACGAGGACGACGCCACCATCGTCCGCGCCATCATCCAGCTGGGCAAGAGCCTGGGCATGCAGGTCATCGCCGAAGGCGTGGAAACCGCCGAGCAGGAGGCCTACATCATCGCCCAGGGCTGCCATGAAGGTCAGGGCTACTACTACAGCCGGCCGCTGCCGGCCCGCGAGCTGACCCAGTACCTCAAGCAGTCCAGCCGCTCGCAGCGGCGCATCAAACCGGCCACGCTTTAACTCTCCCTCCGATCCAATCGCGCGTCACCGCACGATTGGCTGCTGGCACATCGACCCTTTGCTTAAAATGCAAATCTTTCGCATTATGTTGCAGCCCGCGTGAAGCACCACGCGTACTCCCCATTAACACGCAAAGGATTTCGTCATGATTCGTATGCCCCTGGCCTCTGCCAGCCTGCTGACCATCGCCATTGCCCTCGCGGGCTGCGGCGAAGACAAGGCGCCTGCCAACCAAGCCGCCGCCCCGGCTGCGCAAGCGACCGGCAGCAGCGCACCAGCAGCAGCCGGCGCCTTCGACGAAGCCGCTGCACAGGCCGTGGTCAAGCACTACGCGGATATGGCATCCGCCGTGTTCGAGGACGCCGCCAGCACCGCCAAGAAGCTGCAGAGCGCCGTCGATGCCCTGCTCGCCACCCCCAACGACGAAACCCTGAAAGCCGCCCGCGAAGCCTGGCTGGCCGCCCGCGTACCCTACATGCAGAGCGAGGTGTTCCGTTTCGGCAACACCATCGTCGACGACTGGGAAGGCCAGGTTAACGCATGGCCCCTGGACGAAGGCCTGATCGACTACGTCGACGCCGACTACCAGCACGCCCTGGGCAACCCGGCGGCAGGCGCCAACATCATCGCCCACACCGAGATCCAGGTAGGTGAAGACAAGGTCGACGTCACCGAGATCACCCCGGACCTGCTCGCCAGCCTGAACGAGCTGGGCGGCTCCGAAGCCAACGTCGCCACCGGCTATCACGCCATCGAATTCCTGCTCTGGGGCCAGGACCTGAACGGCACTGGCCCCGGCGCTGGCGAGCGCCCGGCCACCGACTACGTGGTCGGCGAAGGCGCCACCGGCGGCCACAACGAGCGTCGCCGTGCCTACCTGAAAGCCGCCACCGAGCTGCTGGTCGCCGACCTCGACGAAATGGCCGGTCAGTGGAAAGCCGGCGTGGCCGACAACTACCGCGCCACCCTGGAGGGCGAATCCGCCGAGAACGGCCTGCGCAAGATGCTCTTCGGCATGGGCAGCCTGTCCCTCGGCGAACTGGCTGGCGAGCGCATGAAGGTCGCCCTGGAAGCCAACTCCACCGAAGACGAGCACGACTGCTTCAGCGACATCACCCACAACTCCCACTACTACAACGGCCTGGGCATCCGTAACGTCTACCTGGGCGAGTACAAGAAGGTCGACGGCAGTACCCTCAGCGGCCCGAGCCTGTCGTCGCTGGTCGCCAAGGCCGACGCCGCCACCGACGGCACCGTGAAGGCCGACCTGGAGGCCACCCAGGCCAAGCTCCAGGCCCTGGTCGACAGCGCCGACAAGGGCGCGCACTTCGACCAGTTGATCGCCGCCGACAACGCCCAAGGCCAGCAACTGGTGCGCGACGCCATCGCTGCGCTGGTCAAGCAGACCGGTGCCATCGAACAGGCCGCCGGCAAGCTGGGCATCAGCGACCTGAACCCGGATACCGCTGATCACGAGTTCTGATCAGTACGGTAACCGAGCAACGAACAAGCCGGTGCGCGGTTTCGCACCGGCTTTTTTGTACCTGGCGGCGTACCACATCGCCATCTGGACGGCTGGCCATGGTGCCTGCGCGAAGCCAGCAGCGAAACCGGCTGGGTTCCGGCGCAGAGCCTGGTTACCCTGGCCGACTGAACGCAAATCCATCTTATTTAAAGCCGTGCGGACTGCTAAGATTCCCGCCCTCGCTTTCTGTCCTGCGGATTCATCCATGCCAGCGTCACCCGGTCGCCTGCTGCCACTGCTGTTTCTGGCTCTCGGCCTGACCGCCTGCGATCAATCGCCCACCTTCACCCATGCTGAACCGGGTGAAGCGCTGTCCGGCGGTACCGCGACCGTCTCACGCAGCGACCGCGTGGCCTTCTCCCTGCCCTCCGCCAATCTGGCGCCCGAACGCCGCCTGGATTTCAGCGTGGGCAACAGCTTCTTTCGCAGCCCCTGGGTGATCGCACCCTCGACCACCACGGCCCGTGACGGCCTCGGCCCGCTGTTCAACACCAACGCCTGCCAGAACTGCCATGTCCGCGATGGCCGCGGTCATCCGCCGCAGCCTGGCAGCGTCAACGCCGTGTCGATGCTGGTACGCCTGTCGATTCCGGCCGGCGACGCCGACCGTGCCGTGCTGGAGCGCCTCGGCGTGCTGCCCGAGCCCACCTACGGCGCCCAGTTGCAGGACATGGCCAACCCCGGCGTTGCCCCGGAAGGCAAGGTGCGCGTCGCCTACAGCACCGAGCAGGTGCGCTTCGCCGACGGCCATACCCTCGAGCTGCGCAAGCCGCAGCTGAACATCAGCCAGCTCGGCTACGGGCCGATGCACCTGGACACGCTGTTCTCGGCGCGGGTGGCGCCGCCGATGATCGGCCTGGGGCTGCTCGAAGCGATTCCCGAAGCGGCCATCCTGGCCAACGCCGACCCCCACGACCGCAACGGCGACGGCATCCGCGGCCAGCCCAATCGGGTGTGGGACGATGCCCGCCAGGAGACGGTGCTCGGCCGTTTCGGCTGGAAGGCCGGGCAACCGACGCTCGAGCAGCAGAACGCCCACGCCTTCCTGCAGGACATGGGCCTGACCAGCAACCTGCTGCCCACCGACGGCTGCACCGAGGCGCAGATCGACTGCCGCGCCGCGCCCCATGGCGGCCAGCCGGAAGTCAGCGACAACATCATGGGCATGGTGCTGTTCTACACCCGCAACCTCGCCGTGCCGGCGCGCCGCAAGGTCGACGACGCCCAGGTGCTGGCCGGCAAGACCCTGTTCCACCGCGCCGGCTGCCAGGGCTGCCATACGCCCAGCTTCGTCACCGCTGCCGATGCTGCCGAACCGGAGCTGGCGGGCCAGACCATTCGCCCCTATACCGATCTGTTGCTGCACGACATGGGCGACGGCCTGGCCGATGGTCGCGACGAATTTCGCGCCAACGGACGCCAGTGGCGCACCGCGCCGCTGTGGGGCATCGGCCTGACCGAAACGGTCAGCGGCCATACCCAGTTCCTGCATGACGGCCGCGCCCGCAGCCTGCTCGAAGCCATCGCCTGGCACGGCGGCGAAGCCGAAGCAGCCAAGCAGCAGGTGCTGCAATTTTCCAGCGAGGAGCGCGCCGCGCTCCTGGCCTTTCTGAATTCACTGTAAGGAGCCGCGCATGATCCGTTCTCCGCTGACCCTCGCCCTGCTGGGCCTGACCCTGGCCGCCTGCTCGCCGGCCGATCCACAGGCCACCACCAGCTCGGCGCTGGCCGAAGGCGTGTTGCTACCGGCCCACGCCACCTGGAAAGAAGCGGACGTCGCCCTGGCCAGCAGCGCCAAGGCGTTCTGCGCCGGCCAGGAAGACCTGGGCAGCGCCCGCCAGGCCTTCTTCACCGCCCAGAGCGCCTGGGCCAGCCTGCAGCCACTGGCGGTCGGTCCGCTGGCCGAAGGTAACCGCGCCTGGCAGGTGCAGTTCTGGCCGGACAAGAAGAACCTGGTGGCCCGCCAGGTCGAGGCGCTGGTCAAGGCCAAGCCGCAACTCGACGCGGCCGATCTGGAAAAGGCCAGCGTGGTGGTCCAGGGGCTCACCGCTTACGAATACCTGATGTTCGACCCCGGGATCGACCTGCACAACGCCGAGCACAAGGCCCGCTATTGCCCGCTGCTGGTAGCCATCGGCGAGCACCAGCAGGCACTGGCCAGCACCGTACTGGAACAGTGGCAAGGCGACGATGGCGCCCTGGCGCTGTTTCGCACCTTTCCCAACGAGCGTTACGCCGAAGCGGGCGAGGCGATCTCCGACATTCTGCGCACCCAGGTCAGCGCCATCGATGGCCTGAAGAAGAAGCTCGGCGCCCCCCTGGGCCGGCAGAGCAAGGGCGTGCCGCAGCCCTACCAGGCCGAAGCCTGGCGCAGCCAGGCCAGCCTGAGCAATCTGGGGGCCGCCCTGAGCGGTGCCGAGCAGCTCTGGCATGGTGCCAAGAACGACGGCCTGCAGGCGCTGCTGGGCAGCGATCAGGACGATCTCAAGAAACGCATCGCCGCCGCCTACGCCGAAAGCCGCAAGCAGCTTGCCGGCCTGCAGCGCCCCCTCGGCGAACTGCTGGCCGATGAGGCCGGGCGACAGAGCCTCAACACCTTCTACGACAGCCTCAACGTGCTGCACCGCCTGCATGAAGGCGAGCTGGCGCGGGCGCTGGGCATCCAGCTGGGCTTCAACGCCCACGACGGAGACTGAACCATGACCATGAAACGCCGGGCGTTCCTCGGCCTGAGCGCCACCCTGCTGGCGGCCGGCGCCGTCGGCGGCTGGAAGCTGACCCATACCGGCCACCAGCCGCTGCTGCTGTCGGCACGCAACGACGAAGGTGGCAAGCACTATGCGGTCGGCTATCGGCTCGATGGCCAGCGCGCCTTCGTCACCCAGGTGACCGAGCGCTGCCATGACGTGGTGCCCCACCCAAACCTGCCCGTGGCGCTGTTCGTCGGGCGCAGGCCGAGCACCGAAAGCTACCTGATCGACACCCGCGATGGCCGCCTGCTGCAGACCCTGCGAAGCGAACAGGATCGGCATTTCTACGGCCACGCGGTGTTCCACAAGGACGGCGAATGGCTGTACGCCACCGAGAACGACACCCGCGACCCCGGTCGTGGCGTGATCGGCGCCTATCGCCTGGAAAACGAGCGCCTGGTGCACCGCGACGAGCTGTCCAGCCACGGCCTGGGCCCGCACCAGCTGCTGTGGATGCCCGACGGTGAAACCCTGGTGGTGGCCAACGGCGGCATTCGCACCGAGGCGGAAAGCCGGGTGGAGATGAACCTCGACGCCATGGAGGCCAGCCTGGTGCTGATGGGCCGCGACGGCACCCTGCACAGCAAGGAACAGCTGCCCGAGCCGATGAATAGCGTGCGCCACCTGGCCGTGGCCAGCGACGGCACCGTGGTCAGCGGCCAGCAATACATGGGCGATGCCATGGACGCCGTGCCGCTGGTGGCGATCAAGCGCCCGGGCCAGCCGTTCCAGCACTTTCCCATGGCCGATGCCCAGCGCCAGATGATGAGTCAGTACACCGCCAGCGTCGCCGTGCACAGTGACTTAAGGCTGCTGGCGATGACCGCACCACGCGGCAACCGCCTGTTCATCTGGGACCTGGACAGCGGCGCCGTGCGCCTGGACGCCGCCCTGCCCGACTGCGCCGGCGTCGGCGCGGTGGAGAACGGTTTCGTGGTCAGCGCCGGTATCGGCCGTTGCCGACTCTACGACTGCCGTAGCGAGCGCATCGCCATGCAGCCCCTGGAACTGCCGGCCGGCTTCTGGGACAACCACCTGCGCCTGGCCTGAAGGGCAGGAAGGTGGCGGGAGCGGCCGGTTGGCCGCTTTGGCTTTTTAGTGCTCCTCATGCCACAAAAATAACAGGCGATACCAATTGCCCCTTCAAGAGGCCGAGCGGAATCGTTGTGGAAAGGGCCGGGCGGGTAGCCTTGAGCGACGTGGATGTCGCGGGAGGCTAGGCGCCCCACCGGATGGGCCAGGGATGGTCCTTCGTGGGGGGCCGCCTAGGTCGGGCCCTCGGAACAATGATGGAGCGAGGGAACCCCAGCGAAGCCGGGGCCGTATGTCGGGGCTAGACCTTTTGGTTTCTTTTGGCGGGGCCGGCCACCCGGGCGATGCCAAAAGAAACCCGCTCGACAGAGCGGAACCGAACGTATGAACAACGTGATAACGCTGGCAAACCACAGCTCTCGCATCGCGTGTGGAATGTAAAGAGCTCGCGGCTAAAGCCCCTCCCACGAATTATGCGAACGGCTACTCCCGCTTTAAAGCAACCCCAACTGCTCGGCCCTGGGCTCGCGGTCGGTGTATGGCGGTAGCGGCGGCAGGCCCGGCAGGCGCTCGCAGAGCAGCTCATGGAAGCGCAGCGCCTGGGCGGCGGCCAGGTGGTTGTCCGGGGTATGCAGGAATACGTGGGGTGTCAGGCCCTGCTCGATCCAGGCCGCCACCTTGTCCAGCCAAGGCTCCAGAAACGGCTGGTTGGCGTCCAGGTCCGGCCCGCCGATAAAGCGCACCTGGGGGCTGTCCGTGAACGCCGCCGGGCGGATCGGCAGGCGCG
This sequence comes from Pseudomonas argentinensis, assembly GCF_001839655.2. Taxonomy (NCBI): domain Bacteria; kingdom Pseudomonadati; phylum Pseudomonadota; class Gammaproteobacteria; order Pseudomonadales; family Pseudomonadaceae; genus Phytopseudomonas; species Phytopseudomonas argentinensis. Next base: position 4,399,667 of record NZ_CP056087.1, read on the forward strand.
GTTTCTTGGCCTGGGCATGCAGCACCGCCGGATCCCTGGAGGTGCAACTGAACAGCGCCCGGGAATCCAGGCAGATACGCTCCACCCCATGATCGTGGAGCAGCCGATTGAGCGCACGTTCCTCCTCGCCCTTGTCGAAGAACGCCGGGTGGCGCACCTCCACGGCCAGCCGCCGATGGGCGAACGCCTCGAGCCATACCGCGAGCTCACCCAGCCGCGCCGGCCCGAACATGGCCGGCAGCTGCAGCCACAGCGGCGTGACCCGCTCGCCCAGCGGGGCGAGCAGGTCGAGAAACGCCTGGGTGTTGCCCAGCTGGTCGCGTAGGTCGCCGTCGTGGCTGATGTCCTTGTGCACCTTGGCGCAGAAACGGAAATGCGCGGGCATGCGCGCCACCCAGCGGGCGAGCTTGTCCCCGTCGGGGCGCGCATAGAAGGTGGTATTGCCCTCCACCGCATTGAACACGCGGCAATAGTGCTCCACGCTGTCGCTCATGTTCAGGTCGGCAGGGTAGAAGCCGCCGCGCCAGGCGAGCTCGTTCCAGGAGGGACAACCAAGGAAATACGGAAGCATCGAAAATCGCTGATCGGCGGAAAACACCTAGTGTGCCTGATCCAGGCGAGGCAGGCCGACCACAAGTCGATCAGGCGTAGAGATCCAGGCCCAATACCTGCTGCGCATCCACCTCGCGGGCGAAGGCCGCCGTGCTGCTGTAACTGGCAATGGCCTGGGCGGCGCGATTGCTCATGGCGGGCTGGTAGGTGACGTCCAGCGAGCGCACCGGGAAGTTGTCGGTGCTCGCATTGCTCTGTTGCACGCGACGGATCTGCGGGGTCTGCTCGAAGCCCTGGGTGCCGGCGGTTGACGACGGTTGCTCGCGCTTGAGCTCTACTTCCCGGTTCGCCTCACGATAAGGCGTGACCGCGGTTCCCGAGCGGGGACCACGATCCGGTGAATAGGGCGCGATGTTACCGTCGATACGCATCAATGAAGGCTCGGCAGGAAGGCGTGCGGAAGTACTGGCAATCTAGCTGCGCCGCCGCCCCTTGGCAATGGACGCCGAGAAGTTGACGACAAAAGGACGACCCTCTCGTCGGCCAAGGTTCAAAAGCCCGCCGGCGGCGGCATTTTCGGCGTGGCGACCTGATCGCGCAAATAGACCGGCTGGGCCTGGTCGGCCACCACGGCCTCGCCTCGATCCCAGGCAAAACGGGCCAGGCTCAGCAGGTCTTCGGCATGGGGCAGCATCGCACCATCGCAGGCGGCGACCCGGCCACCGATACGCTCGGCGAAGGTGCCCCAACCGGTGCCGGCACCGAACCACTGGCCATGGGCGCCGTCCGGCAGTTGCGCCCGCTCCGGCGCCAGCACCGCTTCGCGCCCGACCAGGCGCATCTCGCCCGCCTCGGCGCGGTAGCAGCCCCAGTACACCTCATCCATGCGCGCATCGATGGCGGCAGCCACCTGACTGGCACCCTGCTCGCGCTGCGCACGCTGCGCCAGCACGGCCAGGTTGGAAACCGGCAGCACCGGGCGATCCAGGGCGAAGGCCAGCCCCTGCACCACGCCGATGGCAATGCGCACACCAGTGAAGGCTCCTGGGCCGCGCCCGAAAGCGATGGCATCCAGCGCCGCCAGCGCAACGCCCTGCTCGGCCAGCAGCGCCTTGATCATCGGCAGCAGCTTCTGGGCATGCAGGCGCGGAATCACCTCGTAGTGGCTCGTCACACGGCCGTCATGCAGCAGGGCGACGGAGCAGGCTTCGGTGGCGGTATCGAGGGCCAGCAGAGTGGTCATGGCAATCTGTACAGGTGGCTGAGCGGGCGGGCATTAAAACGGTTTGGGCTGGTTTTTTCCAGCGCAGCGAGCCAACCGGTCTCGCCGAAAGCACGCTCGACGGCCAGGCGACCGTCTGAGCCCAGCGTCGGCGCCCAGGCGGGCGCCGGCCGGCCAATTGATCAGCGATCGGCCAGGGGGCTTACCACTTCTCGATAACGGGTTTGGCCTCCCAGGCCTTGAGCGGTTCCTTGGACCAGGTGCCGTAACCGGCATTCGGGAACACGATCCACTCGGTGCCCCACTTCGCCGACTCGGCTTCGGCGGTGGCGCGTTGTTCGGCCACCGGGGTCTTGCGAAAGCGTGCGTCGAAGTCATGCAGGGTATCGCCGAGCAGCATCACGATACGATGGTCCTTGGCGACCAACGCACGACGCTCCACCTTGGGCGGCCCGAGCAGCAATACGCTGTCGGCGCTGACCTGGGGCAGGTCGAGCTTCTTCAGGGCCTTGAGGGTGTAGGCCTTCTGCTCCTCGGAACGGTCGGACACGTAGCGGATGGTCACGCCCAGCTTGTCGGCGTGCTCGAGGAATTTCCTGGCTCCGGGGATCAGTACCGGATCACCATCGCGCTCCCACGGCAGCCAGGTGTCCCAGCCATCGTAGGTGTGGCAGTTGGCGAGGTCGCGCGCCAGCAGCGCGGAGTTGTCGATCACCGTTTCATCCACGTCGGTGACAATGGCCAGTTTGGAGGTATCCTCGGCCGCCGCCACGGCGGCGTCGAGCTTCTCGGTGGCGATGTTGTAGGCCTGCATCTGCAAGGCGCGAACTTCCGCGGATTGCTGCTGGTAACGCAGTGCCATGCTGAACTGGTCTACCGAGCACTCGTGCTTCTCGGCGGCGCCGTCGGCCAGGGCGACGGATGCACTCAGCGCCGATACCAAGGCGATGGGCAAGCAGGCGAATCTTCTGTTCTTGGTCATGGAATGCACTCTGCTGGGGTGGTGGTTATGGCCGCCTTTCTCGACGGTCTTGGTGGCGGTCGAGCAACCAGCAGACGCAAGGGCGCGCCGGCTGGCATTCGGAGCATGCCTGATGGCGGTGGGAAGCCCGATAGTAACGAAACGGCAGCGGCGGTGGCTGCCCACCCGCGACTCGAGCCGGGCCCTAGCCCACCCTGGCATGCCCAGAAACGACAACGGCCCGCAAGCGGGCCGTTGTTGGCGTAGGTCAGGTCAGCTCAGCGCTGCCAGCACCTTGGCGGTGATCTGCTCGACCGAGCCGACACCTTCGATAGCACTGTACTTGGGTGTGCCCTCGGCAGCCGACAGCTTCTGGTAGAAGTCCACCAGGGGCTTGGTCTGGGAGTGATAGACCGACAGGCGATGGCGCACGGTGGCCTCCTTGTCGTCCTCGCGCTGGATCAGCTCTTCACCGGTTTCGTCGTCCTTGCCAGGAACCTTCGGCGGGTTGTGCTCGGTGTGGTACACGCGGCCCGAGCCCGGGTGCACACGGCGACCGGCGATGCGGCCGACGATCTCTTCGTCGTCGACGGCGATTTCCACCACGTGGTCGATCTGCACGCCAGCGTCCTTGAGAGCCTGGGCCTGTGGGATGGTGCGCGGGAACCCGTCGAACAGGAAGCCCTTGGCGCAATCGGGCTGAGCGATGCGCTCCTTGACCAGGTTGATGATCAGCTCATCGGAGACCAGGCCGCCAGCGTCCATCACGCTCTTGGCCGCAAGGCCCAGCTCGGTGCCGGCCTTGACCGCCGCACGCAGCATATCGCCCGTGGAGATCTGGGGAATCGAGAATTTCTTGGTGATGAAACCTGCCTGAGTACCTTTGCCGGCACCGGGCGCCCCCAACAGAATCACGCGCATCGATGTGCTCCTCAAGTTCTTGGTATTGATGGTGGACTCGCCTTGCGGGGCCAATCGCAACTGGGTTTCGCCAGCCCGGCCAGGTGCCGAACTGTCAGAAGGTCGATCAAGATACACAGCGCTCCAATGCCGCACAAGCGGTCGAAAGCCGCCGCCCATGGCGACTTCATGGTGCTCGTGCCGTTACGCCTGTACAGCTTGAACGCAGCCGAGCACCGGGCGCCATCCAACCAAAGTCGAAAGCGCCCTGGCAATGGCCAATTGCCTGCAAATAGCCGGAATTTCCCGATCTTTTACTGCCTGATCCCTGAAACTGGCCAGTCGGCAGCAGCCCTCAACCGGTATTGCGCAGCCCGGCGGCAATGCCTGCCACACTGACCAGCAGCGCCTGCTCCAGAGCGCTGCCCGCCTCCTGTTCGCGCTGCCGGGAACGGGCCAGCAGTTCGGCCTGCAACAGGTGCAGAGGATCCAGGTAGGTGTTGCGCACGGTGATGAATTCCAGGGTCTCGGGGCTGTGGGTCAACAGCTGCGATTGGCCGGTCAGACCCAGCACCACCTCGCTCGCCTGCGACAATAGGTCGCGTAAATGGGTGCCCAGGGGATGCAGTTCGCTGTCCACCAGACGCTCGTCGTACAGCCTGGCGATCGACTCGTCGGCCTTGGCCAACACCATTTCCAGCATGTCGATCCGGGTGCGAAAGAACGGCCACTGCTCGCGCATTTCGCTCAGCAGTTCACCTTCGCCGCGCTGCAGCGCGTTACGCAGGGCGGCCTCCCAGCCCAGCCAGGCGGGCAGCATCAGGCGTGTCTGGGTCCAGGCGAAGATCCACGGGATGGCGCGCAGGCTTTCCACGCCGCCTTCACGTCGCTTGGCGGGCCGGCTGCCCAGGGGCAGGCGCCCGAGCTCCTGCTCGGGCGTGGCCTGGCGGAAGTACTCGACGAATTGCGGGTGCTCGCGCACCACGCCGCGGTAGGTGGCCACGCCGTCGGCCGCCAGCTTGTCCATCTGCTCGCGCCAGGCCTGTCGCGGCGCCGGCGGCGGCAACAAGGTGGCCTCCAGTACCGCGGCCAGGTAGAGATTGAGGTTCTGCTCGGCGATATCCGGCATGCCGAACTTGAAGCGGATCATCTCGCCCTGCTCGGTGGTGCGAAAGCGCCCGTTCACCGAGCCGGGCGGCTGCGACAGAATCGCCTCGTGGGCCGGGCCGCCACCGCGCCCCACGGTGCCGCCGCGGCCATGGAACAGCAGCAGTTCGACAGCATGTTCACGGCAGATCCTCACCAGGCTTTCCTGGGCACGGTACTGGGCCCAGGCGGCCGCCGTGGTGCCGGCGTCCTTGGCGGAGTCCGAGTAACCGATCATCACTTCCTGGGGCCCCTGCAGACCGGCGCGATAGTCCGGCAGCGCGAGCAACCGCTCGATGGCGACGGCGGCGTTGTCCAGGTCAGCCAGGGTTTCGAACAGCGGCACCACGCGTATCGGGCGGCGCAGCCCGGCCTCCTTGAGCAGCAATTGCACGGCGAGCACGTCCGAGGCGGCGCCGGCCATGGAGATCACGTAGGAACCCAGCGAGGCTGCCGGCGCGGCCGCCACTTCGCGGCAGGTGGCGAGCACTTCGGCGGTATCGGCGCTGGGGTTGAAGTCGGCGGGCAACAAGGGCCTGCGACCGCCCAGTTCCGCCTGCAGGAATGCCAGCCGCTGCTCTTCGTCCCAACTGTCGTAGCGGCCCAGGCCCAGGTACTCGGTGATCTCGGCCATGGCTGAAGCATGACGGGTGGCGTCCTGGCGTACGTCGAGGCGCACCAGGAACAGCCCGAAGGTGCCCACCCGGCGCAGGAAATCCAGCAGTGGGCCATCGGCGATCACGCCCATACCGCAGTCGTGCAGCGAGCGGTAGCAGAGCAGCAGCGGCTCGCGCAGATCGGCGTTGTCGTGCAGCACCTGTGCCGGCGGATTGACCGGGCCGGCCAGCGCTTCGTGGGCCCAGGCGCGGGTGGCACGCAGCCGCTCGCGCAGCTGCTTGAGCACCGCCCGATACGGCTCGGCGCTGTCGCCGGCGTGCGCGCGCAGCTCGTCATTGGCGCGCTGCATGGACAGTTCGGCGGCCAGGCTGTCGATATCGCGCAGGTACAGGTCGGCGGCCATCCAGCGGGCCAGCAGCAACACCTCGCGGGTGACCTTGGCAGTCACGTTGGGGTTGCCGTCGCGATCACCGCCCATCCAGGAGGCGAAACGAATCGGCGCGGCCTCCAGCGGCAGGCGCTGCCCGGTCTCGCGCTGCAACGCCCGGTCGGCCTTGCGCATCACCATGGGCAGCGCGTACCAAAGTGAATTCTCGATCACCGCGAAGCCCCACTTGGCTTCGTCCACCGGGGTGGGCCGCACCCGGCGGATTTCCTCGGTGTGCCAGGCCTCGGCGATCAGCCGTTGCAGGCGGCTGGCGATGGCTTCGCGCTCGGCGCCCGACAGGTCACTGTGATCCTGCTCGGCCAGTTGGGCGGAAATGGCGTCGTACTTCTGGATCAGCGTGCGCCGTGACACCTCGGTGGGGTGCGCGGTGAGCACCAGTTCGATATCCAGCTGCGCGACCTGGCGGGCCAGGGCCTCGCCATCATGGCCATTGGCGCGCAGGCGCTGCAGGAGCTCGTCGAACACGCGGTTTTCGAAGGGTTGCGCCTCGCCGGCTTCACGACGACGCACCCGGTGGTACTGCTCGGCGATATTGGCCAGGTTGAGAAACTGGTTGAAGGCCCGGGCCACCGGCAGCAGCTCGTCGTCCGCGAGCCCGTCGAGGGTGTCGCTGAGCTGCCGTGCGCCGTCGGCCGAGCCCTGGCGCGCGGCCTTGGCGCCCTTGCGAATGCGCTCGATCTTGTCGAGAAAGGCCTCGCCGTGCTGGTCGCGGATGGTACTGCCGAGCAGCTCACCGAGCTGGTGAACGTCCTCGCGTAGACGTGCATCGATTTGCGTCATACCAGTCTCCCTACCCCTCTGCGTGAGCCTTCAGATTGCCCAGCCATGACGCGCCTGACAAGCCGCCCTGCGACCAACGCCGCAGGAAGGCTTCGCCATGAGCATCCACCGGAACGCCGCCGAACGGCCCGGGTCTCTAGAAGACTCCCCTGCCCCGAGGTACCTATGAAGATCCGCCAGCTCGTCCAGCAATGGGAACAGAATGCAACCGGCCGCCTGGCCAGCACGCCCTACCAGGTGCATCTGGATGTGGAGGCCGCTGCTCGCCTGGCCGCGCTCAGTCATATGTACCCCAAGCGTCGCCCCGAGGACCTGCTGGCCGAATTGCTGGCCGCCGCCCTGGAAGACCTGGAGGCCAGCCTGCCGTACGTACAGGGCAGCCAGGTGGTGGCCACCGATGAAGAAGGCAACCCGGTCTACGAGGACATCGGGCCGACCCCACGCTTTCTCGAACTGGCCCGCCATTACCGCCAGGAGTTCGATGCCGAACAGCCGACGACCATGCCCTGATCGATCGGTCAGCCTTGCGCAGGCCGCTGATGCCGTGGCCTGCGTCGAATTGCTGAGGCCACCGTACTGGCAATCCGCAGTTTTTTGCTGAACGTTTCACCCCGCTGCCAACTCACAGAACTATGCCGACGCGACCACTGGTCGCCGGAGAAAAACTTACTCAGCAGCCCTGGCTCCTGAGCTCCGCACGGCAGGTAACCATCGTGGAACCGACTGTTTTGCCAGTTATTTACCAATGGAGTTGCACACCATGACCACTAAAACTGCCCCAAACGCTCGTACCCAACTGGCCAGCTGGAAGGTCGCTGCGCTGGCCATTGGCAGCAGCCTGCTGCTGGCTGGCTGCGCCGGCAACCCGCCCAGCGAGCAGATGGCCGTGACCAAGTCCGCCGTCAATGAAGCCGTCAGCTCTGGTGGTACGGAATTCGCTGCAGTGGAAACCAAATCCGCTCAGGACAAGCTCAAGCAGGCCGAGCTGGAACTGGTCGAGGAGAACTACGAAGAGGCCAAGCGCCTGGCCGAGCAGGCCGAGTGGGATGCCCGCGTAGCGACCCGCAAGACCCAGGCTGCCAAGGCTGACAAGGCGCTCAAGGATGCTCAGCAGGGCATCGAAGAGCTGCGTCAGGAAGGCATGCGCGGCGCCCAGCAGATCCGTACCCAGGGTCAGCAGCAATAACGCCCCGCTACCGCTTTCGCCAATTCATAGAAGGATGAACGACCATGCGTAATCAAGTGATGATTCCTGCCCTGCTGGCCCTGAGCGTCGGCCTGGCCGCTTGTGCCTCCAAGCCCAACGTCAACCTGGAACAGGCGCGCAGCAGCTACTCCAGCCTGCAGACCAACCCGGAGTCGGTCAAAGTGGCAGCCCTGGAAACCAAGGACGCCGGCGAAGCGCTGGAGCGTGCGGAGAAAGCCTACCGCGAGAAAGAAGACGAGAAGCGCGTCGACCAGCTGTCCTACCTGGCCAACAAGCGCATCGAGCTGGCCGAGCAGACCATCGCCCTGCGCACCACCGAGCAGAACCTGGAGCAGACCGGCGCCCAGCGTGCCCAGGCGCGCCTGGAAGCCCGTGACGCGCAGATCAAGCAGCTGCAGGAGAGCATGAACGCCAAGCAGACCGAGCGCGGCACCCTGGTGACCTTCGGTGACGTGCTGTTCGATCTCGATCGCTCCGAGCTCAAGCCCGGCGGCATGCACAACATCACCAAGCTCGCCCAGTTCCTGAAGGAAAACCCGGACCGCAAGGTGATCGTCGAAGGCTACACCGACAGCACCGGTTCAGCTCAGTACAACCAGAGCCTGTCCGAGCGCCGTGCCAACACCGTGCGTGCCGCGCTGGTCAGCCAGGGCGTAGGCCCGGAGCGCATCGTCGCCCAGGGTTATGGCAAGGAATACCCGGTCGCCAGCAACAGCGATTCGGCCGGCCGCGCCATGAACCGTCGTGTGGAAGTGACCATCTCCAACGACAGCAAGCCGGTCGCCCCGCGCTCGTCCATGAGCAACTAAGACCCCGGCCTGCCTGAGGAAACCTGCCCCGCGAGGGTGCAGGCGACCTCACAAGACAAACCCCGCTCAGGCGGGGTTTTTCGTTTCTGGTTGCAGCTGGGTCAGGCGGGCCGCAACGCCGGCCGCTCGTAGCCTAGGCGAACAGTCCTCCGCCCGGAGGTGGCTCATCTGCAGAAGCTTGTCACGGCGTACTGCCCTCGGCGAGTACGCCCTATAGTCTGACGCCCCGCCTGCCTGAGCCAGCCTGCCTCCATGGGGGTGCGGGCTGCCTCACCAGACGAACCCTGGTCCGGCGGTGTTCGTTGTTCAATCAGGAATCAGGAAGGATTGCAGCGCACCGCCCGCTTGGCATCGTCAACCAGCACGCCGCTGAGGCCCTTCTGCTGCAGATCGAACAGTACCAGCACGCCATCGATGCACTGCGCCACCTGATCGGCGGGCTTGAGGCTGACTCGGTAATCCTCGCCGGGAACGGTCTTGAGCATGGTGAACTCGGCCAGCAGCAAGGCGTCCTCGGGCTTGGCGAAATGCAGGTAGCCGTAGAAGCCGAGCACCGCCACGGTACCGGTGATGCTGCCGATGGCGGTGAGAATCAGGGGGATGGGGTTGCGCGCTGTCATGCCGGCATCTCGGGTGCAAGCCGTCCCCATGGGGCAGCTCGATGAAGTGGAGAACGGTCGCGCCGCCGCCACTTCTCGAGGCGTTTGCTCAGAGAATGTTGGCGTAGTCGGCTTCGATCCGATCCAGGCTCAGGTGGTTGAGGAAGTTGGAGAAGCACATCCAGGCCGACAGCGAGTTGAGGTCGCGAAACTGCTGTGGCAGGTACCTGGGTGGGCTCACCAGCCCTTCATCGACCAGCTGGCGTAGGGTACGCATATCCTCCAGCGTGGTCTTGCCACAGAACAATAAAGGGATCTGTTCCAGCTTGCCTTTGCGCACGGCGAGCTGGATATAGTTGTAGATCATGATGAAGCCCTTCAGGTACGACAGGTCCTTGGTGAAGGGCAGGCCGTCCGGCGCCGAGCCGCGGAAGGCGCGGCTGGCATTGCTGTAGCTGTCTTCCAGGCTGAAGCCCTGCTCGCGGTAGAAATCGCAGACCTGCAGAAAATCGGCGCCCTGCTCGGCCATGTGGATGGCGCGGGTGCGGTTGGTCAACTTGCGCAGGCGGCTGGGATAGGACGCGAAGGCGATCACCTCCATGAGGATCGCCAGGCCTTCCTGGGTGACCGTCGACGAGGGCGGGCCCTTGGCCAGAAAGGTGCAGATCGGCTGGTTCTGGCCGTTGAGGGTGGTAGCCACGTGCACCAGACCTTCGTGGACTTCCAGTGCCTTGACGTCGCGTTCGTTGAACATGGCGTCGCTGCGAATCTTGATGTAGTCGGCGCCCGCCGCGGCGTCGGCGAGAATGCCATCGGACTCGAACACGCGGATGGTGCTGTCGCTCTCGCCGAACACCAGGTTGAGGCGGCTCTGCAGCAGGGCCACGGCTTCCTTGGCGCCCAGGGTCTTGGGCTCGTCCTTGAGGTCACCGCGGCTGTCGATGTTGTTCAGGTAGTCGGAGAACATCAGGCCCAGATCCGCCAGGGTCGGGTCACCGGCATGGAAGGCATCGGACGCGGCGCCGTACAGCTCCTGGGATATCAGCCCGAAATCCGAGGTGCCGCGGGCTTCCAGCATGCGAATCACCATGCGGTACTCGCGGCACATGCGGCGCATGATCTGCCCCACCGGGTTGAACTGGCCGAGCTGGCGGGTGATGTCGCGCTCGATGTTCTGGAATTCCAGCTTCTTGGCGGCCGGGTCGAACGCCAGGGGGCGGCTGTCGTAGTAGTTGCGGTCGATGGCTGGCAGCTCGCGCCCCTTGTGCTTGAGAAACGCCTGGCGGACGGAATCGTCCCATTTCACCGCATCGAGCACGCGGATCGGCGTTTGCGCCTCGACGATACGGTCGGACAGCGCGCGCACCACCAGTTGGTAGCCGTCGAGTGCTGTGTGGCTGTTCATGGCAATCCTCTTTGCTTGACTGACGATTTCAGGGTGCACTGCGCTGGTAGCGCGCCACTTCGACGAACAGGTCGGCGTTGGCGGGGTCGTTGAGGTAGGCGAATACCTTCTCCAACTCACTGGTCACCAGCACGCCTTCGCCCTGGGGCATCTGCACGTCGCTGCCTTTGATCTCGCCCTCGGCAACGGCCTGGCGAATGCGCTCGACATCGAGGTTGAAGAGCACCAGCTCGCCCGTCTGGGTCAGCTCGAAGCCGCCGATGGCGAAGTTGGCGCCCAGGCGCTTGGGCACACCGGCGGACAGGTACCAGCGCCGCCCATGGTGGGCGACGGTGAAGCTGTAGCTCTGTGCGCTGGGCAGGTTGTCCGGGTTGTCGACGTAGGTGTCGGCCTTGTACAGGTTGGCACCCGAGCGGCTGATGTCCAGGTAGCGCAACTCGCCCCACTCGTCCACCCGTGACCACAGCCCGAGCAGTGGAATCGGCGCCGCCTCGTTGGCCGGGATCGGCTCCTTGAAGGTCACCAGGCAGCCACTCAACAGCAGAAAAGACAGCACCACCCATACGCGCCAGGCTTTCATCATGCTCTCCTCGAGACAGTCGTGGGGCTGCCACCGGGCTGATAGTCCGATTCCCTGGCGCAGCGCGTCAAGCGGGGTTTTCATCAACAGGATAGGCGCACAATCGCGGACAATAAAAAGCCGCCCGGAGGCGGCTCGTTCGACCCTTAGAGCCTGTTCACGATCTCGCGAGCTAGAGCGATCCAAGGCAAAAACAAGCGAGGAAGCGGAGTTTACAAGTGGTAAATGAGCATTCCGAGCTTGTTTTTAACGCAGGAGCGCCGACGCGCAGCAGATCGTGATCAGGTTCTTAGAGTTCCGGGCGCATATGCGGGAACAGAATCACGTCGCGGATCGACGGCGAATTGGTCAGCAGCATCACCAGCCGGTCGATGCCGATGCCCTCGCCCGCGGTCGGCGGCATGCCGTATTCGAGGGCGCGCACGAAGTCGGCGTCGAAATGCATGGCTTCGTCGTCACCGGCATCCTTGTCGGCCACCTGCTGCAGGAAGCGTGCGGCCTGGTCTTCGGCGTCGTTGAGCTCGGAGTAGGCGTTGGCGATCTCGCGGCCACCGATGAACAGCTCGAAGCGGTCGGTGACGCTCGGATCGTCGTCGCTGCGCCGGGCCAGCGGCGAGACTTCGAACGGATAACGGGTGATGAAGTGCGGCTGCTCCAGCTTGTGCTCCACCAGCTCCTCGAAGATCATCACCTGCAGCTTGCCCAGGCCTTCGTGGCCGAGGACCTTGGCGCCGGCCTGCTTGGCGATGGCGCGGGCCTTGTCGAGGTCATCGAGGTCGGCAGCGGTGATGTCCGGGTTGTACTTGAGGATCGAGTCAAACACCGACAGGCGCACGAACGGCTCGCCGAAGTGGAACACCTTGTCGCCGTACGGTACGTCGGTGGTGCCGAGGATGGTCTGGGCCAGCTCGCGGAACAGTTCCTCGGTCAGGTCCATGTTGTCTTCGTAGTCGGCATAGGCCTGGTAGAACTCGAGCATGGTGAACTCGGGGTTGTGCCGCGTCGAAACCCCTTCGTTACGGAAGTTGCGGTTGATCTCGAAGACCTTCTCGAAGCCACCGACCACCAGGCGTTTGAGGTACAGCTCCGGCGCGATGCGCAGGAACATGGCCATGTCCAGGGCGTTGTGGTGGGTTTCGAAGGGCTTGGCCGCGGCGCCACCGGGAATGGTCTGCAGCATCGGCGTTTCCACTTCCAGGAAGTCGCGCTCGGCGAGGAAACGACGGATGTGGGCGATGACCTGGGAACGCACGCGGAAGGTGTCGCGCACCTCCTCGTTGACGATCAGGTCGACGTAGCGCTGGCGGTAGCGCTGCTCGGTGTCGGTCAGACCGTGGTGCTTGTCCGGCAGCGGGCGCAGCGACTTGGTCAACAGGCGCACGCCTGTCATCTCGACGTACAGGTCGCCCTTGCCCGACCGGGCCAGGGTGCCTTCGGCGGCGATGATGTCGCCCATGTCCCAGGTCTTGACCTGAGCCAGGGTCTCTTCGGGCAGGGTCTTGCGATTGACGTAGACCTGGATGCGCCCGCTCATGTCCTGGATGACCATGAAGGCGCCGCGGTTGAGCATGATGCGCCCGGCGACCTTGACCGGAATGGCAGCCGCTTCCAGCTCTTCCTTGGTCTTGTCCACGTACTGTTTCTGCAGGTCGGCGCAGAGGTTGTCGCGGCGGAAGTCGTTGGGGAAGGCACCACCCTGCTCACGGATGGCAACAAGCTTTTCCTTGCGCTGGGCAATCAGCTTGTTTTCTTCCTGTTGCAGTTCGTGCTGGTCGAGTTGCTGGTCGCTCATTTCGGGTCGTCCCGGTCAAATCATCATTCTGGAAAGATCGCTGCCAGGCTGAAGCGACTGCCTCACCAGAGGCTCATCCGCTTCAACTAGCAGCTTGTAGCTTGTAGCTTGTAGCTTGTAACTGCTCTTAAAGCCCCTGTTTGAGGCTGGCTTCGAGGTACCCGTCGAGGTCGCCGTCGAGCACCTTCTGGCAATCGCTACGCTCGACACCGGTACGCAGGTCCTTGATGCGCGAGTCGTCAAGCACGTAGGAACGGATCTGGTGGCCCCAGCCGATGTCCGACTTGCTGTCTTCCAGCGCCTGGGAAGCGGCGTTGCGCTTCTGCATCTCCAGCTCGTACAACTTGGCCCGCAGCATCTTCATGGCGGTGTCCTTGTTGGCGTGCTGGGAACGTTCGTTCTGGCAGGCCACCACGGTATTGGTCGGCACGTGGGTGATACGCACCGCCGAGTCGGTGGTGTTGACGTGCTGGCCACCGGCGCCGGAGGAGCGGTAGGTGTCGACGCGCAGGTCGGCGGGGTTGATCTCGATCTCCACCTTGTCGTCGATCTCGGGCGATACGAACACCGCCGAGAACGAGGTGTGGCGACGGGCCCCGGAGTCGAACGGGCTCTTGCGCACCAGGCGGTGCACGCCGATCTCGGTGCGCAGCCAGCCAAAGGCGTACTCGCCCTTGATGTGCACGGTGGCACCCTTGATACCCGCGACTTCACCTTCGGACAGCTCGACGATCTCGGCATTGAAGCCGCGCTTGTCGGCCCAGCGCAGGTACATGCGCAGCAGGATGTTGGCCCAATCCTGGGCCTCGGTACCGCCGGAGCCGGCCTGGATATCCAGGTAGCAGTTGTTCGGGTCCATCTCGTGGCTGAACATGCGGCGGAATTCCAGCTGCTCGAGAATTTCGCGCAGGCGCTCGACTTCGGCGGCGACGTCGTCGACGGCGCCCTGGTCGTTTTCCTCGACGGCCATTTCCAGCAGGTCGCGCGAATCGGCCAGGCTACCGGTCAGGTCGTCGATGGTTTCGACGATCTGCGCCAGGGTGGCGCGCTCGCGGCCCAGGCTCTGGGCGTATTCGGGCTTGTTCCAGACGTTCGGGTCTTCGAGTTCGCGGTTTACTTCGACGAGACGATCATGCTTGTGATCGTAGTCAAAGATACCCCCGAATGGTCTGGGTGCGCTCGGACAGGTCCTTGATGCTGTTCAGGATCGGGTTGATTTCCATGGCTGGCGGCACTCGCAGGTAAAACTTCGGAAAAGCCGCGGAGTATACCCGACTCGGGCTATTCTGGCAGCACGTTAGGGTCTGCTCCCGTTGAAACGGAAGCAAACCCTAGGCGGTGATCGACCACCTGCAGACCAATGGCCCTCTATACTCGAACCAGCCCCGCCCTCGCGCCAAGGATCTCCCGCCACCATGCTCCGCGCCCACAGCCTGCGTAGCCACTATGCCCTGCTCACCGTGCTACTGGTGTGCCTGCTCAGCCTGCTGCTCGGCAGCCTGATCAGCCGCGAATCGAGCAAGCGCATCCGCACTGAGATCGGCCGCGACCTGGCCGAGGTGTCCTACACCATGGTCGACCGCCTGGACCGTGACATGCACAGCCGCGCCAGCATGCTGCAGGTGATCGGCAGCCTCGCCGCCCTGCGCCAGCCGGGCGACGCCCGCGAAGTGCGTCGCCTGCTCGACGAACTGCAGGGCAAGTTCCCGACCATCGCCTGGATCGGCTTTACCGACGCCCAGGGCCAGGTACTGGCCTCCAGCAACGGTCTTCTCGAGGGCGCCAGCATCGCCCAGCGCCCGGTGTTTATCGAGGGCAGCCAGGGCCTGTTCATCGGTGACGTGCACGAGGCGGTGCTGCTGGCCAAGCTGCTGCCCAACCCCACCGGCGAGGCGATGAAGTTCGTCGATATCAGCCTGCCGGTGCGTGACGACACGGGCCGCCTGGTCGGCGTCCTCGCCTCGCACCTGTCGTGGTCCTGGGCCGAGGAGGTCCGCGAGGCGATCCTCAAGCCCATCGAAGACAGCCGTCAGATCGAGTTCTTCGTGATCAGCCGTGACCGCACCATTCTGCTCGGCCCGCGCGAGCTGGTCGGCCAGCGCCTGCATCTGCCGATGATGCAGAACCTGGCGGCCCAGCAGAGCGAATGGGCCGTGCAGCACTGGCCCGACGGCAAGCGCTACCTCACCGGCCTGACGGCAAGCCAGGGCTACCTCGACTACCCGGGCCTGGGCTGGATGGTCGTGGCTCGCCAGGATCTGCGCCTGGCCGATGCGCCAGTGCAAGCCATGCACCTGAGCATAGTCGCCTGGGGCGTGGTGCTCGCGGTGCTGTTCGCTGCCTGCGGCTGGCTGCTGGCCAGCTACGTGACCCGCCCGCTGCGCACCATCGCCCGCGCCGCCGACCGCCTGGCCAATGGCGAGATCACCGTGATCCCGGAAATCGGCAGTCCTCGGGAAATCGCCCGGCTCAGCCACTCCATCCGCCACCTGGTGGAAAACCTCACGCACCAGCACACCGAGCTAGACGCCCTGGAAAACCGCGCCCATCACGACCCGCTGACCGGCCTGCCGAACCGCGCCGCCCTGGCCCGCTTCCTGCCACGGGCGCAGCAGCGCAACCACGGCACGCAGGACGGCCTGGCGGTGCTCTATCTGGATCTCGATGGCTTCAAACCGGTCAACGACCGTCATGGCCATGCCGCGGGCGATCAGGTGCTACGCGAGGCCGCGTCCCGTATGCGTGGCTGCCTGCGCGGTGGCGACCTGGTGGTGCGCCTGGGCGGCGACGAATTTCTGATGATCCTGCAAGTCGCCGCCGGGGAAGGCGTCAACCAGACCCGGCAGGTCGCCGAGCGGACGCTGCAGGCACTGGCGGCGCCGATTCTCTGGGAAAACCAGCAGCTGCAGATCGGCTGCAGCATCGGCGGCGCGTTATGGCCCCGGGACGATGCCGATCTCGAGCAGGTGGTGGAGCTGGCCGATCAGGCCCTGTACCGAGCCAAGCAGACCGGCCGTGGCCGGGTCATGCTGCATGGCGACGCGCCCGACGCCCTGGGGTGATTCAGCTCAGGGCACTGGTATCGTTGACCAGGCCGACCTGATCGCGACCGGCTTGCTTGGCCATGTACAGCCCCTGATCGGCCAGACTGACCAGTTGCAAGAAGGCTTGACCGACTCGCGGCACCAGGGTAGCCACCCCGATGCTGACAGTCAGCACCGAGCCTGGCTCGGGCTTGTCATGGGGGATGCCCAGGTCGGTGACGGCGCGGCGCACCTTTTCCGCGAGCAGTCGCGCACCGCCGGCCGAGGTGCTGGGCAGCACCATGGCGAACTCCTCACCACCGTAGCGCGCCGCCAGGTCGGTGGAGCGGCTGCAGCTGCCGCGCAGCGCCGTGGCTACGCGACGCAGGGCATCGTCGCCGGCCACATGGCCAAAGCGGTCGTTGAAGCTTTTGAAGAAGTCGACGTCGATCATCAGCAGCGACATCGGTGCCTGCTCACGGGTGGCACGGCGCCATTCCATTTCCAGGTATTCGTCGAAGTGACGACGATTGGACAGCCCGGTCAGGCCGTCGGAGTTCATCAGCCGCTGCAGCACCAGGTTGGTCTCCAGCAGCTGTTGCTGGCTTTCGCGCAGGGCGCGGTAGGCTTCGTCACGCTGTTGCAGGGCCATGTAGGAGCGCGAGTGATAGCGGATGCGCGCCACCAGCTCGATGGTATCGGGGAGCTTGACCAGGTAGTCGTTGGCGCCAGCGGCGAACGCCGAGCTCTTCACCCTGGCGTCGTCCTTGGTCGACAGCACGATGATCGGCACATCGCGCAGCGCCGGCCGCGCGCGGTACTCGCCGAGCAGGGTCAGACCGTCGACACCGGGCATCACCAGATCCTGCAGAATCACCGTCGGGCGCAGCTGCTCGGCCGCCGCGATGGCCTGGGTCGGGTCCGAGCAGTAATGGAAGTCGATACCCTCCTCGCCCAGCAGCTCGCGCCGCACCGCTTCACCGATCATCGCCTGGTCATCGACCAGCAATACCATGACCGCGCCGTCCTTGCGTGAAGCGAATGCTTCTAGGGAATGGGGTGGGGCTTGCATGTGGGTCTCCGGACCGGATGGAAGGCGCGTCTAGGGTGCCAGTTAGTCTATCAGCCAAACAGCTCGACGATACGCGGTGCAATGCGCTCCAGCGCAAGTATCTCCTTGGCCGCCTGCAGCTCGGCGGCGGCCTTGGGCATGCCATACACCGCGCAGCTGGCCTGGTTCTGCGCTAGGGTGGCAAAGCCGCGGCTGCGCATGTTCTTCAGACCCTGGGCGCCATCACGGCCCATGCCGGTGAGCAGCACGCCGATGGCCTCGCCCGTCCAGTGCTCGACCAGGCTGTCGAAGAACACGTCTATGGAAGGCCGGTAGACGTGGCTGCGCGGCTCCTCGGTGTAGGTCAGGGTGCCGTTGCGCAAGAGGCGCATGTGGTTGTTGGTACCGGCCAGCAGCACCACACCGGGCTGCGGCTGCTCACCATCGCGGGCCAGGCGCACCGGCAGGGCCGACTCCCCGGCCAGCCAGTCGGCCATGCCGGCGGCGAACACCTCGTCGACGTGCTGCACCAGCATCACCGCCGCCTTGAAATCACGGGGCAGTTGCTTGAGCAGCAGGGCGAGGGCGGCCGGCCCGCCAGCCGACGCGCCGATCGCCACCAACCGGCGCGCCGCCGAGGCGCTGGACGAGACGGATGAGACGCTGGCCTTGCGATTGCCGCTCTGGCCGATCAGCCAGCCGATGTTCTGGATCTTGCGCAGCAGCGCGGCAGCGTCGCTGCTCTCGCCGGTCAATGACGGCGTGTTGACCGCATCCAGGGCACCATGCCCCATGGCCTCGAACACGCGATTGACGTACTGCTCGATATCCACCGAAACGATCAATACCGCACAGGGCGTCTGGGCCATGATCCGCCGCGTCGCCTCGACGCCGTCCATGACCGGCATCAGCAGGTCCATCAGCACCAGGTCGGGCAAATCGGCCTGGCAGCAGGCCACGGCCTCGACCCCATCGCCTGCCACCCAGGCGATACGGTGCGCCGGCTCCTGGGCCAGGGCGCGGCGAATGGCCTCGACCGCCAGCGGCATGTCATTGACGATCCCTATCTTCATTCGTGCGGTTCCCCAACCAGGTCAACCACGGCGTCGAGTAACGCCTCGTCATGGAAACTGGCCTTGGCAAGATAATAGTCGGCCCCGGCATCCAGGCCACGTCGGCGGTCCTCTTCGCGATCCTTGTAGGACACCACCATCACCGGCAGCGACTGCAGGCGGCTGTCACGGCGCAACAGGGTGACCAGTTCGATGCCATCCATGCGCGGCATGTCGATATCGGTGATCAGCAGGTCGAAGTGCTCGGCGCGCAAGGCGTTCCAGCCATCCATGCCATCCACCGCCACGGCGACGTCGTAGCCGCGTGACAGCAGAAGCTTGCGCTCCAGTTCGCGCACGGTCAGCGAGTCGTCGACCACCAGCACGCGCTTGCGTTTGCTGCCGGGCAACTGCCGGGCGTTGCGGTCGACCCGCTCCAGGCGCCCACTGCCGAGCAGCTTGGCCACCGAGTGGAGCATGTCCTCGACATCGAGAATCAGCACCGGGGTGCCATCGTCCAGCAGGGCGCCGGCCGAGACGTCCTGCACCTTGCCCAGCCGCGCATCCAGCGGCATCACCACCAGGGTGCGCTCACCGACGAAGCGCTCGACCACCAGGCCGAACAGGCTGTCGCGGTCGCGGATCAGCACCACCGGTATGCCGTTGTCGCTGGGCTTGCCTTCCGGGCGCTGGAGAATCTGGCTGGCGGCGATCAGGCCGACGTGCTGGCCTTCGCTCCAGAAATGCTGGCGCCCTTCGAGTTGGACGATGTCTTCGGCCTGCAGGCGGGTCATGCGTTCGATATGCGCCAGGGGCAGGGCGTAGGCTTCGCCGCCCACCTCGACCACCAGGCTGCGCACCACCGACAGGGTCAGCGGCACCTCCAGGTGGAAGGTCGAGCCCTCGCCCTGGCGCTGCTGCATGCGCACGCCGCCACGCAGCTGACGCACCATGTGCTGCACGGCATCCAGGCCGACGCCACGGCCGGACACCTCGGTCACCTGGTCACGCATGCTGAAGCCGGGCAGGAACAGGAAGGCCAGCAGCTCCTCCTCGGTCAACTGCTCGCCGGTCTGCTCGGTGGCGAAGCCGCGCTCGATCACCGCCCGCCGTAATTTATCGAGATCCACGCCGCCGCCATCATCACGCAGCTCCAGCAGCAGCATGCCGGCATGGTGACGGGCGCGGATCAGGATCTGCCCTTCCGCCGGTTTGCCCTGTGCCAGGCGCCGCTGCGGCGTCTCGATGCCGTGGTCGAGGGCGTTGCGCAGCAGGTGGGTCAGGGGCGCCTCGAGGCGCTCCAGCACGTCGCGGTCGACCTGGGTGCCCTCGCCCTCGACCACCAGGCGCACCTGCTTGCCCAGGGATCGGGACAGGTCACGCAGCATGCGTTCCTGGCCGGCCAGCACATCGGCGAATGGCCGCATGCGCGAGGCCAGCGCGGCATCGTAGAGGGACTGGGCGCGTTGCCCACCCTGCCAGCCGAAGTCGTCCAGGTCGGTCATGTGCTGGGCCAGCAGCTGCTGGCACTCGCCGAGCGCCTGGCGAGTTTCCAGCAGCATGGCCTCGGCCTGGGCATCCACCGCGCCCTTGGGCAGCGCCTCACGGGCGACGTCCAGCGCGCGGCGGGCGGTGGCCTGCAGGCGTTTCAGACGCTGCAGGCTGTCGCCCAGGGGCTTGATGCGCTGGAACTCCACCAGGGATTTGCTGGAGATATCCAGCAGGTGATCGAGTCGCTCGGCGCTGACCCTGAGAATCCGTGCCCGGCCCTCGCCACCCGGTTCGCTGAATTCCGGCTTGGTGGGCGTTGGCGCCACCGGTGGCTCGATGACGGGCACCTTGATTGGCGGCTCGGGCGGTTCGGCGCTGGCCGTTTCGACAATAGGCGCCTTAACCGGCGCCAAGGGTGGCACCGGGAGCCCCCGTGCCAGCGCCCCCAGGCGCGCCACCAGCGCGTCGATACCGGGGTCGACCACGCCAGGCTGCGCCGGCGGCGTGCCGAGGCCGAGCAGCAGATCGGCGCCTTGCAGCAAGGCATCGATATGCTCGGGGCTGAGCAGCAGGCGACCTGCCTGGGCTTCGACCAGGCAGTCCTCCATCACGTGGGCAACCTTGACCCCGGCATCCAGCCCGACGATACGCGCCGCCCCCTTGAGCGAGTGGGCCGCACGCATGCAGGCCTCCAGGCTGCCGGCATGCCGCGGGTCGCGCTCGAGCACCAGCAGGCCGCTGTTGAGCACCTGGGTCTGGGCCTCGGCCTCGAGCTTGAACAGCTCCAGCAGCGACGCGTCGCGCATCTGATCGGGTGTCATCCGAGACTCCTGGCGATGGTCTGCTGCACGATCTGCTCGTCGAGCAAGGTCACGCTACGGCCTTTCCACTGCAATACGCCTGCGGCGAAGCGGCGCCCCACCGGCGCACTGCCGGTCCCCGACTCGACGATCTGGCCGAGGGCAATCGCCTCGATGCCGTTGACCTCGTCGACCGGGATCACCACCGGCCCGTCGGCCAGATTGAAGATCAGCATGCGCGGCACCACACGCCGCTCGCTGACCACCTCGCCGCTATCGAGCCCGAGCATCTCGGCGAGAGAAAAACAGGCCACCAGGGCACCGCGTACGTTGGTCACGCCGATCAGCCCCACGGAACGCTGATGCGGCAGCGAATGAATCGGCGTACTGGCGGCGACTTCGCTGAGCGCCCGGGTCGGCAACGCCAGCCAGGCATCGCCAACCCGGAACAGCAGTAGCGAACGGCGCTCGCCGCTGTCCTGCTCGACCCACGCCTGCTCGGGCAGGGCGTCGTCGCGCTGCAGCGCGAAGCGGTCGAGCAGGCGGGTGGCCAGCTCGGCATGCACCTCGCAATTACGGCAGTGGATATGCTTGGCCAGGCGCTCGCAGGACTTGTCACCCCGTACGCCGATGCGGTTCCAGCAGTCGTCGACGGCATCCCGTTCGGCGTCGCTCAGCGGCAGCAGACTATCGCTCATCACGGCTCACTCCACGGCCCGCGCGCTGTTGCAGGCGCCTGGCGCCGGCCAGGTCGCCCCGGGCGGCGAGCAGCGTCGACAGGTGCGCCAGGGCCTCGGCATGGGTCGGCGCCAGGTACAGGGTCTTGCGGTAATAATCCTGGGCCTCGTTGCTGCGCCCGGCCACATCGCTGAGCAGGCCCAGCCAGTAGAAGGCCTGGGCGGTCGGCCCATGGCTGGTCAGGTAACGCTCGCAGGCAGCGCGGGCTTCATCGCTGCGCCCGGCATTGGCGAGGGCGGCAATGTCGTCCAGTGAGGTATCCGCGCCGACCACCGCCTGGGCAGGCACAGCCGCGGGGGAGCGACGGACCGGCGCCGGCGCCCTGGCGGCGGGGGCCGCCGCGACCGCAGGCCTGGGCCGCGCGCCGCTGCTCGGTACGCCCTGAACCACAACGCTGGCCGGCCGCGCGGCCTGGCGACGGAATACGAAGGCCAGTGGAATGTTCAGCGCCTGCATGCCGACCTGGCTGAACAGGCTGGCTTCCGCCGGCCCGATGAACAGCGCGCCGTCGTCGCGCATCAGGCGCTGCAGCACGGCGGCCACCCTGTGCTGGGTGGGCCGGTCGAAGTAGATCAGCAGGTTGCGGCAGAACACGAAATCATAGGGGGCCTCACCGGCCAGCAAGCCGGGGGCCAACAGGTTACCGGCCAGCAGGCGAACCTTGCGCCGCACCTCGTCGCGCAGCTCGAAGCCTTCGGCGGTCTCGGCGAAATGGCGGTCGCGAAAACCCAGGTCATCGCCACGAAAGGAGTTGCGGCCGTACAGGGCACGCTCGGCGCGCTGCAGGTTGACCTCGCTGATGTCCATGGCATCGATGCGAAAGCCATCGCCAGGCAGGCCGGCATCCAGCAGTG
Organism: Pseudomonas argentinensis; assembly: GCF_001839655.2. Classification (NCBI taxonomy): domain Bacteria; kingdom Pseudomonadati; phylum Pseudomonadota; class Gammaproteobacteria; order Pseudomonadales; family Pseudomonadaceae; genus Phytopseudomonas; species Phytopseudomonas argentinensis. The sequence goes on from NZ_CP056087.1 coordinate 4,421,695, forward strand.
CCATGGCGATCGAGTAAGGTTCTTCGCCCGTCGAGCACGGCAGGCTGAGGATGCGCAGCGCCCGGGCGCCAGCCAGTTGCGTGCTGCGCTCACCGGCCAGCTTGGTCAGCGCGACGAAGGACTCCGGGTAGCGGAAGAACCAGGTCTCCGGCACCACCACCGCCTCGACCAGCGCCTGTTGCTCGCTGGCCGACGCCTGCGCTTTCAGCCAATAGGCATCCTCACTGGCACAACCGAGGGCCGCGACCCGCTGGCGAACCGCACGCTCGATCACCACCTGGCCGACCGATTCGGCATCCAGGCCGATCAGGCCGTGCAGCAACTGCGCGAAGCGCGAGTTCATCGAGCGCCCTCCGCGTACAGCAGTTCGCGAACTGGTTCGTCGAGCAGATCGGCAACCCGCACCCACTGCACCAGCCCCTGCTCGGACTTGAGCACCGGCCCCAGATAGCGGGCGTCCGCCAGGCTGACGCCGCTGTTCACGAAGGCCTCGGCAGGGCTGCGCAGGGTGTCGCTGGCCTGCTCGAGAATCAGGCCCAGCCAGCGCGCCGGTTGATCGCCCTGGGGCCTGTAGTTCACCACCACCAGCCGGGTGCTGGTGCGCACTACCGCGGGCTGGCCGAGCGCCTGGGCGGTCAGGTCGACCACCGGCACCGGCGTGCCGCGAAACACGAACAGCCCGGCGACCCAGTCAGGCGCGGCGGGAATCTGCTTGAAGCGGCGCAACGGCAATACCTCGACCACCTCGTGAACGTCCAGGGCGTAACGGTCGCTGCCCATGCTGAACAGCAGGAACAGTTGCCCCGGGCTACGCCGCCCCGGCGAAGGCCTGCCTGGCTCGACCATCGGTTCAGACCTTGAAGCGGCTGACGCCAGCGCGCAGACCGTTCGCCACCAGGTTGAGGTCGTCGATAGAGGCGCTGGCCTGGCGCAGCGACTCGACGGTCTGCGACGACGCCTCGCTGAGCTGCACCAGGGCCTGGTTGATCTGCTCGGCACCGGTGGACTGCGCCTGCATGCCTTCGTTGACCATCAGCACCCGCGGCGCAAGGGCCTGCACCTGGTGGATGATCTGCGCCAGCTGCTCGCCGACCTGGCCCACCTCGGCGATGCCGCGACGCACCTCTTCGGAGAAGCGGTCCATGCCCATCACCCCGGCCGACACCGCCGACTGGATCTCGCGCACCATCTGTTCGATATCGTAGGTGGCCACCGCCGTCTGGTCGGCCAGGCGACGCACCTCGGTGGCCACCACCGCGAAGCCGCGGCCGTATTCGCCGGCCTTCTCGGCCTCGATGGCCGCGTTGAGCGACAGCAGGTTGGTCTGGTCGGCGACCTTGACGATGGTGGTGACCACGTGGTTGATGTTGCCGGCCTTCTCGTTGAGGATCGCCAGCTTGGCGTTGACCAGTTCGGCAGCGCTCATCACCTGGTGCATGGTGTCTTCCATGCGCGCCAGGCCCAGTTGCCCGGCGCCGGCCAGGGTCGAGGTCTGCTCGGCGGCGCCGGAGACCTCGGTCATGGTGCGCACCAGGTCTCGCGAAGTGGCGGCGATCTCCCGCGAGGTGGCCCCGATTTCCGTGGTGGTGGCGGCGGTTTCGGTGGCGGTTGCCTGCTGCTGCTTGGAGGTGGCGGCGATCTCGGTGACCGAAGTGGTGACCTGCACGGACGAACGCTGCGCCTGGGCGACCAGAGTCTTGATCTCCTCGGCCATGCCGTTGAAGCCGGTTTCGATGGCGCCGAACTCGTCGCGGCGGCCGAGGTTCAGGCGCGCGGTCAGGTCGCCACCGGCCAGCACCTGCAAGGTGTCGACCACCTGCTGCACCGGGCGGGTGATCGCCTGCATCAGGAAGTAGCCACAGACGAACGCCGCGACGATCGCCAACAGCACGGAAATCGCCATGCTCAGCTCGGCGCGGTTGACCGCCGACACGATATCTCCGGCCGAGGCGTAGGCCATGTCGCGGTTCAGCTCGATCATCGCGGTGAGCTGGGTGCGGCCTTCGTTCCAGGTATCGGTCAGCGGGCCGTTGAGTCGCGCTGCAGCCTCGGGCTGTCGCCCCTGGTCGTACAGGTTCAGCACCTCGGCCTGCTGCTGGGCGAACAGGTCGCGGGTGCGTTCGAAGGCTTCCAGGGCGGCACGGTCGCCGTCATCGCGAATGGTGGCGCGGTAATCGGCCAGCGAGGCGACCAGCCTGTCGCCAGCGCTCTTGATCAGCTGCCGGTCCGCGTCGTCGAGTGCGTGCGCTTCGCGCAGGCTGACCTGGACGATGGTCTGGTGGAACATGTCCGTCCAGACGCTGCGCACCTGGGTAATATGGAACATGCCGGGCATGGCGTCGTCCAGCAGGCGGGTTGCACCGTCCTGGACCTTGAGCAGGCGCTCGAAGGAGGCGGCGGCCATCAGCAACATGATGGCGATGATGACCGCAAAACTTGCCTGGATACGCTGGCGAACAGTCCAGTTCTTCACATTCAACCCCATTGCCGATATTCCTGATCCAGCCGTAGGGCGGCGCCCGCAGCTTATGCGCCCGGACTCTAGGGGCGTTGCGTGTGCAGCGCAAGCGAGACCGGACCTATTTACTGTAGAACAGGCGCCGGGTCATGAAGGGCGAACAAGGCCGGCGCCTGCCGGACGGCGCGCGGCCGTCGGCAGCCGGGTGCGGGGGTTACTGAAGGTCCTGGCGAACCTGGGCTTCCAGCTCGGCCTTGAGGGCGGGGTCGAGCTTCAGGTGGCGGGCCAGTTCATCCAGGTAGGCGCGCTCCATGAAGTGCTCCTCGTCGACCATCAGTACGCTGGCCACGTACATTTCCGCGGCCATTTCCGGGGTGCTGGCGGCGCGCGCCACATCGGCCGGGTCCAGCGGCTTGTTCAGCTCGGCGTGCAGCCAGTGCTGGGTTTCAGTGTCGCTGGTCAGCTTGCTGAACTCGCCTTCGATCAACTCCCGCTCGCGCTCGTCGACATGGCCATCGGCCTTGGCCGCCGCCACCAGCGCCTTGAGGATGCCCTGGCTGTGCAGCTCCACCTGCGGCGCCGGCAGGCGATCGAGGGTCTGCGGCTCGCCCTTGGGCGCATTGGCCTGCTTGGCCTGCCAGTTGCCATAGGCCTTGTAGGCGATCACGCCGAGCGCGGCCAGGCCGCCATAGATCGCCACCTTGCCACCGACCTTGCGTACTCGCTTGTTGCCCAGCAGCATGGCCAGCGCCGCGCCGCCACCGGCGCCCTTGAGCATCGAGCCGATGCCGCCGTTGTCGCCCTTGCCGGCGCCAGCGGCGTTGCCGCCCAGCAGGCCGCCCAGCGCACCACCGAGCCCGGACGAAGACTTGCCAGCGGTTTTCTGTTGCAGCAATTCCTGCCCGGACTTCAGCAGTTGGTCGAGCAAGCCACGCGTATTCATGGAGTTCTCCAATGGTTCAGGAACGGACGAATCTACTGGGAAGCCGGGCCGTCGTCGGTTACAGATTGCGTCAGGATATTGCGCGCACGACCACCCAAGCCCAGTCAATAGACAGGCCTAAAGCTCGCTCCGTTCAAAGCTGAACCAGCAGGTAGCTTTTTACGGCTTGCTAACGCGGGGCCAGGTGGGAGATCAACAACTGCACCGATTCCTGGCCGCGGAACTCGTTGACGTCCAGCTTGTAGGCCAGCTCGACCCAGCGCACGGTCGGGTTGGGCCACACTTCGCGGTCGACGCCAAAGGCGATGCCGTCCAGCTGCAGGCTGCCGCATTCGCTCTTGAGCACCACCTTGAGATGACGCTCGCCGACAATACGCTGCTGCACCAACTGGAAGGCGCCGTGGAACAGCGGCTCGGGGAAGTGTTGCCCCCAGGGGCCGGCATTGCGCAGCTCGCGGGCCAGGGGCAGGTTGAATTCATCGATGCTCAGCACGCCGTCGGAAAGCAGGCGGCCGGTCAGGTCGTCCTCGCAGAGCTGGCGGCGCACTTCGTCGTCGAAGGCCCTGGCGAAGGTCTCGAAGTGCTCGGCCGGCAACGACAGGCCGGCGGCCATGGCATGGCCGCCGAACTTGCTGATCAGCCCCGGATGGCGCGACGCCACGGCATCCAGCGCATCGCGGATATGAAAGCCCGGCACCGAGCGCGCCGAGCCCTTGAGCATGCCCTCCCCGGCATCGGCGAAGGCGATGGTCGGGCGGTGGTAGCGCTCCTTCAGGCGCGAAGCGAGGATGCCGATCACCCCCTGGTGCCAGTCGGCCTCGAATAGACAGAGGCCGAACGGCAGGCTTTCCAGCGGCAAATCCTTTAGCTGGGCCAGGGCCTCGCGCTGCATGCCCTGCTCGATGGCCTTGCGGTCCTGGTTGAGCTGGTCGAGCTGCACCGCCATGTCGCGGGCCAGGGCTTCGTCTTCGCAGAGCAGGCACTCGATGCCCAGGCTCATGTCGTCGAGGCGCCCCGCCGCATTCAGGCGCGGGCCAAGAATGAAACCCAGGTCGGTGGAGGTGATGCGCCCATGTTGCTTGCCGGCCACTTCCAGCAGCGCACGCAGCCCGGGCCGGGCGCGACCGGCACGAATACGCGCCAGGCCCTGGTGCACCAGGATGCGGTTGTTGGCGTCCAGCGGCACCACGTCGGCGACACTGCCCAGGGCCACCAGGTCGAGCAGTTCGCCCAGGTTCGGCTCCGCTCGCTCGGCCGTGAACCAGCCCACCTCGCGCAGCCGCGCACGCAGCGCCAGCAACACGTAGAAGATCACCCCGACCCCGGCCAGCGATTTGCTCGGGAAGCTGCAGCCCGGCTGGTTGGGATTGACGATGGCGTCGGCCGCCGGCAGCTCGTGGCCCGGCAGGTGGTGGTCGGTGACCAGCACCTTCAGCCCGGCTGCCTTGGCAGCCGCCACGCCGTCGATGCTGGAGATGCCGTTGTCCACGGTGATCAGCAGTTCGGGCTCGCGGCTCAGCGCCACGGCGACGATCTCCGGGGTCAGGCCATAGCCGTACTCGAAGCGGTTGGGCACCAGGTAATCGACATGGGCGGCGCCCAGCATGCGCAGGCCGAGCAGCCCGACGGTGCTGGCCGTGGCGCCATCGGCGTCGAAGTCGCCGACGATCAGCATGCGCTGACGCTGGCGCAGACCTTCGACCAACAGCTCGACCGCCGCCTCGATACCCTTGAGTTGGGAAAACGGAATCAGCCGCGCCAGGCCCTTTTCCAGTTCCACTGCCGAGAGCACCCCGCGCGCGGCATAAAGGCGGGTCAACAAGGGCGGCAGGTTGCCCAGGTCGGGCAGTGAGGCGGGAAGCGGGCGGGACTCGATACGCATGAAAATCAACTTCTATTCATTAGAGCCTGCTCACGATCTGTAGCTGACGTAGGGTGGACAACGCTTTTTTTGTCCACCACTGCAATTGCAGAACCGTGGACGGATGAAGCGTCGTCCACCCTACAAAGGCCGTTTATACAACTTTGCCAGCAAAGTCGATGAAGGGGAGACCATAGATAGTGACAGGCTCTTACAGTAAAACGAAAGACTCAGAAACGCTCGCCTGTCAGCCACTCGACCGGAATCTCGTGCTGGCCGCGCTCGTCGGTGACGAACAGTTCGCCGTCGCTGATCATCACGCTCCAGCTCAGCGAGCGCGGCAGATCCTGGGACAGTTCGGCCAAGGCCTCCTGGCCCAGGGAGACGACGTTGATGTTCTTCAGGCTGCGCACCGGATCCAGGCACTTGGTCTGCCAGACGCGCAGGTTGCCGTAGGCCACCAGGCTGAATTTCTCGGTGCGCCGCGAGCACCAGGTGATGCGCTCGCTGTCCGGCTGGCCGACTTCGATCCAGTGCAGCACACGACCATCCAGGCTCTTCTCCCACAGCGCCGGCTCGTCGACGTCCGACAGGCCACGGCCAAAGGCCAGGCTTTCCTGATAGAACAGCGCATAGGCGATCAGCCGCGCGGCCAGGCGCTCCTCGGTTTCCGAAGGGTGGCGGGCCACGGTGAAACGCAGGCTTTCGTAGATGCTGCGATCGATATCGGTGAGGTTGAGATCGATCTTGTAGGTCGTGGACGGCAGGGCCATGGCGCGCTTCTTGAAATTCGGAAAAGTGCGCCAGTCTATCAGGCCGGCCAGGAGCGTGGGCAAAGCGCCGCCCAAAGGAGGCGCCCGCCACGCGTCAAGCGGTCAGGAATCGCTCTTCCAGTCCGGGTAGCGGCGCTCGGCCGGCGCCGGCGGGAAGTACTGGTACAGCCAGGTCTCGCTGAGCACTTCCTTGTTGTCGACGCGGCGCAGGTAGGCGCGCATGTTCACCGGCTCGACGCTGTCGCTGGTGGGGAACCAGTCGAACTGCGCGCGGAAGCCTTCCACCTCCGGGTACAGGGCCAGGATGCTGAAATCCTTGACCTCGCCATGGGAGGCCTCGACCACTACCTCGACCTGGGCCTTGGCGTCCATCTCTGCCAGCGGGCCGCCCGCGAAATCGATGGCGAAGCGCCGTGCCCAGACCTTCGGCCAGTGCTCGCCCGGCGCCCAGCCCAGGATGAAGCCACCCATGCCGGAGCGGGTGGCATGCACCTGGGCCAGGGTCGGTTTCACCGGCGGCAGCGCGGCCCAGTAGAGCTTGTAGCCGAAGTTCAACGAGGTGCCGGGCTCGATCGGCTGCTTGGGGTTCCAGAAGCAGACGATGTTGTCCATGGTCTCGCCGGTGGTGGGAATCTCCAGCAGATCGATGCTGCCCTCGCCCCACTGGGTGGTCGGCTCGACCCACAGGCTCGGACGGCGGCTGTACCAGACCACGGTGTCCTGGTAGGACTTGAAGTCATGGTCGTACTGCACCAGGCCGAAGCCCTTCGGGTTGGTGTCGGCGAAGGCGTTGAACTGCAGTTTTTCCGGGTTGTTCAGCGGCCGGCAGACCCACTCGCCGTTGCCGCGCCACATGGACAGGCGATCGCTGTCGTGGATGGCGGTGGCGATGAAGTCACAGCGGTTACGTTCATGGCCGCCGCAGGCGAACATACTGGTCATCGGCGAAATACCCAGCTGCTTGATGGTCTTGCGGGCGTTGATATGGGCGTCGATATCCATCACCACCTGCTTTTCCTGGCAGTCGATATCGAAGCGGAAGGCGCCGGTGGCGCTCGGCGAGTCGAGCAAGGCGTAAAGCACGAAGCGGGTGGCGTTCTGGTCCGGCGTCTCGAACCAGAACTCGGTGAAGTCGGGGAACTCTTCCGGGGTGTCGGTAAAGGTGTCGACCGCCAGGCCCCGGGCCGACAGGCCGTACTGGCCGGTGTTGTCCACCGCGCGGAAGTAGCTGGCGCCCAGGAAGGAGACGATGTCGTACTTGGCGATGTTCGGCTGCTTGAACACCTTGAGGCCGGCGAAGCCCAGGTCGCCCTTGAGCTGCGCAACATCCACGCCGCTCTTGCCGTACTCGAACAGCTCGGGGCGGAAATGCACCTCACGGGCCTGACGGCTCTTGGGGTAGACGGCGTGCATGCGCACCGGCTGACGAAAGCCCATGCCGACGTGGAAGAAGTGCACGTCCAGTTGCCCGTCCAGCTCGTTCCACAGCGAATGCGCCGGGTCGTACTGGATGGCGTTGAACTGCTGGGGCGTCAACTTGGCGAGGGTCTCCGGCAGCACCTCGGCGGTGCTCTGGTAAGCCCGGCCGGCCATGCGCTTGGCGCGCGCCTGCAGTTGCTTGAAATCGAAGGGTTCAGCTTCGCCGTCAGCGGTCTTGGCGAAGCTGTGCAGGCTGAACAGGCTGGCCGGCAGGCCACTGGCGGCAGCCATCATCATGGAGGCTTTGAGAAGGTCACGTCTATGCATGGGCATCCCTGGCTAGGTAAGGAATCTGCATGTCGCCCAAGGGCGCTGAAAAATCCCTACAACAGATAGCCCTACCCGCCACATGGTTCCGCGCTGAATGTGCAACCGGCTGGTAAACGCCGCCAGCGGCACAAGCGAAACGCTGAGGGTGAAACGGCAACAGACCCTAGCGCGCCGCCTTCAGCAGGTTGCCGATGGCCCTGCGGTCACGCTTGCCGTCGCGCTTGTCGAGCAGATCGAGAAAGGCGAAGGAGTCGAGGCCGTTGAGCGTGGTCTTCGGGCTGACGATCTTGCGCTTCGGGTTGGCGCCCTGTTCGAGCAGCAGCTTCACCAACACCGGCTCGTTATAGAGGATGGCGCCATTGAGGGCGGACAGGCCCATCTGATCCGGCTCGTCGACCGGGCAGCCGGCCTCCAGCGCCTGTTTCATCTGCGCCAGCGCCATGTCCTTGCGCGCCTCGGACTCGCCGTAGGCCGCCGCCATCAACGTCAGTGTCGGCGCCTGCATGCCGGCATTGCCAAGCACGCAGCCGCGCTCGTCCATTACCTGCAAGCCGTGGCCTTTCTGTACATCTTCGGCGTGGGCGGCGCCGGCCAACAAAAGGCACAGCGCCAGAACTCTAAACTGCATAACGTTTCTCCAGGGTGCTATAGCCCATACCTACGCCCTTGTTGACCTTGAGCTGCACGGCAACCCGCTCCTTGAGCGCCTCGACGTGGCTGATCACGCCGATCATCTTGCCGCTGGCGTTGAGATTGTCGAGGGCATCGAGGGCCACTTCCAGGGTTTCGCCATCCAGCGTGCCGAAGCCTTCGTCGAGAAACAGCGAGTCGATGCGCGTCTTGTGGCTGACCAGATCGGACAGCGCCAGGGCCAGGGCCAGGCTGACCAGAAAACTCTCGCCACCGGACAGGGTTCGGGTGTCGCGGGCCACGTCGCCCTGCCAGGTATCGATCACCTCCAGCTCCAGCTCGCCCAGGGATTTGCGCGCCAGCTGATAGCGGCCGTGCAGGCGCAGCAACTGACCATTGGCCAGGTGCACCAGGTGGCCGAGGGTCAGGCCCTGGGCGAAGCGCCGGTACTTGGCGCCATCGGCCGAGCCGATCAGGCTGTTGAGCTGCTGCCAGCTGTCGAACTCGCCTTGCTGCCGGGCGATGGCCTCGAACAGCGCCTGCTGGTTGAGCCGACGCTGATCGTCGCCCTGCAGTTGCCCGCGAATTTCGCCCTGGCGCTGGCCGAGTTGCTTCAGGGTCGCTTGCAGGCTCTGCAGCTGTTCATCCAGATACTCGGCGCTGTGTTCGGTCTGCGGCTCGGCACGCAGCGCGGCCAGTTGCCCCTGAGCGGCGGCATGCAATGCCCGGGCTTCGGTCTGGGCCTTTTCCAGGCGCTGCTTGAGCGCCTGCAGTTGCTCGCGCTGTTGGTCATCGAGCGCGGCGCCGAGAAACTCCTCTTCATCGTTGAACGGGCTGCCGGCCAGTGCCGCCTGCCACTGCGCCGCGGCAGTCTGCTCTGCCTCGCGCAGGCCAACCTGGCGCTGCGCACAGCTGTCCAGGGTGATGCGCAGCTCCAGGCAACGGCGCTCGGCGCTGTGCCACCCGACCAGGGCTGCTTCGAGCTGGGCTGCCGCCCCGTCGAGCAGTTGGGCGACGATCGGCTCACCGCCCGCCTCCTGCCACCGCCCTTGCCACTGCTGCGCCTGCCTGTCGGCCTCGCCGGCCTGATGCAGCAATGCCGGTTGTTGCTGCGCCAGTGCCTGGCGCCGCTGTACCGCCCCGTGCCAGTGCTCGACATCGGCCTGACGCGCCGCCAGCCAGCTCGCGCCGTCCTCGGGTAACGCGTAGCCAAAGGCGGCCAGTTGCGCCGTCAGTTCGGCCTCGACCTGCTGCTGATGCCCACGCTGCGCCGCCAGCTGTTCGTCCAGCGCCTGTTGCGCCGCCTGGACACGGTCGCGATCACGCTCGACGGCGCCCAGTTGCTGCTGGGCCGCCGCGTGTTTCTGGCTGCTGATCGCGGCGTCCTGACGGGCGCGCTCGAGCTCCTGCTTGAGGCTGTCGAGCTGCTTCAAGGTCGCGTCGACCTCGACGCGCTCGGCAATCTGCCGGGTCTGTGCGGCGGCCAGCGCCGCCTCGTCTTTGGGCAATGGCTCGAGCACCTCGCCCTGGCGCTGCCAGGCAGCGGCCAGCGCGTCGAGCTGGCGCTGCAGGTCCTGCTCCTGCTCACGGCTCTGCGTCACCTGGGCCTGCAGCATGGCGACCTGATTGCCAAGGTTTTGGCCCTGCTCGGTCAATGCATCTAGGGTCTGCCGCGCGTCGTCGCGCTCGCGCTGCGTGGCCGACACGTCCAGCGTCTGGTAGGCGGCGATGGCCGGGTGCTCGATGGCGCCGCACAGCGGGCAGGGCTGATCGGCCTGCAACTGCGCACGGTAGGCCTCCAGGGCCTGGATACGCTGCTCCTGCTCGAGCAGTTTGTCCTGATCGCTCAGCCTCTGTTTGACTTCGCGGTAGCGCTCGCGCAGGGCCGTGCGCTGCGCTTCGCGTTCGCCCAGGCCCTGCAATTGCCTGGCGAGGCTGGCGGTAACGCGCTGCAGTTGCTGGGTGAGTTGCGCGCGCCGTTCGGCCAGCTGCGCCAGTTGCTCCAGCGCGCTGCCGCGGGCATGCACCTGCTGCCAGTGCGTGCGCCAGTCGCTTTCGCTGCGCCCGGCCAGGGCGGTTTGCCAGCGCCCCTGCACCTCGGCGACCCGCTGTTCGGCATCGACCTTGGCCTGGGCCACGGCCTGCAGCGACTGCGCGAGGCGGCTCAGGTCGAGCTCGAGCTGCTGAAGCTGCTCGGCGCCCGCCTGCTGCCTGGCCTGCAACCCGGCTATCGCCTGCCTGGCCTGATCGCGCACCGCGAAGGCGCGCTGCCAGCCGCTGAGTTGGGCGCTCAGCCGCTCCTGGTCGGCCGAAGCCTGCAACTGCGCATCGAGGGCGCGACACTCCTCCTCCAGCCGCTGCAAAGCCTGGTGCTTTTCCAGGGAGACTGCCGCGCTGGCCCTGGCGGCCTGGTGCAGATGGTCGTGCAGCCGCGCTTGGGCTTCGGCGAGTTGCTGTCGATGGGCGCGCTGTTCCTCCTCGCTGGCAGCCAGCACACGGGCGGCCTCACGCCGGGCCTGATAAGCCGGCTGCAGGCGCTGTGCGGGCGCGCTGTCACGCAAGCGTTTCAGTTCGTCCGCGGCCTCCTGCTCGGCCTGGGTGGCTGCCTCGACCTGAGCCGCCGCCGCGGCGACCTGCGTTTCGGCACGTGCCAGGTCGGTCAACCACTGACGCTGCCGGCCGGCTTCGGCAGAGGCTGCTTGCGTCGCGCCCTCCTCGGCCGCCAGTTGCCCCGCCTCGTCGGCGAGTGCCTGGCGTTGCGCGTCATCGAGCAACTCGACGCCCTCGGCGCGGGCGCGCAACTGGTCGAGTGCGCTCTTCACCTCACGGGTCTGCTCGAACACCCGCTGGGAAATCAGCCCGTAGATATCGGTGCCGGTCAGCTCTTCGAGCAGTTCGGCGCGCTGGTTGGCGGAGGCTTCGAGAAAGGCCGCGAAACCGCCCTGGGCCAGCAGCATCGACTTGGTGAAGCGGCCGAAATCCAGGCCGGTGAGGCGCTCTACCTCCCTGGGCTTTTCGCTGAGTTTGTCGGTGATGATCTCGCCGTCCAGCCGCGCCAGCTCGGCCTTGGCGCCCTGCAGCGCACCATCGGCCTTGTCCCGCGCCCGGCGCTGGCTCCAGAACGCCCGGTAACTCTGGCCCTTCACCGCAAACTCGACCTCGGCCAGGCACTCGGCGGTGTGCCGGGTCATCAGCTCGTTCTCGCCACCGACCTTGTCCATGCGCGGGGTGCGGTGATACAGCGCCAGGCAGATGGCGTCGAGCAGCGTGGTCTTGCCCGCCCCGGTCGGCCCGGTGATGGCGAACAGGCCGTTGCTGGCGAACGGCTCGGCGGTGAAATCGATCTTCCACTCGCCCTTGAGCGAGTTGAGGTTCTTCAGGCGCAGGCTGAGGATTTTCATGGCGGCAGGGCTGGGCTCGAAACGGTAGCAGGCGGCTATTGTGGCATTGTTGCCGGGTCACCGGGCCTTGCCGACCGCAGTCGTTGACGCGGGTGGTAACAAAAACGTCCTGTTACATCTGCGCCGCCCGGGTAACGTGTGAGGTTCGCTTATCAGGAGAGATTCGCCATGACCCGTCCCGCTCATCTTTTGCTCGGTGGTATCGCACTCGGTCTCGCCAGCCTCGGCGCCCAGGCGGCAGAGGCCCTGCCCCAGGCACAGTGGCCATTCACTGCCGAGCCTCGTGTCACCCTCGACGAGCCCTGGGCGATGACCTTCCTGCCCGACGGCACGCTGCTGGTCACCGAGAAGCGCGGCGTGCTCAAGCATGTCGACCCGAAGAGCGGTAAAAGCAGCGATATCGCCGGCGTGCCGGAAGTGGCCTATGGCGGCCAGGGCGGTTTTGGCGACGTGATCCTGCACCCGGACTTCGCCAACAATCACTACGTCTATATCAGCTATGCCGAAGCCGGTGAGGGTGACACCCGCGGCGCTGCGGTCGCCCGCGCCAAGCTGCAACTCGGTGACGATGGCGGCGGCGCCCTGACCGAGCTCGGCGTGATCTGGCAGCAGACGCCGAAGGTCAGCGGCAGTGGCCACTACGGTCATCGCCTGGCCTTTGGCCCGGACGGCAAGCTGTGGATCACCTCCAGCGAGCGGCAGAAGTTCACCCCGGCCCAGAACATGCGAGCCAACCTCGGCAAGCTGGTGCGCCTCAACGACGACGGCAGCCTGCCGGGCGACAACCCGTTCGCCGACCAGGGCGGCGTGGCCGCGCAGGTCTGGTCGCTGGGCCACCGCAACATGCTCGGCATCGCCTTCGACGCCAACGACAAGCTCTGGGTACACGAAATGGGCCCGGCCGGCGGCGACGAGCTGAACCTGATCGTACGCGGCGAAAACTACGGCTACCCCGAGGTCTCCAACGGTGACCACTACGGCGGCAAGCCGATCCCTGACCACGATACCCGCCCGGATTTCGAGGCACCGAAGATCACCTGGAACCCGGTCATCTCGCCGGCAGGCTTCGTCATCTATGAGGGCGAGCATTTCCCCGGCTGGGACGGCGCCGGGCTGATCGGCGGGCTGTCCTCCCAGGCGCTGGTACGCGTCGCCTTCGACGGCGACAGCGCCCGCGAGGCCGAGCGCTACGACATGGGCGCGCGCATCCGCGAAGTGGAGCAAGGGCCGGATGGCAGCGTATGGCTGCTGGAAGACGGCAGCGGCGGCCGGCTGCTGGAGTTGCAACCCAAGTAGCCCGCGCAGAGGTAGCGCACAAAAAACCGCAGCCTGACTGCGGTTTTTTTATGCCGATATTGGCCTCAGTAGACGAACGTCAGCAGCCCATTGAACACCAGCGCCGCCACGAAACCGATGGGCGCGGCCTGGAACAGCAGCTGCGGGAACAGCGCGGCGCGGCTCTGCTCCGAGGTGCAGGAGCCGAGGATCAGGCTGCCGCCCGAGGAGAATGGCGAGATCGAGGTGGCTTGAGCGCCGACCACGATGGCGATGAACAGCACCATCGGCTCCAGGCCCAGCGACTGCGCGATCGGCAACACCATGGGGAACAGCGCCGGCGTCACCACGCCCAGGGTGCTGGAGAACAGCGACATGAACGCCGCCACCACACCGAACACCACCGGCACCAGAAGCGGTGGAATGCTGCCGCCGATCCACGAGGCCAGCACATCGATGGTACCCGCCTTGATCGCCACCGAGATCAGCATGCCCACGCCGCAGATCATGATCAGCGTGCCCCAGGGCACCGAGGCCATGGCCTTGCGCTCGTCGCCCAGCTTGAGCAGCAGGGCGATGACCGAGAACAGGCTGGCGATCAGGCCGATATCCATCTTCGAATTGATGAAGCTGATGGTGGCGTTGGCTGGCAGCAGGATATGGGCAATGGGCGCAGCCAGTACGATGGCCATCATCGCCAGGGTCAGCCACAGGGTGATTTTCTGCTCACGGTTCAGTGCCGTCGGCTCGCTGGCATCGAACACCGCGGCCTTCATCGCACGGCCATCGCGGGTCAGGAACACGAACGCCGAGATCACCAGCACTGGAATGATCAGGGTGCTGGCGAAGATCCCGAAGGCGTTGATAAAGGCATCGTTGTCACTGATGCCGGCATTGGTCATCAGGCCACGAAAGATGATACCGCTCTGGCTGGACATGAAGTTGGCACCGCTCAGGGCGCCATAGTTCACCGCCATGCCGCCGACGATCAGGCTCATGCCGGTGCGCTGGCAGAGCAACAGGGTGATCGGCGCCATGAACGCCAGTACGGTGTAGTACCCGGCGCCCATCGCGGCAATCACCGTGGCCGTGAAGAATACCGCGAAGGGCAGCAACTGCGGCACCTTGCGGCAGTGATAGATAAGGTGCTCGGCGAGCTTTTCCAGGGTACCGTTGACCGTGGCGAAGCTGTAGAACAGGCACACTGAGAAGATGATGAAGAAGATCTTCAGTGGCCACATGCCGATGACATCGGACGGGCTCAGGCCCATGCCGAAACAGCCGATCAGGTAGGCGAAGGCAATGGCGAACAGACCGATGTTGATCTTGGTCTTGTAGCCGAGGGCGACCGCGACAACGATGGCCGCGACGACGATGATACTCATCATGATGAGGGGTTTCCTGTTGTTGTTCGAATGGGATCAGCGGTTGTTGGAGAAACCGAAAAGGCGGGCCGGGTTGGCGACCAGGACCTGGTGACGCTCGGCCGCATCCGGCAACAGCGCCTCGATCAATTCGAACTGCTCGGCATAGTCTGTCCGATCTTCGAACTGGGTGTTGGGCCAATCGCTGCCCCACAGGAAGCGCTCGATACCGCCGGCCGCTGCACGCACCTGCGCCAGCACGGCGGCGCACTGCAGTGGATCGGTCTTGCTGCGGTAGGCAGCCGAGAGCTTCAGCCACACTCGCGAGTCGCCGAGCAATTGCAGAAATGCCTGGTGGTCCGGGTTTTGCGCATCGATACCGCCGGTTGGCAGGCCGAAATGGTCGATCACCAGGTTGACACCGGTGGCGACGATGGCCGGCACGATCTGCGCCAGGTCATCGATGCCCCGCTGGATTTCCACCTGCCAGCCGCGCCCTGCCAGGCGCTCGAACAAGGCGTTCCAGGCGGCGCCGGTGTACTCCTGCAATTGCTTGCCGATCAGGTTCAGGCGAATGCCCACCACGCCAGCAGCGGCGAGTTCGTCCAGCTCGGCATCGCTGACGGTCACATCGACCACCGCCACCGCGCGCAGGCGCTCGGGATGGCGGCGCAGGGCCTCGACCATGAAGCCGTTGTCGGCGCCGAGAAAGCTCGGCTGGATCAGCACGCCGTGGGACAGGCCGTGTCGGTCCAGGTGGGCGAGGTACTGCTCGACCAAGGCGTCGTAGTGCGGGCTGTAACGGCGGCTGGCGACCATCGGCAGATCCTGGCGAAAGATATGCGCGTGGCTGTCGATGCCGGTAATGGCAGGGCTGGCGATGCTCATTGGGGCGTACCTGATCGATTGTTGTGAAGGCCGACAGCAGGGCCGGCCCTTGTTATCACGACATGCAGTCATATATATGAATAGTTGACCATATATTTGCTTCAGCCATTCTGTCAATCGATCAGCCGGTGTAGAGTGGCGCCAGCCTGTTGCAACCGGACCCCCAGACGCGATGACCCTCGGATACGACCAACGCTTGCCGCTCTACCAACGACTGCGCGAGGAAATGCTCGCCAAGATCGCCGCTGGCGAGTGGTCGCCCGGCGCGCCGATCCCCACCGAAGCAGAACTGACCAAGCTTTACGGCGTGGCCATCGGCACGGTGCGCAAGGCGGTGGATACCCTGGTGAACGAGGGGCTGCTGCTGCGCAGCCAGGGCCGTGGCACCTTCGTGCGGCGGCCGAATTTCGACGCTTCCCTGGCGCGCTTCTTTCGTCAGGTGGATGCCAGCGGTGGCCGGGAAATCCCCACCAGCCAGATTCTCTCCAAGGCGCTGCAAAAGCCCTCCAGGGAGATCGCCAAGGCGCTCGCCCTGAAAGCGGGCGAGCAGGTGCTGCGCCTCGAGCGCCTGCGGGTGATCAAGGATCGCACCCTGTTCCATGAAGAAATCTGGCTGCCCGCTTCGCGCTTCATCGTGCTGCTGGATATCGACTCGGCTACCTTCGGCGACCTGCTCTACCCCTTCTACGAGAAACAGTGCGGCCAGTGCATTGCCTCGGCCCGGGAAACCCTGACGGTGGGCTGCGCCGACGCGCAAATGGCCGGCACCCTGGCCATCGGCGAGGGCGACCCCATCGTGGTGATCGAACGCACGGCCCTGGGTTACGACCGCAGCCCGCTGGAGTACCGCCTGTCCCGCGCCGCAGCGGCCAACTTTCGCTACCAGATCGAGATCTGCTGAGCCCTCCCCGCTCGACCACCGCGCGATGCGCGCCTGCCGCCAGGCCTCGACCAGGCGCGTGGCGGGCTGGGTTGGCGCGACTGCTCGACGGTCGTCCGACGACCTGAAAGCCGCGTAACCAAGGGCTTGCAGCCATGGCGACGGTAAAAAACGTCGCGCCCGCATCTTTTCGATTTACGCCGAGCTACTGAAGTGCTATCAGGTGCAGAAGGATCGCTGCCGGCTCGCACCGGCTGCCCTAACAAGAACAACAAGATCAGGAATGCCCCCATGAACAGCTTGCGTCGCTTGCCGATCAATCGTCGTCTGTGGCTCATCATCGCGATGCCGGTGCTGATGCTGGTGCTGCTCGGCGCCTACATGCTCAATCAGATCAGCCTTGGCCTGTACGCCGGCAAGGCGGAAAAGACCCAGCACGTGGTGCAGACCGCCGTGGGCATTCTCAAGCACTACCAGGGCCTGGAGGCCAGCGGCACGCTGAGCCGCGAGCAGGCGCAGAAGCAGGCGATCGAGGTGATCCGCAGCCTGCGTTACGGTGGCCAGGAGTATTTCTGGATCAACGACCAGACGCCGACCATGATCATGCACCCGACCAATGCCAAGCTCGAGGGGCAGAACCTGTCGAGCATCAAGGACCCGGACGGCAAGGCGCTGTTCAACGACATGGTAGCCATCGCCAAGCGCCAGGGCGCCGGGCCGATCGACTACCGCTGGCCCAAGCCGGGCGCCAGCGAGCCGGTGCCGAAGATTTCCTATGTCGAGTTGTTCCAGCCCTGGGGCTGGATCATCGGTTCGGGCGTGTACGTCGACGACGTGCAGGCCGAGTTCAGGTCCCAGGCCCTGAAGGCGCTGGCCATCGGCCTACCGGCCACCCTGCTGTTGATCGCCCTGGTGGTGATGATTTCGCGCAGCATCGCCGTGCCCTTGCAACAGGCCGTGACGGCCATGGCCAATATCGCCAGCGGCGAAGGCGACCTGACCCACAAGCTCGATGACCAGGGCCGCGATGAGCTGGCCGCACTGGCCGGGCACTTCAACGCCTTCACCGGCAAGATGCGCCAGGTGATCCGCCAGTTGCTCGACTCTGCCGCCTCGCTCGATCAGGCTGCTTCCTCGCTCGGCGACATTTCCAGCGCCGCGCAGCAGCACAGCCAGCAACAGGCCCAGCAGATGGAGCTGGTCGCCACCGCGGTGAACGAGGTGACCTACGGCGTGCAGGATGTGGCCAAGAACGCCGAGCACGCTTCCAGCGAAGTGCACACCGCCGAAGAACAGGCGCGCCAGGGTCAGCACAATATCGACGCCAGCCTGCAGCAGATCGACCAGCTGTCCGCCACCATCGACAAGGCCGTGGCGGTGATCGAGTCGCTGGCCAGCGAAAGCACGCAGATCGGCGGGGTGCTGGAGGTGATCCGCTCGATCGCCGAGCAGACCAACCTGCTGGCGCTCAACGCCGCCATCGAGGCCGCCCGGGCTGGCGAGCAGGGCCGCGGCTTTGCCGTGGTCGCCGACGAGGTACGCCTGCTGGCCCAGCGCACGCAGAAATCCACGGCGGAGATCCAGGGCATGATCGAGCGCCTGCAGGGCAATTCCCAGGCCGCGGTGAAAGCCATCGGCGACAGCAGCCAGGCCTCGCGCCTGACCGTCGAGCAGGCCAGCCAGGCCGGCGAGAGCCTGGCGCAGATCGCCCAATCGCTGCGCAACCTGACCGGCCTCAACGCCTCGATCGCCAGCGCCACGCTGCAGCAGTCCCATGTGGTCGATGACATCAACCAGAACGTCACCCATACCGCGGCGCTGGCCCACAGCGCCGCCGACTCGGCCGAGCAATCCAGCGCGGCCAGCCAGCACCTCAAGCAACTGGCCGAGCAACTCGGTCGCCTGCTCGGGCAGTTCCGTATCTGAGTGCAGCCCTCGCGCCCGGCTCCCCGGAGCCGGGCCCAGGTGTCCGCCGCCAGTGAAGAACTGTCGGCCCGGGCATGCCGGCTGATCGAGCGGGTGAGTTTCTTCAGGGCCTGAGAGCCTGCTCATGACCTTATGAGCGTGAAGCGGCAGCTACAAGGCAGGAGCGGACATTGAGCTTCAAGCCGCAAGCCTCAAGCTGCAAGAAATAGCTAGAGCACTGCGGACTGCTTTTAACTTGTAGCTTGGGGCCTGCAGCTTGCGACCGCTCCTGCCGCTTAGCTGCCAAAATAGACGAACCTGGACCAAAAGATCATAAACAGCTCTGAATCAGGCAGGCTCGTCGCGCAGCTCAGCCAGCACCTGGTTGTAGAGCCCATGCAGGCGCTGCCTCTGCTCGGGCTCCAGGGTTTCGCTGGCCAGGCGCTGCTCGAACACCTGCTCGGGCGTCAGCTCGTCGAGCATGCCCTGCTCGCCCTGCAGGCTGGCGACCGCGGTGCCACGGGCGCGGCGAATGCGCAGCACCTCCACCGGCAGGCCTTCGCACAGCGCGGCGATGCGCACCGGCAAATCGCTCAGGTAATCGTCCAGTTCGACCTGCACCTCCAGCCACACCGGGCGCTCGGCGCTGCCCTCGCGCGCCGCCTCGGCAAGCATCGCGGGCAGGGTCTTCAACGAACCGCGTAGCGACTGCAGGGCCTGGAATCGTGGTATCGGCACGGCGCGCACCTCACGCAGGCCACCCTCGTCCAGGTCGACCAGCAGCACTTCCTTCTGCTGGCGGGCTTCGTCGAAGCTCAGCGGGATCGGCGAGCCGCTGTAACGGATATGCTCCAGGCCACCAACCTTTTGCGGCCGGTGGATATGCCCCAGGGCGATGTAGTCGGCCGCCGGGAAGGACGAGGTCGGGAAGGCCTCCAGCGCACCGACGTAGATCTCGCGCACCGACTCGCTGGCGCTGGCGCCGACGGTGGTCAGGTGGCCGGTGGCGATGATCGGCAGGGCCGCGCCGAGTTCGCGGCGCCGCGCCAGGGCCAGCTCGTACAGCGCCTGGTAGTGGGCGTGAATGGCCTGCTGCAGCGACAGTTGCTTGTCCGCCGCACTCTGCCCCGCCTCACTGCGCAGCACATCGCGCGGGCGGATGAACGGGATGGCGCAGAGCAGCGCCGCCGGCCCGCCATCGGCGCCTTCGAGCACCAGTAGCTGTTCGTGCAGGTGAGCGCCGACGCCGGGAATCACCCGGGTGCCGAGCTGCGCCAGCAGGGTGCGGCTCTCGCCGAGCATGGCCACCGAGTCATGATTGCCGCCGAGCACCACCAGTTGGCAGCCGGTTTCGCGCAGCGCCACCACGAACTGGTTGTACTGCTCACGGGCATAGCTGGGCGGCGAGCCGGTGTCGAAGATATCCCCGGCGACCAGCAGCGCCTGCACCCCATGCTCGCGCACCTGCTCGATCAGCCAGGCGCAGAACGCCTGGTGCTCGGCCTGGCGCGTCTTGCCCATGAAGTGCTGGCCCAGGTGCCAGTCGGAGGTGTGCAGAAGGCGCATGGGCAGCTCGATCCCGTGGCTGAAAATGCCGCCACCATGCCTTCTCGGCGCTGCCAAGGCAATGGTTTCACATGAGGTAACACACCCGGCAGGCGCCGTATCCGCTGGGCTACGCGGTGATTTTCCGGCAGCCGGCCGGCAGGCCGGGTTCCCCAGGTCGAACCCTGGCGCTTAGGCTCCGGTCGGAAAATCGTTCCCTTCCCTTGCCGACTCCGCTGAGAGGTATCCGCCGATGACAACCGCAGCCGTTCGCCCGCTTTCCCTGTGCGCCTCTGCCCTGGCCCTGTTCGGCCTGCTGCAGTCTGCCGCCCAGGCCCAGACCATCGCCCTCGACGTACCCTACGTACCGACACCGGAACCGGTGGTGGCGCGCATGCTGGAAATGGCCGATGTCGGCCCCGACGACTACGTGATCGACCTGGGCTCCGGCGATGGCCGCATCGCCATCGCGGCGGTCAAGGATCGCGGCGCCAAGGCCGCCTACGGCATCGACCTGAACCCGCTGCGCATCGAGGAAGCCGAGGCCAACGCCGAGCGGGCCGGCGTTGCCGACAAGGTGGTGTTCGAGCAGGGCGACCTGTTCAAGAAGGACATCGCCGATGCCGACGTGCTGACCATGTACCTGCTCAATACCGTCAACATGCGCCTGCGCCCGGTGATTCTCGACACC